>CAYZHQ010000001.1:0-29691 GCA_964477385.1 uncultured Pirellulaceae bacterium
GTTCCTGAATACAACCGGGGCTATCGCCCAAACGGCTAAGCAGAGTTCTGCGGAAGGATTCCTGCAAACCTGCTTAGCCATGTCCCGCGCCCATCCACGAAGAAACTTCGGAGTCTGTCTTTTCTCGAGGGAGGAAAATTTCCTAACATCCGGGAGCGGTTTTTTCGTCGGAAGGGAATGTTGAGCAATGTCGGAACTCTCCAGCGAGCGGCTAAGCCCGTTTGAATGGTTGCGTGCGGTGGCGGTTTTCTGTGTGGTGATGCTGCACGCCTGCGTGCCTTATTTAACGCATGCCATGCAAGGTTTGGCATGGCCGGTAAAAGACGCTCCCAGCTCGCTGATTAACAGTCTGTTTTGGAGCATCGAACTGTTCATCATGCCGCTGTTTCTGGTGATGGCAGGTTTTTTCGCCGTCAGCCTGCTCCGCAAACGTGGCCATCGCGACTTCGTCAAGCATCGTGCGTCGCGGTTGCTCTTGCCGTTGGTCGTCGTCGGTGCGGTGATTCTGCCGCTCGATCTGTACAGTTGGCTGCTCGGTTGGGTCGTGGAGGGACAGATCGATTTCCGCAAGCTGCGGAGTTTAAAATTCGAAGCAGGGCAAGATCAACATTTGTGGGGGCTTAGTCACCTGTGGTTTTTGCAATATCTGTTTTTGTACTGCGCGGTGTATGCCTTGGCCCATGCGTATTGGCCGGCTCGCTGGCAGACCTTGTCGGCGCGTTATTGGCTGCGTCGAAGTTCCCTCTACGCGTTGTTCGCCATCGGCGCGGTGACATTGACCATCGCCCCTGAAGTGGTGTTTGGCTTTCAGCACAGCTTTTTGCCGTTCGCATCGAAGTGGATCTACAGCGGTACCTTCTTCGCTGGTGGCATTTGGTTGGCAATTTACGATGCCGAACTGCGTCGGACCCGCCGGTTAGGGCCGCGGGTCCTGTTGATCGGCGTGGTAGCAACGATTGCGGGCGTGATCGCCGGCAATCAATACCTCGCCGGCAACGGATCTCCGATTGTCCGGCTGTTGATGGTAACAGCGACCGTCGCGGCAGCTTGGGGCGTACCGACCGGTCTGATCGGGGTGGCGATGCGGACCCTCACGGTCTCCAACCGAGCGGTCCGTTATATCGCTGCGGCTTCGTTTTGGATTTACCTCGTCCATCATCCGTTGATGGGGCTGCTGCATACCGATTTGAAGGTCCTCCTGCCGACAGCGTCCCCGTTGCTAAAGGTCACGCTCGCCTTTTCCGTGACTCTCTTGCTGGGGTTGGCGACTTTTGAAGTGGCTGTTCGACGAACGGCATTGGGCCGGTTGCTGGGAGTACGGCAACCTCGGACTGGAACCCCTTGGCCCGACGCCTCGACCGAAGCAAACGCTGCGGAAGAAAGTGTGGAATCGCGGGAGACGGCTCGCACGGGCACGATTCCGCTGCGTCGCGCGGCTTGATCGCTCCCGCGGCACAAACGTGACCTATGCTTCGGGCATCTACGTTTGTCATTGCGGGGGGAGCCAGATGATCGTCGTCGAAGCACTCGAAAAAATCTACAGCGACACGCTGGCGGTCGATCGTCTGTCGTTTTCGCTGGAAGCGGGTCAGATCTGCGGGTTAGTCGGAAAAAACGGAGCTGGCAAAACGACGACGATGCGTTCGTTGGCTGGCCTGGTCGACCCGTCCGGCGGGCGACTGCAGGTTGCCGGCCACGATGTAGCGCAGGAGCCTCTCGAAGTCCGCCGGAAGCTGGCGTACGTTCCCGATGATCCGCCTTTGTTCGACGATTTATCGGTCGGTCAGCATATCGACTTAATCGGCGGCATCTATCAAGTCCCTCAGTTCCGGCAGCGCGGCGAGGCATTGCTTGGCGAGTTCGATTTGTTGGACAAACAAGCCGTTGCAGCGCGAGCCCTCTCGCGGGGGATGCGGCAAAAGCTGGCCGTCTGCTGTGCCTATCTTTATCAGCCTACGGTGATTCTGCTCGACGAGCCTTTGACGGGGCTCGACCCGCCGGGAATTCGGACGCTGCTGAAATCGGTCCGCGAGCGTGCGGCTGCGGGAGCGACCATCATCATCAGCAGCCACCTGCTGGCGATGATCGAAGATGTCTGCACGCACCTGCTGGTGATGCACGAGGGGCGCAGCCAATTCTTTGGTCCCACTGCGCAGTTTCGCCAGCAAGCCGACCAGATACAAACCTTGGAAGAGGCGTTCTTTGCTTCGACGTTGGACGCCGCCGTGGTCGAAGGGATTGCATGAGCGCTCCGGTGGCAGTGTTGGTTCGTCTGATTCTGCGGCAATATGGGGCTCGGCTGCGCCGCACCGGTCAACGGTTGCGATCGCCAAAGCGGCTGCTGCCGACGATCTTGGTGTTGATCCCTGCGGCGCTGTGGCTACCTTACTTTTTAGCGGCCGCCTGGATGCGTCCTCCGGCGGATCTGCAAAGCCTGCATCGTTGGCTGTCCGGTGGCTTGACGCTCTATGTCATGTTCCATCTCGTTCGGGCCGCCTGGCAAGCACCGGAAGTCGATCTTGGCATGTCACCTGCCCAGCGTTTGTGGCTGGGCTGTTCACCGCTGCCGCGTTGGACACTGGTACTCTACAAAGCCATTGTGGTGTTGGTCCCGACGTTTTTGAAAGCGACTTTGCTGTGCGTCTTGCTGGCACGCGATACACCGCAGCCGTGGCTGGCGGCGGTGGCGATCATTGCGGCTTTGCTGAGTTTAGAGCTGATCCGATTGCTGATCTTTACATTTGCGTCGGGGCTCTCCCAACGCGGCACCGCTTGGCTGCGTGTGTTGGCGACAGGCATGGCATCGGCGATCGCCGCGCAGGTGCTGTTACGAGCGAGTTTGCGCTGGCACGGGACCTGGGACCATACCGCTCCGGTGCGGTTTGTCATGCATGTTTTCGCCGCTCTGGGAGAGACCGCTGCGGACGCTTCGGTTCAGCGTCTTGCCATTATCTTCCAGCCCTTTGCCACACTGGCAACTTCCGAATCGATAGTTTTTTTTCAATGGGCATCGATGCTGTGGGCGTTGGCCATGATCGGGGGGCTCTTGGTATTGACCCTGCGGGCAGAGGGAATAGCGCGAGTAGGGCACTTGAAACGCGAGCGTCAACGGTTGGCGGACTTTCGCAGCGGTCGAACCGTCTCGCGGGCAGGTCAAGCTGACGATGCCATTATCGATCGGCGGCGGCCTCATGGCGAACGGCTCCGGCACCTGCCGTTCTGGGGCGGCATCGGGCCTCTTGCGTCGCGCCAGTTGGTGACGCTCCGCCGCTATCGAGCGATGGTGTTTGTCAGCCTGGCGATTCCCGGGGTGCTGTCATTGCTACCGATCTGGTTGGGCGGATTCGGAACCGGGACGGTGCTGGATGTGATCGGCGGGTTGACGTTTTACACGCTGTTGCTCGCGCCACCGGCACTGAAAATGGATTTCCGCCGAGATATCGAAATCCTGTTACCGCTTGCAGCCCTACCGCTGCGTCCCCTGGCGATGGTGATCGGTCAAATTGCCGTACCGGTCGCGGTCACCATTTTGTTTCAAGTCATTGTCGTCTTCATCGCGATGGCGGTGCGTCCCGTTTCGGCGCTACAGGCGGTGTTTTGGTTGACCACTTTGGCGGGCACCGCGGTGTTTGCCTTTGCGTTGGAGAACGCATTGTTTCTGGCCTTCCCACATCGTCTGAAGCAAGAAGGGATCGAAATGTTCATCCGCACGAAACTGGTTTTCATCGGCAAAGGCTGCTTATGGGCGGTTGCCACGGCAGTGCTCGTGGTGTGGGCCTTGTTCTGTGCCCGGACCTTCGACCAACCAGTTCGCTTGCCTGTTTTGGCTGGCGGGATTTTGGTGTTTGTTTGGTCGATCGCCCTATCCACGCTGGGAATCGCCGCCCGCGCTTGGCGGCGGTTTGACCTCCGTTCCGACCTGCCTGCTTAAGACGAGAATGACCCTCGGGTCGCGGTCGTCAGGCATCAAAGTAGGGCTGGCAGCCTCAAACAGGATCGGTTGCTCGCGATCTGATCTGATCTGATCTGATCTGATGTGATGTGATGTGATGTGGCATGACCGAACCAAAACTTGGCCGATGGAGAGTAAGTTTCGTATACTGAGGAGGTTCCGAAGCAACCGTTCTCCAAGAGAAAGCCGCCTCGATGAAAATGGATTTCCCCCTTCGCGTGCTGTTGTTGGTCGGGATCGCGACCGCGCCGGCAATGGCACAGCAGCAAGTGACGGTGACGACGCCGATGCAGCGGATCCAGGCCAGCTATTACGAGCAATCGGGGGTGAATTGGTCGCTTGGCGGCCCCAACTGGTTCGCCAATTCCGGTGGGGGACCGCTTGCTCCGCCGTTTGGAAGGGCCGACCCCAATAGTGGCCTGCGCGGTGGCGTGGGATTCCATTTAGGTGGCGGGGCATCGGGACGGATCGGATTTGGCTTTGCCCAAGGGAGCCACCGTTCGATCGTCGGTGCGGCTCCTTCGCTAACGGTGACCGAAGGGCAACCAGGCCATTTCTTTTCAGGCCAAGTCAGTCCCTTCGTGACCGGCTTGCGTCCGGTGGTGGGCAATTACCCGACAATCGTCGATCCGGTCGCTGCGGCGGCTCGCCAACAACAGCATGCGCAACTCTCCGCGATCGTCGAGGGTCAGGCCCAAATGCAAAACGACCATTTGCGTCGCTACTTAAAGCGAGCTGAGATCGCCGAGTCGGAAGGCAACCTGAAGATGGCGCGGGCAAATTACCGTTTGGCGATGCCATTGGCCCCGCCCCCCCTGCGCCTGCGGATCCAGCAGCAGGTGCAAGCGATGGTTGCACGGGCGAAGGCGGAACGCCACAAGTAGTCCGCCAAGCGCCACTGCTTACAAGTAGAACGGTGGGAGCTTGGGAGGCGGTTGGCCTTGGCAACGCTCATTGGCCGCTCGCACATACCAGTCGGCAACTTCGACCAGCCACTCAGGATGGGGCGTCGGGTGACTGGCACGAATCCGAGCGGCAAACTGATGCAGCGTTTCGCTAGGCCCACGCACCCAGCCCCGCTTGCGCAACTGGCGATCGATTTTGCGAAGTGGTTGCCGGTAACGATCATCCAAGCCGGTTCCCCGGGCTGTGGCGGTGAAGTATCTCCACACGCCAAACGACAGCAAGAAAGTCAGCAAGGGCAGTCGCACCCAGCGCGCCACAGCGACGAGATCGAACGGGCCGACCCAGCCGCTGGTGGCGTCCCACAATCGCGAGAGCAGCGAACGGGGGTCGATCAATGGATTGTCTCCCGCGGCCTGGCTGTTTTGGCTGGCGACGTCGAGCCGATTGAACCGTTGATCGACATACCGTCGCCCCGGCGTAGCTTCCACAATAAACCACTCGCCGCTCTCTTGATCGAAAGCTTCCACCCAAGCATGCGCGTCTTTGTTTCTCGCCAACCAGTGTTGAGTTTCGTCGTTGTATTCGGTCACGACATACCCGCTGACGTAACGGCATGGAACCTCGCCGGCACGCAAGACCGCGATCGCCGCAGAGGCAAAGTACTCGCAGTGAGCGGCATGCCGAACACGCAACAGGTAATCGATCGGATCGGCTTGCCGCGGTCGCGTGGTCGGCTTGAGCGAGTACTGAAAATTGGTATGAAAGAAACGTTGTACCGCGGCGCCACGCTGTCGCGACGTGTCTCCTGCCTGAAAAATTTGCGTCGCTATGTTGGCGGCAATCGCCTCCGATCCTTCGGGAGCCTGCAGGTAGACCTCTCGTTCGGCGGCAGACAAAGTCACCGGAGAAGGTTTCCGAGCCATGTAGGCGACGTAAGGTCGTCGTTCATTCAGCCCCCGCACGATAACGTCTTGGTAATTGGCTCGCACCGCGCTACTGCCAGCTTCAAGCAGGACGGTATCGACGGCCAAGAAGATATGATTCCCGCGACGTGGATCATTTTCAATGGTGAAAATATTAAATGACTTGGCACGCTCGGCGACGACCGTTGCCGCGGTAGGAGAGGCGGTATTCCGATCGTTCGACATCTTCCCAAATGGACGAAGTTGCAGCAGTGGCTTGCCGCGAACCGAAAAAGGAACCAGAGCGGGATCGACTCGCGGCAAGACACGCAGTGCCTGTCCCTCCGTTCCGGTTGGCAAAGCGGTCGAGAACCATTCTCCTTCGCTGTAGGTATCAAAAACTCGGCTCCGCAGGTAGCCCGCCGGACGATCGGCAACGACCCGCAGCGCGATCGATCGGGGCAACAGGTTCAATTGATCGGAGATGCTATTGAGCGTTGCGCGTGAGACATACTTCGGTTGGCTACGGCCACCCAGATCGGTCTCCGCAACGGCTTGCAACAATTGCGGATCGTAGCGTGTTTCCAGCCACTCCAAGGTTCCCGCGACACTATCGGCCAGCACCGTCGTCACGACCAGCACACCGGCGAGCACCAATCCGCTCAGCAAGGCAGCTCCACCCCGGGTGCCGACCTGGCGGGGAGTCTTCGTAGCTTGGAGGTGCCGCGTGCCACTGCGGGGGGCCAAGGGACGGCCGACGACCCAATTTGCCAGCGCGAGCAGCGTTGCCGTGGCAAAACCGATCAGCACCTGCTCCGTTTCCGACAAGCCGTTTCCAGCCAAGACGGTGGCAATCATGGTGACCGCGATCATCGGCATCAGCGCCGTACGGCCACGCAGTGTCAAGGCAACGATTGCAAACTCGCCCGCGAGGACTCCGTGGGCCACCGCGTCCAGTACCAGCGACGCATCGATTGCCGCATCGCGAAAGGCGACCCGGAACGCTCCCGCCACAACCGTCCCCACCCACCACAGGAGTGTCACCCAAGGAGATGGCGAACAGGCGTGCGGGCCAGTCCCGGGCAATGGCTGTGAATCGCTTGGTCGATCTGCCAAGGACTGTTCCGAGCACTGCTCGGAACCTGGCCATAACCCACTGCGCAGGCTGGGCAACTGACTGGTCAAGGCGAGCGTTACGATCAGCAGCACGCATTCCGTTTGGCTGCCAAAGGTGCTGCCGACAAAGAGTGCTTGTGCGGCGACGACCGCGGCCAAGATCCACCAGTCGACTCGCATCGTGCTCGTGTTTGTCATTCTGTCTGGAGGCAGGGTCATAAGGTCTTCGATGCGGGAACCGCGGCGGGCGCAACAGCCACGACTTCCAGGTGGGCAAACTGGCGGCGTAGCTCCGATGCTAAGGTTTGTCCGCCCTCGCTGGACGCCGCACTTGCCGACTGCAACAAGAATCCTCGCGATGCGTTGCCACGGCATGATTGCCAAGCGTTCAGCCAAGCCTCTTGACGACCGGGATCGATGGGACGGGCGGCAGCTAAGCGACTCAGGAAAACGTCGAGAGCCGGGTTGTTCTGGGAGGCCGTTCGTTGATGGCCAGGTGCCTGTTCAGCCAGCACCAAGCGAACCGCAATGCCGCACTCTGCGAGACGTTCTAGGATGGTGGTGGCAACTTGCAGCAAGAACTCAAATTCCTCTCGTCCCGCGAGCCGCGTAGCGCGAGCTTGGCGACTCCCTGCATAGCCGGCTCGATGCGCAAGCGTTCGGCGTTCAAAGGTATCGACCACCAGCCAAACGGCTTGCCGCGACGGTTGCTCAAATTCCCGGACGATGGGGCGTCCCAAACG
Source organism: uncultured Pirellulaceae bacterium (assembly GCA_964477385.1). Lineage (GTDB taxonomy): Bacteria > Planctomycetota > Planctomycetia > Pirellulales > Pirellulaceae > Roseimaritima. The sequence goes on from CAYZHQ010000001.1 coordinate 7,620, forward strand.
GGCCCAAGAAGCAAAATCCCACCGCCGAACGGCGACCGCCGGCTGGTACTCACGGCTGCCGATGTAGTGGTAGGAGTCTCCGATTCGTCCACCGTCCAGTTGATCGACGCGTTGTTCGGCCAACCACTTTTCGACCACGATCGGCAACGCGTCGAGCCGTGCCGGCGCAACGGCGACCGTGTCTTGGCAGCGAAACGATTGCGAGGCGCGAAACATGCCCAGTGGAAAACGGCTGGTCACGCGGACGCTTGGCAGGGGACGAATGCCACGCCGTGTCCAACGGGCATCCAGTCGTGCCGTGGCACCCTCCCCGGGCGGCAGCCAGGCCAGGCTTTGCCCCGTCGAGTCAATCACGCACTTGCGAGATGAAGACTCCAACTGCGTTAGCAGCTCCAGCGTCGGCAGACGGCTGGTATTTCGCATCGTGACCGTCAGCCTGGTAACTTGCTGGACCCGGGTTAACGGGCGGCTCACAACATCGACCCGCAGTCGTGGAGCAAGCAGCCGATTGACACACCAGGCAACCAGCAGCAGTGCCAAGAATGCGGACAGAAAACCGGACAGTGGATAGCCCCAAATCACATTGCAGCATCCCAAGGCGGCAAGTCCAGCGGTGACCGCGCCGGGAGACAAACCGCGATGGACGGCTGCACGAGCACTGACCAGCAACCGCAGCGGCCAACGGACCCAAGACAGGACGACTCGCATGGTGACATCCCCGAGTGAGCCTTACGTGGGCACCGAAATGGAACCGCAGATTTCGGTCAGCAGTTCGCGGTTGGCTCGGGCATCAAGCGGTTGGCCATCTTTGGTGGTGACACGATGCGATAGGACCAGCGGAGCAAGGTATTGGACGTCGTCGGGAAGGACAAACAGGCGACGGTCGGCAAACGCGCGGGCTTGTGCGGCACGAAACAGCAACTGCGCTCCGCGCGTGCTGGCGCCTAACTCCAGTCGCGAATGATTGCGCGTCGCATGAACGATTTGAACTAAATAATCGACCACCACACGCTCCACATGGACGCTGCGAACAAACTGCTGACAACGAAGCAGTTGCGCGTGATCGATGGCGGGACGAATCGACGCCATCGGATTGCTGTTAGCCTGCTCGAGTAGCAACAGCGCCTCGCTGTCGGCGTCGGGGTAGTCCATCGAGAGCTGAAACAGAAATCGGTCGAGCTGTGACTCGGGCAACGGAAAGGTGCCGGCAAAACCGTGTGGATTTTGAGTCGCGATGACTAAAAACGGTGAGGGCAATGCGTGCCGAGTCCCCTCGATCGTGACTTGCCGTTCGGCCATCGCTTCCAACAGCGCCGACTGAGTGCGAGGCGACGCCCGATTGATCTCGTCGACCAGCAACAGGTTGGTAAAAATGGGGCCGGGGTTAAACGCGAACGATCCGTCGGCCGGCTGAAAAGTGTTAAATCCCAGGATATCCGAAGGCAACAAGTCGGGCGTGCATTGCACCCGTTGGAATTGAAGATCGACCGAGGCGGCAAAGGATTTGGCCAGTGTCGTTTTACCGACACCCGGCACGTCTTCCAGCAGCACCGACGATTCGGCCAAGACTGCCAGCAGCATCCACTCGATGACCGATTTTTTGCCGCGAATGACCGCGTTCATTCCCTTCCGCAGGGCATCCAAAGCGTTGAACAATTCGGCCGCGTCCCCAACAGGTATTTTGGGAGGCAAGGACGCAAAAGAACCTGTAGCGGGAGTAACGGTCGAGCTCATCGTGATGGACCGTAGCCTCGGCAAAAAAAAGGAAGGGATGCGGATCGTGGGATGCAATGCTCATCCACCAAACCAACAATTCTATAGCAAGCCTCATCATCGGCCGATGAATGTTGTGCCGAACTGGCGTGAACATTGTGTTAAGAAATGGAGATCAGGCGCGTCCGAGGGACGAGGGAGTAAAGGACGGGGCCCACCGTCAGCCAGCGCTGCGGAGCGTCGTTTGATCGCTACAATGCCAGCCGCTTTCGGGTCTCTCGCGGGCCCCGCATCCACTCCGCCTGACCGCGCTGGTCGTTGTTTGGGCGTTACGCTTCAGGAAGAAAAAACATGAATCATTTGGCTACCGCCATCACTGAATCCGCCAAGCTGTCGATGGGTTATGCCCAACGTTTGCTGACCGACGTTTCGGCCGATCAATTCCATCGACTCGCACCGGGAGCCAACGGACCGGTGGCATCGAATCATCCGGCGTTTGTCTACGGACATTTGAGCTTGTACGCGGCTCGGATGGTGGCCGACGTCGGGGGCGATGCCGCGGCGATTGAACCAACGCAGGCTTTTCTCGATGCGTTCAATCATGGCGTCGCCTGCGTCGATGACCCCGAGGGATCGATCTACCCACCGATGGAAGTGATTACCGAGCGTTTTTTCACCAGTTATGAAACGGCGATCACAATGGTGGCAACCATTGACGACGCCATCTACGCGGCACCCAATCCAAACGAAGCGATGCGAGAACGGTTCTCCAGCATGGCTTCGATGCATGCGTTTTACTTGGGCGGTCACATGATGATTCACATGGGACAGATCAGTGCTTGGCGGCGGATGATGGGCCTGCCGCCAGCTTGAGCATGCGACACTTGCAGACGGAAACGAGAACCGTTTGCAGCACCCGAGGTCTCGTCGCCGGCACGCGCCACGCAGAGCGCTGTGCCGGCAGGAGACTCGGCGATCACGAAGTCACGATCACCACGTCGTTAGTGCACGCGTTGGCCGGGCTGTGCCCCTTCATCGACACCCAGCAAAAAGACTTCGGCCTTGCCCGGGCCTGCCGCGGTGACCATGCCTTCGCTCAAGCCAAACCGCATTTTGCGAGGCTTGAGGTTGGCGACCATCACCACCAGGCGGCCGACGAGTTGTTCGGGATCGTAAGCCGCTTTGATGCCCGCGAAGACCTGACGGGTTTCGCTGCCGCCAAGACTGAGGGTTAACTGCAGCAACTTATCGGCTTCGGCAACATGCTCGGCCGCGACGATCCGGGCGACGCGGAGGTCGACTTTGGCGAAGTCGTCGATGGTGATTTCTTCGGCCAGCGGTTCGTCCTTTAGTGGTTGCTCGCTATCGTTGAACGCGTTGGCTGGGATTTCGGCCGGTGTCTCGCCGGGCTTTTCTTCCTTGCTGTCGTCGATCATCTTCTTCAAGTCCTCGAGTTGCACACGTTTGAGCATGTGTTTGAAAGGGGCGACAGGCGTACCGACCAGCGGCGTTTGGCTTTGTTGCCATGACGTGATCGGATCACCCAATAATTCTCCGCACTGTTCCGCAAGTCGCGGCAGTACCGGAGCCAAGTAGATTGCGAGTTGTCGGAACAGATTCAGTGCAACCGTGCAGACGTCACGCAGCTCGTCTTGTCGCGCGTCGTCTTTTTTCATCTCCCATGGTTTTGCATGTTCGACGAAAGGGTTGGCTCGATCGGCCAGTTCCATAATGCGGCGCATCGCCCGCGCGAAATCACCCGCCTCATAGGCTGCCGCAATGTCCTCCCCCGCCGCGGCGGCTTGAGCAAACAAGCCACCATCGTCGGGATAGGCGGGCGACAATCCCAATTTGCCGGCAAACTTGGCGGTGCGACTGGCCAGATTGACGACCTTGCCGACCAGGTCGCTGTTGACCTTGTCGGCGAACTCTTCCAGCCCCAAATCGATATCTTCGACACGCGGGGTGAGCTTCGTGGCATAGAAGTACCGCAAGTATGCCGGGTCGTGGTGCTGTAAAAAAGTCTCGGCCGTAACCAGCGTGCCGACCGATTTGGCCATCTTCTCGCCGCCCACGGTCAGGAAGCCGTGGATGTGGACTTTGGTGGGCAATTCGTAGCCGGCCGTCTTCAGCATGCCGGGCCAAAACAGCGTATGAAAGTAAGTGATGTCCTTGCCGATGAAGTGATGGATCTCGGTCTCGGGCGACTTCCACCAATCGTCTAGCGACTCGCCCTGTTGGTCGCACCACTGCTGCGTGCTGGCGATGTAGCCGATCGGCGCGTCGAACCAGACGTACCAGTAGTTGCCCGGTGCGTCGGGAATCTCGAAACCGAAATAGGGACTCGGACGAGAAATATCCCAGTCGCGCAGTTCGTCTTTGAGAAAGTGCCCGCTCAGATAGTTCGCCGTTTCGGTTTGCAACGCACCACTGTTGGCAACCCATTCGCTTAAGAAGCCGCGTAGTTTTTCTAGTTCGACAAACAGGTGTTGCGACGAACGCAGTTCCGGAGTGGCACCGCTGAGCGTGCTGGTTGGATCGACCAGATCGGTCGGGCTGTAGGTGCTGCCGCATTTGCTGCAGTTGTCGCCCGGCTGATTGGTCGCGCCGCAATTCGGACAGGTCCCGCGGACAAAGCGATCCGCCAAGAACGTCTGAGCTTCGGGATCAAACAATTGATCGACCATTCGCTCGACCACCAGATCCGCATCCCGCAGTGACTGCCAAATCTGGCCGCATAGGACTCGGTTTTCGTCGCTGTTGGTGCTGCCGTAGTTGTCGAACTGGATGTCAAATCCATGGAAGTCACGTTGGTGAGCCGCTTGCATCGAGGCGATCAGCGCTTCCTCGCTGCGTCCTTCCTGGCGAGCGCGGATCATGATCGCCGTGCCATGCGTGTCGTCCGCACAAACATAGACGCAGCGGTTACCGACCAGTTTTTGAAAGCGAACCCAAATGTCGGTTTGGATGTATTCGACCAAGTGCCCAATGTGGATTGGGCCATTGGCGTAGGGCAAAGCGCTGGTGACGAGGAGGCGACGAGGGCTCATGCGGGGGCAACTTCCGTGACCGAACGCTGAAACGATGAACGCGTGCTAAGGAGGACGCGGCTGCGGGGGCGGGGTTCGGAAAGCCACCCCGACGAACCATCAAACGAGCTGAAATTGTAGACATCCCGAGCAAAACCGGAACGACAGGCAGACTTGAGGAAATCCGTCGTAAAAACCAGAAAATATCGATCGACCTAAGTCCCTAGCCACATAAAGGGTTAGCGTTTTTAGCTTGGCTTGCAAGGCCTGCAAAAGCGGGCCTCGGGTCCGACTTGGTCTTGGCACAGACAGCCCACTGCGACGACTATCCAGCTCGCGCGACCGTCCGCCAATACAAACCGAATCCGAATCCAGGGAGGGATTTGAACGTGGTCCAAGCAACGCTCTTTTTGATGATGACTGCCGTGACGGCCGCTCCTGGCGATGCGGTTCTGCTGGAATTCTCTTCGGCCAATTGCCCCCCCTGTCGGTCGATGCAGCCGGTCATCGCCCGACTGGAGCAAGCTGGCGTGCCGGTGCGCCACGTCGATGTCAACCAAGAACGCGATCTGGCAATTCGATACAACGTTCGCAGCACGCCGACCTACGTGGTGTTGGCTGGCGGCCGCGAGAAAACGCGACTGGTGGGTGCTCAAAGCCTGCAGACCATGCAGCAGACGCTTCGCAATGCAAGCCGCGCCGAACTGACGCCCACGCGCTCCGTGCAGCCGCCATCGGCGTCGTTGCCCGAGACACGCATGGCCTCGGTTCAAGGCGGCTCCGAAGCGATGCCTTCCCTGACGTTGGCCGACGGGATCGCCCGCGCCGAAGCGGCCACCGTGCGCCTGCGGGTACACGATGACCACGGGTTTGGAATCGGGACCGGCACGATCATCGATACCCACGGCGACGAAGCGTTGGTGCTGACCTGTGGCCACCTGTTTCGCGACACCGAGGGCAAGGGGAAAATTGAAGTCGAAATTTTTTACGCGGGTGAAATCCAAACGGTGCTCGGCCAAGTGGTCGATTACGACGCCGGCGACCGAGACATCGGATTGGTCGTGATCAAGCCAGGCGTGACCTTGCAGCCGGTCGAAGTCCTGCCCCAGGGAGAGACGGTCCGTACCGGCCAAACGGTGTTCAGCTTTGGCTGTGACCGAGGCGACGATCCCAGTCGGCGTGATTCACGCGTCACCGGAGTCGACAAGTACAACCAACAGATCGGCGCTTCGAATATCGAAATCGCCGGCGCGCCGATCGATGGCCGCAGTGGTGGTGGCCTGTTCGATGATCGCGGTCGCTTGCTTGCGGTTTGCAACGCCGCCGATCACAAAGGCGATGTGGGGATCTACACAGGTCCGCGATCGATCTACTGGCAGCTTGACCGAGTCGATCTGGCAAAACTTTATCAATCCGGGGGTGCGGGATCGTCTCCAGCCGTCCAGCCCGCGCCAATGGCTGCCGCGCCCGTTCGGCTGGCCGGTTTGGAACGCGATGTCACGGCCGCGCCGACTCCAGCGACTGGCTCCAATCCCAGTTCGCGACAGGTGATCGTGATCGTTCGCGAAGGGGGCGAGAATCGCATGCTGACTTTCGACACGCCGCCGGCGGAGCTAGAACAGTTGTTGCAAAACTATCCTCAGTAGGCTGGTCGCCGGGAACGTTGCCGTCGCCACTGACCAACGGCGATGGCTAACAAGCCGACGCAGGCAACATGGCGAACCGGTCCCGTTTCAAACACGATCGTCGACATCGCGACGATGAACAACAGAAAGCCGTCGACCGTGATCGCCAGCCAACGCGGTTGGCGCGCGTCGGGCTCGCGAAGGCGAAATCGCCAAACCACATCGACGAGATAGACGAGCACAAACACGAAGTTGAAGTACAGGCCGCCGGCGAACGACAGCCCGACCACCGCTTCGGTTTGCTCCGCCGTGTGCTGCAGCGCCGCGGCATGAGACCACCGGTGAAAGATGCCGTAAGCCAGCACGATGTGAACCAGCATCAGCAGGGCACCGGCCGCATATAGCCACCGTTCGGCCACAGCCTGTGACCTGCTGCGAAAGCCAACACGGCATAGCCAAGCGATGAGAAAAGCCAACAGCGCAAGGTCGGCGGAAAGACGCACTGGGTCCATGGGCGGTTGCCTGTTTGGCGAAGACTTTGACGAACCCTCTACCGTGACGCTGGTCGCGGCCCTAGCGTTTGCTGGTCGCGGCCCTAGCGTTTGCTGGTCGCCAGCGCCAGTTCGATGTCACCGAGTGGCAATTGCAACTGCCCCGCGATATCGACGACGCTAAAGCCACGTTCATATAAATCTTCGGCCGCTTCTAGTTGCTCGGGGGCCAACGGGGGCTCCGGAAGCTGCACGCTGCGTTCGGCGTGCTGCAAGCTTTCCAGCCGTTCAATACGCTGGTCGACTTGATTGAGTAGCGACTGCACCACACAGATTTTCGTTTCCAGCTCGGCCTTCAGTTCCCGCTGCAGTTCAAACATCGCGACCTGCCAACGCTGCGTTTCGACCGGTGCGTCGGCCAGCGGCAGGCTGCTGGTTTTCTGTTTCCCCATCTGCTTGACCGCATGTTGGTAATCGCGATCATCCTGCCGTGACTTTTTCTTCGCCTTCATCTGCCGACGCACAAACGTCCAGCCTAGCAAAACGATGCCAGTCAGCATCATCAGTTGTGGCGTCTGGTTGGAAAAGTCAAGCATGCCGGATCTTCAAGAATCGCCGCTACTTGCCGAACCGGGAAGCGGGCGAGGACGATACGAACGGTTCTCTATCGCTGATCTCGGTCCGCCGCCTGGTCGAGCTTGAGGATCTGCCAAAGCGTAGGGGTTGTGCCGCTCCCACCGATTACTGCGTCGGCTCCGGTGCAACCGGCTGGTCCGGCAGTTCCTTCAGTAGTTTCAGCAGCCCGCTGTCGGTGGTCAGGATCAATCGGCTGTCCTTGTTGAGCGACTTCTCGTAGGCTTCGAGCGTCCGCACAAAGGTGAAGAACTCGCCCACCGTGTTGATCGCATCGGCGTAGCGAGTAATGACTTTAGCGTCCGCGGCCCCACGTGTTTCGCTGGCCTTCTGTTGGCCTTCGCCTTCGATGCGTTCGACTTCCGCCTTGGCCTCGTTGATGATCGCCTGCTTCAGACGTTCTCCTTCGTTGACATTCCGCGCCGAGATGGCTTCGCGTTCGGCGATCCAGCGGTCAAATGTTTTGATGCGAACGCTTTCGACAAAGTCGATTTGGCTGATCCCGATATCGATCAATTCGATGCCTCGGCCGCCGGCGTCCGAGCCCGCCTGTTGTGACAGCCTGGCTTGAGCGGTCGCTTTGATCTCCGCGATCAAGTGAGGGCGTCCGAATTGGATTTCGATCTTGGTCGCATCTTCCACAGGCAAGGCCACTTCGAGAGCGGGCGAGTCGGCAGCGACGGCCACCTTGTAGTCCGATGAAGTGGGGATCGGGCGGTCGGTGCTACGCACCAATTCCGCCAAATCATACTGGCTGATGACGTCACGAATCGCACTTCGCGTGATCTGCCGCACCCGTTGTTCAGCGACCTCTTCGGTACGCAGTCGCTGCACAAAACTGGTCGGATCGTTGATCCGCCAGACCGCCCAAGGAATCAGTTCAATTTTCTTGTCGTCCTTGGTCGGCAAGTCGGGCACCGTTTCCAGATCGTTGCCCCAGAACTGAAGCGTCTTGGGCAGGCGCCGCACGGTTTCGACAAAGGGCACCTTAAAGTGAACGCCCGGTTCGACGTACTCACGGACCGGTTTGCCGAATCGCAGCACCACGGCCAGTTCCCGTTCGTCGATCACGAACACCCAGAAAGGCAAGACGACCAGCAAGATTGCCAGTGCGGCAAGCGAGCGAATAACGTTTCGTTGATTAAAAAATTGCATCGTGAATTGACTGGAAAGAAGATGAAGGGAATGGAGGCCGGCGAGTATCGCAGCGTCGGCTTTGGAGAGTCACGGGATGGCCGGCGGTTATGGCGACTCGTTCAAGTTCAGCAGGGGCAAAAAGCCCTTCATGTCATTGTCGAGAATCGTTTTCGGACCGCTGTTCTCCAGCACCTTTTCCATCGTTTCGAGATACATCCTTTGACGCGTTACTTCGGGCGCCAGCTTGTAGCTTTCGTACTTGGCCAGCAGGGCGTTGACCTCGCCCTCGGCTTCGGCCAGCCGGCGCGCCGAGTAGCCTTCGGCTTCGCGAATCAAACGGTCGCTTTGAGCTTCCGCGGCCGGGATCAGTTCGTTGCGACTCCGTCTCGCCTCGTAGACCAATTGATCACGATGCTGGATCGAAGCGTTAACTTCGTCAAAAGCCGGTTTGACACGTTCGGGAGGAATCACGCGCTGCATCTGAATCTGCGTTACGGTGACACCTGAATTGAGTCGCTCCAGTTGCGCCACCATGTCCTCGATCGCCGCCTTCCGGACATCTTCGCGTTTGCCCGTTAGGACTTCCTCTGCCGAGAAGTCGCCGACTGCTTGATGCATGGTGCTGCGAGCGAGGCCGCGGATCGTCTGTTCGAGCGTTTCGAAGTTGCCGAAATGGATGACGAAATCCTTTGGATTCGAGATCCGCCACATGACGTTCCACTCCACGACGGCGGCATACAGGTCGGCGGTCAGGATCAGGCTCTCCTCCTGTTGTCCCGAGCGACGCGAACGCAGCCGGCTATCGGGCTCATTTTCTTCGCCGACCCCCCAGGGCAAGCGCAGACTTTTCTCGTCGGTATCCAGCACGACCGCCTCATCGATCCAGGGCAGCTTGAGATGCAGGCCGGGCCCGACCGTTTGGCTGTATTTCCCCCAACGGAGAACGACCGCTTCCTGATATTCGCGGACCTTGTAGATTCCGCTGACCAAGACATAAACCACCAACACGGCCGCCAAAATCGCCGTGCCGATCGAGATGGCTTGGCCGAGATTGATTTGAGGTGCGTTTTGGGGACGTTGAAAGCTTCCGGACATAAAACTGGTTCTAGTGGTAGAGAAAAAGGGATGACTTCGTCAGCGAACTTTAGCTTGCAAAAAAAAGGCGTGGGCCTAAAAAGCACTGGCAGAGCCAGTCTGCCAGACAAACTGAAAGGCTGGCAAGCTAGGATGCAGGGGGCGCAAGATCTTGCCGACCCGACTAGAAAGCAGGTTCTCTTCACGAGCGATCGGCCCGCTTTCGACGCGACTGGATCGTGTTCGGATCGTTTGCCCTGACAGCCCTGGTCTAGTGTACAGTAGCCAGCATGTAAGCCGCCCTAGCGAAGGATGGAGGGATCATCCGGCTTGGGGCAGGCGACACCGTGGCACCCAGCAGGCTCGCGACAGCGATTCTTGTTTTGGCGTTGCAAATTGTTGGCTGAGCGTTAGAATCACCAGTCAAACCAAAGAAATAGGTCTCGGTTTCTAGCGTAAGTGCTTGCTGTTTAACGAGTTAAGTTATTTGATTCGGCCCGACGGTAGCCCTGTCGGCCGCAAGGAATAGCTAGAACGTGAATGAGGGGCGTGAAAACGCTGGGGCCTAGAATTGCCAGACAGATTACCAGACAGACTATAAGCTAAGAAATTAATCCAAGAAATTTTCAGGCCGCGGCGGCATCGCTTGTTAGCGATGGAAATAGACGACTAATTAGGTTCGCTATTGGTTCGCCCGGTCCGCAAGGATTCGCTTGGTCAGTGAGCACGCTCAGTCACCTGAAGGGTTGGAAAGAACAGCAAACCAATGACAATCACGAAAGAACGTAAGCAAGAAGTCATTTCCGACTTTCGTCACGAAAGCAATGACACGGGATCGCCTGAAGTACAGATTGCGATTCTGACAGAGCGGATTAACGGTTTGACGGAGCACATGCGAACGCATCGCAAGGACTACGGTTCGCGTCGCGGTTTGCTGGGCTTGGTCAGCCGTCGACGTCGGTTGCTGGATTATGTCCGCGGCAAGGACCCCCAGCGTTATCTGGATATCATCGGTCGCTTAGGTATCCGCAAGTAGTTGGTCGTGGGTGGCGCGGTTGGAGCCCCGGCGGCTCCAACCTTTGGAGCCGCACATCAGGCGCCCACTGGAACCGGGTGGCGTGAGGTTTACGGACTGCATTTGCGGTCGGACCGGTCGCCCTCTCTCTGATCGGTGAATGTTGTTCCGCGACAAGTGTGCGTTGGCAGTGCCTTGGCACTCGCCGTCGCAGCACTCTCTTCCGCCGGAAAATGGACCGCTCGGCTGTCGTTGGTATAACGACCTCTCTCTGCCAAGCATTCGAGTGCCGTTCAAGCGTTAGCTTTTTGTATTTGTAGGATTGAAGGAAAAGAATAGTGAAAAATCGAGTTGAAAAGAAAATCGGCCGACACACCCTGTCGTTCGAGAGTGGCCAGTTGGCCAAGCAGGCCGAAGCCGCCGTGTTGGTGCAGTACGGCGACACCGTGGTACTGAGTGCCGTCGCCAGTGGGCCTGCGCGTCCAGGCCTCGACTTCTTCCCATTGATGTGTGATTACCGCGAGCGTTTCGCGGCGGCCGGCAAATTCCCCGGCGGATTCCTGAAGCGGGAAGGTCGCCCCACGACCAAAGAAACGCTCAGCAGTCGCTTGATTGACCGGCCCATTCGGCCGCTGTGGCCCGAAGGCTTCAAAGACGAAGTTCAGATCCAAAACTTCGTCTTGTCCAGCGACATGCAAAACGATGGCGACGTCCTGGCAATGAATGGTGCCTCGACCGCATGTCACATCAGTTCACTCCCCTTCCTGGGCCCTCTCGCCAGCGTTCGCGTTGGCAAGGTTGATGGCGAACTGGTCGCTTTCCCGTCGGTAGACGATCTGGAGGAAAGCGAGTTGGACATGATTGTCAGCGGCAACCGCGAAGCGGTTGCCATGATTGAGGGCTTTGCCCAAGAGATGCCCGAAGATGAAATGATGGAAGCGATTCAGTTCGCTCATTCGGTGATTCAAGAGATCATCGATCTGCAGGAAGAGTTCTACAAGAAGGTCAATCCAACCAAGGTGGAATACACGCCACCGGCCGATGACGGGCTGTTCCAGCGGTTGAATGATGCTTATTACGACGAGTTCCGTGCTGTGAAGCAAACGCCTGGCAAGCAAGATCGTGCCGATGCGGTGCGTGCGCTGCGAGACCGGGCAATGGCGGAAGTCATTCCCGATGCGGACGCCGAGGGTGCGATCGCTCCTTCACGCTTCAAGTCGGTTTGGCACGACTTGGAAGAGAAGATTGTCTGCGACCTGATCATCGCCGGCACTCGCCCGGACGGACGCGATCGGACCTCGCTGCGTCCGATTCACTGTGAAACCGACCTGCTGCCAAAGGTTCACGGCTCGGCCCTGTTCCAACGCGGTGAGACGCAGGCGCTGGTGACGATCACATTGGGCACCGCACGCGATGAACAACGGGTCGATGGGCTGCAGGATGAATTCAGCAAAAAGTTCATGCTCGATTACAACTTCCCTTCGTTTTCGGTCGGTGAATGCCGTCCGATCCGCGGGCCGGGACGCCGTGAAATCGGCCACGGCATGTTGGCCGAACGAAGCATTGCACCGGTGCTGCCGGATGCGGACGAATTCCCCTACACGATTCGCGTGATCAGCGACATTCTGGAATCGAACGGTTCCAGCTCGATGGCTTCGGTCTGTGGCGCGACGCTGGGCCTGATGGCTTCCGGCGTGCCGATCAGCAACCCGGTTGCAGGGATCTCCATCGGATTGGTCAAACAGTCCGAAGACAAGTGGTGCCTGCTGACCGACATCCTCGGCGACGAAGACCACTTCGGCGATATGGACTTCAAGATCGCGGGAACCCAAAACGGGATCACCGGGATTCAGTTGGACTTGAAAGTCACCGGCGTTTCGTACGAGATCATTCGTGCGACGCTGAAGCAGTCGCGTGAAGCTCGGATCGAAATCCTACGCAAAATGCTGACGACGATTTCGCGGCCTCGCAAAGAGATCAGCCCGAACGCGCCGCGGTTGCTGCGAACGAAAATCGCTTCGGACAAAATCGGAGCCCTGATTGGACCGGGCGGCAAGAACATTCGCGGTATTCAAGAACGTACCGGGGCAGTGATCGAAGTCGACGACGACGGCACGGTCTTGATCGCCAGCAGCAACGCCGAAAGTGCTCAAGAAGCCCTTCGCAGCGTGGAAGCTTGCACCGCCACCGTTCAGATCGGCAAGATCTACGATGGCGTGGTTAGCAGTATCAAAGACTTCGGTGCCTTTGTTGAAATCCTGCCTGGCCGTGATGGACTGTGTCACATCAGCGAACTATCGAGCGGCTACATCAGTAGCATCGACAAGGTCGTGCAGGTTGGCGATTCCATGAAGGTGCTGGTCATCGATGTTGACGAGCACGATCGGGTCAAGTTGAGCCGTCGCAAGGCGATTGAAGAACTGGGCATCGAAGACGAAATGGCCTCCGCTGTCGAAGCCGATGGAGATGGCGGAGAACGTAGCGAAGGCGATGAAGACGATCGCCCGCGTCGTCCACAGCGTGGTCGTGGTCGCTCCAGTGGCGATCGTGGTCGCAGCGGCAGCGGTTCAGGCCGCAGCGGCGGCGGTGGCGGTGGCGGTGGCGGTGGCGGACGCAGTCGCGACTAAGCATCGCTGTGAACGGCGATTGCTAGCGGTTCCACCACAATGAAGCTCCTGCAGCCCCCGGGCAATGTTTTGCCTGGGGGCTGTTTTTGTTTGCCTGACCCTCCCGGTCGGGCCACAACCAGTACGTCGGCACAAGGTTTTACGTTCCCGTTACACAGCCAAGCCTTGTCTGTGACCAACCCCACCGCCTCTCTCTGTACAGTTTGGTGATTGACCAGCGATGGCGATCAACACGGCTTTTTGCAAACCGCTTTTGGAGGGTTGGCAGACGAGCCGAAAACCAGTAACCCTCAGGAATTTTGCAATGGCTACCGCCCTCGAACCCAAAACCACTCCCCCCGTTAAGCGTCGTAAGAAGGGCGAGCCTTCGAGCGGGAATGCTGCAAATGCTGCCGATCTGAATCCGGCGTCGGAACGTCGCCAATGGAGTCGCGTCAGTTGGTATGCGTTGATTTGGCTGGGCGTTGCTCACCTCGTCGTGCTGGCCGCACCGTTTACTTTTACCTGGCAAGCCCTCGCGTTCACCGTCGTGCTGCACTGGGTTACCGGCAGCCTGGGAATTTGTCTCGGTTTCCATCGCTTGCTGACGCACGACGGAATGAAAACCTACCCCTGGGTCCGATACTTCTTTGCTGGCATTGGCACGCTGGCCGGCGAAGGTTCGCCGCTGGATTGGGTTGCCGATCACCGCAAGCATCACGCCCACAGCGATCAAGAGGGCGATCCCCATTCGCCACATGATGGCGGTTGGTGGAGCCACATGTTTTGGCTGGCGTTCCACACGCACAAGGGCGACCGGAGTGCCTACCTGCAACGCTGGGTGCCAGACCTGGTGAAGGAGCGTGGCCTGCGCATCTTGGACAAGATGTTTTTGCCAATCCACATCCTGAACGGATTTTTGGTCACCGGTTTGGGATACTGGATCGGTTTGCAGTTCCCTGAAGTCGGTCCGACCGCCATGGCAACCTCGTTCTTGGTCTGGGGTGTTTTCTGCCGTCTGGTATTCGTGCTGCACGCCACTTGGATGGTAAATTCGGCAAGCCACATCTGGGGCTACCGCAACTACGAAACGACCGACGACAGTCGCAATAACTGGCTGGTCGCAATCGTCAGCTACGGCGAAGGCTGGCACAACAACCACCACGCTTATCCTCGCATGGCAAAGCACGGCCACCGCTGGTGGGAGATTGACATGACTTGGATGGCGATTTGCACGCTGCGAAAACTGGGCTTGGTGTGGGACGTCGTCGACTACAAGAACGCTGCAGAAAAACGCGAACGCGAAAAAGCGCGCCAAGGATCTTAATCGCTAACGGGCTGGCAGACGGAAATCCACCTGCCAACCACACCGATGAAAATTAACGAAGGAAGCGGGGCTTGCACCCGCTTCCTTTTTTTATGCGGCCACTGCCATCTCCCGCTGCAGCCGGCCCACAGTTGGCGTTGCCGTTCTGGCAGCTAGCTCAAGCACGGCAACCTCGCGGCGCGGGGCATTTTGCCCCGGCGAGAAATTCTGCCCCGGGCTTTCGCCTACTACTTGGGCAACCCATTTTTTGGCAAGGCTAGAAAAACCGATAACTCCAGGCAAAAACGCTGCAAAAATGCGCAGGCTGATCGATTTTCGAGCTATGGCACACCAAGTGCTTTAATAGGTCTCTCAACGGAGTGCGGCGTCTCGTGATACGCCGCCATGCCTTTGACTCATACAGGATAAATCAAGATGGTTGCCCTTCCTGAAAATGATAACGACGACGCTCAAGCCTACGATCCGACGCCTAAAGAAATTCGGGCTCGGGCGCGTGCCATCCGAAAGCGGTGGAGCGAACGAACGCGAAAACGTCGGCGTGTAACTAGCGATGAGCAGTGGTCGGTCCCCACGATCGAGTTGACTGACGTCGCCGCGGCGGCGGTCTACGACCCACATTCGGGCTAGATCACGCCTGTTTGGTTGGCACCACTGGCGTATGCACTGCTAGCGGTGCCGTCTGCGCGGTTTCTTGCAGACCACCCCTTCTCCTTCTCCCTCCCAGGAATGCATTTATATGAAACGAATACGCTCGAAATGGCAGGCGGCCATGATCGCCGGCCCTCTTTCCCTGCTCGCTGCCGGATTGTGCTTCACCGCCGCTCCCGCAACGGAGTCGACCACGGCGACCAAGTCGGCGACGGCTAAAACCCAAACGGTCGTGCGTCCGGAAACACTGAAGGTTGCCAACGCTCTCTCGGAGGCGTTTCGGAATGTTGCTTCGGGAGTTTTGCCGGCCGTGGTGGCGATTGAAAACCGTCCGTTGGAGACTCGCCAAGCGATGGAGGCCAAGCCACCGTTGCGTCGAGATCGCTTTGAAGGCTCGAATCCGTTCAAAGGGACTCCCTTTGAAGACATGTTTGACGAGCGCCTGCCGAAGCAACCGCGGATGCAGCCACGCTCGACCCCACGCTCGCAGGGCGGGATTGGCTCCGGCGTGATCATTGACGCCGCGGGAGTCGTGTTGACCAACAACCACGTCGTTGCCGGTGGTGGCAAGGTGATTATCCGGACGCAAGATGGCCGTGAGTTTGTGGCGACGGAAGTTTTGACCGACCCCCAGACCGATATCGCAGTATTGAAGTTCAGCGGTGACGGAAACTTGGTCGCGGCCCCGCTGGGCGATAGTGATCAAACGCAGGTTGGTGACTGGGTAGTGGCGCTCGGCCAGCCGTTCGGTTTGGAAAGCACCGTGACCGCCGGCATCGTGAGCGCAAAAGACCGCGGCATCGGCATTACCGCTCGGGAGAATTTCATTCAAACCGACGCGGCGATCAATCCCGGCAACAGCGGTGGCCCGCTGGTGAACCTGCGAGGCGAAGTGGTGGGGATCAATACGGCCATCTCTTCACGTGGTGGCGGAAACAATGGCGTGGGCTTTGCCGTGCCATCGAACCTCGCCAGTTGGGTCAGCGCTCAGTTGGTGAAAACGGGCTCCGTCCAGCGATCTTACCTGGGCGTTGGCATCCAGCCTGTCTCCTATGAGCTGGCGACTCAACTGGGCGTATCGCCTCGTGGCGGCGTCGCCGTGACGAACGTCTTTCCCGACACTCCGGCTGCGAAGACCGGTTTGAAAACGGGCGACGTGATCACCCATTTCGGAAACCGTCCGGTCGCCACGCCACAGCAATTGCAGTTGGCAGTGGAACGCTCGGCAGAAGGGACGAAGGTGCCAGTGAAGATTGTCCGCGAAGGAGAAGCGATGGAGCTGACCTATGATCCGGCTCTTCAGCCAAGCGACTTTGGTTCGGTCGCCGCACGCGAATCCGAGCCGGAACCGGAGGCCGCCAAACTGCAATCGCTTGGTATCGCCGTGCAACCGCTTGATGGTGAACTTGCCGAACAGTTGGGACTGGAGGCCGAAGAGGGTATCCTGGTATCTTCCGTCGGCGCCCAAAGTCCGGCCGATCGTGCGGGCTTGAAACCGGGCATGGTGATTACGGAAGTCAATCGCCAGGGCGTTGCAACCGTTGCCGAATTTAAAGCTGCGGTGAAAGCCGACCCAGACGGCTCGATACTCCTGTTGGTTCGCACCACCGAGGGTTCGCAGTTCGTCGTCGTGTCTCGATAACAGCATTGGCAATCCCCCCGATTGCCTCTGGCTAGCACGCGGCCAGCACCGAACAAAAGTTGGGTGCTGGCCGTTTTTTTTCGGTTTGTTTGCAAGGCATTTGAAAATGAAGTTGGCCACCAAGTTAATTCTTGTGTTCATGATTGGGATCCTTGCGATCGTCGGCCTTTTCTCCTGGCAAACGCTTCAGAATCAACAGCAATGGGAACGGGCCCAGCGGGAAGATCACGCCAGTAAGCTGGTCGATGTGCTGCGACCGGCTTTGGTCGAGGCGTATCGGGAGGGCGGTTCGATCCGCATCCAGCAGGCGGTTGAAGTCACCGCCAAGCATGTCAACGGAGCGCATTTGCGATGGGTCGATCCAGAGGCCGAACAACGTTCGCCAAATGACAAGTCGACGCCGCACATGCGGATCACGTCGCGGCGTGTTTCCAGCATTTCAGTCGCCGATGCCAATGGCGACACGATCGCTTACACCTATGTGCCGCTGGTCATTGACGGCAATGAATCGGGGGTTGTCGAAGTCGCCGAACCGCTGGCCGATCATCACAAAAGCTACCAACGTTCGCTGTTAACATCGTTGATTTCGTTGCTGGGAGTCGCCTCGATGTCGGCGATCGCAATCTATTGGGGCGGCGTGCGATTGGTCGGCAAGCCGCTGGAAAAACTGATCGCCCAAGTCGAACGGATTGGCAATGGGGAACTGCGGCAGTCCCCCGCCCTTGCGTCACATGACGAACTGGGCCAACTGGCCGCCGCGATCAGTCACATGAGCCATCGGCTGAATGAGCAGCGAGAAAAGATTCGCCACGAAACCGAGACTCGCGTGCTGACGCAGCAACAACTGCGACATGCCGATCGTTTGGGAACGGTCGGCACATTGGCTGCCGGTGTCGCGCACGAACTGGGGACGCCTTTGAATGTGGTGGCCGGTCGTGCTGGGTTGATCGCCAGTGGCAAATTGTCGGACGACGAAGTCACCGCCAGCGCCCACACGATCAAGTCGGAATCGGAACGGATGACCGCAATCATTCGGCAACTGCTCGATTTTGCACGGCAGGGCAATCGTCAAACCGAATACGCCAATGTGGTTCCAGTGGTCGAAAAGACCTGTCACATGATGCAGCCATTAGCGGAAAAAGCGAATGTGCGATTAAGTGTCGATGCAAGCCTTCAGGAAGCTCCGGTGCAAGCCGATGGCAGCCAGTTACAACAGGTGATTGTGAACCTGATTCAGAATGCGATCCAAGCAATGCCGAGCGGCGGAGAGTTGCGTGTTACCGCAGACAAACAGGCCGTCGCCAAGGCACCGGCCAACGTGACGCCGAGCGAGCACGGGTATCTATGCGTCGGCGTTCATGACCAGGGGGTCGGCATGAACGAAGAGCAATTGGAGCATGTGTTCGAGCCGTTCTACACAACCAAAGATGTGGGTCAAGGGACGGGCCTCGGGCTATCAATCGCGTACGGCATCGTCCGCGAGCACAACGGCTGGATCGAAGTCGACAGCCGTCCAGGAGAAGGGACCGATTTTCGGGTCTTCTTGCCACTCGCCTCTTAATCTTTTTCATTTTTGAAGAACACGGCCTACCTCATGAAAGACATCTTTGCCGACGCTCGAGTGCTGATCGTGGACGACGAGCCCAATATGTGTGAGCTGATCGAAACCGATCTGCGACTGCGCGGCTTGAGCAGTCAGTGGTATACCTCGGCCGCTGCGGCTACCGAGGCGCTGCATCAGCAAAACTTCGATGTCGTGTTAACCGATGTGCGAATGCCTGGAACGACCGGCTTGCAGTTATGCCAACAGATTTCTCAGACTCGGCCCGATGTGCCGGTCGTCGTGATGACCGCTTTTGGCACGCTCGAGACCGCGATCGCGGCGATGCGTTCGGGGGCGTATGACTTTATCACCAAACCGATCGAAATGGATTTATTAGCCATCACGCTCGGGCGAGCTATCGAACATCGACGGTTGACCGAACAGGTGCGGTTGCTGAAGTCGCCGCCGCAAGCCGATTCGGCGTTTGGGGAAATGATCGGCCAGAGTCCCGCCATGCGGAGTTTGTACGATCAACTGCAGCGCGTTGCCGACTCGGAAGCCGCCGTGTTGATCACCGGTGAAAGTGGGACCGGCAAAGAATTGGTCGCACGATCGATTCATGCTCATGGCCGCCGGCACGACAAACCCTTCGTGGCGATCAACTGCGGTGCCTTGACCGAAACGTTGCTGGAGAGCGAACTGTTTGGGCATACCAAGGGAGCGTTTACCGATGCGCAAGGCTCGCGACGCGGCCTGTTTCTCGAAGCCAACGGAGGCACGCTGTTGCTCGATGAGATGGGCGAAATGCCGATGGCGATGCAAGTCAAACTACTGCGAGCACTGGAGGAGCGATCGGTGCGGCCTGTCGGTGGCCATCAGGAGCAGCCGTTTGATGTGCGCGTCTTGTCGGCCACCAATCGGGATTTGGAAACCGCCGTTGCCGAAGGTCGATTTCGAGAGGACTTGTATTACAGAATCCACGTGATCGGCGTCCACTTGCCGCCCTTGCGCTCGCGCGGCACCGATACGTTGCGACTGGCCGAGCACTTTTTGAAACAATTCGCCAAATCCGAGAACAAGCCGGTGCAGGGGCTTGCCGAAGGGGTCGGCGAAAAACTGCTGGCGTATTCTTGGCCGGGTAATATCCGGGAACTCCGCAACGTGATCCAGCGAGCCGTCGCGTTGACGCGTTATGACAAAATCACGGTCGAGGACTTGCCCGACAAAGTTCGCGATTTTCGTGATGGCACGGTCTTCATTGGGGGGCTCGATCCGACGGAGTTGGTTTCGATGGAGGAGATCGAACGACGTTATATTCGCCACGTCCTGGAAGCCGTTCGGGGGAATCAAACGCAAGCCGCCCGAATCCTCGGCTTCGACCGCAAGACGCTCTATCGCAAACGGAAGAACGAAGAGACCGTTTCCTAGCAGGGCTGACTGACTTAGGATCTTGCGACAAAAAAGTGTCAGGTACCTGTTGCGAGGAACTCGCCCTTCGGGTGCTTCGCACAACAGGTACCCGACACTTACTCTTCGCTCATTGCTTAATGAATTGCAACCGCCGGCGAGTTAACATGAGCAGTTGCTTCCAACTGCCCGGTGGACTGGATTCCACTGACGGCGTTGGTTTGAATGACCAAACCGATGCGAAAACAACCTTCGAACTCCGACTCCGATGCAAGTTCTGATGCGATTTATCTGCCCGCGACCGCCCGCTGTTTTTGCTTTGTTCTTCGGTGCGGTTGCGTTTGGCTTGGCCTCCGGCTCGCCCGCTGCATTAGCCGCCGATTCCGCGCCGCCAAACGTCGTCTACATCATGGCTGATGAGCTGGGGTATTACGAACTTTCGTGCATGGGGAATCCGAATATCGAGACACCGCACCTGGATCGAATGGCTCGTGAAGGTGTGCGGTTCACGCAGGCGATGGCCGGTTCCTCGGTGTGTGCCCCGACGCGTGGTTGCCTGATGACCGGCAAACACAGCGGGCATACTTCGGTACGGTCCAACGGTGGAGGCACTCCTCTGCGTGCGGACGAAGCAACCATCGCCTCGATCTTGAAACCGGCTGGCTATGCCACCGGCGGGTTCGGCAAGTGGGGCTGTGGGGGACGCGGGTCGACCGGCGTGCCGGAAAGGCATGGTTTTGACCTGTTTTATGGCTACTACGACCAGGTGCATGCTCACTCGTATTATCCGCCCTACATTCTTCGCAACAGCGAAGAGGTCCCGCTGGCCGGCAACCATGGGGGCAGCAACGGCGAAACCTATTCGCATTACATGATCGTCGATCAAGCCAAAGCCTTTATTCGCGAGCACGCCGAGCAACCGTTTTTCTGTTACATGCCGATCACGCCTCCGCACGGCATCTTTGACATCCCCGACGACGATCCGGCTTGGCAGATTTACAAAGACAAAACCTGGCCCGAGCAGGCGAAGCGTTATGCGGCCATGGTATCGATGGTCGACCGACAGGTCGGCGAGGTACTCGCCCTGTTGCGAGAGCACGACCTGGAAGAGAACACGATCGTTTTTTTCTGTGGCGACAACGGCGGCGCAGATTACTTCGCCAGCAAGGAGCACCCGCGAGGCTTTCATGGTGCCAACGTGCATCCGGAAACGGGCGTCGAGTTTCGCGGCCGCAAAGGTCAACTGTACGAAGGAGGCTTGCGGATTCCGATGCTGGTCCGCTGGCCCGGCAAGATCGCACCGGGCCGGGTGAGCGACCACTTGTGGTATTTCCCCGATGTAATGCCAACGGTTGCCGAATTGGCTGGCGTTGCGGTCCCCAGCGACCTCGACGGAATTTCCATTGTGCCGGAATTGCTCGGACCGGAAACGGCCGGCCATGCGCAGCGCAGCCACGAATTCTTGTATTGGGAACTGGGCAACCAGACCGCGATCCGCCAAGGTGATTGGAAGGCGATCCAGCCTGGCAAAGACACACCGTGGGAACTGTATGACTTGTCCAGCGACATCAGCGAAGCCCATGACTTGGCCAAACAACACCCCGCGCGGTTGGCTGAGTTACAGGCGTTGGCGGCGTCGGCACACGAACCGGTCGTCGAAGGGACGTTCGCCGACCAAACGTTGCACCAACGCGATCGACGCGCCAAATTTGGGGGCCGGTCGCGGGCGGCAAAGCCTGTGAAGGTGGCGATTCCAGCGGCGGACTTGGTGCCTCAGGACCAACTCAAAGTGGTCGACTTCAGCAGCCAAAACAGCAGCAATGGTAAGCTGGCCTCCAACGCGATCGACGGCGACGCCGGTACGGTTTGGCATACTCAGTTCAGCCCCACGCTGGCCGCCGCGCCGCACTGGCTGGTGCTCGATTTAGGAAAACCGTATGCGGTGACCGGGTTGTGGTATGTGGCTCGTCAAGGCAACGGTTGGAATGGGACGATCAAAACGGCCGCGGTGTCGGTCAGCAACAATCCAAAAGATTTCCCCCCTGCCGCTGCGACGGTGGAACTGGAAAAGACGCGCAAGCCGCAGGTGATCTCCTTCCCGGCGGTCACCGGCCGCTATGTGCGACTGGAGGCCCGCTCGGAGATCAACGGTGGAGCGTGGGCCAGTGCGGCGGAGCTCGCC
>CAYZHQ010000001.1:29791-59687 GCA_964477385.1 uncultured Pirellulaceae bacterium
GTGGAGGGCCAACCGGTGGAGGGCCAACCGGTGGAGGGGAATCCCCAGCCACGATAGCCATCACTGATAGGTTTACCGAGATTGGTTACTCGAAGTCGACCGCACCAGCGAACTCCGGTGGGGACGCGACCACCGCCTTTCGTCCCGTCCTTGAAAGGGCTCCTTGGGAGCGTCAAACTACGGCTTCCGCAAAACCTTACCTGCTTCTCTAGGAGTCTCGCCGATGCCGCGTCCGGTCACCCTTTTCACAGGCCAGTGGGCCGATTTGCCGATTTCCGAAATGGCCCAAATGACCAAGGATTTTGGTTACGACGGGATTGAGCTGGCATGTTGGGGCGACCATTTTGAGGTCGACCGGGCGATTGCCGAAGATGACTACTGTGCCAAGAAACGCGAGCATCTCGATCAGTTGGGACTGCAGTGCCACGCGATCAGTGCTCACCTAGCCGGGCAGGCGGTGCTGGACAATATCGATGCGCGGCATCAAGCGATTTTGCCCGCTTACCTATGGGGCGATGGCGATCCCGCGGGAGTGAACGCTCGTGCGGCCGAGGAGCTGATGAACACCGCTCGAGCGGCTCAGAAATTCAACGTCGACGTGGTCAATGGATTTACTGGCAGCAGCATTTGGCACTTGCTCTATTCGTTCCCGCCCGTTCCGCCATCGATGATCGATGCCGGCTTTGATCTGTTGGCGGAACGATTCAATCCGATTCTCGATGTCTTTGGCGAATGTGGCGTCAAGTTTGCATTAGAAGTCCACCCGACCGAAATCGCCTTTGACATTTACACCGCCCACCGTGCCTTGGAGGCGCTTGGTCACCGGCCCGAATTCGGTTTCAATTTCGACCCCAGCCATCTGATTTGGCAAGGAATCGATCCGGTGCAGTTTATCCGCGAATTCCCCGACCGGATTTACCACGTTCATATCAAGGACGCGAGCGTGACCTTGGATGGCCGAACCGGCATCAACTGCAGTCATCTGAACTTTGGCGATCCACGTCGTGGTTGGGATTTCCGTTCGCCCGGCCGTGGTGATGTGAACTTTGAGGAGATCATCCGGGCACTGAATGTGATCCAGTACGATGGCCCGCTGTCAATCGAATGGGAAGACAGCGGCATGGAGCGTACGTTTGGGGCTCGCGAAGCGTGCGAGTTCACCAAGAAACTCGATTTTGCTCCTAGCGGTCGCGCCTTTGACGCCGCTTTCGACGAAGGTTAAAGAACGCAGTGTACGTGCAAGTCAACGGCCAGCGGGCGGAATTCCCCGACGGTATCACGATCGAACGCCTCGTCGAACTAGCCGATGTGCCGCCAAATTATTTGGCGGTCGAGGTGAACGAAGACGTGGTGCCGCGCGAACAACACGGTGTCCACGTGTTGGTCGACGGCGATCGAGTCGAAGTGGTCACCCTGGTCGGTGGAGGCTGAATTGGAAACGTCCGTAAATGGTCCGCTTGACCTGCCTGCCAACGAAGCTTTGCATGTGGGCGGCCATGTCCTGAATAGTCGCTTAATCGTCGGCACGGGCCGTTACGACACGATGCCGATCATGCGTGACTCGTTGCTCGAATCGGGGGCGCACTGCGTCACCGTCGCGGTCCGTCGCGAGAAACTGTACGACCGCACGGGTCAGAACATCCTCGATTTTCTTGATCTCGATCGTTACATCCTGCTGCCCAACACGGCCGGCTGTTACAACGCCACCGACGCCGTGCGAGCGGCTCGGCTGGGTCGTGAGATCCTGCGGACGCTGGAGAACCCAGGGCAGGACTGGGTCAAGCTGGAAGTGTTGGGCGACAGCAAAACTTTGCTCCCCGATCCGCTGGAAACGCTGCGGGCTTGTGAGCAACTGGTCGCCGATGGGTTTCAGGTGTTGTGTTACACCAGCGATGACCCGGTGGCAGCAAGACGGCTGAAATCGGCTGGCGCGGCCAGCGTGATGCCGGCGGGCAGCCCGATCGGTTCCGGCCAGGGGTTACTGAATCCGAACAACCTAAGGATCATTCTGGAATACCTCAAAGACGACGATCCCGATTATCCGGTGATTATCGACGCCGGCGTTGGCACGGCCAGCGACGTGGCCGAAGCCTTTGAGCTAGGTGCCGACGCGGTGTTGCTGAACACGGCGATCGCCCACGCTCGTGATCCGGTGCGGATGGCTCGCGCGATGCGGGCGGCGACGACCGCGGGCCGCGACGCTTTCTTGGCCGGACGGATTCCCAAGCGACTGTATGCGACCGCCAGCAGTCCGACCGAAGGGGTGATCAGCACACGGCCCTACGGCAGCCAAGCGATCGAATAGGCCGCCCGCTCCGGCACGCTTCCCGATCCTGTTTGCTGGCGAACGTTACGTCAAAATTTCGGCGATCGGCTTGCCTTCGCTGAGTGCCATCGGGCGACCAACCGGAGTGTCGAGCACCTTGTCGTACTCCAGTCCGAGAGCGGCGAGAATGGTCGCGTGCAGGTCTGCCACTCCGACGGGCGACTCGACATTCTTGGCTACCGGTTTGTCGGTTTCCAAGTCGGGATCGGGAGACGTTGCGCCGAAGACCGCGCCGGGCCGGACTCCACAACCGGCCAGTAAGGTCGAAAAGCCGTGCGGCCAGTGGTCGCGTCCACCGACCGGATTAATGTTCGGCGTCCGACCGAACTCCCCACCGCACACGACCAACGTCGTCTCCAGCAGATCCCGATCGGCCAGCGTCTGCAGCAACATCGCCAGTGCCGGGTCGAGGGTTTCGCAGGCGCTCGCTTGCAAGCTGTGATTGTTGACGTGCGAGTCCCAGCCACCGAGCGTGACCTCGACGCACCGCACGCCGACCTCGATCAAACGAGCCGCCGCCAAGCAACCGCGTCCGAACGAGGTGTCGCCGAACGCATCGACCAACGTTTGCGATTCTTGCGAGACATCGAAAGCGGTTAGTTGCGTGCTGTCCATCATCGTCAACGCAGCGCGCGTGGCGGTCGCGTGCAGCGTCCGATTGCGTTCCAGGTCGGGCAGCCTGCCGCGAGCGAACTCGCCTTCGACAACCTCCAGCAGATCTTCGATACGACGATTGAATCGCGGCACATCGACCCGTCGGGAAACATCGGGGACCGACGTGTTGGGGTCGTAGACTTTGAAGGCATCATACGTCGGACCGAGGTAGCCGCCACGAGCCGGCGAACCGCCCGGCAGGATGGAAATGTGCCGCGGGATCTCCGCACCCACATTCGATTGATGGCAGAGGACCGAGCCGATCGACGGGTGGACCAGCGAAGGATTCGGTCGATAGCCGGTCTTGACGTTATAGACCGCGCGGAGGTGGTCGCCCTCCTTGCCGGTCACGCTGCGGACCAAGGCCGCCCGATGCATTTGCTCGGCGACTTGAGGCAACAAATCGGAAATCAGCAAGTCCTTATTCGACGTGGCAATCGCCTTCGCGTCGCCGCCAATTTTCGTCCCAGGGTGCGGATCAAAGGTTTCCAGTTGGCTGGGAGCTCCCTCCATCCACAGCATGATGACCGACTTAGGCCGTGCCGCCGGGTTCGATTCCTCGGCCAATGCGAGCTGGGCCGCGAGTGGCGAGAGGAACAGACTCCCGCCGGCAAACCGCAACAGAGAACGTCGGGAGCAGTGCGGAGCGGTTCGGCAGAGCGATGGCGATTGCATTTCGGACGTTCCTTTGAATGGGCGTTATCGGTTGGTCAGGTTTCACGGTGACGACGTCCGTTAGGCAGGTTTGCAGTAATCATTCCGCAGAGCTCTGCTTAGCCGTTTGGGCGATAGCCCCGGTTGTATTCAGGAACCGCGGCTATCGCCAAGGCGGCTCATTTACCCGAGCAATAAAATACCCGAGCAATAAAATACCCGAGCAATAAAATACCCGAGCAATAAAAAAGTGTCGGGTACCTTTTGTGCGAAGCACCCGAAGGGCGAGTTCCTCGCAAAAGGTACCCGACACTTTTTTGTCGCACGATCCTTAGTGGTTCCAAGCTAATTCGCTGCTGTTCAGCAAGACCCAGTACATGTCTTCGATGGCTTGTCGACGAGGATGCGCCTCGATGCGGCTGACGAACGTTGCCAGTTCTTTCTCCGACGGCTGGCGGTTCAAGACAGCCAGATACGCGGTCTCGACGGCCTGTGCGTCGCTGGTGGCAAACATCGAAATGTGCGTACACGCGTTGAGCACCAAGTTGTCTTTGGTGTGCTCTTTGACGAGGTTGCCGTTCAGCATCAGCAACCGCTGCGTGATCGTCACCGCATCGAGATTAAATTCGTCTTCACCTTGATCGCCGTAGCGTTTCACAAAGTCATTCGACTCGGACATCTTTTGCAGTTGAACGATAAACGAACCTTCGCGATCGACCGTCTTCACACGGCTGGCTTGGATGATGCTGCCGGCAACCTGTTCGGGTCGGAGGCGAGTGACGGGAAACAGCGCCCAGGCTTGTTCTTGCGATGAGGTGCCCCCTTGCGGCGTTCGGCTGTCGAGCTGGAAGACGTCGGTGGCCGTGATCACACGAATCAGTCGTTTCAGGTCCCAACCGTGAGTGATGAAGTCATCCGCCAGCCGATCCATGCCAGGCGGCAAAGGTCCATGCAGGGGGATGTCATCGACCGGATCGGTCATGGCCTTGCCGAACAGCAGCGCCCAGACACGATTGACCGCACAGCGAGCGGTCTGGCGGTTTTCGGGATGCGTCATCCACTGGGCAAGCTGTTCGCGGACAGGCAGCGAATGATCGACTAAGTCTTCGCGATAGGGGACCGTCGGAGGGACCTCGACCGTTTCGTCGGCGTACAAGTATTCGTACTCGTAGGGATGTTCTTCGTTACGAATGCCCTGCAGTCCGTTGAATCGAGCGGGGCTGTAGAAGGCGGCCAGTTGATGAAAATCCTGTTGGGTCCCACTGCGTTGGTCGCTGACAGAACCGAGCGACACGTTTCCGAGAAAGTCGTCGTGGCACTGCAAGCAGTCGATCCGCATCCCTAGAAACGCCCGCGAGGTTCGCGAGGCGAGCGGAATCGGATCGGGCTGGCCATTTTCGCCACTCTCGAACGTAACGGTTAAAAAATTGACTTCGGGTTGGTCGTTCCACAAACCTTGCGCCGTAACCAAATCGCGAATGATCGCATCGTAGGGACGGTTTTCTTTCAGTTGATCGCGAATCCACATCACAAACCGTCGCCGCCGAAAAACGATAAACGGACCTTCGTCGGCACCAACAAAGGTCCGCGACAGTCGCTCCGCCCAGTAATCTTCGAAGCGTTCATCGGCCAACAAGCGTTCGAGGCAGACCGTTTGACGGTCTGCCGGTGGCAGCGACTCCAGGTAACGCATCTCTTCGACCGACAGCCCGCTACCGACCAACGCCAATGCCATGCGTCGACAAACCGTCTCCCAGTCGGCCTGGGGAGCTGCCGCAACGCCGACATTCTCCCAGTGCTGACGGAACTCCGCATTCAGGTCATCGATCGTCGGTTGCAGCGATTCGCGAGGGATACGGATCGGAGGCGACGAGCTGGCGACGGTCGCCTTGGGATCTCCTAATCCGCTCGCGATGTAACCAAAAGCGAACATCGCCACGAAGCCTAGCAGGGCCCATTGAGCAAGCGACCGCAGGATCGGTGATTCGGCTAGTACGGTTTTCCAGCGTGACATGGCAAGACTCGGTCTAATTAACGTGCGCGATCGATTGGCGGTGCGTGAGCGGTGATGGGCAACGCCGTTTTGTCACGACGATCGCTATGCATCCTGACGTTCCCGAGCATCGCCACTGAACTGATTCGTCGACACAGCGTGCAGCTTGGCTTTGACCAGCCGATTAGGTCAACTTTTTTCGAACATTCGGCTCGCTGTTTTTTCAGGCACCTTGTCAGTGTTGCACGGTTTTTGCGAGGATAGAGGGTAACCGGCCGAGCAGAGGAAATAGGCTCGGTCGACAACGACTCCAACCCTTTTGAAGAAGCATGACGATTTTACGCATTGGTTCGAACTCAGCCTACTCCGAAGGCTGGGCATCCGCATTCGGCGACAAGAAGACCAAGAAGAAAGCGGCTCCCGCCAAGGCCAAGGCAAAAACAAAAACGGTGACTAAGAAGGCAGCGCCCAAGAAAGCCAAGAAAAAGGCTAAGAAGTAACCCCAAGTTTCTTTCTTCGCTGTCTGTTGCCACTCCGCGGAAATCTCGGTTATTCCCAGGGCGGTGTCGTTCCAATCTGGCTGCGATCGAAGCGGCCAAAGTCGCTTCCAACTGCGGGAATTCTGATGGATACGGTCACAAACCTGGAGCATTTACCGACGGCTGCGGAGACGTCGGCGGGCGTGCGATTTGGGTACGGCTCGGTCGACGCACAGTTGCAGCAGGTCGAAATTCGGCTGCGGCATGAACTGCAGAGCCGCTACGAGTGCTTGGCCCCGGTCTTGCGACATGGGGCGTTGTTGGGCGGCAAGCGGATGCGTCCGGCCTTGGTGATGTTGGCCGCCGAGGCGACAGGCCGGGCGACCGATGATCATGTGACGCTGGCAACGGTGTTGGAAATGGTCCACACCGCCACCCTGGTTCACGACGATTTGCTGGACGGCGCGGCTTCGCGCCGTCACGTACCGACAGTGAATGCCAAGTGGGATGCTCAGACGAGCATCCTGCTGGGGGATTATCTGTTCGCACAAAGCTTCCACCTTGCGGCCACGCTGGGTGACACCCGGGCTTGTCAGTGGATCGGCGAAGCGGCCCGAAAGGTGTGCGAGGGCGAGCTTCGCCAAGTCCACAGCCGCGACGAATTGGATCTCGATGAAGCGACCTACATCGGCATCGTACAAGGCAAGACCGCTGAACTGTGCAGTGTCGCCTGCCGGTTAGGAGCCGCCTACGCGGGTGCGGATGGTGCCACCGTGGAAGCGTTGAGCCAGTACGGTGATGCGCTGGGGATCGCTTTTCAAATCGCCGACGATTACCTCGACCTGTGGGGCGACAGCTTCAAGACAGGAAAGACCCTGGGCACCGATCTGCTGCAAGGCAAGATGACGCTGCCGCTGATTCGTTTGCTGCAAGCCAGCGACGCGTTGCAGCGGGAACAGGTACTGCAGATCCTGCGAGGACCGGCGGAGCAGCGTTTGGCCGATTTGCGACCATTGCTCGCGGCGAGCGATGCGAAGACCTACACGCAGCAGCGGGCTCTGTCCTTCGTCGACGCGGCCCTGACAGCGATCTCCGGTTTAGAGGAGACTCCCGCCAAGGAGACGCTGACCAAATTGGCTCGCTTCTCGGTCGACCGACGCTTTTAGAGCCGCATCAGCCTGCCATGCCGCGGTCAATCGCTTGCGCAAGATCGGCCTGCAGGTCTGCGGCCGCCTCCAAGCCGACACTTAACCGGATCAGCCCATCACGGATGCCAAAGCGTTCGCGGTCCGCCGGGTCGTAGCTGGCGTGCGACATCGAGGCCGGTTGTTCGATCAACGATTCCACGGCCCCCAAGCTGACCGCCAAGTGAAACAGCTCGGTCGCTTCGCAAACTCTGGCGGTCTGCTGGAAATCGCCTTCCAGCTCGAAACAGAGCATCGCGCCAAAACCATCGAACTGTTCTTTGGCCCGCAAATGCTGAGGGTGCGAAGGCAAACCAGGATACAGCACGTGCTTGACCTGGCGATGCTGCTCTAGCCATTCGGCAAGTTGCTGCGCGGTGCGAGATTGCTCGCGGACGCGCAGGTCGAGGGTCTTCAAGCCGCGTGAAACGAGGAAACTGCTCAACGGATCGAGTACCGCGCCGGTCGCATTCTGGACGTAATACAAGCGATCAAACAGCTCTTCGTCAGCCACCGCCAGGGTGCCACCGAGGCAATCGCTGTGCCCGCCCAGATATTTGGTCGCCGAGTGCATCACGATATCGACACCGTGCTCGAGCGGACGGACCAAGGCGGGAGTGCCAAACGTGTTGTCGACTCCAAACAGCACACCGGCACTGCGTGCGATCGCTGAGAGTCCTCTCAGGTCGGGAATGGTCAGCAGCGGATTGCCGATCGTTTCTCCCCACAACAATTTCGTTTCGGGGCGGATCGCAGCCGCCACGGCATCGAGGTCGGTCATATCAACCAACGTGACTTCGATCCCCGCACGATTGCAGATCTTGTGCAGCAAGCGGTACGCGCCGCCATAGATGTCCGATCCGGCGACGACATGCTGGCCACTTTCCAGCAACATCGTGACGCCATGAATCGCCGCCATGCCGCTGGAAAAAGCGAGCGCTCCGCAGCCACCTTCGAGCGACGCCAGCGTCCGCTGCAAGCCCGACCGCGTTGGATTGCCGCTGCGTGAATAGTCGAACTCGCCCCACTTGCCGGCCCCGGGCTGGCGGAAGGTGCTGGCCAAGTGTATCGGTGGCACGACCGCGCCGGTCTGCGGGTCGACCTCGTTACCGACATGGATGGCGCGGGTGCGAAACTGCAGCGATTTGGATGGCGATTCACTCATGCTTGCAGAGCCTGCGCGAGGTCGGCGATCAGATCTTCGCTGTTCTCGATCCCACACGACAAGCGAATCATATTGTCGGTGATGCCGAACTTCTGACGATCGGCGGGCGAATAGTTGAAGTAGCTCATCACCAGCGGTTGTTCGATCAACGACTCCACGCCGCCTAAGCTTGGCGCGATCCGCGGAATCTTGGCGGCATCGACAATCCGCGAGGCCGCTTGCCAGTCGGCGTCGGCGACTTCGAAGGTAATCAGGCCGCCAAAACCGAGCATTTGCGAGGCGGCGATTTCGTGCGACGGATGCGAGGGCAGGCCCGGATAATAGACCCGCTCGACCCGTGGGTGTCCGGCCAGAAACTCAGCCACACGCTGACCGTTCTCGTTGTGTCGTTGCATCCGCAGCTCGAACGTCTTCAGGCCTCGTTCGAGCAGATACAGATTGTGAGGCGAATTGACACCACCCAGGATGCCACGGAGTGCCCGCACCGATTCGAGCTTTTCTTCGCTGCCACAGATCGCACCGGCCAGCAAATCATTATGCCCGCCCATGTACTTGGTCGCCGAATGCAACACGTAATCGACGCCCCATTCGATCGGGCGAATATTGTAGGGAGTCGCCAAAGTGGCATCGATCAACGTTTCGACTTCGTGGGCTTTGCCGATCGCGGCGAACTGTTCGAGGTCAATCGTCGTGAGGTGAGGATTGGTCGGCGACTCGCTGACCAACATTTTGGTTTTGTCATTGATCGCCGCCTCCATCGCGGCAAAATCGCCGGTGGGAACCTGTCGCGTGACGACGCCGAAGCGGGCCAAGTGCTTTGCACAGAATTCGCGACTGCGGTGGTAACATTGATCGAAGAAGACGATTTCGTCTCCGGCGTTTAGTTTGGCCATCAGCAGACCGACGATGGCGGCCATTCCCGAGCTGTAGACGATCGCCGCCTCGGCCGCGTCGAGCGCCGCCAATTTGCCTTCGACACTTTTTTCGTTGGGGTTGCCATAGCGACCGTACTCTTCACGTTCGGAGCGCCCCTCGACGTATTCCAGCAGGTCGGCGGTCGACGAAAACGTAAATGTCGAAGCACAAAAGATAGGATCGGTGATCGAATCGCCCGGTTTTTGGCGTTGCTCCCCCGCGTGCACGCTATCGGTCGACATGCCCCGTTTGGGCACCGCCGGGGAATCCCCGGACGTCGAGTTTGCGGACGTGTTGGACGTTGCTTCCATATCCATGGGCGTTCCTGTAGCCATGTTTGATTCCCGTTCAGTTGCGGACATTTGATCGGTAGCGAGTGGCCGAAGCCAACAATGCAGAGAGATGCCGACGTGTTGCGAGCCTATTCGCCGTTGGCCTTTTCACAACCCCGGTTAGAATACAGGACGTCCCAGAAGGACGGTTGATCGGGTGGGGTCGGATGGCTCTTTAGCAGTTAAGGCTGCAAGCGGCCGCAAATCCCTGTACCCTTGAAGTCTAGCCTCTACGGCAACCAGCGACAACGGTTTGTCCCTCAAAACCTCCATTCAGGCAAAGTCCACGCATGGTTTTTACTCTGTTGAGGATCGCTCGGAACTTTCGCGTCCGGTACCATTTACCGCTTGCGGGCTTTAGCCGGACGCGTTGGCCCCGGCGTTCGAGCTGCTTCTCGTCGTCGATGGTCGGGCCCCTTGTGGTGGCAGTCTTGCTGACACTGGGCGAGGCCGAGGGTGTCGCACAAGGCCCTCCGCCCCTCGTTGCGAAATCCGCCGCAGCGGAGGTGGCCTTGCCCACACTGTCGGTGACCGAGCGGGATGCGTTGATCGAACAGCTAGGCTCGGCCAAGTTTGCCGTTCGCGAAGAGGCGCTCGCTCGGCTCAAACAGGTGGGTGCGACGATGCTGCCCCGCTTGCGAATGGCCGCCACCGAGCACAGCGATCCCGAAATCCGCGCCCGCGCGATGTCGATCTATCATCACATTGTCGACGGTGATTTCGAAGCCCGCGCCACCTCCTTCCTGGCTGGCAATGACGTGGGCGATTCATTCTCCGGCTGGCTGTATGTCTCTTCCTTGATGGACGATAATGCCGAGCTGCGGGAAATTTTTGTCGCGGCAAGCCGCAAATACCCACAGTTGCTCGACGCGCTCGACGGCACTGCTCGCGACCGCACGTTGGAACTGGAGCATGTGACGCATCGGATGGGACGCTTGATGACCGAACAGATGCAAGTCCCCGAACGTGAGGACTTGCTGGTAATTTTGTGGGTTGTCGCCGATCCCAACGTACCGATTTCTGCCGAAGTTCAAACGCTGACCATGTCGCTGCTGCGTCGCTCGCTTGCTAATGATTTGCGAAAGAATGCGCAACTGAACGACCCGTTCAGGATGTTGGTGGGCAACTGGATTCGTCGTTCACGCGTCGACCATGCTCGGGACACGCTGTGGCTGGCCATGCAGTGGGACATGGGGCCCGAGGCGCAGACGCTGGCCTTGCGAGCCGCTTATGAAGCGCGCGACGCCGAAAACGTACAAGCCGGTTTGCAGGCGATGGCTCGCTTTGGTTCGGCTGACGATGCGCCGGCGGTGCGTCCTTTCTTAGATGACGATCGCGTGGTCGAAGAAGAGGCCGGGCGCCCCATCGAAGTTCGCACCAGCGATGTGGCGATGGCGGCGATTGCAACGCTTTACAAAGTCCCGCTGAAAGAGGTCGGCTTTCCGCTCGCCATCGAGCATCGCAAGATCGCCTTCGATGTCTCTTCGGTCGGCTTTCCCACCGACCGAGACGAAACCCGCCAGAAGACGCGAAAGCAGATCGAAAAGCTGTTACAGCAACACGGACATGCTCCGGTCGCTCAACCGCTTCAGCCACCGCGGCTTCCCTGAGTCATTGAGTTGGCTCTAACGCCAATCGCTGCACCAATCCTTGGTATGCAACCCGCTACGAATCCGCCATTCACGTAGCTCCGCCAGCAACCGCGTTTGCTGGGCGGCCGCCGCCGGATGGTTCCACAAATTGTTCCGTTCGTCGGGATCCTCCCGCAAGTCAAACAGTTGGCCGTGCGGTTCATCCAGGAAATGCACCAACTTGTAGTGCGCATCGCGGACCATCGTCATGAACTGACAGCCGGTCAGGATGCCGTCCCGAGCTTGTTCACAGTAGACGAACGGCCTGCCGTGCCAATCCGGGTCCCCCGCCAAGGCTCCGCTCAATGATCGGGCTTCCCAGTCCTCAGGCGTCGGCAGCCCCGCCCAGTCCAAGATCGTCGGCCCCAAATCCATCTGCTGAATCAGCCCGTTGACTTCGGTGCCCGCGGTAAAGCGACCATCAACGCGCAACCGTTCCGGCGCCCAAACAATCAACGGCACCCGCGTGATCGCATCGTACATCGTCCACTTTTGACTGTGGCCATGGTCGGTCAGGCAGTCACCATGGTCGCTGGTGAAGATCACGATCGTATTATCGAGCGTGCCCCGTTGCTCGAGCGCCGCCATGATCTGGCCGACCTTCTCGTCGATCATCGTCACGTTGGCGCAGTAGTAGGCCCGCTGCCGTTGACGTTGGGCTTCGCTGGGATTCAGATCGAGGACCACAGAATCATGATCGACGTCTTGATTATGTTGCCGCAGTTCTTTAAACGCCGGCGGCTGGTTGGCCAGTTCCGTTTCAGTAACCGGCAGCAACGGCATTTTTTTTTCTAGGTACGGCTGGGCGTACCGTGGCAATGGATCGTAGGGTGGATGCGGGCCAGGAAAGCCGATCTGCAAGAACAGCGGTTCGGTGCGTGGATACGATTCGATCCACCAAGTCGCCATGTCGCCGACAAAAAAATCGGGATGCGTTTCGTCGGGAAGCTCCCAGTCAAAGGCACCCAAGGCTTGGCGATAATCATCACGCTGGCGATACAGCTCGCGCTGTTGTTTCACCAAGCCGCGAAACCGCAGTGCCTTGTCCCACTCATCAAAGTAATACCGCCCTTCCAGGTAACGGTCTTTGTTTTCGACAACGTAGCGTTCGTGGAAACCGAGTTCCGTTTCGAACGGCCAGGTGTGCATCTTGCCGATGTTGGTGCAGTGGTAGCCGGCGTCGTTCAGCTGCTCGATCCAACTGCGTCGCCACGTGTCCGCATTGCGGAGGATCCCCGTAGTATGCGGATAGTATCCTTTGAACAAGCTGGCCCGGGCCGGTGCACACGACGCCGCCGTCACGTGACACTGCGTGAAATGGGTGCCTTCCCGCACGAGGCGATCGA
The DNA here is from genome assembly GCA_964477385.1 of uncultured Pirellulaceae bacterium. Taxonomy (GTDB): domain Bacteria; phylum Planctomycetota; class Planctomycetia; order Pirellulales; family Pirellulaceae; genus Roseimaritima. Next base: position 42,471 of record CAYZHQ010000001.1, read on the forward strand.
GGTGCGGCGTATCCATGTGCGGGAAACCGAGCGACGCGATCGTGTCGTAACGCTGCTGGTCGGTGATGATGAAAACAATATTGGGAGGCGTCATAGGGGATTCTTTCCTTTTCGAGGCGGCTCAGTAGGCGAATTAGCTGGGCAGCGTCAGTTTGAACAGACATTCCTGTGATGTGCTGAGTCTTCAAGCAAAAAGCCGTTTTGGCGATCGCCGCGGTTCTCATCGCAAAAACGGCGACGAGCACCGAAGCGGTACATTCCACATGGCGCTGTCGAGTTAGCGGCGGCAATTCGAGTGGCACTGCCGGCCATTCGAAGCCGCAAGGTTAGCCGGATCGAAGCAAATTACGAATAGGTGATCGAGAATGCGGGCTTTTTGATGACTGTCTCTTGCATTCTGATTTGCCGCCCCCGACATTGGGGATAGAATGGCAGCTTTTCGGTGGCGGTGAGCGGACCGCTGCGTTTGCAGGCAAGCGACTGTGAAACCCACTTGCCTCTGATTCCGACCCACATGCTCTGATTGATCGAGCACCCAACCCACATCGCGTGGACTGATTCATGGATCCTTCCGTTCAGGGCACCATTCTCGCCGACGCATTGCTGATCGACCGACTGGTTCAACGTTTCGAACGGGCTTGGCGCGATGGAGAGAATCCCACGATTGAGGCATTTTTGAAGTCCTTGCCGTCGGCACACCACGTGGTCGGCCACGAGCGGTTGCTCGCCGCCCAAGAACGGCTTGGTGTCGAAGCCGAAAAACGCGATGCCGAAAGTGAATCGCTGGCCGCGACGTACCTGCATGTGACGTCCCAGGGGGACACGAAGAACAGCGGTTTCGCCGGCGACGAAGCTTCGGTGCCCACGGAATTGGGGGCCTTTCAAATCGAACGCGAACTCGGTCGGGGTGCCTTTGGGATCGTCTATCAAGCCCTCGATTCGCGGCTCGATCGCCAAGTCGCCATCAAAGTGCCGCTGCTGAATTCCGCCAAGCTGCAGCAGCAATACATCGATGAAGCACGCAAGGCGGCCAAGATCGAGCGGCCGGGAATCGTACCGATCTATCATGTCGATGTGACCGAAGATGGCTCGCCGTATGTGGTGCAGAAATTCATTGACGGTCCGAACCTCCGAGAATTGCTGAAACGAGTCGGCGGGATCGGCTTGTTGCCCGCTCTGTCGATTGTCCGCGAAGTCGCCCGGGCACTCGCCGCGGCCCATCGCAGCGGGATGATTCACCGCGATCTGAAACCGGAAAATATTCTGATCGACAGTGAAGGCAAACCGTGGATTGCCGACTTTGGGTTAGCGCTACGCGAAGACGAACAGGATGGTCGCGATGGGGAGGTCGCCGGCACACCGCTGTATATGTCTCCCGAACAAGTTCGCGGCAAAGCCGATTGGCTCGACGGACGCACCGATATTTGGGCCGTCGGCGTGTTGATGTACGAACTGATTGCCGGCCGTCCTCCATTCGCCGCGAAATCGGTCGACAAATTGATTCGCGAAATCTGCCGCCGCGATCCGCGTCCGCTCACCCAACGCTCGACAGCGATCCCTTTGCAGTTGGACGAAATTTTTGACCGCTGCTGTGCCAAGAAAGCCCGCGACCGCTATAGTTCGGCGGACGAACTTGCCAATCAAGTCGAACGGGTCATCGAAGAATTGGAAGCCAGCGAAGGGCGGTCCTCGTACGGCGGTCAGCTCTCACACAATCCACTCAGCCCCAGAGCATCGGGCAGCGAGCCAGGCAACGCCGCGTCATGGATGCAGTCGGGCGCCGCCGGAATATCGCAGGCCGCGACTCCCCGCGGACAGGATTCGTTGTCCACCTCGACTCAGCCCTCCTCACGTGTCTCTGGCAGGCACGCGGCCCCCGTCCCTGCGCTGTGGCTGTGGATGGGAGGACTGGCGGTCGTGGTCGGAATCGCTTCGGCAGCGGGCGTGCTGTACGGCCTCAACCGAGGCAACCTCGGCAAAGCCCCCGTTGTTGCGCAGCAGGCCGACATTGAGGGGTTGGTCGCAGTGGCCGACGCGGGCGACTTAACGCCTCCGAACGAACGGAGAGATGGTGACGACGATCTGGAAATCGAGCAAGATCGACCGCCCGAATCAACGCCTCCGGTCATCCCCATGGTCAAGCCGGATCCGCCGTCGATCGACTATGCCAAACTCTCCGTTTCGCCCGATGGATCAGGCACCCACCTGACGATCAGCGACGCGCTTCGCGACGTCGAGGATGGCGGAGAAATTCGGATCGCGCCGGGGTACTACAGCGAATCGCTGCAGATCAGCAAAACGGTGCATCTACTCGGTGCCAAAGATCGCGGCCAAGTCGAAATCCAAAGCGAGGCGGGGCCCTGCCTGTTGATGATGGGCGGTCACGTTGTCGCTGAACGGCTGACGTTGCGCGGCTTGGGGATCAAGGGCCGCAACGAATTCAACGCCATCGACCTGATCAACGGTTCGGTTCAACTGGATGACTGCGTAATCACCGCATCCACTTTCAACTGCATCAAGGCGCGACAAGGCACCGCGCTGACTCTGGCCAACTCGACCTTTAGTACCAGTTCGGACTCCGCGATTTCTTGCGTTGATACCGAACCGGTGAAATTTCAAAACTGTGTGTTTCGAAATTGCTTCGATGCGGCGATCGAACTGATTGGCTGCACTGGGCAAATTGTCGGTTGCGAGTTTCTCGGAAACACGCAGTACGGTATCTACTGCGAACGGACCGGCCAGACGCCCGTGCTAGTGAAACAGTGCTCGATCGATGGCTGCACGGTGGCCGGAATCCGCGCCGTCTCCGAAGGGCAGATCGATGTCCAGGGTGGCAAGTTGACCCGCTGCATGGCCAGCGTCCAAACCGAAGCAGGCAAAATCTCGCTGCAAGGCGTCACGATCGCCGATTCGATGCAAATGTGTTTTGGGATCCTAGAGGACGGGCTGTTGCAGGCGACCGATTGTGAACTGAGGACCAGCCTACTAGGCGTTGCCATGACACAAGGAGCAGCGGACCTGACCGATTGTAAGATTTCACAGATGAAACGCTTTGGCGTCTACGCTCGCGAAGGCAGTCGATTAAGCCTGAATAATTGCGTGATCGAGAAAGGCTTCGATGCCGGCATCGAGGCGCACGACAGCCAGTTGACCATCGTCGGTGGCCGCATCAGTGAAAATCCCGCCGGAGGCCTGTTCGTGTCGGGACCCAAAGGAACCCTAAAGGCCGAGCGGGTGGCGATCGAAGACAACGCCGCGTTTGGCTTTCAGCAGATCGATGGCGAGGCCACTTTCACCGCCGGCTCGATCGCCAACAGTCGCGTCGGAGTGATCGTGAAACACAACCAACAATCGGTCGAACCTGCCAAGTTTGTGGCCGATCGACTGACGTTGCGCGACAACCGCGAGTTAGGCTTCTCCTTCGATATCGATACGAAGGCCGACCTGCGAGGGTGCACCAGCAGCGGGCACCCCCCCAATCAAGCCCTCCAGTTCAGCCCTCAAGCCGACGTCACCCTGGACGAAGCGTGTGACCTGCGGTAGCTACCTCCGCGCAGGCGAAGCCCCTCCAAAGGGCTGCTCAATGCCGGCAATGCGGAGCAATTAGGATATTTTTCCTAAAACTCCCAGATACTACAGCTTTATCCTCGAGGCGAGGCGGGCTATGCTGAGAAGCGTGTAGAGTCCATCCGGTTTTCCCTGGCCCCTCTGCACATCGCCACGCGACCGACCCTCACTTATTGTCAGGCACGATTATCATGAGCCGCATCCTTCTTTCCGCTGTTGCCCTCGCCGCTTTGTTGGCCGGTAGTGCAACGGTGCCAGCCAGCGCTCAAGCACCCGAACTACGGACGTTACCAGCAAACTTTATGCAGGGTGAGAAGAAAGAGGTCCCCGCCGATTTCTTTGCTCAAATCGAAGATTCGCGTCTGACTCTGAAGCTGCAAAATATCGGCGACTACGGTGCCGATACTCGTTTGGATGATGCCTTCGTGACGCTGATCACTCCGGGTGGCATCCAGCAACTCGCCAAGAGCGATTCCGAGGGCAACGTCGCCTTTGAAGGCGTGGAAGAAGGCGTCGTCGGTTTGGTGGTCACCGGCCCAGACACCCACGCTACGGTCGCTGTGTATGCCAAGGAGATGACTCCACCCGAGGAAGCTCCTCCAGTCGCACCACCGGCTGTCGAGCCACCGGCGGCCGATGCCCTGGTCGCAGCCGAAGCGACTCCTTTCCGTTTGCCCGTGATGCGAATTTCGCCCAACGAAGTGCTGAAGAACACCAACGCCTATGCTGCTTTGCGTCCAGCGGCCTCCGATTTTACGCGTGCCGAGTACGCTGGCTTTCAGCGTTACGAAACCAAGTCGTCGCTCTACTATCGAGTCAATCTGAAAGCAGACGGCACTGTGCCGGGCCGTATCTATACCGTCGTCGATCCCAATGCCATTGTCGATTACGCGGGAACGAACATTACGATCTACAAGAACGGGCTGTATTTCCGCAGCACGGTTGCCAACTCCAGCGGCTATTTTGAAACCAGTGACATGAGTGCCGGAGTGTACGGTTTGGTGGCCGCTGGTCCCGGGGGTTACGCCGCGTTCGCATTTGAAGTGGTGGAAGCCGGCGCGGACTTGCCAGAGCCCAATGTAGCACGCCGGACCGGCAAGGATGTTTTCCAGACCGCCGCATTCCAAGCCGATGGCGGTGCGAGCGCCATGTTGGACGTGCCGTTGATTCCACCCGCCATGCTGGCGTATTTGCGTCAAGTGATTCTCAATGCCTACGCGGCGTCACCCGATGCCATGGCTGCCGCAGCTCCGCCTGCTCCTCCTACCGCGGCAGGTGGTGGAGGCGTCGGTAGCGGTACTGTCGGCGGCGGCGGAGGTGGTGGAGGTGGTGCCGGTGCAGGAGGTTCTGGTCTGCTGGGTCTGGCTGGCTTAGCCGCTGGTTTGGCTGCCATTGGTGACGATGACGGCGACTTCATTCCCCCCGGCCCAACCAGCCCCGCGGTACCGCCCGTGCTTCCTTAACGATCACGAGCCTGCACATCTTTAGCCCTGCGGGCAGACGTTTAGCCCTGCGGGCAGACGGAAGCGGTGGCTTATGCCGCCGCCTAATCTTCTAACGTCGCTCCGAGCGAATTGCCCGACGACCTGCCGCCTTCCGTGCCGAAGCTTATTCTTGCTCGCTGGCTTCCGCTTGGGCGAAGGCCTGCCACTGGGTTGTCAGTTGCCCGACGTCGGGGGCTCCATCGTGGACGACGTAACGGTAGCGAGCTCGGTAGGGTTGCCGAGGTGAGATCTCGAAGCCCGCGGTGATCATCGGCGTGAAGCAAAAGTAGGGTTTGGTTGGGTGCAACCGAACGTGCTGAGGAGCCCGGAAGTTGCTGGGGTGACTGAGCATGGCAATGCCGGCGAGCTGCCCCTCCACTAGGCCCGTCATATCGACCCACCGCGCGGCGGTATGGTTTCCGTCATGCCGATGACGCCCTTCGCTGGTTAGAAAATCAAAGCCAATCGATTCGACAGCGGGTGGTGGCGTCTGCGGATCGTTGGCCACTTGTTTCGCCCACGCGGCGTGCAGGCGATCGGCGTCGGCGCGGAACCAAGCGTTGCTGCCTCGCAGCGCCATGCCTCCGTAGTGGTACCGCGGCAACTTGAGCGTCGACTCCGATGCACAGCGTTGTTCGATGTCGATGTCAAACACCAGCACGCCATCGGTCGGATGCGGAACCTTGACGGTCCAGGTTTCGATTAAGGCGGCGACCGGTTGCCGCGGATCGGTCATGTCTTGGTAGACATGTTCGACCCGGAATCCCGCTCCCGCGGCATCGTTCTCGATCGCCAACACGCGTCGGTGCGCCACCCGGCCGGTCCGTTTGTGTAGATTCCAAAAGTCGACCGCGTGGCCGTTGAATTCCGTCTTGACCCAAGCTCCGAACAGGGCGTGCTGATGAGCATGATCGGGAGCAAAATCGCCTGTCACAGCGCGGCCACTGAGGGTGCGCACCGGATGCACATAGCCGCTACGAGCATAGACGGGGTCGAACCCCGCTGGAGATGCGACGGCTTGCTTGTGGTACGTCAGCAATTCCTGTTCGCCACTGCGAACGGTGATGCGTTCGGTGGTCTCGACACACTTCACGGTTGCCTGAGCAACCGCGGGAGGACTGCAAACCGTGGCGGTCAGCAGCGACACGGCGAGGGTCCACAACAAAGGCAATCGTTTCACAGCACCCTCCAACATTAGAAATCCGCGACAGCAGGCACTATCATACAGCACGCTCTGCCTCCCCACCCTTTCCTGCCGAAGAGTTTTCTGATGCGTCACTTGTTTCTGGTTGGCTTGAATCCGCTGCTTGGGTTGGGTTGCGTCGTCGTGTTGTGTGCCAGCTTGGCGGCCCAAGAGACGACGCCGCCTATCTACGCGTCTTATTCAGCCGCAGCGGAGCAAAAATGGGCGGCCGATATCGCGGCACTCGAGCAGTTGGATCAAACCGTGACGGTCTCCGAGGACAACATCCTGTTCATCGGTAGCAGCAGCATTCGGCTGTGGAAGACAATCGCCGAAGACATGCATCCCTACTCGCCCATTCGCCGCGGCTACGGCGGTGCCAAATTTTCGGATCTGGCGGTGTTTGCCAAGCGACTGATCGAACCGCACCGCTATCGCGCCATGGTCATCTTTGTCGCCAATGATGTCGCGGGAAACGACGATGACAAAACCCCGGCGCAAGTGGCCGAACTGCTGCGATACATCGTCGGCGTCTCCCGTGCTCACCAGCCCGATGCGTCTGTCTTGGTGATCGAGGTGACGCCAACGGAGAGGCGTTGGTCGGTCTGGCCGCGGATCCGGCAGGTCAACGCGGCGATGCGCGATGTTTGTTTAACAGAGCCAAAGACCTACTTCTTGCCCACCGCGGAATACTTTTTGACCGAGGACAATCAACCGATCCAGGTTTTCTTTCGTGATGACAAGTTGCACTTGACCGCTGCCGGCTATCAGTTGTGGGCGCGGCTGATCAAGGAGCGTCTGGACGAAGTGTTCGCGGGCACGCTGGGTGCCAAGATCGAACCGACGGCAGCGACCGATCGAGCACCATGATCGGTCCCGAATATCGGCGGTGTTTGGCGCCAGCCGCTTGACTCATGCACCTTCGGCTTTGGTGAACGTTAGCGGCGTCGCGTTGCCCGGCAGGGAAACCTGAAAGCCTTTGTCGCCCTGCAATTGAACGGCTCCCGAAAGTTGAGTGCCGTCGTTTCCTTTCAGCTCCAGCGTATTGGTACCGGTAATCGAAAACGATCCTTCGGAGCGACTGGAGGTTTCGCCTTTGACGATCGCCAGCATGAACGAGCCATCCGCGGCAAGCTTTAAGGCGATCGCTTCGTCTTTGCCACGGTCGGCGGCCCAGATACCGGTCAAGGCGGACGCGGCAAGTTGCGAGCCGGTTTTGGCAGGCGACTGAGACGGTTGTTTGGGAGTCGTCGAATTATTGGCCGTGACAGTGGTGACTGTCAGATTCCAGGCCGCTTCATTCTCGACAGCGATCGTCGCAAGGTCCTGCATTTGTCGTTTAAGCCGTTCACTGGTAACGCCGCGATTACTGATCCGTTGCCGCAGTTCAATCCGTTTTTTAGCGGGATCATAAGTAAACGAAGCGGGCGCATAGCTGCGGTTTAAGGCCATCAATTCCAGTAGTTGTTTGCTTGGCAAACCCGCTTCATCGGTCGGCTTGGCAAACGACTTCAGTAGCAACGCGATTTCCAATTGATCGTCATCGACATGCACGATCACGCGGACCGGAATGGTCCACGTGCCTTGCTTGACTTCCGATGCCACGGTGCTGGCCGACAAGGGTCGGGCTGGCAACGGAGCCTCTTGCAGGACCTTCGATAGCGCCGACGGTCCGGCGATCCTCGAGGCGTCTTCGGCAACGTGAGGTTGCTGATCGCTGTTGCGGACGAAGGGCGCTTCAATCGTGACTTTGGAGAATAAATCGTCGTCGGCTTGGCAAGCCAGGGCTCCGCAGAGGCTGACCAGCAAGCTAAGCGGAAGCGTGGAGTGCTTTTTCATCGGTTACACCTGGTAGGTTCGAGTTCAGACAGAGGCGTCGCGCTCAGGCGCGCTCGCGTTCTAGAGGAACAAGCGTGCCGGGAGTGAAAGTGTTACGACAAAACCAACCCGCCCTTTGCCGCGGACTTTCCACAGCAGCGCAAGACGGTTTGCCGGCGACCGATTCGGAATCCCTGTTGGGCATTCCCCGCCACTAACACAAGGCAGGGCAAAACAAGGCCGCGAACGGCAAAACGTTCGACTTTCGGAATTTTAAATTTCTGTTGTAACGCTTGGAGGGTTCCGTCGCTTGGCATCGTAACGACCGGATGTTCACGAGAAAGCGACCCAAGACAGCACCGCCTTCTCCCCCTTTCTCATTGCTGTCAACCAAAGGAATCGAACGATGAAGAAGTTGCTCAAGAACATGCTGCTGGCGATCATCCCCGCACTCGTTTTGGCTTGCACCGTTCAAGCGGAAGACAACGATCTGCTGAATGAGTTGGCCGCCGGCGGGGAAGTGGGTATCGCCGTGGCGGACATTCAAGTCGAAGAATTGGACTTCGGCGACTTGGACATCGACCAATTGGCCGATGCCGCGGAACCGGAAGAGGATGACGCCATCGAAGCCTGCTTCCGTCGCGTCGGCTACAGCAGCTACGGCCATGGTTACAGTTACGGCCATCGCTACCCTTCGTACGGGCACTGCTACCCTTCGTACAGCTACTGCCGACCGCTGTACAGCTACCACTCGTACCGCACCTATTACACGCCGATCTGCGCACCCGTGTATAGCTACTGGGGTTGCTACTAGAAATTGAGGCTCAAACGTTGACTGCCTAATGCTCAGCCCGATGCTCTGTTCCCGCAGGCATCGGGCTTTTTTTACAACCATGTTTTCGTTGCTGCCCGCTGCCACGTGAACTCGCCGCAGCCACGGGGACCGTTGCCAACCTTTACATTCAAATCATCTACAAGGAGATTCGTGATGCGTTTATTGTTTACCACGGTGCTGCTGATCGGTGCCGCAGCCCTGCTCGCTGGCGGATCGCAGGCCAACGCCCAATACGGCGGCAACGGCGCTGGCGTCTCGCAAGGCTTGCTTGGCACGCCGCGAACCTGCGAGCATGTCATTTCACTGATGTTGCGTTATGGCGATGGCAGTTCAGTGGCTTCCCATTCGTCTGGTCTATTGCAAGTCACGCCGCACGGGCCGGCGGTCATTCCGTCGACGGAGCTGGGTGACCTGGAATTAAAATCGGTCACGATGCTGTCCGAGCAAGACGGAGACTGCGGGCCGCTGTTCGCGATCACCATCGTGAATAATAGTCAGCGCGACGTCTGCAATTTCCACGTTTCTGTAGTCGCGGCGTTTGGCAGAATCCATCCGCTGTCGCCCACCACGGTGCAGCGCATTGACAAACTATGTGCGGGACAAGCGACCGAAATTTCCATGCACCTGCCCATCGAAGCGCTCGCGATGGGGCGTGCCAATGGTCAGGCGCTTTGCTTTCGTTCGCTGGTCGTGGCGATCGATAGCTATGATCAGTTATTGGAGTCCAACGAAGCGAACAATCTTCAAGTGCTGGCTTTCGCCGACATTCCCCGGCCCGCCGTTGGCGTCACCGCTGCGGAACCGGTTTCCCCTGGGGGAGCCCCCGCTGCGAGCACGCTAGCCGAACCCCCGGTGACCGAATCGGGTCCTCCGCAAGGCGCGAGTCCTTTGCAAGGCAATGGGGCGGTGACCGATGAGGGAGCCCAGACGGCGCCGCCGGCGAACTTGCCTGCCAGCCCCGTCGATGGTTTGGACTTTGATAACCTCGACCTCGGGGAGGCGACCGCCGCGGCGTTCCGCACCGGGTCTTAACTTCCAACCGGCATTCTCCGCGATGCGGGGGAACGATGCGGGGAAACGACGAAAGCGTTGGCTGGCGCATCAGGGCGTTTGCCAATGCTTTTTCGTCATTCCAGGGACGTAATGTAGGGCCGTGATCTGGTATAAAAGATCTCGGCTGCGGGTTACCTCACCTTTCTTCAGGATTTCGTTATGAAAGTCAACCATCGATTTCTCGCGGTGCTGTCCGCATGGCTTCTGTTTGCTGCCTCACCGGTGCTGGCGGTCGATTACGGGCTGGAGAGTAGCACCATCGAGCTTGCCTCGGCGGGACCTCTAGCGTTCACGCCCGATGGCATTTTGATCGTCGGTGATCCGATGGCAGCCACCATTTATGCGATCGACACCGAGGAGCGAGGCCAGGCTGACACGGCCGCTTATGACATCGCTGCGTTACAGTCCAGCCTTCAGGACGCGATCGCCGCAGCGGAAGTGAAGGTCGCTGACTTGGCTGTCCACCCCAAAACGAAAAGCGTTTACTTGGCCGTGCAGGCCGGCAGCAAGGCCGCCCTGATACGTGTTACTGCCGCTGGCAAGACCGAATCGATTTCGCTAGACAAAGTACTCAGCTCCAAAATCACCTTGCCTAATCCTCCGGCTGACAAACTGGTGGGTCGCGGCAATCGGCAACGCAACTTGCGAATGGACTCGATCACCGATCTAGCGTTCACTTCCAGCCGCTTGCTGGTTTCCGGACTGTCCGCCGACGCTTCCCCTTCGACGGTGCTGGAGTACGAGTTTCCTTTTCACGAGCGTAGCCGCGCGTTCCGCACGGAAATCTTTCATGCCGCCCATGGTCGCGTCGAAGATGGCTCGGCGATTCGTGCCTTCATTCCGATGAACATTGGTGGCGAACCAAGCTTGTTGGCGGGATTTACATGCACGCCACTGGTGCAGTTTCCGGTCAAGACGAGCGACTCGCCCGAAAAGTTGCGTGGCAAAACGATTGCCGAACTGGGCAATCGCAATCGCCCTCTCGACATGATTTTGTACAACAAAGGTGAGCAAGAGTACCTGTTGATCGCCAACAGTGCGCGAGGCGTCATGAAGCTGGCAACCGCGAACATCGATCAGCAGCAGGAGCTGACCGCACGCGTGTCGGGAGGCGGTTCAGCAGGTCTGCCGTTTGAGCAGGTCGCCTCGCTGGAGGGTGTGGTGCAACTGGACAAGCTGGACCCGGCGCATGGTGTGGTCCTGATTGAATCGGCAGGAAACCTGCAACTGAAGAGCATCGAGCTACCGTAAGATGGATGGTCGCAAACAACCAAGAGGCGCCTCGGCCGGTTGGCTGGTCGTGGGATTAGCCATCCAAGTTGGCTTGCTTGGTTTCGCTGCGCCGCTGGCGGCGCAGCGCTTGCCGCAACGTCAGACGGCGGACTGGCAAGCCGACCTGATTACGGCACTTATGGATGCCGACCTGTTGGCATCGGCCGAGTCGATTTGCGAGCGGCATCTGCAACGCACGGATGCCGCGTCGGACGAGGCCGCGCGGTGGGCGATTCGCTTATCGTCGGTCCGGACGCAGCGAATCGCTCGCCAACCCGACTGGAATCCGCGGCTCACGCCGCAAGCGAAACAGCCGCTCGAGAACCTTTTGAAGGCGTATCCCGATCATCCCCGGCGGCTCTGGTTGCGGACGCAGTTGGCGATTGCCGAATTAGCGACCGTGCGGCATGCGGCGGTAGGCCTAGCGATTGCACCGGAGCAGCCAAAGCTGCAAGACTTGGGGCAGCAAGCGGCAGCGAATTGCCTCCGTGAACTCGAAGCGGTCGCCGATGAGGTCCGTGCCCAGAATCCGGCTCAGGATCGGGATCTGTTGGCGCTGCAGCAGACGCTGGGGCTGCAACGGGTCGACGCGCTACTGCTGCGCGGTCGCCTTTACCCGCCCGGCAGCGACAGCGCGATCGCTTCGTCGACGGCGGCCGATGCGGCAGCCCGAGAGGTCTTGTCTCGACTGCCACCCGGCACGCAAACGCACCAAAACATGCAACTCCTGCGAGCGGAGTCGCTGATCGCGATGGGGCAACCCGAAGATGCCTTGCAGGTGCTTGACACAGTCCGCCGCGCCGCCAACGGAGCGTTGTCTCCACGTGGCCTGGCCCTGCAGGCCCGCGCCCTACTGGCCCGGCCCGACCTGCCGGCGGCGATGAAGCTATTGTCTACTTACTACGGAGCCGATCCCCCGGCGGCGCCTCGTTCGGTGGAGATGGATTTGGCGCGCCTGCAATGGCTGTTACTGGCCTCCGAGGCGGCCGACGAAGCGAAGCGGAAGGCATTGCTGGGAGAGATCGCCAACTGGTTGGACGCAATCGAAAGCCGTGGCGGGGACTATGCGCGGCGACAAGCCGAATCGCAAACACTGCGTGTGGTCAGGGTCCAGCCAAGCGGAGGCGACACACGTTTGATCGCCGCCGAAGCGGCTCGGCAACTGCGAGCGGGCCATGCGCGACAGGCAGGCGAGCTGCTGACACAGGCGGCAACGGTGGCGACCGATCCGGAACTCTCCTTACGCTATGCGGCGCAGGCGGCGGCCATCCTGCGCAGCGCCGGCCGCGCGGCCCAGGCGGCCGAGGTGCTGACCGAATCGGCACAGCGTCACGCCGATGCCGCCGCCGCCGCCGCGATCCACTTGCAAGCTGCATGGCTGGTCGCCGAAGCGATGCAGCGGGAAGGCGATGGGGACAGCACGGCCTTGCAATCGATACTCATTGCGACCGCGGAGCAGTGGCCTGCATCGCCTCAGCGGCAAACGGCGGCCGATTGGCTGGTGCGCATCTTTGAGGCCAAGCAGCGATATGCCGACGCGGCGCGGTGGACCCTCTCGAACCCACGGCCCTCGGTCGAAACCCTGCGGCGTGCGGGCGACCTCTGGCAAGCCGCATTGCGGTCGGCCGACGATGACCAAGTGACCGAGCTGCTGACGGCCGCCCTGCAGTCGTTCGCCGTAACGGAGGCCGATGCTTCACCAGACGCGGTCGCTGCGCGAGATGCCCAGCGACAGCGATTGGCGACGCTGTTTGCCGATCCCAAGCCGTTGCGTGAGCTTGCTGCGGAGAATAGCAGCAGCACCGCGGCGACGCCCTTGGAGCGTCTGCTCGAATCGCTGTTCCTGTTCCGTCGCCACGGCACGCGTGCCGAGACGTTGGTGATCGAGATCCCGCCGGAGTCGAAAGCGGCGGCTGGGCCGACGATCGACGATGCGGTCAACCGACTATTTCGCGACGGCGAGCAACAGCCGCGCGACCGCGCGCGAGTGGGAGCGGCGATCCTGCGATTGCTCTCAGCGACAGCGCCAAACGCGGGGCAGAGCCGTTCGGATTCGCATGCCATGTCGAAGGCTCGCGCCTTGGCTTGGTCGGGCCAATGGGCAGAAGCGGCAGCACAGTTCGACACGATGATTGCTGCCCGACCCGGTCATTTACCAACGATCCGCACTGCGGCGAACTCCCTCAGCGAATCTTCGGTGGACGATGCGAAGCGGCGTGCGATTCCCTACTGGGGAAAAATTGCCTCCGGTGTGCCGCTTGGTTCGGAGGCATGGCACCAAGCCAAACAGGCTGCGATCCGCCTGCACTTGGCGATTGGCGAGCGCGCCGAAGCGGCTCGATTGTGCCGTTACATCATGCTGACTCGTCCGCCGCAAGACGCCGCGGTCAAGGCCAGCTACGAAGCGCTGCTGGCGGAAGCCGACGCTTGATCGAACCTACAGATTCGCCGCCACCTCTTGTAAAGCGTCGATCAACTCACGCATATGGGTATAGCGATCACCGGGACGCTTGGCGATCGCCTTAAGGACCACATCATCGACCGCCGGAGGCACGTCGTCCCGTGTTCCGCGTTGGCTGGGCGGCGGCAGATCTTTATTGCAGATGTTGCTGAACGTCTCGTCGATGGTGCGTCCTTTGAAGGGTTCGCACAGCGTGAGCATTTCATACAACACCACGCCGACACTGAAAACGTCGGTGCGCTCGTCGATCCCGCGATTGCCATGCACTTGTTCAGGCGACATGTACAGCGGCGTGCCGGGGCGGACGCCGTGATTGGTCAGCGTTTGCAGTTGCGTCGAATCCAAGCTGTTGCGGGAATCGCCCGCGCCGCCGCGCAGGACGCTGGCGCTGATCGCTTGATTGTCATCGGCATGGCCCCAAACCTTGGCGACTCCCCAGTCAAGCAGGATCACTTCGCCAAAGTTGCCCACCCAAATATTCTCGGGTTTGACATCGCGGTGAATCACCCCCCGGAGGTGAGCATAGGCGAGGGCTTGGCTAGCAGCGATGACAATTTCGATCCGTCGCCGGACCGAATAGCGTTCGCAGGTGTCGGGATCGTTCTGTGCAATCCGTTTGAGGACTTCAAAAAAGTTTTCGCCCGAGATCCGCTTCATCATGAAGAACAAGCCTTCGAAGGGATCGTCGCCAATTTCGTAAACCGGCACCGTGTTGGGATGCTGCAACTGCGCCGTGACGCGGGCTTCGCGGAGAAAACGCCGACGTTCCTTACGGTCCGTTTTCATTTCGGGCAGCAGGGTCTTGCAGGCCACCGTGCGTCCGATGACGGTATCGACGCAACTGCGCAGCAGAGCGCTACCGCCACGCGCCATTTCTCGAAAATTTCGATACCGCGCCAAGCCTTGCGGAATGGTATGCGGCAGATCAGGGTCGGTAGACGAGAGAATAATCTCGGAGGGGTGTGTCATCGACATCGCGTTTTTTTCCACACACGAGCGTCAGGAAAAGCATTAATCGAGCAGGCTACCATGAGGCAGAGAGCGTGGTCAAACAGTCTTGAGAGAGGGGCAAAGAAAAACCCCGTAGGAGCGTACACTCCCACGGGGTCCTAATCTTCATTTGCATGACAGCCGACGTTACGCGGGCACGCCGATGTTGGCTTTGCTGACCGTAGCGATGATTGCCGAAGCAACCATGTAAGGGTCTGCGTTGGAGGCAGGACGTCGGTCTTCCAACCAGCCTTTCCAGCCGCGTTCGACAGTCGCGATCGGAATCCGGATCGAAGCACCGCGGTCCGAAATGCCGTAGCTGAACATGTCGATCGATTGCGTTTCGTGCAAACCGGTCAGACGCTGTTCGTTGTCGGCACCGTAGACGTTGATGTGCTCTCGGATACGCGGTTCGAACGCCTTGCAGACTTGCTCGTAAACTTCTTGACTGCCGCAGGTCCGCAGCAGGGTATTCGAGAAGTTGGCGTGCATGCCGCTGCCGTTCCAGTCACCCTTGACTGGCTTGCAGTGCAAGTTGATCGCCAAGCCGTGCGATTCGGCGATTCGTTCGAGCAGGTAACGGGCAACCCAGATTTCGTCGCCGGCTTTCTTAGCGCCTTTGGCGAAGACTTGGTATTCCCATTGCCCCATCATCACTTCGGCGTTGATGCCCTCGACATTGATGCCAGCTTGCAGGCACGTTTCGAGGTGCTCTTCGACGATTTCACGTCCGATTGCCTTGCCGCCACCGACGCTGCAGTAGTACGGACCTTGAGGGGCGGGATAGCCTTCAGCGGGAAAGCCGATCGGCTTGTTGGTTTCGGGATTCCAGATCGTGTATTCCTGTTCGAAACCGAACCAGAAATCGTCGTCGTCATCCATGATCGTCGCCCGACCATTGGACTTGTGCGGAGTCCCATCGGCATTCAACACTTCGCACATGATCAAGAAGCCGTTGCCTAAGCGACCTGGATCGGGGTAGCAAGCGACAGGTTTG
The DNA here is from genome assembly GCA_964477385.1 of uncultured Pirellulaceae bacterium. Lineage (GTDB taxonomy): Bacteria > Planctomycetota > Planctomycetia > Pirellulales > Pirellulaceae > Roseimaritima. The sequence goes on from CAYZHQ010000001.1 coordinate 58,131, forward strand.
AGCAATAAGTCACTGGTGCCGCCGGTGGCCTGTTGCGTCGACGATCCGTCGAACGACCAAACTTCGGCGTCTTCTAAGTTGCCACTGAAATCATTGACCACTTTGGTCTTGCTGCGAAGCGTCTGGGTGGGCTGATAGCCATCCAACCAGATGTACTCCAACTTGCTTTTAGTCATTACGGGGTCCCAATCGATGAGGTGGAAATGGACTCTAAAGCAACTACCGCCACGTTACTCGAAAGCCGCAGACATGACGCATCCTGAAAACATTTTTCACGCATCCGACCTCGCGGAAAGCGGAACCACGTGAATCCTTCCTTTGTGCAGCCTTGTGAAGCGGTGTTTTCATCGGAGTTGCCTTTCCCATGAGCGCTTCGCGAGCTGGCACCAACAGAATAACTATCTTCGACTTAAGATAAAGTCGCTTCGCAATAATGTCAAACGCAACGCCATTAGGACTTTTCCTGAGCCCGTGAAGGCGACCTGAGCCGGCCCTGGAAACCGGTTCGGTTGCGAACCGTGGATTCGCGATGTTTGTTCAGTCTGGCAGTTTAGCCCGACCGCGTGGCCCGAGTCGTCCAAACATGCGATCGAGTTCGTCGCGGCTGAAGAACAGCGCCGTCGGCCGGCCATGCGGACAGTGGTGGGTGTCTTGATAAAGATCGCGTTGCTCCAGCAGACTGGTGACCTCTTCGGCGGCCAGTCGGTCGCCCGCCTTGATCGCCGCCTTGCAGGCGATCGTGTGCAGCAGGTGGTCGAGCAGATCGCGGATCTCGGGGTCTTTTCCGGCGGAGATAATCGATTCGAGGGACTGCCGGAGGACTTCGCTCGGACGGAGGTTGGACAGCATGGCGGGATACGATTGCACCAACACGGTGTCGCCACCGAAGGGTTCAATTTCGATGCCCACTTTGTCCAGCAGTTCCTTTGCATCCAGGGCTGCGGTCTGTTCCGCCGGAGTCAGCGAAACCGGTTCGGGTACCAACAGACGCTGCGTTTCGATTCCCTCGCCGAGCACCTTGTGCCGGATTCGTTCGTACAGCACACGCTCATGCAGCGCGTGTTGATCGACCACGACCATTCCCTTTTCGTCTTGCGTGACGAGGTAGCGATTGTGGACCTGGAACCCGAGGTGACTGATCGCCGGAGCGGTTGCGTTGGGGTGCCGGTTAGCTTCGCCCAGTGGCTCTGTCGAGCCGTGTGGCGACGCCGCATTCGCGGTGTCGTGCGGGTTCGCGGTGTCGTGCGGGGAGGAGCCGACGGTCTGCTCCCAGGCCGAAAGGTCGGCCGCAGCGGTCGCGGGGTTCGGCGGCGAGTGCCCAAGCGGTGCGGCTTGACCTTCAAAAGGTTGGAAATCCGGGACGCCCGTCAGCGACGTGGGCAGTGGCGGCGAGGCGCTCCCGGTGCGTGCCCAATCGATCACGCTCTGACGCTGCGACGCTTCGGTGGCGGGCGCCATCCCCAGCACGCTGGCGCTGTGAGCGACCGCTGCGGCGGGCAAGTTCTGGCTGCTCGGCGTCGCGTTGTTGGGGACGGCGTTGTTGGGGACGGCGTTGTT
>CAYZHQ010000001.1:59787-101393 GCA_964477385.1 uncultured Pirellulaceae bacterium
GCGTTGTTGGGGACGGCGTTGTTGGGGACGGCGTTGTTCGTCGGTTCAGCCCCCGCCGGACTGGCCGGGCCGACGCGCATCGTCATATCGGTCGACAAGAAACGGTGCCGCAAGGTCTGCAGGACACGGCTGTAAATTCGACCGCCATCGGTGAACCGCACCTCCAGTTTGCAAGGATGGACGTTCACGTCGACCATCTCGGGAGGGATCGACAGACGCACAAAGCACACCGGAAAGCGGCCTACCATCAACAGCCCGCGATAGGCTTCGCCGAGGGCATGCTGCAGGGAACGATCGCGGATAAAACGACCATTGAGGAACAGGTACTGCATGCGATTATTGCCGCGGCTGACTGCCGGGTCGCAGGCGAAACCGGAGATGCGAATTTGGCCATCATCGCTCTCCAGCGAAATCAGCGAATCGGAAACCTCCCCTCCAAAAAACGTGGCGATCCGATCGGACCAGCGTTCCGTTGGTGGCAGATCATGCAGGACCTTGTCGCCCGTGCTGAGGACCATGTGAATGTGCGGATTGGCCAGCGCCAGGCGGGTGAAAGCTTCGGCGATGTGACCCCGTTCGGTTTGCGGGGTGCGCAAAAACTTGCGACGCACGGGAGTGTTAAAAAACAGGTTGCGAATCTCGATCGACGTGCCGTCGGGGCAACCACAGGGAGCCACCGGATCGATTACGCCACCACGCACGCGCAGTTCCGCACCCTCTTGCCCCTCGGCAACGCGACTGCGGATCGTCATGTGAGACACCGAAGCGATCGAAGCGAGCGCTTCGCCACGGAACCCCAACGTCCCCACATGGAACAACGATTCGTCGTCAGGCAGTTTGCTGGTCGCGTGGCTGGTCACCGCCAGCGGCAACTGTTCCGCTGAGATACCGCAGCCATCATCGCTGACCCGAATCCGCTCGGTCCCCCCTTTTTCAATCAGCAACTCGATTCGGCGAGCTCCCGCGTCGACACTGTTCTCCAGCAGCTCTTTCACCACCGAAGCGGGACGCTCGATGACTTCACCGGCGGCAATCTGGTTAACGAGATTCGACGGTAGTTGGCGGATGATAGGCATAGGTAGTAGTTTAAGGCTCGGTGAATAATCGGCAACCGACAAAGAAGAATCGGCAACCGACAATGCCGCCGAGGTTGCTAGCAAAAAACGGTGGGGGGAGTCGAACCCGCGTCGCGAGAACCGCCGCCCTGACGCTGCGAATGCGGCCGAAACAGAGCTACCGCAAGCCGTCCCTCCTTTGCGTTCGGTCCCCTTTGCGGTGCCACGCGGGAGTCTTCCGGATGGTGCGATTTTCTTGACTGGGCGCGTTGACTGGGCGCGTTGGCTGGGCGCGTTGCTTGCCTGCGCGGCAGCCTGCTGGGGTGGACGGAACGACTCGCTGCCGACTGCCGCCGATCTCTCCAACGTGTTTTGGATTTGCGTCGGCGTCCACAAACCATCGGCGGGTACTACCAGCTATGCACCCAGCAGCGAGGAAGCCACAGAGGAAACCGGCAGTGCGTCCCAACCGTCGGCCGGTAAGTGCGAATCATCTCGGCCCGTTTCAGCGTGCGTCCAGCGAGCCGGACAGAACACCCGTCGCGCGGGATGCTGCATCAGATAGGCGCCCCACCAACTGAAGGTGCTGTTGGCGATCACCCCGTGTTGGCAGCGAGACATCAGATACAGGTCTTCGTGGCAGGTCACCGCGGTATTGTGCTGCACGACCGTCAAGGGCATACCGAGATCGAGATTGGCGTGGCACCAAGCGGGATCATTGGTAAAGACGTAGCCGCGCAGGTTTTCGTACTGCTGCAACAAGGTGTTCAAGGCACCGCGGTAGTAGTCGCGTCCGAGCGACAAATAGACCTTTCGAGCTTGCGGATCGGTCACGTAATCGCCGCGGCGGACGTGCAAGAAGACACTCGGCTGCGTTTCCAGTTCGCCGGCGAGCTGCCGTGTCAGTTCGCTCAGTTCGGTGGTTTGAAAAGCAAAGTCCCGCAGCAGCGTCTCGCGGTGGCCGTGAAAAAACTTTTCGCTCTGCCAGTACCCGTACAGGTAACTGCCCGAGGTCACCCGCAGGTACCGCGAGGCAAATCCAAAGGGCCGTTCGCGGACCGGACGCAGCGTCCGCCGCAGGCGCGCCGGCACGGCGGCGGCCCAGCGCATCCGCAGGCCGCTGAGCGCCGTCGGACGGCAGCCCTCGAGCCGCTTCGGCAAAGGTTGCCCACGATGCGGAAAGGCGTCGAGTTGGTATGCGTGCAATTCGTAAGCTTGAAAGTCGTGCAAGTCCAAATAGAACGGCACCTGCAAGTGATCGGCTAAGCAACGCCCGTAGGCGTACTGAAACATTTGGTTGCCCAGTCCGCCAAGGATGTGGCTGACAATCATGGGGAGACGTCCATTCGGCGTTTCGAGTAAGGAAGCGGGCTCGTTTAGCGAGTGGTGAAAAAGCGTTGGCCTGTCCCGCCATTGCCGATGGGGATCGTCAATCTTTTTGCACACCGCGGGCAATTCCCCGCATACGCCGTCTGGTCAGCACGGCGATAGATGCGTGCATAAATGTTACAGCAACGGAACAGCACCCCCAAAAAAGGGCGATTAGCCGTCGGCTGTCCGTCCCGAGGGGGCGGAGGTGTGGGCAGATCGGGCACGCGGTCCTCCGAAGCGCGAATGGGTTAATCGGCGGTTAGTCATTCGCGGAGGGGTCTTCGGCTTGCTGGATCGCTTCGAGTACCAACCGCAATTGGGTGCGAGCCCGGTTCAGCCGACTGCGAACGGTCCCGATGGAGATTTCAAGGATCTCCGCGATATCTTCGTAGGCATGATCCTGCATTTCCCGCAAGACGAGAATCGTACGGTGCTCTTCGGTGAGGCGATCGAGTGCCATGCGGACCATGGCGACACGTTCCCCTTGCAGCATTCGTTCATCGGGGGAGTCGACATGATCGATCGGTTCGATGCCCGTCACTTCGCGGGTCTGGTCGAGCGAAATATTGGCTCGCTTGCGACGTCGCCGCGACAGCGCGCTATTGAAGGCGATCCGATACAACCAGGTAAAAAACCGGCTATTGCGTTGAAAAGTGTCGAGTTTCAGGAACGCTCGCACGAACGCTTCCTGAGCCACATCTTCGGCTTCCTCGGCCGAACGGGTGATCTGCAGCATGGCCGCAAACAAGCGGTCCTGGTGGGCCCGCACCAGCTGCCCGAAGGCCTCGGCATCCCCTTCCAGGGCGGCATCGATCAATTCCGCCTCGTCGCTCACACGCGGCCCGCCTCGTGGTCTAGCAAATCGCACGAAGCCCCCGTCTGCTCCGGCGTAAAAGCTTATTTTAGCATGCAGAACTTAAACCGCGATGTCCCAGTAGTCCTGTCGGCAACGACGAATTAGTCTGGTTAGAGGGATTCCGCCACATTGGAGCCAAAAGGCGAGAAATACTAGCACCAACGGCAAGCGAATACATGGGACCGTGATCGTTCACGCGCTTCCGCGACGTGCTAGGATGCTCTCCAAAGTAGTGGTGTCTCGTTACCGTCGCAGTCCGTTGTGACCGCCCCTTCCCCTCCTTCCCACCTCCCTTGTTGCGATAGAGAACATTTAGCCATGCCTTGCCGGATATTCATGAATTGCCTGATCGCTAGTCTCTTCTTCGCCAGTGTGCTGTCGGCCACCGTGCGGGCCGAAGACCCGCCACGCTTATTCCCCGACCCCGGCCTCGAAGCGGCCGTCCGGGCCGAGGTTTTCGAGAAACGCTATAACGAAGAGCCGATCACGAAGGAAGATGTGCGGCACATTTCACGAGTCGTTGGCCGCGGCAAAGAGATCAAAAGCCTGGAAGGGCTGCAACACTGCCCCGCGGTGATGCTGATCGACCTGGAAAACAACCAGATCAGCGATCTGAAGCCGATCGCCGACCTAAAGCGTTTGCAGTCGGTGACCTTGGCGGGCAACCAAATCGAAGACATCCAGCCGCTCCAGGGACTGACCGGCATGCAATTGCTAGATCTGTCCGGCAACAAGGTCAGCGATTTGTCGCCGCTTCAGGCGATGGAGAACCTCCGCACCCTGTACGTCGCGGACAACCAACTGAAGACTCTCGAACCGATCGCGGGGTTGACCAAAATCTGGTCGCTCGATGCCGCGGGCAATTCCCTGACCGAACTGAAACCGGTCGCGGGCTTGAATTGGTTGACGACGCTGAATGTGCGTCGCAATGCGATCCAGGATCTGCGGCCTCTCGAATCGCTGAAGGATTTGAATTTTCTACTGATCAGCAAAAATCAGATCAGTGACCTGCAGCCGTTGGTCGCCATGTGCCGCAAAGATGCCGAAGGAGCCAAACGCTTTGCGCCTTACATGAAGGTCTACCTCGGCGAAAATCCGCTCAGCGACGATGCCAAGACCAAGCAGATCGAAGCGCTGAAGGAACTCGGCGTGAAGGTGTTCGACGAGTAAGCGTTTGGAGTAAGCGCTTCGACACCGGCAGGGGTTACAGCATCCGTCGCAGCAGGTCTTCGTTGCGAACCGCTTCGTATCCACCGAGGATGGTGCCCGCCGTCAAATCGTTGGCGGCCATTTCACTGAGCGCCCGGTCGGCTTGATCGGCACCGGTTTCCATGCGATGCAGCCACAGCGACTTCATCAGTCCGACCGAATCGAAGAGGTCCGGTCGAAGGCACAGCATCACCGACTGGTTGACTTGACGGTTCGCCGCGGGCAAGGCGACGGTGCTGCAACTCCGCCGGAGTAGCGAATCCCGCATCGTGACCGCTGTTAACCAATTCGCGGTGTCTCGCGGTGCCCCGCGCGGCAGCGAGCGAGCGTCGTTGGCGTGGGCGGCGGCGCGGCGTTGATTGATCGCATAGTCGAGCGGCTCGGGGAACTCCGCTGCCATCGCGCCGAGCAAGACATCGATCCAGCGTTCGACCTCCGTCCGCAGACGGTTCAGCCGCACCGCTTCATCGACGCTACTGCCTTTGCCGTAGACCATCAGGTTCAGCACTCGGTTGCGAGCTTCGATGTGCGTAAGATGGACCGCATGCACGACAGGCTTGATCGCGTTCGCTTCGCACTCACGATCCAAGGCGGCCCCCAATGCGGCGTAGACTCGCGTTAGCATCTCGGTGACCAACACTTCCTCGAGCATCGGCGTGTGATCTTGCCACCACTCTCGCAGCGATGCCCCGGCGCCGTTTGCTTCCATCTCGCGATACCGACCCAAAGCATGATGCCACAGGTCAAAGCGGTGCCGGCACGCCGACCAGTAACTGGTCATCGCTTCCGCGGGAATCATGCGGCGGTGATATAACAGCCCCGGTCCATAGTGAGCCAGAACAGCAGCTAAATCGGCAGTGTTTACGGAATGCATAGAGAAGGGGCCTTGCGAAGCGGGATCTTCAGACAACGCCAGTTAGGCATTCGGCATGCCAAGCCCCTGAAGGCACCTCGCCAGCGGATCGTTAAACTGCTTCCAGCAATAGACTTACGCTATACCCGCGGCCTCCCGCAGGCAGTTCACGGGGACCTGGATGTTGCGTTTGAGCATCGCCCCACGTCGCGTCCCTGCCACGCCGTTGGCGTCGTGTTGTGCCGCGCCGAAGCAAAGCGGTCGCCTCCGCCCCTCTTTTTGTGCCGAAAACCTCGCGGTTTGCCTTGACGCCGCATTCCGCCGATGGTTACCGTCCCGCCAATGTGTAACTTCCCCGCCTCGAACCGATACGCCCCACTGCCAATCGCCGCGCTGGCCCACGCGCCATCGCAGGTTAAAAGTACTGCGTCGGGCAAAAGTACTGCGCAGGCCCAAAGTACTGCGTTGGGATTCGTCAGGTACGGTCTGATGATGGCGATCGGCCTGCTGCTTTCGAGCTGGGCCGCGGCTCAGCCGCCTGCGTCACCAACGACCGAGGCTACGGAATCGTCCAGCGGTTTCGTGCTGCTTCGAAACGGCAACGTGCTGCGCGGACAAGTCGAACAGGAGCGTACGTTCGTCAACATTCGTCGGGACGCCTCGGCGGTCGTGCGTCTGCCGGCGACCGAAGTGCTGCACTGGGCTCCGACGTTGGAGGCACTGTATGCCTATCGGGTGCAACACCGCAAACCTCACAGCCTGACCGCGTGGTTTGCCGATGCGGGATGGTGTGTGGAACAAGGGTTACTCCACATCGCTGGTCAAGAACTAGAGAAACTGGCACGGTTGGCTCCCAGCGACCACCGCGTGGCGGCTCTCGACGCACGGCTGAAAAACGCCGTCGCGCGGGAAGCAATCGCGGCGCAGGCCAGCGCGACGACGAAGCCGCAAGGAGCATTGCCTGGCGAAAGATTGCCGCGGGACACATTGCCCAGCCATCGGCAGGGGGACCAAGCTGCGGCCGATCCGATGCCGGCCACCGCCAAGACTCCATTGGCCGAACTGCCTCCGCACCTGCTGGGCTCCTTCACAGCGCGCGTTCAGCCCCTGTTAATCAATCGTTGCGGTCAATCGGGTTGTCACGGCGGGTCGTCATCGGCCGCTTGGCAGCTTGATCACTTTGGTTTGTCGTCCCGGTTGCCAGCAACGATCACGCGGCGGAACTTAGCCCATTTACTGAAGTGGGTGAACGAGACGGAACCGGCCACCAGCCCACTCCTCATCCGGGCGCGTTCGCCTCATGGAGGCTTGACGACGGCACCATTGGCAGCGGGCGACGCCAAGCTGTTATCGCAACTCCAAGCCTGGGCCCAATCGGTGGCGCGGCGTTCGGCCCCCCCCTCGACGGTTGCGGGAAAATCCTTGCCCGAGCCCTTAATGGCCAACGCGGGCCCGGCGGCGGACGCCTCCGCCAAGGCTCCAGCAGACGATCGCTCCGACAGACCGACCCGTTTGCCGCCGGTCAAAGATCCGTTTAATCCGGCCGACTTCAATCGCATGTACCATCGCCGCTAGAGCGGTAGGCTTGACTAGCACGGTCGAAATTGTGACCTACGGTTAGATAGTTTCTGCGCGGATGCTGGCGGACAAGGTGTCTCCAGCGAATTAGAATCCTCGCAATTCTTACGACCGGAACGTTTGCCGTGCTCGATTCCTCCCATTCCAAGTTACTGCTCGTTGAATCGGAGCCTTTGCTGGCCGATCTGACCACCTTCCGTCTGGAGTTGTTGGGTTACCAGATCCAATGCATGTCGACCGGCAGCGAAGTCACGTCATCTCTGTCACGAGAGGTTCCCGATCTGTTGATCGTGGGCAACACGTTGCGTGATGGAGACGGCTTGGAATTGCTTGCTCGGCTTCGCAATCAATACCCGGCCAGCCAACTACCGGTCTTGATTTGCTCCACCGATCCCGGCCTGGAAACGGTGGAACGGGCGTTCGCCGCCGGCGCTCAGGATTACCTGATCACTCCTTTTGATCCGGCCGTGCTGGAACAAAAGGTTCAGGAGTTATTGAACTCCAACGCTGTCGCCGGGACGGTCTAAAACCGCTTGGCCGCTGACCTCCGGCCGTTTGCCGCGACTTGCTTTGCCCCACTGTTTGAGACTGAGAACCAGGAACCACCTCGATGACGCGTCGATTAGGGGATGTGCTGCTTGAACAGCAGCTACTAACTCCCGCACAATTGGAAATGGCCTTAACGACCAAGCCTCGCGGAGTGATGCTGGGCGACTGGATGGTCGAGCAAGACCTGCTCACGACCGTCGAACTGGTTCAGGCATTGGCAGAGCAATTTCAAGTACCCGCCCTGGATCTTGATTCCAGCAGTGTCGACGCGCAGGTGGCAAGGTTACTTCCGGAGGACTTTGCCCGCAGCCACGAAGCGGTGGCGGTTCGCATCGAACGCCGACAAATGACGCTGGCGATGGTGGCGCCCGACGACATCGAAACGATCGCCGAAGCCGAACTGATGACGGGCTATGAAATTTTGCCCGCAGTGGCGCTTGCCGAAGATGTCTCGCAGATTATGGAGAGAGCTTACGACGACCGCGCGCTGGCTCGTCAGACGATCGTCGACATGAAACTAGCCGAACTGCGGCAGGCGCGGGAGTCGGGCGAAGAAGATCCTTCAATGGCAGTCTTGGTCGATCAAGAAGACACGCCCGTCGTGTTGCTGGTACAAGCGATTTTGTCCGGTGCGGTGACTGCGAAGGCCAGCGACGTGCACCTGGAACCCTACAAACCGGAGATGCGCGTGCGCTATCGCGTCGACGGCGAACTGCAACCGATCATGACTATCCCCAACCACATCGAAGATTCGGTGATCAGCCGGATCAAGGTGATGGCCGACATGGACACCACGGAAAGTCGCCGTCCGCAGGACGGTCACTTGGTGGTGTTTGAAAATGGCAAACGTGTCGGCTTCCGAGTCAGCAGCATCCCCACGGTCGACGGCCAAAAACTGGTCCTGCGGTTGCTGGACGAAGGCGGCAAGACGTTCCAGCTCGATCGTCTCGGCATGACGTTGCGAGATCAGGAATTGGTCCGCGGCGCGATCGAAAAACCGTACGGCATGTTCGTCGTCACCGGTCCCACGGGAAGCGGAAAAAGCACCACGCTGTATGCCGTGCTGCAGCACCTGAACAGTGTCGACCGAAATATCGTGACGGTCGAAGACCCCGTTGAATTTCGCTTGCCCGGCATCAATCAGGTGCAGAGCGATAATGATTACGGGATGGGATTTGCCAACGCACTGAAATATATCATGCGGCAGGATCCTGACGTGATCATGGTGGGAGAGATCCGTGATCGTGAAACGGCGGCGACGGCGGTTCAAGCGGCGCTGACGGGTCACTTGATGATCAGCACGCTGCATACCAACGATGCCGTCGGCGCGGTGCAGCGAATGAGTGACCTGGGAATCGATAATTTCAAGATCGCCGGTGCTTTGCTAGGGAGCGTTGCCCAGCGCCTGCTGCGTTGCGTGTGCGAGAACTGCAAAGAGCCCGTCACTCCCAATGCCAGCTTGTTGCACGCCCTCGACCCGACCGGCCAGCGTTCCGCCGGAGCGACATTTTACCGCGGCGCGGGCTGTAAGAAATGCCTCGGTACCGGACTCTCCGGCCGCTTGCCGATTTTTGAGATCATGCCGATGACCACCGAGATCGTGACGGCGATCGAAGCGGGGCTGCCACAATCTCAACTGCGTGAATTGGCGATTTCCAACGGGATGGTTGAATTGGGACAAGCCGGTTTAGAGCAAGCCATCGCGGGGCGCACGACACTGGAAGAGGTCTACATCAAGACGATGTCTGATGGCTGGGACCGTCGCGAAGGTGCCGAAGATCGACGGGAAAACGGATAGGAGACAACCGCCATGAGTAATGCCTTTACCAAACCATCGACTCCACCGACCGCCACTGGCAGGAACTCCACTTGGGGTTCGTGGAGGCAATGGATTGAAAAGCTGCAAACGATCGAAGTGGGGCCGTCCACCAAGAAGGGTGCAGGGGTCCGAATCCCTGCGTCCGGTTTGGCGGAGTTGATGCGTCTGCTGTTGATGCTGCTTGAAAACGGCTTGTCGTTGCCGCGTGCGCTGACGGCGTTAGCCGCCGACCGGTCGGTGCGTCGCTACCGACCGACCTTATTGAAGATGAAGCGGGCAATTGAAGCGGGGGGCACACTTAGCGCTGCGATGACGCGGTTGCCACGCACGTTCTCCAAAATGCAGATCCAACAAATCGCGATCGGCGAACAATCGGGTTCCCTGGAACATGCTTTAACGCATGTGTGTGAACAGTTGGAGCGAACCGTGCAAATGCGTAAGCGGATTATTAAGAAAGTAAGTTATCCAATCATGATCATGGTCGCCGGGTTCGGTTTAATCGTGTTCATGGTGACCTACGTGGTGCCTGAATTCGAGGGCATCTATTCCAGTAGCGGCGTTGACTTGCCGACCGTAACGCGTGTCGTAACCGGGTTGAGTCGTTGGACGTTGGCGTATGGTTGGCTGGCGCTACCGGCCGTGGTATTGCTGATCGTGGGGCTGATCTCTGCCCGGGCGCGACCGCGTGTGGCTCAGGCGATCGACAACCTGCTACTGAAATTGCCGCTGATCGGACCTTGGCTTCGTGACATCGCGGTGCTGCAATTTGCGGAGACGACGTTGTCGATGGTGGAATGCGGTTTCGTGCCGGTCGACGCGGTGCGGATGGCGACTGGCTGTGTTCGCAATCGGGCGGCGCGAGCAGCCGTACAGAGCGTCAGTAAAGCGGTCAGTCGTGGCGAACGGCTGAGTACGGAACTGGCTCGTCACGATCGTTTCTTTCCCTCGACGCTTTGCCAGTTGGTCAGCATTGGCGAGCAATCGGGTGACTTTCCCAAAGCGATGCGCGGCACCTGTGTTCACCTTCGCGAACGTTTGGAAACGCGCATGGATGCGACGATCGGTTTAATCGAGCCCATCCTGACGATCGGCTTGGCCATCTTGATCGGTGGGGTCGTCTTGTCGATCTATATGCCGATGTTTCATATGTTTGAGGTTTTAGAATAATGCCTGCCAAAAATGCGCGCGGATTCACGCTGTTGGAAATGATCTTGGCGATCGTGATCGCCTCGACGGTGGCGATGATGGGCATCCATTTCATGCGACCGACCGGACAGCATTCGCGTCAAAAGGCATGCGACCTGACGCGGCAAACGATCCAATTGGAAGTGGGCCGCTACCATGACCGCGTCGGTAGTTTCCCACGGCGAGACCTGCGAGAACTAGCCGACCCCGACTACTTTCCCAATGGCCTGCCTGAATGTCCGGCGCAAGGCGGTCGCTATTTGCTGCAAGGAACTGAAGTGGTTTGTCCGCTGCACGAAGCGACGCGAACGCCCTAGCCAGAGTTTCTTTAGCCAAATCGCTGGGCAAAACAGCGTGCGTGAGCGGCCGCGACGGCGGCTCGGGCAGGCTGACCGGCTCGTTCGGCCGCGTCCGCGATGTGCCGCAACAGCGGACCATAGGCAAGCATCGAAGTTAAGCCCAGATCCCACCCGGCCTGCACATAGGCTTCGTAGGCGGTCTGCCAATGGCCACCTGCTTCGGCGCTGCTGGCGCGCTGCTGCCACAACTGCGCAATCGCCGTTTGGCGATCCGCGGCGGTGGCGGTCGACCAAACCTGCCAGTACTCGCGGTCGCCATGCCACTCGTCACCCAACTCGGGATGCTGCTTTAACAGTTGCGCCAGGCGTGTAGCAGAGCGTTTTTCTTCTTGGCGGTTGTGCGTCCTAAAGCGAACACTTTGGTCGGTGAAGACCGACGTCGTGAGCGCTCGCCCGTAGGACTCGAGCGCCGCGCCCGGTTCCCGCCGCCGCTCCGCCGTCCAAGCCAAGATATGCAGTGGCCAACTGAGATCGCCGCGGGTGCTGGCCACGGCGCTGGCATGCTGCGCCGCGGTGTCCCAGTCCTGTTGTTTCAATTGCGACACCTCCTGATGCAAACGTGTCGCTAAACGTTGCAGCGCGTCGGGCGGTGCCACCGCGGCGTCGAGCAGCCAGCCATCCAGCTCTCCATCCCAGACGATCCCCAGTTCATTTGCCTGGGCAGGAGTCAAGCGGCGCAGCGGCGTGTCGAGAGCCTGCAAGATCGCTTCGGCGTGCAGCGCGGTCGTGGCGACCTCGCTGCCAATCAGTTGTTCGATCACGTACAGCGACGGTTGCGAAACCGCCCCAGCGGCCAGGCCTTCGATCAACTGCACCGCCGCGAGGGGCAAAAAACGCTTCGCCCAGAGGAAGTGCGGATCGTCGGCTTGGCTGGTCCGGAGCGGGGCTGCCGGATCGGCATGGCGAAAGGGGAGCCCTGGCAAATGATCCCGCGTCTGCTGGAAAGCGAACGCTTCGGGCAAGGTTTGTCCCCACGGAATCCAGTCGCCGCCACCGTGGTACCAGTGGACAATCTCCTGTACCGAATTGTCGGCTGCCACGCGCAGGCACAACCAATCGCCATATTGATCGCCCACCAGCGGCAACAGATCGGGCGGCATCAAACCGGGCCAGATCGGCTCGGGACAGTCGGCTAGCAACTGCTCGGGCGTTACCGGTTCGGAAAATTCGCCCGTACCGGTAGATCGCCACTGCTCCGAGTCAAACCAATCGGTCAGCGCAGCGTCAAGACGCAGGTGGTAATGATCCACAACCAGGTCTGCCCACGCGCGATGGCGACCGGTCGAAGAGGCAACGTGATCGCTCAAGGCAATTAGGCAATAGTCGAGGTTTCAGAAAAGAGCAGTGGGCGTATCGGGCACGTACCCACCGCTTAGTCTGCAAGCCTACCTAGACCGCTACCACGAATGCAATGGCTAGCTGCCAAGCAAAGGCAAAACCTGCAAAAACTGCCTTCTCCAAGCCATTTTAGCCGTGCCGTTTGGCGATTTCTTCCCGCATGAATCGCAAGCCTTCGGTGGCCAGGGTCATTTCGTCTTTGAACATCCGTCGCCAAATTTTGGTCGCTGCGGCGATTTCAGGCAGCGATAGACCAAAGGCTTCGATCACCAACCAGCCGTCGTAACCGCTGCCAACGATGGCGTCAAAGTTGTCGGCCCAGCGGATGATCCCTTCGCCCGGCGTGCTCCGATCGTTCTCGCTGATGTGAATGTGAAACAGTTTGTCCCCGCCGGCTCGGATTGCCGCGGCGATGTCTTTCTCTTCGATATTGGAATGGAAGGTGTCGTACATCATGCCGCACGCCGGATTATCGACTTCACGAACAAACCGTGCCGAATCGGCATGCGTGTTGAGGAAGTAGCACTCGAATCGGTTGAGGGCTTCAACCCCTAATTTGACGCCGACCTGTTGGGCATATTCCGCCGTCTGCTGCATGCTCTCGACGCCCCATTTCCACTCGTCAGCCGTCGGGCCTTGGCCGGAAAAGTAACCGATCGCCGAATGATAGGGGCCGACCAAAGTCTCCACCCCAGCCGCGGCACAGCAGTCGAGCGTCCGCTTGTTCAGCTCGACACCGCGAGCACGAACTGCCGCATCAGGCGAAATCGGGTTGTCTTCTTCGTTACGGATCGTCACGGCCGTTCGCTGCAGGCTCAACGAGTCAAGTTTTTTGCCGAGGGCGGCGTAGTCAAGATCGAGATTGAACATGGGCAGCTCGACACCATCAAATCCGGCCGCCTTGAGATGCTCGATCGTTGGGTAAAGCGCTTCGGTGACCTCGCCGGACCACAACAACAAATTCATTCCGTATTTCATCGCAATTTTCGCTTCTCAGAGGGTTTGGGGAGAGGATAACAAGTCGGCGCGTGCCTCGGAGACACGTCGGCGCGCCGTCGCCAGCCAGGGTACCAACGTCGAGGGAAGTTGGGGCAAACCGACTCGTCGCATCACCTGATTCAGCCGTACCAGCAGCCGCGAGTCGTCAAGGTAATCGTACAAGAAGCGTTCGGCAATGAACCTGGGAATCAGCCGCTGCAATTGGTCGGTCGGCCGACTGGCGATCTGGTTGACCGTCTGCTGAACAAGGCTGGCCGAAACGCGCTGCAGGGCCGCATAATAATGGTCTGCCTGACCAGGATCGGCGGCGATCAGGTCAGCGTCGAGCAGTAACTCGATCAAGATATGCCCTAGAAAACTAGGGCGAAAACCGTCATCTCCCGGCAAGGCATCGCGAATCTCAACGGCGAACTGCAGGTTCAGCTCCGCAAACACACGCGTCTGATGAAACCAGCGGTCGTCTTGGTGATGTCGAATGATCCCGGCGGCAATTTCCCGGACGCGAGGGTCGGCGTCGAGCAGAAAAGGCTCTGCCGACGGCCCACGGGCACGAACGCGTCGATCGACCACCGATAGCCAATCGGGGATTGCCAAGCCGGCAACGAAATAGGGTCGCGACAAGTGCTCGGCCGCGTGTGCGAAGTAGTTCATGCCCACATACTAACCGAAGCTTCCGTGCCGATCGTGGCCGGTGGCGCGTCTGCCTGCTGTTGATGGTCGCTGTGGGCGACTGTCGCTGTGCGGCGAGTCCGTTGCTCGCCGCGGCAGCAGTTCCCCAGACAACATTCGCGAGCAATCGCCTCGCGAACAATCGTCCTACGAAAGCGGGCCAACGTTGAAAACCAGCCCTCGTCGGCTACTCACGCGGCGTGGACTTCAGCTTGCAGGGCGTCGAGCAGTTTCTCAAAACGTTGCTCCGCAGCGCGGCGACGGGCTAGTCGCTCGTTCACATCCCAGCTCGAGCGAATCGCCAACACGCGACTGGCGATTTCGGCATCCGACGGAGCGGTCTCGTTGTGAGACACAAAGTTCGAAACTGCGACAGGCGTGTGATCGGTTGCGGTCAACATGAAGGTAATCCTCCTGAAAGCGAAAGCGTATGTCCCTAGTGGACCGGAGAGCATTCATCAGCCTTCTCCGTGAGGCTCGCTTGGCCTCGATCGGCCTTACGAAGGCTCTTTGAAAGCAATCGTTGTGCCAATCGTTAGGATTGACGCATTTGATACCAACGTGTTCGCTGAAATCTTCGATAAATTGGGAAGAAACCGCACCGTTTTCCTCTCAAAAAGGAGGTTCCCCACGGCATCGTGGCGTGGGAAGAAAAAAAGGTGTGGATTCATTCCAGCCAATGCTGCGATTGAAAATCGTGTAAATTTTGCAACCGACCTTCCGGCAGTCGCGTGACGCGTGAGACCGCTTCGGCGGGAGCGATTTGCTGGACGAGCTGATGAAAATCTTGTTGGCGACAGCAACCCTGGAGGTGGGCGTATTGCAAACTTCGTCCATCGTCGTACAGCATTCCGGTGACTCGCCAACCCTGTTTTCCATCGATCATCCAGACAAAATATCCGTCGGGTTCCAGATCGAGGCGTTCGATGGTTCGCAACCGCTCGGCCGCCTGTTCGAAGGTGCCCCCGAGCGACCCGCCATCGACGCCCGTAAGATGGATCTCAAAATTTGCTACGTTCAATGCTTTGCCACCGGTTGCAGGGATCCCATGAAATGTTGACAACGGAATGATGAAGATCACCCAATGAACAAGAAAGACCGTGCGGAAAGAATTCAGCAGCGTCTGGCCGAACTTTATCCCGATCCGCCGATCCCGTTAGATCATACCGACGCGTTCACCCTGCTGGTCGCCGTGTTGCTGAGCGCGCAGTGTACCGACAAGAAGGTCAACGAAGTGACGCCCGAACTGTTCCGCATCGGCGGGACTCCTCGAGACATGGCGGCGCTAGGTGAAGCGGCGATCCTGCAGATCATTCGACCGCTGGGGTTGGCTCCGCAAAAAGCCAAGGCCCTCGCTGGACTCTCGCGGCAACTGATCGAAGAATTTGATTCGCAGGTTCCCGCCACGTTTGGGGAACTGGAATCACTGCCGGGCGTGGGCCACAAAACGGCCAGTGTCGTGATGGCGCAGGCGTTCGGCCACCCCGCTTTTCCCGTCGATACGCATATTCATCGCTTGGCCCAACGCTGGGGGCTGACCGACGGCAGGCATGTCAAGCAAACCGAACAGGACCTGAAGCGTTTGTTTCCCGAAGCGGTTTGGAATGATTTGCATCTGCAGATCATCTACTTCGGTCGCGAGTACTGTACCGCACGCGGTTGTGACGGTACCAAGTGTGAACTCTGTCGTGAGCTCTATCCGCGACGCAAGAAACCTTTCGAGCATCGCAAAGCTTAGGAAACTCCCGTGTCAAAAGTCGCTTTTACGCCGCAACAACTTGCCCTGCGATCGCTCCGCTTCCATTGGCGGATTTCGGTTTCGATCGCCTTAGGTGTCGCGGTGGCCACCGCGGTGATTACCGGCGCGCTGCTGGTCGGCGACTCGATGCGAGGCAGTCTGCGGTCGCTGACCGAGGAGCGACTAGGAGCGATCGACTATGCCGTTTTCCCCGGCGGTTTTTTCGACCCCAGCGGCTGGTTGGCCGAAGACCCCGCCCACACCGGGGTGCCGATCGTCTTCTTCTCGCGCGGTGTGGTGGAGACATCCCCGGTCGACGACGCGGCAACGGTCGACGGCACAAGCCCGATGGCGATCCGTCGCGCCGGAGCGGTCCAGTTGATCGCCACCGATCCGGCCTTCTGGGACCTCGACACGACGGGAACGCGTCCGCAGACGATGCCGGGGCCCAACAGCGTCGTCTTGAACGCCGCGACGGCGGCCGAATTAAACGTGGGAATCGGCGACTTGGTGACCATTCGGCTGCCCAAAGAGCAAGCCGTGCCGGCAGACAGTCCGCTTGGACGCGATGAAGCCGAATCCGAAGGCTTGCCGCGAATGACAGTCGTCGACGTGATTCCGGTGCAAGGCTTGGGACGGTTTTCCCTCTCGCCAAGTCAAGCTCAGCCGCAAAATGCTTACTTGTCTCGCGAGTTGGTGACCGACATTTTGGCGCGTCCTGGGCAAGCCAACGTGTTGCTGATCGGAGCCGACCAACAGGCGACGTCGCTGGTCGAAGCAGAAGCCGCAGCCGATCGGCTCGAGCAGTCCCTTCAGCCTCGTCTGGGCGACTATGGGTTGCAACTGCAGCATGTCCAGCAGATCTTCGAGGACGAAGCGGTCATCGATTATTACAGTTTGAGCAGTGATCGGCTGCTGATTGCTAAAGAGGTCCAACAGGCGGTGACGGAGGAACTCGGCGAGGCGCAGGTGCATCCCTTGATGACCTACCTGGCCAACAAGATCGTCAAAGTCAACGAAGACGGTTCGACCAGCGGCATGGTTCCCTACAGCACCCTGACGGCGATGGACTCGCTGGCCGATTTTCCGCTCGATTATACGTTGCCTCAATCCAATGGCGACGATCTGGCGTCCAGTGGCGACGATGCGAACGTTCCCGCCAAGACGCCGCTCGTGCTGAACGACTGGGCGGCGAAGCAACTGTCCGCTCAGGTGGGCGATACCCTGCGCGTCCATTACTTTGAACCCGAGAGCGAAGGGGAAGGCGAAGTCGAACGGACTTTTGAGGCGACTCTCACCGCGATCGTGCCCATCACCAAACCCGACAAGCCCTACCGCCGCAGCCGGGCTGCCGTGTTCGAGCAACGGCCGACGGTTTACAACGATCCCCATCTGACCCCCAACGTGCCCGGCGTGACGGACCAGAATTCGATTCTCGAATGGAACCTGCCGTTTCAACTGGAGCGAGATTTGATCGGTGGGGATGACGATGTCTACTGGAACGATTATCGCTTGACCCCTAAAGCCTTCATCCCGCTGGCTGCGGGACGCGAACGGTTCGGCAGCCGGTTCGGCGATACCACCAGCCTGCGGATCGACGCCACCGCGGCAGCCGATTTGGCCAGCCTCACGCAACGGCTGGAGCAAATTCTGAACGACCAAAAAGCACAGCTTGGCTTCGAAGTCCAACCGATTCGGGGGCAACAGATGGCCGCCTCGAGCGGGACGACGCCCTTTGATGTCCTGTTCCTGTTGCTCAGCCTGTTTGTCATCTTTGCGGCGCTGCTGTTGATCACGCTGCTGATGCGTCTGGGCTTGCTGGGCCGAGCCAAAGAGTACGGCACGCTGCTGGCGACCGGCTGGCAAGGCAGCGCTGCAACACGGCTGGCGACACGCGAAGGCTTGCTGGCGGCACTGCCCGGCGCTGCCTTGGGAGTGCTGTTGGGTGTGGGTTACGCTTGGACGGTGCTGTGGGCCTTACGGACGTTGTGGGTGGGCGCCGTCACGGTGCCGTTTTTACAATTTCATTGGTCGATCGTCAGCCTCTTGGCCGGATTGTTCGGTGGCGTCCTGATCGCCTGGGCGACGATCCGTCTCACCGCCCGCCAGTTGCGTCGGACCCCGCCCCGCGTGTTGTTAGCGGGACAATTTGGAGAGTCCAATGCAGCCTTGACTGGCGGTTCACGGCGATGGCTAAAGCCGGCTGCGGGAGGCGTGGTGTTGATCAGCCTGCTGTTGGGAGCGATGGCGACCCAGTTGTCCGGCCAGAGCCAAGCGGGGGCATTCGTCGGTGCCGGCATGCTGTTGCTCGTCGGCACCTTACTGAGCACTTACGCCTACCTGCAGCCCTCTTCTGAAAAAACGCACGCCTCGCCGTTGGCAACCGGATCGCTGTGGTCATTGGCGGTCAGCAACGCGCGGCGCAATCCGCTACGGAGCACATTGACGATCGGACTGATGGCCGCGGCGTGCTTTTTGATTTTGTCGATGAGCGCTTTCCAGTTGGCACCGACCGACGCGGGAGTGGGCGGCTTTGATCTGATTGGCCAGACCGCGCAGCCCTATTTCCGCGAACTGTCGGACGCCACCGTTCAGCAAGAGCTGTTTGGTCAGCAAGCTGCGGCCCTGTCCGACACCACGGTCGTCGCGGCTCGTGTGCGACCGGGCCAAGACGCCAGTTGCAACAACTTGTACAAAGCGGCCCAGCCCACCGTGTTGGGAATGCCGACTCGTTTGGCCGACCTGTACGAAACGAAAACGCTCACACCCTTTGCGTGGGCGGCCACCGAACGCCTGCCGGCGGAGACATCCCCGTGGCGGTCACTGGAAACGCCAGCCAGCGGCACCTCAGAAGATCCCGTGCCGATGGTGCTCGATCAAGCCACCGCGATGTGGGCGCTGCAGATGTACGGCGGCGTAGGCGAAGTCAAATCGTTCGAGTTCGATGACGGTCAGACACGGCATTTCAAGATCGCCGGTTTGCTGTCCAACTCGGTGCTGCAAGGCATGGTGATCATCGGCGAGGAGAATTTCAAGAATCAGTTCCCGCAGATGAGCGGCGACCAATATTTCCTGATCCACTCGCCTGCTGACGAAACCGATACAGTCGCCGCAATGCTCGAAAACCGGATGGGCGACGTCGGCATGGACATCACCTCCAGCCGGGTCGCTTTGGCGCGGTTGTTAGCCGTACAAAACACCTACCTGCGCACCTTTCAAAGCTTAGGCGCGCTCGGGCTGTTGCTCGGCACGATCGGCTTGGCGGTGGCCCAACTGCGAAACGTCTTGGAACGTCGGGGCGAGCTGGCGGTACTACGTGCGGTTGGATTTACGCGTTGGCGACTGGGCAATAGCGTGCTGTTGGAGCACGCGGCGTTGCTCTCGGCCGGGATCGGCTGTGGCCTGTTTGCCGCCTTGTTGGCGGTGATTCCTTACGCCTTACTGGGACGTGCCCAGTTGCCGATCGGTGAGCCCTTGATCTGGATAGCCGTCATCATGCTGGTTGGCATGCTGGCCGGCTTAGTCGTTTTATCACGCGTGCTGCGGATGCCGTTGATCGCATCGCTGCGATCGCAATAAGTATCGAAGCCGAACGGTTATCGCTTTGTCGACGATTTCGGTTGGCGGGCCAAACTGCCCCGCGGACGAGCGGCGTAGACCCACGAGTCATCGACGATAAAGCTGGTGCTCCACCGCCGGCCATCGTCGGCACTGCAAACGTTGAAGAAGAAGGTCCGGAATCGTTCGGCGCGATAGCTGTAAGGGAACTGACTGGTGATGTAATCGTCTTCGGTCAGGTCTTCCACGCCAGGCCGAGCATAGTAGTGAACCATGCCGTCGGGCGTGACCGACATACCCAACGTCCACCAACCGGTGGTCGTGATTTGGGGGCCGCGAAAGTCGCCGCCTTTACGATTGCCACGCACGCGCCAGTAAGCGTAGTCGTGTTCTTTTTTGGTGTGTGACTTGCTCTCGAATTCCACGAACAGACCGGGCCAATAGATCTCGTTGCCCATCTCTTCACGCTTCAAGCCAAAGATCATTTCCTTTTCGACCATGGCAGTCGTTTCCAACGCCAAGCGAAAACCGAAATGTGGTCCGCTACGGTTTTCCCACTCCGCGACCGGTGGCAGAAACACGCGGGTCACAACGCTGGGGACTTCCGCGATATCCAGGCGACGCTTCAGGCGGTACTGCACATTGGCGACAAAATCGTCCTGGTGCATGGTGCCACTCGGACGGCCGGGAATGCCGGTGAATTTGGAACGCAGCAACATAGCGTGCGTGCTGCCAGGCAGGCCGCCGGCAGGCACCGGTACCCGCTGGACCACATCGGGATGGCCTCGTTTGACCCCTTCGTACCAACGACCATTGGTGGTACGCCCCATTGGCCCCCGTTGGTTCTCGTCGATGTCTTCGGTGCTTTTCGGATCCCGCGGAATGTAGTTCCAATTGGGATCCTCAAAGTCGTCGCCGACATTCGAAAGCAAGACACCCGTGCCGGGGACCACTGGCCGCTGGGCTTCCGCGGTTGTGCAAAAAGTGGTGTGTGAAGCAGTGACTATCGCAATCCATGCGAACATCGCAAAGCGTTTCATCGCCGATCGACCCGTATTGATGGTTTTTGGTTCAGCCCGAAAAAAGCAGGCCCCTGCAACCGGAATAATCGGCAGATTCGATCACGGGACTTGAATACAATGTCACAAACCCCGCAGGTAAGCGGTTAGCAATGAGCGATAAATAAGTGTCGGATACCTTTTGTGCGAAGCACCCGAAGGGCGAGTCCCTCGCAAAAGGTACCCGACACTTTTTTGTCGCACGATCCTTATTTAGCCAACTGCTTTGCCAATTTAAGGATCCAGTCGAACTCTTGCTTGCGGACCGGCTGGACACTCAAGCGGCTTCCCTTGCGGAGCAGTTCCATACCTTCCAGCTTGGGCTCTGCCCGCATCGTGGCAAGCTTGACCGGCTGAGCAAACTTTGTGTCGAGCTGGATGTCGACCATAAACCAGCGTGGGTTCTCCGGCGTGCTTTTGGCGTCGAAGTAATTGCTCCGCTTATCCCAGGCGTGATGATCGGGATAGCCCGCACGGACAACCTTAGCGGTGCCGACGACGGCCGGCTCCGCACAGGCGCTGTGGTAGAACAACACGCGATCCCCGACCTCAAATTCGTCTCGCATTAAATTACGAGCTTGGTAGTTTCGCACCCCTTCCCAGCAAGTTTTTTGATCGGGGTCGCTCGACAAATCATCGATCGAATAAGTATTGGGTTCGGTTTTCATCAACCAATAAGAAACAGCCATAGAGCCCTGTCGCGGGTGAGCGTAGAGGATCGAGAAGCCATCCATTCTGCCGACCGATCGCCACCCATCAAGCGGCCATCGGGAAAGACATGGCTGCACGCTTTGGAAATCGTCAAAGATTTCTCAAAGTTATCGGCCGGTCGATGCCGATGCTAAGAAATGCAAGGAGGATCATGATCTTCGCGGTGAGGTGACTCACGGCAGTGAATCGATCACGATCCCAGCATTGCTGGCCAGGGAATTGGGCCGTGTCTTTCGACCGCTCCTTTTCTCGGATGGCTACGATGTCTGTTGATGCACTGCATGCCGCTCTCGGTATTACCTTCATGGGAATCTGGGTCCTGGTGGGCCAAATTTTGGTCACCGATCGCTAGCGATGAATCGCCAGGGCCGCCATCACCATGGCTGCTGTTTCAATCCGGTAAACCCTTCGCCCCAAATCGACCACCTGCCAACCTGCGTCGATCGCCACGGCAATTTCCTCGCTGGTAAACCCGCCTTCGGGCCCGACTGCAATCTCGATGGGGCGTCCCTTCGTCGCCGCTCCGCCATCGGAGGCGAAGATCGATTCGATGGCCACGCTATGTTCTCCACCGGCGGCCGCCGCGGGATGGGCAATCAAACGTAGCGTGCCGGCCGCGTCCGGGCGGCTTAACCAATCGCCAGCGGAAACGACCGGGTCGATTTGTAGCAAGCGATTACGTCCCGATTGTTTGCAAGCTTCCACCACGGCACGCTGCCATTTCTCGATCGCTCCATCCGACGGGGCCCACGGGGAGTGCTCGCACTGCAGCGGCGTACAGTGCGCCACTCCCAGTTCGGTCAGCTTTTCAACCAAAAACTTTGCCCGGTCTCCTTTGGGTAACCCGATTCCGAACGTGGCCGCTCCGACAGAGGCTGGTTCGTCAGCTCGGGCAGGTTCGACGTCGCAAACGATTTCTCGTTTATCGATCTCGGCAATCCGCGCCGCCGCCACGTTTCCCTGTCCGTCAAATAGTTCGATGGTGTCTCCCACGCGGACTCGCATTACCTTGCGAGCATGATGCGCTTCGGAGGTTGGCAGCAACAACGGCCCCCCCTCGCTCAGCATTTCAGGAACATAGTATCGATGCGTCATCGGTGAATTCTTTGAAGCCGTTGCGGCAGACGGCCGATAGTAGGGAATAGTACGATTCTCTCGACCTCTCGTCGCGAAGGGTTCGAGAGCGAGTCGCGTTGCTTCATGCTCGGTGTAAGGTGCTATGTCATACCACTCTTTCTGGTCGCTTCGCAGTGTACCTTTTGGAGCGAGCGAACTGGGACAGTTGTATTTCGCAGCCAAGCCCCAGCGCGAGGCCTTCGCGCGGCTTCACTATTTGGTTGGCAACGGCCATCCGACGGGGCTGCTAATTGGCGAGGCAGGCTGCGGACGAACCGCACTCCTCAAGCAGATCGCTTCCAGTCGTGGCTTCGGGGACATCGCCGTCGACGTGGCCCTCACCGCTTGCGGGCAGCAGTCCAAAGAGGAATCACTGCAGAGCCTGGCGATGCAAATCGGCGCCAGCCCGATCGGTAGCTTGTGGCGTTCGATCAGCGAGCGCGTGCTCGCTTCGGCTCGTCAAAAGGTTCGCACGCTGTGGTTGATCGACGATGCGTCAAGCGAGATCGCGCGTTTGGGCGGTTCCTTGGTTTCTGAAAATCGCTGGATGACGGTGATCGCCGTCTCGCCACCGGAGCCGTCTCGCTTCATCGCGACTCAGTTGGGTGCCTGCCCACTGCGCATCGACGTGACTCCTTTCTCGTTGACCGACACGATGCAGTTTGTGCGTCACCGACTGTCCGAAGCCGGTGCGACACGCTCGATCTTCAGCGACAGCGCTCTCGTTCGCTTGCATGAACTGGCCGATGGACGGGTCGGCATCTTATGCCAACTGGCAGAGTTAGCCATGACAACGGCGGCCGCTCACGGCGCTCAGGAAATCGGCGCTGACCTGATCGAAGCGGTGCAAGACGAATTCGTTCGTGCCGCCTAGCGGGACAACCCCTCTTTGAATCCAATCCCCGATGATCTTCAGCGTCTAAGCACCCATTAACCGTTTTGGCGATAGCCACGGTTTTCTTCGCAAATGCAAACAGCCCGCCACCAAACAGGTGACGGGCTGCATCGCTAAAGCGTTCTTAACAAGCGAGAATCATTCCGCTTCGGGGCGAGGTCGTCCCCCTCGGCCACCACCTTCACCACCTCGGCCGCGACCTCCGAAACCACCTCGGCCACCAGCCTCACCGCCACGGCCTCGGCCCCCGAAGCCACCTTGTGGACCTCCGCGGCCACCGAAGCCACCGCTTTGCATCGCCTTGACCGCTTCGGACGGCTTGCCCTTCATTTCTTCAAACTTGTCCTTCTGCTCGCTATCCAGGACATCCATTACTTTTTCTTGTTCCTTTTCGCGGGCTTCAGTCATCCGTTCGCGGATGTTTTCGCGATCGCCACCTTGAAACAGCTCGCGGAACGAATTGCGAGTTTCCTCACGAATCTCATCCATCTTTTTTGTCTGCTCCTCGGTGATGTTCAATTTTTCCACCACCTTGGAATCGGACAGGGCGGCCGTTCCCATCAACTGGATGACGATCTCATTGAGTCGCTGCAGTTGTTCTGGCAGCAGAATTTCCTGAACCTTTTCCCGAGCCTTCTTCATTCGCTCTTCCATCTGCGAGCGCATGTCGGCAAACATTTTTTCGCGCTCCTCGGGAGACGCATCCCGAAAGCCGCTCAGTGTGGGCCGCTCTCCACGCATGCCTTCGACCAGTTCCTTGATCGCTTCTTGCTGGTCCGGCATGATTTCGGCTTCTTCCTGAATCGCCTCATTGCTGAGCACTCCCAACAACATCATGTCCGAGTTGCCTCGCATCCCGCCGCCACCAGGGCCACCTCGACCGCCGCGTCCTTGGGAAAAAGCGGGTTGGATGGAAATCGCCATGACCGCCAAGGCGGTGCTCAAGGTAAGTAAGAGTTTCATGATGGGTTCCTGACTGGGAAAAAAGAGAAGAGGCGTCCGCTGAGAGACCCCGTGCGGGTCGATCATACATGCAATTAAACCAACCCCAGACACGCGGGTTTCGCCCTCTTTTGAAGTTTGTAGGCCATCTATCTTGCCCGGTTTGCTTCCCCCGCCTCAAATGGGCACAATGGGGCTCTCGTCGAAGCCGTCTCCTCCATTCTCCCATAGAGCCGCTGTAATGCGTTATCCACGATTGTTGTCCCTGCTGGGGCTGGGACTGGCCTTAGCAAACCAGTCGCTAGATGCCCAGGAAATCGTCACCGAAGGGCCGTTCCGCGTTGGCGATTACGTGCTCCACAATGGGGTTGTCGAACAAGTGATCGCGGTTCCTTCCTCGCCTGATCAGGCTCCGCCAACGGCGGTTGAATCGCCTTATGAAACGCACCCACCGCAGCCCTTTGGCCCCCCGCTACCTTTCCCTCCGGCCGCCGGAATCCCGCACGGCAGCGCCACCCTGCCGCATGAAAACATTGGCAATGGTTCGGTCCCGCACTCCGCGATGAGCGGATCGCCCGCGGTGGTTTATCCGGCTGAAATCGGCCCCTCGCCCATCCCCCTGACAACCGCACCTTCCTTCAGCAGAGACGACGAGGACAGCAGAGACGACGAGGACGATCCCCATGATTGCCTCCAGCCTGGCAGCGAGAGTTGGAACCGCTTGGTGGAACTGATTCGAGAAAATGCACGCTTAGAAGCGGCCGTCGACAAGATCGAAACGATCAGCGAACTGCGAGAAGCGGTTCATCACGACCGCATGACAAGCCTCCAACAGACGCTCGAGCAGGCTCGCGAGGAGCTCGCGACCATCCGGATGGAATCTCAAAAAGTGGTGGTGCGATCCGAAGTCGAACGGCAATTGGCGATCAAACTCCAGCAGACGCTTGGCGACGACGCGGCCAAACTTCGGCAACGTGAAGAACGACTCAAGCAAGCCAAAGAACAGTCCACCGCGAAGATGGCCGAAATAAAGCAGAAGCTTGAGAAATTGGCCGATACGGCGGCGGAGCAGCGCAAAGCCGCGGAAAAGAAAAAGCAGGCAGAAATGCAAGGCTTGGCAAACGCGGCAGCCGAAAAAATCGATATCGCCAATGAACGCATCGCCGATCTCGAAGCGGAACTCGCCAAAACGAAGCATCACCTCGATGATGCGCGCAAACGCGAGGCGGCATTGCAAAAAGAGCGTAAAACGTTGCAAGATGCCTTAAAAAACAAGAAAAAAAGCCGCGATCGCGACTGAGCCTGCCCCACTCCTGCGGCGAGCTAGAATAAGATCGTTCGATTCTGTCGACGGAAACGAAGTCCGCGTCACGCGTAGATTGGTCAATATGACACGAATCCTGATTGCCGAAGATAGTGCCACTCAGGCGACTCAGCTGCGAATCATGCTGGAAGACGCGGGCTACGAAGCTTTGACAGCCGCCGATGGGGTCAAGGCGCTCGAGCTGATTGAAACCATGGACTGTGATGTGGTTTTGACCGACCTGCACATGCCGAACATGAATGGCCTGCAACTGGTCGAAGCGGTGCGGGAACGTTACGAGTCGGTTCCCGTGATTCTCATCACTCATGACGGCAACGAAACCATCGCTGCCGAGGCCCTGCAGAAAGGGGCGGCGAGCTACATTCCGAAGCGTTATCTGGACAAGACCCTGCTGCCGACGCTGCGGGGGATTACCGATATGCTGGATGCCCAAAAGTCTCGGCAGCAAATCCTTAACACACTGGTGGAATCACGTTCCAAGTTTGTCCTGGGCAATAACCAAGAACTTGTTCCGGTTCTCGTTCAGCATCTCGAAACGGAACTGCGGACGTTCGATTACGGCGACGAAACGGGGCTGTTTCAGATCTCCATGGGTTTGACCGAAGCGGTCCTCAACGCGATGGACCATGGCAACCTCGAATTGGCATCCAGCCTACGAGCGGACTTCGATGAATACGCGCGGCTCCGTAAGCAACGCTGCGAAACAATGCCGTACAAAGACCGCCGAGTGACGTTGACGGTCGAGCTGACAACCGAAGCAATCAAACTGGTTGTGGCCGACGAGGGCCCCGGCTTCGATCCCTCCACGATCCCCGACCCGACCGATCCGGAAAACCTGATGCGGGAGAACGGTCGAGGCTTAATGCTGATCTATAGCTTCATGGATCAAGTCTCTCATAACACCTCGGGCAGCGAAATCACGATGATCAAACATCGTCATTCCGGCTGCCCTGCAGGCGACGAATAAGCTTACTTGCTCGGCGAGGTCGAAGTCGTTTGACGATACAGCGCGTGCTCCGGATTCCCACCGGCTCGCAAGTATCCCATCAAATCCTGAATCTCGACTTCGGTTAGCGAATCAAGCAAGCCCGATGGCATCATGCTGTTTCGCGACAACTGCACATCTTCGACTTCGTTCCGCTTCACGGTGGTCAGCGAGCTGGGGTCCAGCATGTTGGTCAAGACGCGGATGTCGTTACCACTCATGTTGACGATCTTACCGATCACCAAATCGCCCGACTCGGTCAGGAACTGCGTGGCGGCATACTGATCGCTGATCGATTGATTGGGCTCGATGATCGCCGTCAACAGATCCTTGGCGCTAAAGCGTCCACCCGCCCCCGTCAGATCGGGACCCAGAATACCGCCCTGCATTCCCATGCGATGGCACTTGTAGCACTGCGCCACAGCAAACATTTGCTTGCCGCGATCGAAGTTATACGCGTGCTTGTCATTGCTCACCGCGTCGGCCAAATTATCGACCTTCCACTCTTTGACCATGTCTCGTGGTGCCAAGTCGGCCAACGGATCGAGTACCTTCGGCTTCGTTAACAGATCTGCCAAGCCAGTCTTGTCGGCATCGCTAAGGTTGGCAATCGCGGCTTGGCGAATGTTCTCCAAGAACCCGCCAAACGACATTCCTCCCCGTGAGGCGGCGGCATCCTGGAACCAGCCAAAGTACTTTTCGCGCGCTTCTTTCGTCCATCCGGTATCGACATCACGCAGCACGAAAGCGAAGTGGATCTGATCTTCTTGAGACGGACCGCTGACCAACTGTTCGACCACGCGTGGAACGATACCCGGCGCTTCCAAAGCGACCAAGACCATCGCCAACTCGCGATTCAAACGCGGATCGTTTGCGGGAAAGGCCGAGTCCAGCGAAGCGATGATCGCTTTCGCCTGGGCTGCGGTGGGAGCCTCCAAACGGATGAAGACCAGACTGTAAGCGCGGAGCAAATCGAGTTGCTGCGCGACATCCAGGCTGGGCATTTCGATCGACTGCAGCAAACCGATCGCCGCGTCGCGGTCGCTTGCTTCGCCACTGCGTGCCAAGGCCACTGTCGCAGCGATCTTCGCATCGGCGGTCGCTAGCGACATGATCGCATCACGCCACGAGGCCACCGGTTGATGCTCGAGTGCGATTCGCGCTGCGTAGCGGATCTGACGGTCGCTGTGACTTAGGTGCTGCAAAGCGACCTCCACGTTGGCGGCCGAAGCTTCGGGATTAAGGTGCAACTCTTCCAACTGATGTCGCACCGCACGTAACTTTTTAGCTTCCGCGGTGTCGATCATGTCGGCCGCTGCGGTTGACTCGGTGCCGACATATCGCACTCGGTAAAGAGCCGACTGGGTGCGGCGGCCGCCGATGGCAAAGTACATGTTGCCATCGCCGGGGTGGATCACGATGTCGGTCACTGGCAACGGGGCGGCCGTTGCAAAGGTTTCGTAGGTGCCGGTGTAAGTGCTACCGTCGGGCTGAAGATGCACGGCGAAAATATTGCCGTAGCTCCAGTCGAGCACGTACAAGGCACGTTGGTATTTGGCAGGAAACTTTGCACCGGTCCCAAAGCAAACTCCTGTGGGCGAACCGGGTCCGATGTTGACGGCCGCGCCGACGCTATCGACGTAGTACTCCGGCCATTTGCCGGTGCCATTTCGCCAACCGAATTCGCCACCACTGACCACGTGGTTCACGCGCGTCGGACGATACCAAGGCGTACCGACGTCCCACTCCATGTCGGCGTCATAAGTGAACAGTTCGCCCGCGGGGTTGTAAGCGATGTCGTATTCATTACGAAAACCGGTTGCGATCAACTCGAAGTTGCCACCATCGGGATCGATTTTGGCGACAAATCCACCGGGAGCCATGCGATTGGCATTGTGGCCACGCGCATCCGGCATGCGGCCGAGCAAGTGGTCTTCGTCCCAGTGCCGAGGCACGCGACTGTGAGGCACCTCTTTCGGCAAAATGGTGTTGTTGCCAGCACACAGTACAAGTTGCTTGCCGTCGGGACTGAGCCGCAACGCGTGCGGTCCATGTTCGCCACCATTGTTCAACGGCAGGATGTGCTCAACCGATTCAAAATGATCATCGCCATCCTTATCTTGCAAACGGTAAACGCCCCCGGAATCCCCTTTGCGTTTGCTGCCGTTCACGTTCACGTACAGCGAATCAAAGGCATACAACAAACCTTGCGCCATGCCGATATCGGCTTTGACCTGTTCCACACTCAGCGGCTTTTCATCCGTCGCCAAAGTAACGCGAAACAAGCCGCCGTATTGATCACACACTAGCAAGCGGCCCTGAGGATCGACGGTCATGCTGACCCACGATCCTTCGGATTTCTGCGGTACCTCGTACAGCAATTCCACTTGAAAACCTTCCGGCACGCGAAACGCGTCGGCAGGCGTGGCACCAATCCCCGCGGCAGTGGCGGGACTGCATGAAATGGTCGCGGACAACAGCAGGCCCAAGGCACACAGGCCCAGTGGGACGTAGGTAAGAACACGCTCCATGCGTGCGAAACTGTTTCGTTTCATTGTCATTGAATCCTAAGCAGAGGGAAAGAAAAAGTAGGGAGAGTTATCAATGAGCGATCAATAAGTGTCGCACGATCCTTATCAACAAACAGCGTCAAATCTTAGGTCGCGTCGGCTGGATGCACCCAAGGTTGGCGGTAGTCGCGTTTTAGTAATGCGTTGGCTGCCGGGTCACCGACAATGCGGTGCGTTTCCGCATCCCATTCAAGGCTGCGGCCGACCTGTTGCGAGAGGTTGGCCAAAATGCAAGCGGCCGAAGAGGCATGCCCTTCGGCAATGTCCGCCACCGGACGGCTGCGATTGTCGATGGCGTTCAAGAAATTGCGCAGGTGCCCGCGGATCGCCGACGCCACATGCAGTTCCAGACGCCAATCCTCTTGATCGCGTTTGTCGCTGGGGAACTTGTCCAGTTCAATGACCGCATCGCCACGCAATGTTTCACCGCGCCCCTGGGGAATGAACTCGTACTGTTGCACGCTCAGTTTCAATGTGCCGCGATCGCCATAAATCGTCGCACCCCAAGGGTACTCGGGATCGGGGGAACTGCCCCAGCTTCGGTGCGTCCAGCACACATTCAGGTCATCAAAATGAAAGGTCGCCGTTTGCGTGTCGGTGATGTTGGCCTTGGAATCGGGGTCGACCAAAATCCCCCCATGGCTTGTCACACGCCGCGGATGAGGCAACTGCAGCATCCATCGCACCATATCGAGCATGTGGACGCACATGTCGCCCACGATTCCATTGCCGTATTCCATAAAAGCGCGCCAGCCGCGCGGATGGACCAGTTCGTTGTAAGGCCGCAGCGGTGCCGGACCGGTCCACATTTCGTAATCAAGATTTGGCGGCGGAGCGATGTCCGGCGGATTTTTCCGCGTTCGCATGTGGTAGTAGCAGTAGACTTCCGCGTGAGCAATGTCGCCTAACAGGCCGGCGTCAATAACCCGCTGTTTGGCTTCGATTAAATGCGGGGTGCTGCGCCGCTGGGTGCCTACCTGGACCACCCGTTCCTGTCGACGTGCCGCCTGTAACATCGCTTGGCTTTCCCTCACATCCACCGCCGTCGGTTTTTGGACCCAAACGTCGGCCCCCGCGTCGACTGCGGCGATCATCGGCAGGGCGTGCCAATGATCGGGAGTATCGACCAACACAATGTCCAGATCTTTCTCGGCCAACATCTCGCGGTAATCGCTGTAGGTTCGGGGTCGCCGCTGGGAGGCTTGACGAGTGGCAACCAGATCGGCAGCTTCGGTCAGCATCTGACTGTCGACATCACACAACGAAACCACTTCAACCGGCTCGATATTCAGCAGTTGCAACAGGTCACACTTGCCATACCAACCTGCGCCAATCAATCCGACGCGGCGTTTGGCGTCGCTCGCTGCCGCGTAGGCACCCGAGCCAATCGCCGCCACCGAGGCAGCCGCGGAAGCGGATTGTAAAAAGTGACGACGTTGCATCGAATCGGTCCAGGGAGGTGAAGGGTGAAGGGAACGACGTGGTGAGCGCCACTGCGGTCAATCGGGAACGCTCGACGCGACGGTCCTGCAAGCCACCTGACAGCAAGCGGAAGTCGAGGCCGTGAGCACGACGGTGAGCGCGACCGGGAGCTAGGCCGCCCTGCCGACGCGGCGGCTTGCCCTCTCGCATGCCTGAACGAAACTGCCAGAGGAGGGGCAGGCCGTTTTCAAGCAGACTTTCCTAGTCTAAACGATACATTGCCGGACGGCATCGCTGAGCGCCGCCAATGGGTCGCCTTTGGCCACAAATTCGTGCGCGAAGTAACCATCAAACCCCGTATCGGCGACCGCCTGAGCAATCGCCGGGTAATACAACTCTTGTTTTTGATCCAGTTCGTGTCGCCCCGGATTGCCCGCCGTATGGTAGTGTCCAAAGGCTTCGTGATGCTGTTGAATCGTGCGGATCAGGTCGCCTTCCATGATTTGCATGTGGTAAATATCGAACAGCAACCGAAAATTCGCCGAGCCGACACGGCGGACCAGCTCGACCCCCCACTCCGAGCGGTCACACATATAGTCGGGGTGATCGACCCGACTGTTCAGCAATTCCATGATCAGCGTGACATTTTTGGAATCGGCGAGAGGCAAGATTTTTTCCAACGCGGTGATGCAGTTCCGCATGCCCGTTTCGCGATCAATGCCCCTCGCGTTGCCGGTAAAGCAGATCACGTTGCGCCATCCCTCGGCGGCTGTCGCTTCGATCGCGGTGGTCAATTTTTCCAAACACATGTCGTGATACTGAGGATCACATAAGCCTTCTTCTAGCGGATGCGATGTCACCATCGTACAAACCAACCCATGCTGTTTGATGGTTGCAAAATCCTCGGGTCCCAACAGGTCGATCCCCACCATGCCGCGCTGAACAACCTCAGCAGCCAGGGTTTCCAGTGGCAGGTCATCGTAACACCACTGGCATACTGATTGATTCAGTCGGCCCTGCTTCGCATCTACATGCATGTTGTCGTTCCTTTCGGGGATTACATCGAGGACCAATGAAGACGGGCTCGACTCTGTTCCGCGTTATTGTCCGCATTGAAAGCTGTTGTCGCAATGATCCGACGTTGGCCGATGTTTCGCCATTTCGCCATCAAAGCCGATTCCGCTCGCCGCAGACTTGCTCAAAATCGCTTGGCTGTCGAAGCGGTGAAGGACGCGGCGACGCGTTTTCAGTGTGTCAGCCAATCCGATCGTTCCGTTCAACATTCATGGCGAGACGGAATATTGATGGCGCGACGGAACGCCTCGCTTGGACGGGGACGCTTAACGACAAACTCTCCTTGGGTCGGCCTCTCCCACGACACCGCAGCGGATCCGAAACAGCCGCAATGTTTGTGCGGACGGAGTGGCTCAAGCGAGTACCGAAGAGATCATTCCATGCCAGCAACCTCAGCGGCTCAGCAACCTTGGCGGATTCTGTGGCTGAGCAGCGGACGGTGGCCTCCTAAGCAGATGGACGCCACGACGATCACGCGCGAATCATCGAAGGGACTCGCAGTTGAATTTCAAGCGGGTTAGTATCACCCGCTGCTAAAGGAGCAACTTAGTTCGCGTACGCCGACGTGAACAATGCCGCTTGAGATTGCAGCCGAGCGGCGGCTGCCTCGGCTGCCTCGGCCGCTTTGGCCAATTCCGCTGCCCGCTGCTGGAACTTTTGCAGTTCGCCCTCTAGGCGTTGCACCTGAGCTGCCATCGCATCACGAGCCGACTTCGCAGCCGCTACGGTGGCTTGCGCTTCGGCAAGCTTGGTGTTCAAGTCGACCATTTGCTTGTCGGCTTCAGCCATCATCGGCGTTAGCTTATTGGCTTCGTCTCGCAGGGTTTTTTCAGCAGCGGCAAGTTCTTTGACTGCGGCTTCCTTGGCGACAACTTCTTCTTGTTTGGCCGCTAGCTTTTGCTGCGTTTCGGCAAGCGTCTTCTCTTCCGCGGCAAGCTTTTCTTTGGCGTCGGCGAGTTGAGGTTCGGCGTCCTCGCCTTCGGCTTTGGCCGCTGCGTCCATTTGCTCACGAGCCTGCTTGACCGCCTGCTCTTGTTGCTTGGAATCGGCAGTCAATTGATCGCGTTCCTTGGTGAACGCCGCGACGGCTTGAACCGCGGCAGCCTGCTCTGCTTTTTTTTGCTCAGCGAGTTGCGTTTTCTGTTGTTGCTGAGCCATCATCTCTGTTTTGCGATTGGTGGCGTCGGTGAGCTGTTTTTGCACGGCCGCCAGCGCCGCTTCCGCAGTGGTGACAGGTTCGGCAAGCCCCGCAAGTTCCTGTTTGCTCGACTCGATCCGCTGCTCAAGCGACGGCGGATTCGAAGGCAAAGGCTGCGCGTTCTCCTCCGGTTTCTCTTGCGGCCAACTGATCACTTGGCCGGTCCAATCGCCGGCAATGATGCGGCTGCTGTCATGAGAAACGGTCACTTCCAAAACCTGTTCCGGCATTGCGGGGAAAACAACCTTTTGGTTTCCCGTGGCATCCCACAATTTGACGCGGCGATCTTTACCACAGGTGATTAATTGGCCTTGATGATCAAACGCCACATCGACCACACCTCCACCGTGGGCATTGATGCTTTTGATCACTTTGCCCTCGTTCATCTCCCACAGTTTTACGGTGCCATCATCGCTAGCCGAGGCCAACACGTTACTGTCATCTCGCCATGCCAAAGCGTTGATGCCCGCTTTGTGATCGGTCAGGTTAAGGTAATTGCGCCCCGTTTCAGCTTCCCAAACCATCAGGCCGGCGGCACGATCACAAGAGGCCAGCAACACGCCGTCGGGGCTGTAGGCGACGTCGCAGATCCAGTCGGTATGTTTCTTGATATCGAACAGCAATTCGCCATCCGCCAAATCGTAAATGCGCAACATTTTCTGCGGACCGCCCAACGCGATCCGAGTCATGCGGTCATTCACGTCGGAACCCAGCACGGTATCGAGCTCGTCACCGACAACGGTCAGCCGATCTCCGGTTTTGACGTCATAAACGGCCACGATGCCTAAAGCCGCGTCCTCACCGCCACCGGCGATGATAAAACTGCCATCGCGGCTAAAGCGGAGCGAATGCACGAGGCCTTCAGGAAAAGGCAGGATCCCGACCAGTTCGCCACTGTCGGTGTTGTACAGCACGATTTGTCGCTGTCCGGCGACCGCGACCAGCGGCGCCCAAGGACTTGCCGCAATCGCCGATGCGGCAGCCCCGCGGTCGCTCAACACGACTGGCTGCTGCAACACCGACTCCGGCATTGCGGCCTCTCCCTCAGGCTTGCCGGTCGATGCCCCGGCAAAGGCTAGCGGACTGGCCTTCTTTTTCTTGGCCTTGGAGCCGGCATTTTCCAACAGCCCCCCATTGATCCAGTCGCGAATCAAGTCGATTTTGGCTTGGGCGATCTTGTCCTGTTTGGGTGGCATCACGGGCGTATCTTCGTGTGCAACCAGCTGCCACAAGCGACTGCTTTCGGCGTCGCCATCGTAGACCACCTCTCCGCTGCCGCCGCCCTGCATCAATGCGGAAAAACTGTCCAGTGCTAGACCACCTTTGGCATCGCCCTGGTTGTGGCACGTCAGGCATTTCTCGCGAAAGATCGGTTTGATGTGTTCGTCAAACGTAACCTTGGGCTTGGCCTTGTCGTCCGCTGCCGTTTCATCGGCAAACGAAGTGGAGCCGATTGCCAAAGCCATCGAGAGAGCAAGCAGATAGCGCAACATAATGTATTCGCGAAAGGGAGGACTTTGAATCGTTGTTTTAAGTCATGGCCTTCCATTGCCACCACTCGGCAAAGCAACCGCTTCGCCGGGAATCGTCAACGCCGCAATAGAACCGCGACGGGCAAACAAAAACCGGAAGTAACAGCCGTGCCCAACTCTTAATGGTTGAAGACAAATTCTCGGCTGTTCAGCACCGCCCAAAAGACGTCTTCCAAACCTTGCTGCTCATCGGGTGCTTCGCTGACCGAAACGAGCAACTGCTTCTTTTCTTCATCCGTAGGAAGGCGGGTCAAGGAACGCACATAAAGTTCGTCAATGATCTGCTCGGCCGACAATTTGTCTTCCTTCAGCATACTGTCGACCACTTTTCCCTGACTGATTTTTCCGGAAATCGAGTTTCCATTCAGCAGATGCAGTGCTTGAGAAAGCGAAGGATCGGTGGTCGCTTCGCAGTCACACACGGTGTCTCGTGGCGAGCGCCCGAAGGTATTCAAAAAGTAGGTCGACGTTCGGCCGTCGGCGATCTGAACCGCTCGCGCTCCGAGCGGCAAACCGCGGAACTTTTCCTTGGTATTGGTCACCTGACAAACCACGTCCAGCATGCTTTCCGCTGAAATCCGACGTGGCAATGCATGGGCGTAGTTCCGCGAATCGGCTTGGTTCGATTCATTGGTAACGACACTACGCTGATAGGCTTCGCTGGCGCAGATATCGCGAACCAGCTGGCGGAAGTCAAAGTTGTACTCCACCAGTTTGTCGCCCAGTTTGGCAAACAATTCCGGGTTGCTGGCGGGATTGCTGACGCGGATGTCATCGACCGGATCGACAATCCCGATTCCCATGAAGTGTGCCCAAACGCGGTTGGCGATCGACTTGGAGAAGTAAGGATTTTCCGGCGAGGTGAGCCATTCGGCGACCACGGCGCGACGGTCTTTATTGCGGGTTTCCGCCACACCATCGCCAAGAAAAGTGGGCTCCATCGCTCGCCCACCCACAGGATGCTTCACATCGCCGCTCTTGCGATCGTAAACGATCTGCTCACGATAATCTTCCGCCGTCTTCCGGCCGATTTGGCAGAAGAAACTGGCGAAGCCGTAGTAATCGTCCATCGTCCAACGATCAAACGGATGGTTGTGGCATTGAGCGCACTGAGTCCGAATACCCATGAAGACCTGCGCCACGTTTTCCGATGTCTTCAACGTGTCGCGTTCGACTTCGTAGAAGTTGGTGGCGGGACTGCTGAAGGTACCTCCCTCGGCAGTCAACAATTCACGGACCATCTGATCCATCGGAACGTTACGGGCGAACTTGTCGGTCAACCAGTTGGCATACAAGAAGGCCGACTTGTAGCTGACCTGATTGCTGCTCTTGATCATTAACAACTGCGCAAACTTCATCGCCCAAATTTCACTGAACTCTTTCCTGCCGAGCAAACGATCCACCAAAGCGGCACGTTTGTCCTCGGCGGTATCCTGCATGAAGTTGTCGTACTCTTCACGCGTTGGCAGCAGCCCGGTGATGTCGAGCGTCACCCGACGCAGGTACTCCTCATCGGAGCACAGACCGCTGGGCAGGATTCTTAGTTGCTGCAGTTTCTTTCCGACCAACTGGTCGATGTAGTTCCCAGTGATTTCCGGAGCGCTGTACTCCAGCCCTTCGGGCAAAACGAGCACTTGGCTGCCCACGGTGTGGGTGTCGAAACGAGCCATAATGAAGGCTTCGCCGCGAGGCCCCGACTGCACGCCACCATAAGCATCGACTTCCGTCGAGGTGGGATTGTTCGTGGTAAAAGCGGCCAACCGCGAAACGTCACGCGTCGTGCCGTCGGCATAATTTGCTACCGCCACAAATCGCTGCTTGACGCCTTCGCCTTCGAGTACCGCCTGTGGCGGAAAGAAATCGACCGAAGCGACTGCGGGAGGCTGGTTATCGGCGGGGTCAATAGGAGCGCCATCTTCCAGCCACTCCAGCAGTGTCGCATAGTAATCGCTGTCGGGGTCAAACAGTTTCCCACCAGTGTGCGGGACGCTACCGATCGCCTTCTTGAGGAACAAGCTCTCTTCAGGGACGGCGAGGTTAATGCGCCGCGCACCGATCTCGCGCGTGACGCGGAAATGATCGCCATCGGGATCGAAGCCAAACAGGCTCAATCGGAAGCCGTCCTTACCGCGAGCCGCACCATGGCAACTGCCGGTGTTGCAACCGCTGCGGGTCAGCACGGGCATCACGTCTTTTTTAAAACTGATCGCTGGCCGGACCGTGGCGTTGCTGACCTTGACCGGAATGCGAACTTCGCTTCCGTTGTAGGCTCCCACCAATTCGGTTTCGCCATCGGCTTGCGGAAAGAGTTGATTGCCTTCCAGCTTTGCCAGTCCCTCGGCGGCGAGCTTCCACTCGATCTGCTCGGTGACATCCAAAGTGACGCCATCATCGCGCGTCAGCACGGCGACGAAAGACTGAAAATCACGAGCCGAATTCAATTGGATGCTCGGCGGATACGCTGCAATCGACAACGCCTCGGCAGGTTGTGGCGGGGCAACGGAAGCTTCGGGTTCGACTGCAATGGCCGCAGCGGCGAGACAGCCGGCTAACAAAGCGCTGAACGAGATTCGAATCGGATGGATCATTTTCGTTCGTGTGGGAAGGCGTTAAATGGACAACATGAATGACAGAACAACCGGCCGCAGCAGGCTGGGCCACGAAGCGGATCTAACCTTCTTCGCGAGCTTTACGTAACTGCTCCAGGCGACTGAGCGGGCGTTCCTTGGGAGGCTCCGGCTTGGCTTCCGGTTTCTTCTCAGGTTCTTTCTTTTCCGCTTCCTCTTTCTTCGGAGGCAACGGTTTGTCGACTCGCAGCTCGCCCGTGCCCTGAGTCTGGGTGATGACGCCCTTGTCGCTGGTGATGCGGGCTCGGACGTTGATCGTTTTGTGCGTTCCCGGTCGTGCGTCGGCGGCTACGGTAATCGGAAAAGCGACTTTCTCGGTTTCGTTGGTGATCTTCTGAATTGGCTCCGCAGAACTCACTCCCGGGGGCAAGCCGACCAATTCGACTTCGGCTTCGCCAGTAAACTCGCGAGCAATTTCCAAACCAATGACGATTACATTCTCGGTTCCCTGCTCAGCCGCCGACTTCGGGAATTCAAACTTGAAGAACCCTTCTTGAACCTCCACCGGGATTGGCTCAGTTGTGATGCGTACCGAACCATTTCCGCCATTGGTCGTCGCAATCAGGAACATGGGCCAAGTTCCCAACGACGAGCCGCCATTGGCAGTCATGGGGACTGCGACTTCGGTTTGATCTTTTTTCAGCTTGCGGCTGTTATTGACCGTGACGCCCGGCGGGTTGTAGAGCGACTTCAGGCTAATTTCGCCTTCAAAGCCTTCGTTTCGTTCGACCTTTACCAACAGCGACATCGAGCCATTGCGAACGATGGGGACTTGTGGATTGACGACCGACAACCTGAAGGGCACCGGCTCGGCGACCGAAACGGCCACGCGTTTGGTCTCCCAGTTCCAAACATCGCGGCGGTTTTGCCCAAGCACCAGCTTATGGTTCTGCCGCAGCCCCCCTCGTACGTGGCTTAGTTTTTCAGCGGCGGGCGTTGCCACGATGTCGACCAAAGATGCCGTTTTGCCTGCATCCTCGGCAGCGCTCAGCAGCAGCGGCACGGTCGGTCGGTCGCCACGCATCGGGTAGGTGGTGGCCGTAATTCCGGCGGGCAGATCCAATGCTTCGATGTTCAGGTCGCCACCGAACTGCTTGCGTTTTGCATTGACCATCACCGCCATCTGTCCGCCTCGAGGAATCGGCAGCGAAACCGCCTGGTACCGATCGAGTTCGGCCAAGTCGAGTTCGACTTCGGGCTCCGCTTCGGTGACTTCCAGACGGTAACCGAACGCAGGGCCACCGTTGCCCAGTTGGTCATTGATACGAATGCGATAAGTACCATCCGAAGCAGCACTGAATTCGCAGTAACTGTCAGGCGAGTTGCCCGAATCATCGTTGCCGGTGACCCGCTTTGAATCAGGACCGTAGACATTCACCACGCTATCGAGTGGCGAACGCAGCGTGCCCCGAGCGTACATCTGGAGCAGATACTTGCGGCCCTTCTTGGCCTCAAAGGCAAAGTAGTCGACGTCCCCTGGTTCGCCGATCACTCCGCACAAGGCTCCGGGGACGACACCTGGCGGAGCTTTCTGGAGCTCTTCGTTTGGCTCCTGCTCCATCGTGACCACAAGATCATTGACTCGCAGCCAGTTGGGCGAAGGTGAAATCCCGGACTCGTCTTCGCTGACTGCGGGAAAGCGATCCGCTGGCTCGCTAGGCAGTTGAATCTGCGCCGATTGCTTGGACCCGTCCATCGCGATCAATTCAGCAGTCAAGATCTCGCCGGGACGTCCGCCGGCGGGAATCACCGCGATGGGACGAGGAAAAGTCCCGATATGGACTCGATAGCGGGCATCGTTGCTGCCACCGAAGGAAGCGTCACGAACGAGCACCGTGTAGGTGCCATCCTGCTCTGCGGTGTAAGCGCACAAACCGTCTTGCTGTAGCAGCGGAATGTCATCGCGGGTTGCTTTCTCGAACCGACCGGCATCCAGAATGGCGACAAAGGGATCCAAGAACCGGTTGCCTTGGTTGCTGGCCAGACGGATCCCTTCGATCTCGACGACCAAGCTTTGCCCCTTCTTCAAATCGACCGAGAAGAAGTCTTGATCTTCGGCCGTCACGACCCCTTCGACCGTGGTATTCAGTTCAATCTTTTGCGGCGATTCAAATTCGCTGTTCGGCTCGACTTCCGCAACAACGGGCATCGCGCCGACGCCCAGCAGTCGCAGATTCGAAATACCGCTGTCGGTGACCAATTGCAGGGGATATAAACCCGGCACAAGATCAGGAGCCGCCGTAACGGTCATCTCGACCTTACTGTTATCCAGAGGCTTGACTTCGGTGATCGTCAGGCCCGGCAAATCGGTCAGCACTTCACGTGCATCGCTCAGCCGCGCCCCGTGCAGGGTTACCTTGGTTGCTTCACCTCGCTTGACACCCAACGGCTCGAGGCGAGAAATGGAAGGCTGAGCGGCCAAGCTAATGGCGGCCAGCAGGCAAGTCAGCAACAGGGAGTGAGCAATGCGATTCATGAGTGGCTCCATTCGCCAGCGGTTTCGACTCGAGATACCAGCAATGTGCGGTGTTTTGGCGGGAGAAAAAGACATCATGGCCCGCGGCACTTACCGCAGGCCATGAGTCATCGGGAATCAACTAGGCAAGAATGCCCTTGATGACTTCGCCACCATCGACAATTTCAATCGGACGGTCGCCAGGAGCCATCAACTCCTTGTCCGCGACGATGCCCAACTGGTGATACACGGTGGTGGCCAAATCGGCGGGCGAAACAGGATTATCTTCAGGCTCCGAGGCAATCGCATTGGACGCACCGTAGACGGTACCGCCCTTGATTCCACCACCAGCCAACATGACGCTAAAGACCTTTGCCCAGTGATCGCGCCCGGCGTCTGGGTTGATTTTCGGAGTTCGGCCGAACTCGCTGCTGACCATCACTAAAGTTTCGTCCAGCATGCCACGCTCAGACAAATCATCCAGCAGCACCGAGAGGGCTCGATCGAGTGGCGGCATGGTTCGCTTGAAGGCGGCGGTAATGCCTTGATGCATGTCCCAACCACCGTAGGTCAGGGTCACCAAACGCACACCCGACTCGACCAAGCGGCGTGCCATCAGCAGGCGCTGGCCCGCCTGGTCACGGCCATAACGATCTCGCAACTTGTCGTCTTCGGCCGAGATATCGAACGCCTGACGAGCTTCGGGCGAATTCAGCAAACCGTAAGCACGCTCGTAGAACGTGCCCATCGCGCCGACATTGTCCGACGAAGTCATCGAAGTAAAGCGGCCGTTAACCGTCTCCAGAGCCGACTTGCGACGAGCGAAACGCTCCATGTCGACGCCACCGGCCAGATCGAGGTCACGCACCTTGAAATTCGACTTGCTAGGATCGTCCCCCAAAGAGAACGGCCCGTAAGAACTGCTCAGGTAGCCGCTGCCAGCGAACTCATTGGGCATATTGGGAATGCAGACGTAAGGCGGCAGGTTCTTACGAGGGCCATACTCGTGACTGACCACGCTGCCGAAACTGGGGAACTTCAGGGCGGGACTGGGCTTGTAGCCGGTGAACATATTGTGGGTACCGCGTTCGTGAGCCGCTTCGCCGTGCGTTAGCGAGCGAATCACCGCGAACTTGTCGGCTCGCTTTGCCAGCTCAGGAATCGCCTCCGAAAAGACTTCGCCGGTGTTCGTCTTGACCGTCCCCATTTCGCCACGATACTCGAGCGGACTATAGGGCTTGGGGTCGAACGATTCTTGCTGAGCCATCCCGCCGGGCAGATAGATATGAATGACACTCTTGGCCTTGGCCTCGATAAAGTCATAACTCTTCTGCTCCGCCCGAGCCTCCTGCATCATCAACAGGTCCGAGAGGGACAAGCCCACTCCGCCAAGCGCACCGGCGGCTAAAAAACCACGACGACTGAAAACGTTACCAGGGCAGCGAAACATTTCTTGCGAACTCCCATGCAGGCGTTAAATACAGCCGGGCGCAACGGCGAACGGCGGCGGAATACAGGCTTCAGGAACGAACCAACAAAACCGCTTCAGGCTTGTGTCGGATTCTGGCAGCCGGGTTTTACGGTCGGAAGCCAGCGTTTAAAGGTGGGGTGGGGGCTGACTATTTAACGTCAGCCAGGCAGGGCATTGTCACGTACTGTAACGATGCGGAGGGTTGTTGTCAAAGAATGGATCAGGAGGATTTCAAAAAAAACAGCCTTCTTAATACATTCTTGTCCGTTTATTGAAACGTCACCCGACACCCTGCTGAACTCAACGAAGTTTGGGGTTCTTTCTTTTTTTTCGGCGGCACCTTTCTTGCTGGATTTGCCAGCAACCGATTGACACGACCAGTCGGACCAGTACCCTAGGACAACAAGTTGGCGCACTCGCCGCAAGCTGCGCGGATCGCCCATCTTGCCTTGACTGTCTGCCGCCGTGAAGGTAGCGGCGTGAGGGATGGGTGTGAAATTTTACGCTCGCATTCCAGGCAGTCGGCTTGGACAGCCAAACCGAAAATCGCGGTCCCCATTTTCATTAAAGAGTTTAAAGATGAATCGAAAAGTTTTTGCTGTTGTCACCATGCTTGCCGTCGCCATGGTCCTCGTCGCCTCGCCCGCTGACGCTGGTGGTTTGTTTAGCGGCCTGTTCAAGCGTAGTTGTGGCGGTGGATTGCTCAAAGGTGGCTGTGCTAAGACGAGCCCTTGCTGCGAACCGGCTCCAGTTTGCTGCGAACCGGCTCCAGTTTGCTGCGAACCGGTTGCTCAACCAGCGTGCTGCGGTGGCGAAGTGATCATGGGCGAAGTTTATCCTGAGCCAATGATGGGCGGAACGATTATCACCGAAGGCGAAATCATCATGGAGTCGACCGAGCCGACTCCTCCAGCGTCAGCTGCCGATGCAGCCTCGGACGAAGCACCTCCAGCACCTGCCGCTGAGGAAGCACCTGCCGCTGAGGAAGCACCTGCCGCCGAGGAAGCACCTGCCGCCGAGGAAGCACCTGCCGCTGAGGAAGCACCTGCCGCTGAGGAAGCACCTGCCGCTGAGGAAGCACCTGCCGCTG
>CAYZHQ010000001.1:101493-143321 GCA_964477385.1 uncultured Pirellulaceae bacterium
GAGGAAGCACCTGCCGCTGAGGAAGCACCTGCCGCTGAGGAAGCACCTGCCGCTGAGGAAGCACCTGCCGCCGAGGAAGCACCTGCCGCCGAGGAAGCACCTGCCGCCGCCGAGGAAGCTGTCGAAGCTGCTGCAGAAGCCGTGGACGCTGCGAAATAGGCAGTCAACGGTAAACGGACCGCCGCGATTGCCCGGCAAGTTTGATTGCGAATCCCATCGTGAACAGAAAAAGAGGACGCTTTGACGCGTCCTCTTTTTTTTGCCTTCACGTCGGCAGCGTCGCTCCCGCTCTCGATGCCGAGCCATGCAGTGAGCCGCAAGCATCCTGACGGCTTCGGCAGGCGAACAGCGATCGGTTCAATCGAGGGGATTGCTCGCCGAGTCCACCGCGGCGGTTATCGCCAAGCGTCTCGCTTGCTGCAGCAACTCTGCCTTCAGACGTTTGGTTTCCCGTTCGAGCTCTTCGATTTGCTGCCGCTGCGACTGGGCCCAAACTCGAAAGCTGCGTTCCCGATTCTCCTGCAGGGCAAGGACCGCATTCAGCTCGGCTTCGCGACGATCGAGCGTGCTGGCCCAGGACTGGAGATTCTCCACCAAATCTTCCGCATGCCGCTTCAAAAGCAAATCTGGCAACCGCCGATCGGTGGCCTCCGAGCCAATCGGCGGAGCGGCACTGCCACCGTATGAACCCCCATCAAGCTGCGGGCTGCCCTGCTGTGGATACCCATTCTCAGGCGGGGGCGACTTGACGGGCCTGCCTGCCGGGCGTCGCGGAGCATGCTGCCGATGGGCGTGATCGATGCGCTGCACTGCTGTGAGCGTGCCCCGCCCTCCCGCACTGGCTCCCTTTACGGGATCCCTAAGGGGAATCACTCCGTCGGGCGGAGTCGGTGTTGTAGAGAGAGGCAGTGGATCGACCATCAGAGTCGGACTGGTAAGAGGGGCCGGAAATGAGTGCCGCCAAGTTTGATGAAGCACGCTTCAAGGTCTATCGGAGGCATGCTAGCGTCGGCTTGTTTCGTTTACCGCACGCGCGGGCAGTAACGATCGCAATGGTTGCCCCGGGTTGCCTCGGGGAGGCGCAAAAACCATTGTCCAACAACCGTTTCTCGGGTGTACAATAAAGAGTGAATCTGTTGTTTTTTGCATAAGTCCCTTCCGAGGATCTCTACTCATGACTGCTGTTCGACCGTCGGCCCTTCGTGCGGCTTCTTTTCAGGCTTGTTTGATCGCGACAGGTGTCGTCTGCATGGCTCCGATTCCCATCTCCGCCCAGGCCCAATCGACCGCTGAAACAGCAACCGCGGCATCGCGGGAACAGGCGGTTGCAAAAGGAGTCGATTACCTGCGTACGAAGGGACAAGCCGAAGACGGTTCCTTTAGCGGTCAAACCGGATCGGCTGTCACCGCACTGTGCGTTT
Organism: uncultured Pirellulaceae bacterium; assembly: GCA_964477385.1. Taxonomy (GTDB): domain Bacteria; phylum Planctomycetota; class Planctomycetia; order Pirellulales; family Pirellulaceae; genus Roseimaritima. The sequence goes on from CAYZHQ010000001.1 coordinate 102,915, forward strand.
CAGCGATTTTGGAAAATCGCCCCAAAGCGATTTCGGACCCCGCGATTGTGAAGGGGCTGGAATTCCTCGAAAAAAACATTCGTGACGATGGCGGGATTTATGCGGTGGGTTCAAAGCACCGCAACTACGAAACCTGCGTCGCCGTTCAGGCCTTCAAGCTGGCCAACGCCAACGGTCGCTACGACCAGACTTTGAAAGCTGCTGATCGATTCTTACGCGGCTTGCAATGGGATGAAGGAGAAGGCATCGAGTCGTCGGATTTAGCCTATGGCGGAGCGGGCTACGGCAGTCACAATCGTCCCGACCTTTCGAACACGGCATTCATGATCGAAGCCCTGCGAGAACTGGGAGCGGGCGAGGAAGACGAAGCGATCCAGAAGGCGCTCACTTTTGTCAGCCGCACGCAGAACTTGGAGTCGGCAAAGAATGACACGCCGTTCGCCGCCTTGGTGAACGATGGCGGCTTTTACTACACCCCGGCGGCGGGCGGGCAAAGCCAGGCGAACCAGACCGCCAATGGCGGTCTCCGTAGCTACGGTTCGATGACTTATGCCGGCCTGAAAAGCATGATCTATGCTGGCGTCGACGCCGATGACCCACGGGTCAAAGCGGCGATGAACTTTATTTCCGCGAACTATTCGTTAGAAGACAATCCCGGCATGGGCGCCGCGGGACTGTACTACTATTACCACACCTTCGCCAAGGCGCTCGACGCTGCGGGCGTGGCGACGGTTACCGACCCCAGCGGAAACGAACACGACTGGAGCGCCGAACTGACCAGCACGCTGGCCAAACACCAACAAGCCGACGGCTCTTGGTTGAACTCCGAGAATTCGCGGTGGATGGAAAGCGACGCAAACCTAGTGACCGCTTACGCGCTGCTTAGCTTGTCCCACTGCAAGTAGCAGTCCCCCCCTCCAAGCAGCATTTCGCCCACTGCAAGTAGAAGCGGCTCACTGCCTGGCAACGCCGCGCCGCCACGCTGCCGTTAAGCGTTCTTTCTGCAAGCCACCTCGTTGCCCCTGCGGCGAGGTGGCTTGCTCTTTATCGCTCGGCGGCAGCCTGCAGGATGGCAGTCAGCCGAGGCATAAAGGCTTCGATTGCGTAGTCAGCTTCGATGGCCGCTTGAGCCTGCGTCCTGCGTTCCGCGCGTGCCGCTTGCTCCGCCCCGGTGAGTAACTTGACAATTTCAGCAGCCAATGCGTCGGGATTTCCCGCCGGCACGAGCGAGGCAAGTTGTCCCTGCTTGACCAATTCCGACGTCCCTCCGCTGTCGCTGGCGATCACCGGTATGCCTAGACTCATCGCTTCCAGCACCACATTTGGAAAACCTTCAAACAGCGACGGCAGAATCAGGGCGTGGGATTGAGCAAGCAGCGGCAGTGGATTGGCGAGGTGTCCGGTAAATTGAATTCTCGCCGCCAGCCCGTGCTGAGCGGCTTGCCGAGCAAGTTGCTCGCCGTCCGGCCCCTCCCCGACCAGAAACAACTTCCACGCCGGCAAGTTGGTCCGCTGGGTGGCAAGGTGCATCGCTTGCAGGAGGACGCTTTGCCCTTTCTCGATCGACAAGCGTCCGATGCAGGCGAGGCGCACCGCGTCATGAGCCGCCGCTTGAACCGCCTGGCGGCACGGCAGTGCCCCGCGGCGCCGCGTTTCGGCGACGTCGATGGGATTGTGTAGCGTCAAGATCTTGTCGATCGGCAAGCCGTAGTATGTGGCCGCGGAATCGGCTGCTGCTTGGCTGACGGCGACCACCTGCGACGCTTGTCGATATGCCTTTGCCAAACGGCGACGCTTCCAGTGCTGGTAGCGTTGCTCCAACAGCGGCACCGCGAGCGAGGGAGGGCTGACGATGGTGGAGACGCGAGGAATCCTTGTTGCCCGCGCTGCCGGGCCCGCGAGCATCGTCATCTGAAAAGTACGATCGTAGATCACGTCGATGGCGAACCGCTTCAGCAAGCTGGCAAGGTAGCGATGATGGTAGGCACCGACGCGTCCCGGCCACCGCGGCGTGGGGACTGCGGGAGCATCGTCGAACGACAAAACCGGCACGTCGGGGGGCACCTGTTCCAGCAGCACGCCGCGGCGATGCGTCAAGTACAGCAACGGTCGGAATGCCTCGCGATCGAGATGTTTCAGCAGCAAGAGCGTTTGTCGTTCACTGCCGCCACCCGCCATCGATCCGGCCATCAGTAACACGTTCAGTCGAGCCCGCTTCACGGTACGTTAAGGCTTTCTAAATGATGGTCGAGTGGCTATCTGGCGGTAGTATCGGTGAACCGAACGTTATCGATCCTGCGCATTATCACGGAGCATGGTTGTGCGGCCCCTGCCGGTCAAATCGGTTAATCACCACCCGCGCGGCGAGACCCTGGTGGGCTTGCGCCGATTCGCATAAATGGTTTGGATTCCAAACCCTCGATTCCCGATTCCGAAACCATACAGGTTAGTCGCTATTTGGCAGAGCGGGGTGCTGACCTGGCAGGCGAAACTTTGTCGGGGTTAGCAAGTTCGCGTGTCATCTATTCATAACTTGATCGCCACGGAGGGGCATCAGGTATGCGTCGTAAGAATCGCAAGGTCGCAATGTTGATTTGGCCGCTGATCGCCGTCACGGGGATCGCCGCTTCATTGCTGACGAAAGATGCTTGGCAGTTCTCCCAAGGATCGACAACCACATTGATCGATGTGCGGTCGATCGTCTCGACGCGTCACACGCCGCAACCGCGTCTGCTGGACGTGGAGCCGCCCAGGCACGACGCCATTGACCGGCTCGGCGAGTCTCGTCAAACAACGCTGCATCCGCGTCGTGAAGAAGATGCCACATCCCCACTGAACGCATCCCAGGCAGGCAACGCGTGGGGCACCGTGGTCGAAGCTCCCGCCGCGGTTTCACTGCACGCTCCGCTGTTGGAAACCAAAGACGAATTAGCCGGCTGGGAAGAGCCGACTCGCAATGCCCAGAGGCACACCGTTGCGACCGTTGCCAAGGCAGCTCAACCGGTCGAACCGCGAGCCATCGCTGCGATCCAACGCAGCGACGTGGGCAACCAACCGCAAGCCTGGCCAGCAACGCCCGTGCTGCGGAGCATGCTACGAAACCTCGCCCAGTATCCCGTCGCCGCCACTTGGTGCAACGCAGTCGCCCTGGAACTGGAAGCACTGCGAGCGCTGCGTGCCATTAGCGCCCCGCATGGTGAAGCGATGCTGACGCGTCTGGCAGACCTAACCCGTGAGGGTTTGGCGACTGCGGAAACATTGTCAGACCGCGAAACGCAAACCGCTTGGCTGCGAACCGCCTATTCCCTTCAGCGACGTCTGGCGGTTTGGATTCCCGTTTGGGAAACGTCCAGTCAAAGCCATCAACGACAGACGGGCGCCTGGCAATTCACCTCGACCGACCGACCGTTCCTGGTCGATACCGAAGAGGTCCGTCGCCGCGCCGAGAACGTCGCTCGGTTGTGTGAACAAACCGGAGACGCGGAGGCTTGGCGTTATTACTTGCTGCTGCACCGCGTCAGCGATGCAACTCAGCCGCTCGATCCCGCTCGACGCCGCATCACCGCTCAGCGATTGCTGTCCCGTCTGGAGTGGCCTGGGCTGACGGAGCCGCAACGTCAGTGGATGCAACATCCCGAGATTCAGGACTTGGCGGCTGCCGTTCGGCCTTGGGCAGCAGGCCCGGTCGACTACCGGCATCTGCTCCAGCAAATCGAACGGCAAGAGGCGGACGCGATTGATTTGGTAAGTATCGACGTGGCGGGTACCAGTCAGACGCTGCGGTTCGCCGCTGGTCCGGCACCGCAAGCCGTTGCGACGGCCATTGACACCCATTACCGCAACGCGAACTTGCGATTCGCCGTTTCGCAAGATTTCCTCAATCGCCTCTTGCCCGATGTCCCCGATCGGACGCAACCGGTTCAGCAAGAAATTATGGGAACCCGAATAACCGGGACCGGGATCATCGCCAGCGATGTGCAGATTCAACTAGTACCTGCTTCTGATCGCTGGTCGTTGGAGCTGCGAACCAATGGGCAGGTGAGTGCTCACACCAAGGGGCGTAACGGACCGGTTACGGTTCGCAACAAAAGCGAGGCCACTTACCAGGCCAGCACCGCCATCAACGTCACACAGGAAGGAGTCGAACTGAGTAACTCCACCGCCGAAGCACGGCAGCAAACTTACTTGCGCGGCATCCATACGCAGTACGACGGTTTTCCGCTAATCGGCTCGCTGGTCCGCGGTTTGGCGATGTCCAAATATCGCGACTCGGCACCGCAAGTTAAACGCATCTCCGAAGCCCGCATGGAACGGCAGATTGCGGCCGGAATTGACGCCGAACTGGAGACGCAAATCCGCACCAAATCAGAGCAACTGACCGACCAGCTGCTCGGCCCCCTGGCGCGGCTTCGACTCGACCCAACGGTGGTCGACTTACAGACCGACGAAACCCGTTTAACGGCTCGTTATCGCTTGGCAGGTGATTGGCAACTAGCCGCCTTCACACCGCGTCCGCGGGCAATGAGCGATAGTTTGCTGAGCGTGCAAGTGCACCAGTCGGCGATCAACAATACTTTCGAACGCCTCGCCCCGGCCGATGCACCGGTTGCGATTCGTACCGTGGCGACGCAAGTCATGGCGATGTTCGGGCAAGACGCCAAACGGCTGCCCGAAGACCTGCCTGACGACATTCGCGTCCAATTTTCCAAAACGCGTCCGGTGACGGTTGAATTGGATGGCGACCGCATGTGGCTGACCTTCCGCGTCGTGCAACTGGTCGGCGATGGTGGCTTGGACCTCCGGCACTTTATCGTGAGAGCGAACTACCACGGCGAAGTCGACGGCTTGCGGGCGCGTCTGGTGCGTGATGGCCACCTCAGCATTCAAGGGCCTCGCATGTCGATGGGTCAGCGTGTGGCGGTGCGGGCGGTGTTCAATAAAGTGCTCAGCGAAAAACGCCCCCTGCCTCTGACCAGTGATCGCCTGGCGCTGCATCCGGCAACGGCGGGCACCCACATCAGCCAACTGGAAATGCGTGATGGATGGCTCGCTTTTGCGATCGCCCCCAGCCGCACAAATGGCACCGCACCCACCAGTTCCGAACCGGCGGACCAAGCTCAACTGCAAGTTGCCGACCAATCTCCGTTGGAGAACGGCGTCTATCGGAACACCCCTCGCCCGCGTTAACGGCGTCGGGCGGAGAGCTGTCACGGGACCGCGTGCTGAGTCCCCACGGCGGTTTGTTCGATCGCTTGCCGCACGACGGCCACCAGCGGTTGCTCGCCGGTCGCCGCGGCGCGTTGACGGTCGGCTCCGCAGCCGCTCGCCAGCGTGCGGTCGACAAACGCTTGAACAATCGCCTGATCCCCCGACGCCTCGAGTGCGGGCTCGACGTAACGCATCAAGCGACCGATGTGCTGTTCGGCCGGCATCGTTTCGCATGTCAACGGATCGATCAACGCTTGGGCCACACCGTAGCGGGCGGCATGCCATACCGCGTACGACAACAAATTGGCACGAATCGGCTTGTGCTCTAAACCGGCCTGAATATCGGCGGCGGTCTGCATCACGATCGCTCGGACCAGCCCCACATATCCGACCGTTTCGTCGATGAACGTCATAACATCGGCGGCGCGAAATTCAATCGTGGGGACTTTCGTTGGCAGGCGAATATCCCAATAGATAAAACTCTCGTCGCGGATCGCCCCGGCTTGAATTAAGTCGCTCATGCAGGAGTGGTAATCGGCCAAATCGGTAAAGTGTGGCGGCGGCCCGGCCATCGGCCACTGCGCCCACAATTCGCGCCGATAACTCGCATAGCCGGTGTCGGCTCCGTCCCAGAACGGCGAATTCGCAGTCAGGGCTTGCAAGGCCGGCAACCAGCGTCGGCTTTGATTCATCACACAGACCCCCAGTTTTTGTTCGTCCATCGTGACATGCACATGGCAGCCAAAGATGTACAGCTCACGCGCCAGGTGCTGATACTGCTGGCTCATCACACGATAGCGATCATTCGGCGTGAGCGTGTCGGCTTCGGGTAGCGGCGAAGGGTTGGTGCCGGCCGAGACAAGGGCGGTTCCCGATTGCCGGGAGGCTTCGACCAGCAACCCACGCACCTCGCGCAGGTTAGCCCGCACCTCATCCAATGTCTGACAGACGCACGACGCCATTTCGATCTGATTGAGGTGCAATTCGTGATGGATCTCCGCGCCCGGCCGCGGATGCGCCCCCGATTGCAGGTGACGCATCACCTCCTTGCAGTTCGGAATCAAACACCCCGTCCGCGGATCGACCAACTGATACTCTTCTTCCACACCGACGGAGGGCACGTGGTAGCGTTTATGAATGCTCATGAGCGTGAGGGGGGACGAAAGGGAGATGTCAGCAACCACCGGCGGTTGCTGATTTAGGATCGTGCGACAAAAAAGTGTCGGGTACCTTTTGCGAGGAACTCGCCCTTCGGGTGCTTCGCACAAAAGGTACCCGACACTTATTCATCGCTCATTGCTTCGGTTGTTGAAGGGGATCGCGACGACAGTTCCAACGCTGCCAACGCCAACGCCGCGGAACCGTGTTCCAAGGCCGTTTCGTCGATGTCGAACAGTGGCGTATGTAGCGGTGCGTTACCGACGGCATCTCCGGCGACACCGATTCGCAACATCGCGGCGGGAACCTTTGAAGCAAAAAAAGCGAAGTCCTCCGCACCCATGCTCGGCCGCTCGATGGCGTGCACATTCGACACTCCAACGATCTCTTCCGCCGCTTCGCGGAAACGCGCGCAAACAGTTACATCATTTAGCACCGGAGGAGTATGGCGGACGAACTGCAAACTGGTGCGCACCCGGTGGCTCCACTGCAAAGCGACGGCGAGGTGCGACATCAACTCGCGGGCTTGCTCACTCGCCTCCATCGAGAGGGCTCGCACCGTGCCACTCAGATGCACCGCCCCCGGAACGACGTTGGCGGCGATCCCACCGTTGATTTGTCCGACGTTGATGACAATTGGATCGAGGGCATCGTGGTGCCGTGGCAATTGTCGATAAGCATCCAGCACCCAGGTCGCCGCTGCGCCGATGGTGTCACCCGTTTGATGAGGCCGCGCGCCGTGCCCCGCTTTGCCGGTCACCGTCAATTCAAACACATCGCAACCGGCAGTGAAGGGGCCGTCGCGATAGCCAAACGTGCCGACCGGTCGCGTGGGATCGACATGTAGGGCGATCGCCGACGTCACGCCTTCGAGCGCGCCGGCGTCGATCATATGAATGCCGCCGGTGCTGGTTTCTTCGGCGGGCTGGAAAATACCGCGGGCCGCAAAATCGATCGGCAAGTCGGTAGTGGCTGCCAACTGTGCCAAAATCGCCATCGCCCCCCACACCATGGCCGTATGAGCATCATGGCCACAGGCGTGCATCACGTGGGGGTGCAAACTGGCATAGGACGTCTGCAGCCCGCTGTGGATCGGCAGTGCATCGATGTCTCCGCGGAGCGCCACGCGAGGCGCTCGCCGCGGTCCATTGCTATGGACATCGGCCCACAACCCACGACCATCGCCAGCGAGCATCGGGGTTAAACCGAGACTCGTGATTTGCTGTGCGAGGTACTCGGTCGTCCCATATTCCTGCTCGGACAATTCGGGGCGGCGATGTAAAAAACGCCGCAGTTCTTGGATGCGAGGATGAAGCGACCGCGCCGACTGTTTGATGGCGTCGCGGAGGTCGAGCGCTTCTTCCAACATGCTGCCAGAGTCCTTCTTTGAACGGGCCGAGACGGTTTGCTGTGCGGGAGCCGGGCTGCCTTTCCAACCACGGCTCCGCCTGGGAGCGACACAACAACCACATTTGCAATACCAGCATTTATTACAGCAGCATTTGCTATGCCGAAGATCCCGGAAATCAACGCTAAGTCGGTCGTGGCGACTTCAACAAGTCGCCACGCAGCGGATGGTGGACGCCTAGTGCCGCCGCCATGACAGGCTCAGCCGCGGCCCAGCCCGCCCTACGGGCTCTCGGGGTCGGCCGTGGCGGTTGCCGGTCGCCGGAAGATGTAGATCGCCAGCAGACCGGCGGCGGTCAAGGTGCCGATGCTGACCCACTGAGAGATCGTCAGCGAGGTACCAAACTGACCCGGCTCGTCACTGCGGATCGTTTCCAGGCAAAACCGAATGATTGCGTAACCGGCAAAACCGATCACGACCAACAAACCTTCGTACCGCCGCGTCCAGGGCGATATCACCAACAATAGCCCACAGAGAAAAAGCGCCGAGAGGCTGCTGATGACTTGCGAGGGCCAAACCGGCAGTGACCGCGGAGGCAACTGTTCCGCCGACCATCGAAAGCTTCCAGTTTCGGTGACAATCCGCAGCCCTTGCCACGACAGCTCTTCGGCCGGACGACTGGGGTCGATCTGATCCGGCGAAGGCACCAGCGGCACGATGCCGGTCACTTTGTCGCCCGCTTCGATACCCGCCCGGGCGGCTAGGCTGCCCTTGACGACCGACTTGATGGTCGCCGGCAATTGCAACCGCTCGGCTTTGGAGACGTCAAATTGCAGCCCCACCAATTCGGCAGTCACCAGTTGCTCCGAGTACAGTGGACTGCCGGCAGGGAACCGCAGCGCCCAGCCATTGTCTTCGCAGCGTCCGCCGTAACAACAACCATTCAGCAAGCAGCCGATGCGGCCAAAAAAGATGCCGAGAAACAGACAGGGAATGATCACGTCGCCCAACCGCAGGACCGGCACCTGATGGCGATAACTGTATAGCAGCGCCCCCGCCAAGCCGCCCATGATCGAGCCGTAAACCACCAAACCGCCACCGGTAAAGTTCAACAGATTGCCGATCGTCGCACCCCAGGTGGGTGCCAAAAATTGCTCGTGGTACTCGATCACATAGAACAATCGAGCCCCCACGATCCCCAGCACCAACAGCCAGGGCGCGAGCCCATAGATCGTATCGGCGGACAAACCGCGTCGTGGGGCGCGATAAACGGCCAACGCAATCGCCGACACCACCCCCAGCAGCATCATCACACCATAACCGCGAATCGCCATGCCGATCGGCGGACCGGGTTGGCCCGTCTCCAGCGACTGACCACGTAGTTCAATGCGAGGTAACACCATCACGACCGCGATGCCCAGCAGCAGCCAAAACCAACCGCTCAGCTTCAGCTCTTCGGCGATCGATCCGCCCCGACGATGGACAGTCCATAGATACAGCCCGCCGGCGACCAGCAACAGCAACAGAGCCCAGCCGAAACCGAATACGGGGATTCCGGCAACTTCATGAGGAATCGTAAAAAGTGTCCGCTGCAAACGAATCGGCTCGGGTTAAAAGATCAAAAAAAGTCGGCCCACCGGAGTGCTCCGAGGGTGGCTCTAGTGAATCTTGACAAGAGTACCCGCGATGTGCAATTGGCTCCAACAGCAATGGTAGCGGCTTTCGGCGACAGGGCCGCAACCGGCCCCGCGCCGGAGGCCACCTAAGGATAGCGTTGGCTGCCGCCACCGCAGCGAGGCGTTTCGCCGACGAAGTGACGCCGCAGGCGGGTCAGAGCAATTCGGCCAACAAAAAGGACTGGTCAAAACAAAAAAATCCCCGGCCCTCCCAATGGAGAGCCGGGGATTTTGAACGTCAGAGGCGACGCCGGGATTCGAACCCGGGATGTCGGATTTGCAATCCGATGCCTTAGCCACTTGGCCACGTCGCCTTGGACAATTAAGCAACTTAGGAAAATCGTCGGGTTTGGTCAATATCTGACGATTCGAACGATTCCCCTGATGGGATGCCTACAGTATCGGCGCATAGTGGGTCACACTTGAATCGGACATCGGGAATTCCTCCGTGATTCGCCGTCTGGACGAAATGCTCGATCGGTCCCACGCTATTGGCAGTAAACTTGCAACCATCGGGCGAGCAACCTTGCGCCCGTCACAGCTAGCAACATAGAGAAACCGATGGCATTGGGAACCGCTTTCCGAGCCTTTTTTGGCTCGTTGTTTAATTCCGAAACCGCGGCGCGCGTCCAAGCCGCGCTGGACCTCGAGCCGGCCGCAGCGAATCTCGCCGCCCCCTCGGGATCCCCCGAGAAGACCACGGCCCCCCCACGGCCGCTCCGCAGCGATGGAGTGGCCCTGTTGGCGACGCTGCAGCGAGAAGCACGGTTTGTCGACCTGCTGCAAGAACCACTTGGCCAGTTTTCCGATGCCCAAGTCGGGGCCGCCGCTCGGCCCTGCTTGCAGCAATGTGCGGCGACGCTCGAGCGAGTCTTGGCGCTCGCTCCGGTCGTCGATTCGGGCGAAGGGGAAACAGTGGAAATCCCTACCGATGCGTCGCCAGCGGCTTATCAGTGGATTGGGGAGGGAGAGGGCCGCACCGGTCAATTGATCCATCAGGGCTGGCGCGCCACACGCGTCGACTTGCCGGCATGGACCGGTCCCGACGCCGATGTGTTGGTGATCGCTCCCGCTCAAATCAAACGCTAACGGAGATCGATGTGTCTGCTAAATATGCTGTTGGCATCGACCTTGGAACCACCAATTCCGTGGTCGCCTACGCGCCTCTGGAAGATCCGGATGGCACGCCGACGCTGCTGCCGATTCCTCAAGTGGTCCAGCCCGGCGAGGTCCAAGCCTTGCCGTCGCTGCCCTCCTTTCTGTATCTGCCGCGCGAAGCCGAAATCGAAGCCTTGCGATCCTCGTTCGACCCGCAGCCCATCGGTGGCGTCGCGGGGGCCTATGCGCGCAGTCAAGCGGCCGAGAACCCGCAGCGCGTCGTGGTGGCAGCCAAGAGCTGGTTATGTCACAGTCGCCAAGGACGCAGCGACACGATTTTGCCCTGGCAATCGCCCGACGAAGTCACCAAGGTTTCGGCCTTCGATTGCACGACCCGCTTTCTGCAGCACCTGGTGGCGGCTTGGCAGGAGGCTCATCCCGCTGCGCCGCTGGCCGACCAACAAGTTGTATTGACCGTTCCCGCGTCGTTTGATCCCGCGGCCCGCGAATTAACGCGTGAGGCTGCGATGCTGGCGGGCTTGCCGGAAGATTTTGTCCTGCTGGAAGAACCGCAAGCGGCGGTCTACAGCTGGTTGTCGCAGCAGGGCGAAGCTTGGCGCCGTAAACTTGCCGCCGGTGATTCGATCCTGGTGGTCGACGTCGGAGGAGGAACGACCGACCTGACGTTGGTTTCGGTTGCTGAGGAAGAGGGCGAGCTGGTGCTGCAACGCACCGCGGTAGGGAATCACCTGCTGGTCGGCGGCGACAATATGGACCTGACACTGGCGCATCAGGTGTCGCAACAGTTGGCCGCCGAAGGCCACCAGTTGGACCCCTGGCAAAGCGTTTCGCTATGGCACGCCTGTCGCAGCGCGAAAGAGACTTTGTTGGCCGCCGATGGTCCCGAAACGCATCCGATCACGGTGCTCGGTCGCGGCAGCTCGTTGATCGGCGGTACGATTTCGACGTCGATCTCCCGCGAGCAAGCTGCCGAAGTGTTGGTGGACGGATTCTTTCCCGTCTGCGACCTGCAGGCGCGACCGGACCGCAACGTCGCGAGCGGGTTCCAGGATATCGGCTTGCCTTATGAATCGGACCCGGCGATCACCAAACAGGTCGCCGCGTTTTTATCCGACCACACCGACGCCCAATCGTTGCCGTCTCATCTGCTGGTCAATGGCGGCGTGTTCCGTAGCGATGCGATTCGCGGCCGCTTGAACGAAACGATTCGCCTGTGGTGCGGCGAGCAACTGCAAGCCTTAACCGAGGGGATCGATCTGGACACCGCGGTCGCGTTCGGTGCGGCATACTATGGCTGGACCAAAACGCATGGCGGCGTGCGGATTCGTGGTGGCACGGCACGGTCGTACTACATCGGAATCGAAACCGCGGGCTTGGCCATTCCCGGCATGCCGCGTCCGCTCCGCGCCCTCTGCGTGGCGTCACAAGGGATGGAAGAAGGGACGCAAGCCGAGGTGCCAAGCGAGGCGGTCGGCGTGGTTGTGGGGACTCCGGCGCGGTTTCGGTTTTTCTCGTCGACGGTCCGCAGCGACGACGCGCCGGGGGTCAAACTCGATCGCTGGACGCCCGCGGAACTGGTCGAGAGCGATCCGATTGAACTGCATTTAACCAGTCAATCGGCGGGCGACGATCCATTCGTGCCGGTGCGCTTTCGCAGCCGCGTGACCGAACTGGGAATGTTCGAATTGTGGTGCCACTCCACACGCAGCGATGAGCAGTGGAAGATGGAATTTAACGTTCGCGAAGATGACCGCGTGCAAACATGAGCGAACATGCAGGCATGAGCGACGATGTTCACGAGGAAGCACCGCCGCGGTTCATCGTCGGCATCGACTTGGGGACCACCAACTGCGCGGTCTGCTTTGTCGATACCGAGGCGACACAGTGGCAGGTCGAATTGTTTCGCGTCGCGCAGTGGGTCGATCTGGGACAGTGGGAACGTCGCGATACGTTGCCGTCGTTCCATTACGAATGGACGCCCGAAGAATTGGCCGGTCCACCGCATCGCTTGCCGTGGCAGACCGAGCGTCACTCGCCGCAAGCCTCGACGACTTGCGTGGGCGTGTTCGCGCGGGACGCCGGGGCGCGGCATCCCGGTCGTCGAGCCTCCTCGGCAAAGAGCTGGCTGTCGCATGATGGCGTCGACCGAACGGCCAAGTTACTGCCCTGGCACGGCGATGCCGAGGTGCAGCGACTCTCGCCCGTCGATGTGGCGGCGGCCTATCTGAATCATATTCGCGATGCCTGGGACGATGCGCATCCCGAGCACCCGCTGGCCGAGCAAGATGTGATCATCACCCTGCCGGCGTCCTTTGACGAAGTCGCCCGCGAACTGACCGTCCGAGCTGCCAAGCAAGCCGGTTTGCCACGCGTTTACTTGATCGAGGAACCGCAAGCGGCGTTCTATGCTTGGATCGATCGGCAGATCCACGACCACGGTGAAGACTGGCAGCGGCAGGTCACGCCCGGGCAATTGATTTTGGTGTGCGATATCGGCGGAGGCACCACCGACCTGACGCTGATCCGCGTCCGCGCGGCGGCCGGTGGGCAGGTGCAGTTTCACCGTGTCGCGGTCGGCAAGCATCTGATTTTGGGTGGGGATAATCTCGATCTGGCGATTGCCAAACGAGCCGAAGCGGTTTGGCAAGCGCAGACCGCTAGAGCAAGCAGCCTGTCAACCGACAGTGATGGCGACAGTGGCACCACCAGCGATGCGCAGGAACTCAGCCCGACGCAGTGGGAGCGGCTGGTACAGGCATCGCGAGCCGTTAAGGAAACGATGCTCAGCCAACCGCGGCCCGATCACTACACGATTCACTTGCCGGCCGAAGGTTCGCGTTTGATCGGCGGCGCGATTCAGATTCAACTGTCGGCCGAGGATGTCGACGCAGTCCTGCTAGATGGATTTTTCCCCGCTGTAACGCTGGACCAACGTCCGGCGACCGGCCACAGTGGGTTTCAAGAATTCGGCTTGCCGTATGCCGCCGATCCCGCCGTGACGCGACATCTAGCGGCGTTTTTGGCGGAGCATCGGCGCAGCGGCATCGGTGACGATACCGACGCAGCCGATCGGCCCGAGCTGGTGCTGTTCAACGGTGGCGTGATGGCCGCACCGGCCATTCGTGAACGCTTGGTGACATCGATCGGCCACTGGTTTGCCGATCCTGAAGATTCCGCAACGAAGCCGTGGCATCCGCAGGTGCTGGAAAACGATCGTTTGGATCTCGCCGTGGCGCGCGGGGCGGCTTATTACGGGATGGTACGGCGTGGCGAAGGGGTCCGGATCGCGGCCAATCTAGGACGGTCGTATTACATGCAAGTCGGCGATCAACCACCAACCGGATTGTGTTTGATTCCCGGCAGTGCCGAAGCGGGGCAACGCTTTCGCGCGGGCGACCATCCGCTGGAACTGCAGATCGGCACTCCAGTGCAGTTCCCGCTGTGGGTCAGTAGCACGCGTCTGGCCGACCAGGTGGGTAAATTGGTGGAAATGCAGGCTGCCGAAGCGACTCCGCTGCCACCGATCTGCACCGCACTGGTTCGCGGTCGGCGGCGCGAAGAGGCAATGCTGCGCGTGGTCGTAGAAGCGGAGTTAAGCGAAATCGGCACGGTCGGTTTGTTCTGCGTCGATGTCGAAACGGGCCAACGCTGGAAGCTGGAGTTTGACATTCGCAGCACGCTGGAAACCGACCGGGAGGCACATCAAGGGAGCGGTGAGGCGTCGGGCATCATCGACAGCCACACCGTGGCGGTTTGCGAGCAAGCCATCGACGGCGTCTTTGGCAAGGGCGATGAGAAACCAAATCGTTTGATGCGTGCCTTGCAAACGACGCTCGATTTGCCGAAATCCGAATGGCCACCGTCGCTGCTGCGGGCGCTTTGGCAAGCCTTGCTAGATGTCGAATCGGGACGACGTGCATCGCCCCAACACGAAGCCCGTTGGCTGAACCTGCTGGGATACTGCTTGCGACCGGGTTATGGCGTGGCGGTCGACGACTGGCGTGTGTCGCAAACCTGGCGCGCCGTGCATGCCAAGCTCGCTTTTCCCGCAGCCGCTTCGCGGATCGAAGCGGCCATCCTGTGGCGTCGTATCGCCGGTGGCTTGACGCCCGCACAGCAGGAGCAACTGGCCTTGCCACTGATCAGCATGCTGGGTGGCAAAGCGGGTCGGATCGAAGCGAACGAAGCGATCGAGAACTGGCGGTTGCTCGGTTCCCTCGAACGCCTGCCGACGCAATTAAAGATCGACCTGGGTCGCCTCGCGCTAAAACAGTCGGCGCAGAAGAAGCAAGAGAAACTTCACGAACCGCTGCTGTGGGCACTCGGCAGATTAGGCAGTCGCCAGCCGATGTATGGTCCGCTGAACACAGCCGTCCCCCGGGGTGAAGTAACCGCCTGGGTCAACGAGCTGACCTCGCGACCGGCGCGCTCCATGGCGTTGCCGCTGGCGCTGGTGCAGATGGCTCGGCGAACGGGCGATCGCTTTCGTGACTTACCAGCCGACACCCGAGAGGCGGTTGCCGCCTGGCTGGCCGCCGCCGACGCAGCGCCGCATTACCTCACGCTGGTCCGTGAAGGGGGCGCGCTGCACAGCGAAGAAGAAGCCGCGGTGTTTGGCGAGTCCTTGCCTCTGGGAATCCGTTTGGCACGCTGAGATTTGATCGTGCTTCTTTGGAGCCCACGATTCGTCCAACAAAAAAAGCCACGCCGAACGGTTCGGCGTGGCTTCGTTGAAGGAATCACCGAGGATTCAGTGGCTGCTAGTTCTGTAGCAGTTCGCGAATTCCGAAGGTGAAGAAGGTTCCGATGCCGAAGTTCAGCAGTTCCTCTTCGCACTTGAATTGCAGGATCAACACATCGCCCGGTTGCACCAGAGGTCGGCTGCGAGGATCGTTGATCGCTCGGTTCAAGTCGACTTCGATAATGATCTGGCCGTTGCAATCGGTTTCGCGAATGATGACCAGCTTTCCGGGTGGCACGCCGCCAAGGGCTTGAGCCCCGCCCATGCCACCGCCACCGCCACCGCCCCGTTGACCGGGAGACCCGATTCCGGTGCCGGCAATCGCCATCGCACCCAAGACATCCAGGTCGTAGTCACGCGGCAGCAGATGCTGTCCGGCGGGCAGTAAGCCACCGGTGTAATAGAACTCCGTTTCACGCGATTCGATATACACGATGTCGCCATCTTCCAAGCGGATATCCTCATCGCTGAGGGACGGCACCACGGCGGGTGGCAACCGCAAAGGAATCCGCAGGACGGTAGGGTCTTCTGGCAGTTCCGGCGGGCAGGCACAGGGATCACACGCCACAGCGGCTTGGTGCTGATAAAACTGCTGCACGAACAGGGCTCGCTTGCGTTTGTCCGCCTTGCTCGCTCGCAAGACTTTGACTTCGTTCTTGGCGTTCACGCCCGGCAAGCCACCGGTGGCTACCAGTGCATGCAGAATATCGTTTTGGTAGGCGGGCAGTTTGACCATGCGTCCGGTCGCACTTTCGTCCGTCGTACCGCCAATCGCTCCACCCCCGCCACCGCCACCGCCACCGCCACCAACGTTGTCTTGCCGGACAACGATGATGTTGTAAGTCCGTTCCTGGATCAGCGTGACGACCGGCCGAGCCTTCTCCTCACGTAAGATCTGTTCGTCGATATAGGTTCGTCGCACCCGTTCGCGGACTTGGTCGAGCGTCAAGCCTCGCACGTCGATCGGCGCGATCAGTGGCAACGACAGCGTGCCATCTTCCGCGACGGCAAATGGATATCCCACCGAAGGCGGCAACGTACTGTCGCCTTCAGGGAAATGCACCGGAGGTGGTTGCGGCGGAGCATCCGGAGTATTGAAGGGCAAAACGCCTTCGATATAGATGCCCAAGATATCGCCCGCGTCGAGTTGATAACTGCGAGGTGGCTCGAGAGCCAGCAACGACAGATCGATCGGCACCAAGTTATTCTTTTCGGGTGGGAACAACTCCGACGGCAAGCGACTGGCGGGGATGCCGTGAATGGGATTGGTAAGGCTGGTGCATCCCGTTGCCGTTAGCAGCAGCAGTGCGGTCGTCGCCTTCCAGAGCATCGGCAGCCGACCGAGCAGCAAAGCTCGGTGGGGCCGATGCTGGCCGGACGGCGTCATGGGGCGATTGATCTTCATCGCTAGGTTCTCGCGGTTAACAGGCAATCAAAATGCGAATGAGCGTTCGCGACACGTCCTCGTGTCGCAATCGTTATTGCCTAACGTGGCATGGTCAGCGGCTGCGTCGGATTTTTGGCCGACGTGCCTTCGATCAACGAATCCAAAACCGGCGCTTCGTCCGAGAAAGGATTGATCTCGGGCTGCGGTGGCAGCGGCGTCGTTTCGAGGGACTCCAAAGGTGTCGGAGCAAACTCCCCGCCTCTCGGGCCCGTCATGACAGGCACTCCCGTCGGCGGAAGCGGTTGCATGGCTTCGTCCTCGGGCAGGTGTGGCGGTACTTCGGCACGCGGCGTGAACATGGTGGGAATCTGCGACCAATTGGCCAAGCCATCCTGTTCCGCCGCCTTGGCTCCCATCGGATACCCCGCAAACCAGGCGGCCACTTTGGCTTGACCTTCTGGCGATTGGTAACGCCAGCCCCAGTACTCTCTCGGAGCGATCGCGGGTGTACAGCCATCCGAACCGCTGGCCACATCTTCGTACCCCGACCGGAAACCGGCTTCGAAGTGCTTGATGTGCTTTTGGTTGCTGAAGCAATGCTTCTGCTCGTGCCAAGTCTTGGCAGCGATCGCAGAATTTCGGTAGCTGATCACAAAATCATCGATGCATTCGGTGTTTTGCAGCGATTGGCTGACGCCATTGATCACGGTGCATCCCATCGATGTGGTCAGCAATGTTGCGCCTGTCACGGCGGCCCCTAAAAAAGAAGCCAGCGCCCTGCGTCGACGTTGAAGATTATGCGCAAGCTGCGCATGTAACTGTTGTGTATCCGCCATTTGGCCCCCCTTGGCTGCACGGCAGTCGCCGAACGTAAAAAACGCGTTGGCGCGTGAATCAATTCCGCATGCGCCGGTAGCGCACCTTTTCATGGTTAATCATCGCCAATCAGCGGTATGGGATTGAGCGAAAATGGCAGAAGCGCGGCATCTAACGGTTTTTGCCACCCAACCAAGCCGTTCGATGGATCCTACCGCAGCTCCATGAACGCTTGAAAATCGTTGCCAAAGGAAATTGCCACGTGGCCTCCTCAGGTGGGCCACCCGCTCTATTTGGGGAACCCGTCTGCTCCTAGAGAACGCCCCCAGGCTGGAAAAACTCTCCTAAACGCAACCTTTGCGGAGGTTCTAATTAGGAAATGCTGTCAAAAGCTTCCTATTGCAACGCCTGTGGGTAGTCTAGACCTGGGCTGAAACCCGCTGCTCCTCTGGAACCCTTTCACCGTTGCTGTTGATGTTGGCTTCTTCCTCCTTATTGATGCAGGTCGAACTGCTCGCTTTTGCGACCGCCATCATCGCGGCGATCGTCAGCGTGCCGCTCGTTCGCAGCCTCGCCAGGCGAACCGGAACGGTGGACGCGCCCGACCCGAATCGAAAATTGCACGCCGGTCCAATTGCACTCGGCGGTGGCGTGGCAATTCTACTTTCGATGACACTCGCCTTAGCGGCCGCTTTTGCTTTGCAGCATTCCTATGCCAGCCCCTATCTCCAGTGGGATTCGCAGTGGTCCCTTTTGATGATCGCGTCTGGGGCGATTGTGTTGCTGGGGATTGTCGACGACCGTTTTACCATCCGAGGACGCCAGAAACTGCTGGGGCAAACCGTCATCGCCTTGGGAATCGCACTCTCCACGCAAATTGTCCGAGAAGTCGACGTGCTGGGGCTGCATATCGAACTGGGAATCTTTGCGGTCCCGGTCACGGTGATTTGGTTACTCGGCGCGATCAACGCGCTCAACTTGATCGACGGGGCCGACGGCATGGCCAGCACCGTGGGCGCGATTCTCGCGGCCGGCTTCGCTGCCATTGCGGCGATGAAGGGCCTGCCGCTGGAGTGTGCCGTCAGTCTCGCCTTAGCCGGATCGTTGCTTGGCTTCCTGATCTATAACCGTCCCCCCGCATCGATTTTCCTCGGCGACGCCGGCAGCATGCTGATCGGTTTAGTGCTGGGCGTATTAGCGCTGTGGGGATCTCAAAAGGAGGCCACCGTTCTAGCCATCGCGCCATTGGTGATCTTGGCTGTGCCGCTGTTCGATTCCATCATTGCGATCCTCCGTCGCGTCCTCACAGGACGCAGTCTGTACGACACCGACCGTGGGCACCTGCATCATTTACTGCTCGAACGTTTCTCTCCCGGTCGCACGTTATTAATCGTGGCAATGTTGTGCACCCTGACGACCTGCTCGGCAGTCTTGAGCGTCTCTCTGCAACGCCAGTGGATCGCTCCGCTCGGAGCCCTGCTCGCCGTCGGTTGGCTGGTCGCCAGCCGCTCCTTCGGGCACGCGGAAATCGTCTTGTTGCTCACGCGGTTAAGGTACTTCATCGAATCGCTGTTCACGCACATTCAGCAAGGACAGAACCATGCCCGCCATCGCACCTGGCAGATGCAAGGCTCACGCTCGTGGGACTCGCTGTGGACCAGCTTGGTCGAATTTGCCGACACGCATGAGTTAGCTCGCGTGAAGATGGATTTAAATATCGCTTGGATGCACGAAGGGTATCATGGGGCTTATCAACGTGCCCGCATGCCCGATCGTGCCGATCAGGTCATCTTACGTTTGCCGATTCGCGGGCATGATCGCAATGTCGGACATTTGGAAGTCATCGGAAACGGGCAATCGCCTGCGATTCATGAGGTGCTGGAATTGCTAGTCGAACGTTTGAAAGACCTTCAGCCCGAGGTGGAGCGTCTGATGTCCGAAATGCTTCTCGCCCACCAAGCAAGCCGAACGGCTACGGGGCTCGGTTCCCCATCCGCGGTCGAGTCGATCCAGGAGCGGAAACTGCGAGAGAAATCGTTGACCTGATCGACCAGACGGGCGGTGCGTTCTTTTCAAAGCCTGCCCTAGACCTCCAGCAAGATATTTGCTTCGATACAGAGGCTCTCAACAGATCGTCTGTCGTCGCAGCGATTCGCGGCAAGCTCCTACAAGGTTGATCCCATCTTCAAGTCGCTTTCTACGTGGATTGTCAGTTGGGCGTCTGCGTTCGCGATCCTGTGCTTGCGTTACTCGTGCCGCATCCGGATGCATAATGACCCGCGTGCGAGCCTCCGCGCTGCGGGGACGCCTTATATTTACGCCGTCCTGCACGCTCACCAAGTCGCCGCGATTATGGACAGCGAGCCCGGCACCGGTGCGATGGTTTCTCGCTCTGCCGACGGCCAAATCATCGTGCCGATCTTGAAGATCCGTCGCTGCGTTCCGGTCCGCGGTTCAAGCTTTCGAGCGGGACAGGACAAAGGCGGACGGGCCGCTTTGGACGCACTGGCAGAACACATCGCAGGCGGCCGCCCCGGCTATCTGGCTGTCGACGGCCCTCGCGGCCCCCGCGGAAGAGTCCACAAAGGGGTCGCTCACTTGGCTCGCCGAACCGGCGCTGTGGTGGTCACGATCGCCCCGATTCCCACTCGCCGCTGGATCCTCACCAGAGCCTGGGATCGACTGCAAATCCCCAAACCTTTCTGTACCGTCAATGGCTACTGCGGCACGCCGCTGAAGATGCAAGCCGACGAAAGCTTGGACAATTTTTGCCGGCGCATCGAACAAACCTTGGCCGACCTGGAGCACACCCATGACGCCAGCGAAGCCCGCCATTCCCTGGTGGCTCGAGCCCCTGAGGCACTGAGCGACTCGAAAGACCAACCGCAATCGATCGGCTGATCCGGGCACACCCCCTCGCTTGGACGCCTGCGATACGCAATGCAGCCTGAGCGGGCTCAGCGGGCCTGCCCGCTCACCTCACCAGCACAGGCGGGATTCTTCCGCATAAATCGGCTTTGCAGCGGACTTCAATGGGAGAAATTGGGGCCGCGCGCCGCCCAGGAGTTGGCATTCCGAGTAGAATGCCCAGCGAGCTAGCGCTCTTTCTGGCACCTCCCCTTCATCCTCGCTCGGTACCTTTTGTCGATGAATCACACGCTTTCCGTCCCATCCTTTACCCGCTGCCTCGCTTGGTTGCTCACAACGTGTTTGCTGACCGCGACGGCTCAGGCCGCCGATCTGAAGATTCTGTTTCTCGGTGATAACGGTCATCATCAACCGCAGCCTCGCTTTCATGAGCTGCAACCGCTGCTCGCCGAGCGTGGCATTGAGATGACCTATACCGACGCGATGGCGGACGTGAATCTCGAGAATCTAAAACGCTACGATGCATTGGTACTGTACGCCAACATTGATCGCATCGAATCTCCTCAAGAGCAAGCATTGCTGCAATACGTTGCCGATGGTGGCGGGTTCGTTCCGCTGCACTGTGCGAGCTTTTGCTTTCGCAACTCCGAGCCGGTCGTGAAGTTAATGGGAGCTCAGTTCAAGAGCCACGGCACGGGGGTCTTTCGGACGCAAATCGCCGACGCGGAGCATCCCGTGATGCGTGGCTTCGGCGGCTTTGAAAGCTGGGACGAAACCTACGTTCACCACCTACACAACGAAGCCAACCGGACGGTGCTGTCGTATCGTGTCGATGCCGAGGGTCGCGAACCCTGGACGTGGGTCCGTACGCATGGCGAAGGCCGCGTCTTCTATACCGCTTGGGGCCACGATCAACGGACTTGGACGAATCCCGGCTTTGCGAATTTGGTCGAGCGAGGCATCCGCTGGGCTGCCGGTGACGATCCTGGTTCGGTTCCTGATTTCGGCGAACGTGCCTTTCCCGTCCCCGAAATGACCGCCCTGCCGACTGATGTCAAGCCTTTCGAGTTCATCGAAGTCGGTAACAAAATCCCGAACTATACGCCCAGCGATCGCTGGGGCGTGCAAGGGGATCCGCTGACCAAGATGCAAAAGCCACTGCCACCCGAGGAAGCGATCAAGCACCTTTCGGTCCCCAAAGGCTTTCACGTGGAATTGTTTGCTTCCGAACCCGAAATTGGGGGCAAGCCGATCTGCATGGCTTGGGACCATCGCGGTCGCCTGTGGATCGCCGAAACCTATGACTACCCCAACGAACTGCAACCCGAAGGCAAAGGCCGCGATCGCATTCGCATCCTGGAAGATACCGACGGCGACTGGCGCGCGGACAAGTTCACCGTCTTTGCCGACAAGCTGAGCATTCCGACCAGCATCACCTTTTATGGTGACGACGTGATCGTGCACGATGGCAAGCGAACGCTCGTGCTGACCGACACCGATGGCGATGACGTGGCCGATCAACGACGCGAACTGTTCACCGGCTGGAACCAAGGGGACACGCATGGTGGCGTTAGCAATTTCCAGTACGGTTTGGACAACTGGATCTGGGCGATGCAGGGATACAATCAATCGACGCCAAAGAATCCCGCACTCAGCGACCAACCCGAATCGTCGTTCCGCAATGGCTTCTTTCGTTTCCGGCCCGATGGATCAGAGATCGAATTCATCCGGTCCACCGACAACAACACCTGGGGTCTGGGCATCAGCGAGGAAGGGGTCATCTTTGGCTCGACGGCCAACCGCAACCCCAGTGTCTATATGCCGATCCCCAACCGCTACTACGAACGGGTCCGCGGCTGGACCGCTTCGCTGCGACTCGGTTCAATCGCCGACACTTATTTGTTTAAACCGATCACGGAAAACATCCGTCAGGTCGATCAGCACGGCGGGTATACTGCCGCGGCAGGTCACGCCCTCTACACCGCGCGGACCTATCCGCAGGCCTACTGGAACCGAGCGGCTTTCGTCAACGGTCCGACCGGTCACTTGGTCGGCACCTTTGTGATCAGCCCCGACGGCAGCGATTATCGCTCCACCAGTCCTTTCAATTTGCTGGCCAGTGATGACCAATGGAGCGCACCCATCATGTCGGAGGTCGGTCCGGACGGAAACGTTTGGGTGATCGATTGGTATAACTATATTGTCCAACACAACCCGACGCCGCAAGGCTTTAAAACGGGCAAGGGCAACGCTTACGAAACCGATTTGCGTGACAAGAAATATGGCCGGATCTATCGCGTCGTGTACGACGAAGCTCCCGCCGCAAAACCGTTCTCACTAGCCGATGCGACGACCGCCGAACTGGTTCAAACCCTCGGCCATTCGAACATGCTGTGGCGCAAGCACGCTCAGCGGTTGCTGGTCGAACAAGCTGACGAATCGGCTGTTTCCGCTTTAGTTGCTTTGACGCAGGATTCGTCAACCGACGCCATCGGTTTGAATGTCGGCGCGATCCATGCCCTCTGGACTTTGCATGGCTTGGGCCAGATGGCAGATGCGGACGCAGCGGGCACTCAAGCTGCCTTGGCGGCGATCTCGCATCCGTCGGCCGGCGTGCGTCGTAATGCGTTGCAGGTCTTGCCAGCGGACGCCAAGTCGACCAATGCGGTGCTCGCATCGGGTACCGTGACCGACGACCATCCCCAAGTCCGCTTGGCGGCATTGTTAGCGCTTTCCGATCTACCTCCGGCACCCGGTGCCGGCAGCGCGATCCTGAAAGCCCTAGTGGCGGCCCAACGCGAGGGCGATCGCTGGCTGCAAGATGCGGCGATCAGCGCTGCGGCAACCAACGCCGATAGTTTTTTGCCTGCGGTGGCCACTTCGCTGGACAAACCCAATCCAGCCATCCTCGATGCGGCGGCGGTCGTCTCCGGCCACTACGGTCGCAGTGGCCCGGTCGATTCCATCGCCCGAGTGATCAAAGGCTTGAGTGCCGCTGATGGCCAAATCGCCGGTTCGCTGTTGGCTGGATTAGCCGCCGGCTGGCCTGCCGGACAACAGCCCGCGATGACCGATGCTTTCGAAACCGACCTGCAGACACTGATGGATAAACTGCCGGCGGGCCAACAAGGGGTGCTGGTCAAACTCGGCACCTCTTGGGGCAGCAAGCGATTTGACCAATATGCCGCCCAGGTGACAAACAATTTGCTTAAGCAAATCGACAACGAGTCGGCTGCCCCGGCTCAGCGTTTGGATGCGGTCAATAAACTGGTTCAGTTCCGTTCGCAGGACAGCCAGATCGTCGCGGAATTGCTCGACCGCATCACGCCGCAAGTCGACCCGGCACTGGCCCTGGGAATCGTCCGCTCGGTACAGTTGAGCGAAGCTGCCGACGCTGGCGAACAGTTGCTCGGCCGCTTCGACACATTGACGCCAGCAGCTCGAACGGCCGGTATCGGTGTCTTGTTGAGCCGCCCTTCGTCGACTCGATCCTTGCTGAAATCGATCGAGACGCGCGGCGTACTGCTGTCAGAACTAAGCCTTGATCAGAAACAAGCGTTGATGAGCCATCCCGACAGGGAACTGCGGCGATCCGCCGAGCGGATCCTCGCCTCCGGTGGCGCGATGCCCGATGCGAACCGCCAACAGGTGCTGACGCGCCTGATGCCGACCACGCAAGCGTCTGGCGACGCCGCAAACGGCAAGTTGGTCTTCAAAAAGAATTGCGCCAACTGTCACATGCATAGCGGCGAAGGTAAACATGTCGGTCCCGATTTGACCGGCATGGCGGTGCATCCGAAAGCCGAATTGCTGACGCACATTCTTGACCCAAGTCGCGATGTCGAGGGCAACTACCGTGTCTACACCGTGCTGACTGCGGACGGCCTGGTGGTTAACGGACTGCTCGCTTCGGAATCCAAGACGGCGATCGAAATGTACGATGCCAAAGGGGAGAAGCAAACGATTTTGCGAGACGACATCGACGAGATGCAGGCGTCGCGCAAGTCGCTGATGCCGGAAGGTTTTGAAAACCAAATCAACGCCACCGAGATGACCGACTTGCTGGAGTTCCTCACCGCCCGTGGCCAGTTCTTCCCGCTCGACATCGGTCGCGTTGCGACCCTGGCGAGCGACCGCGGAATGTTTGTCAGCAAGACTGGCGATGTGGAACGCTTGATCTTCCCTGACTGGGGACCGAAGGTCTTCAATAACGTCACCTTCCAGTTGACCGATCCGAAGGATGGTTCGGTACCAAACGCGATCGTGCTGCACAGCAGCCAGTCCCCTCTGGTCGCCTCGCTGCCCAAGTCGATCACGATCCCCGTCAACGGGAATGCCCGTGCGATCCATATGCTCGGCGGCGTTAGCGGCTGGGGTTTTCCTTACGGCACCGAAAACAGCCTGTCGATGACGGTTCGCTTGAAGTACACCGACGGTAAGGCGGAGGACCACCCGTTGCTCAACGGTGTGCATTTCGCGGACTACATTCGACGCGTTGATGTGCCGGGTTCGGAATTTGCGTTTGCCCTGCGAGATCAACAGATTCGCTATCTGGTGATTCATCCTCAACGTGCCGAAGCGATCGAGTCGATCGAACTGATCAAAGGGGAGGATCGGTCCGCACCGGTGGTGATGGCGATCACGCTCGAGCAATAAACCGCTCGGATTGCAAGGCCGTAAAACGGCTGACAACGTCGCAACGACCTTCGCCTGCGGGTGAAGGTCGTTTACATTGGTGAACTCCGTTCCTGGCGTGGTTCACCAAAGGCGTGTGCTTTGCTTCAATCAGCCGACCTATTTGTCCTGTTCGTCTACATCGTTGCCGTCGTGGCATTCGGATGTTGGTTTGTCCGCAAGAACGATTCGTCCAACGCCTTTATGGTCGCCGGTGGAGGCTTGCCTGGCTGGGCAGTGGGACTGTCGATCTTTGGCACTTTCTTAAGCAGCAACACCTTTCTCGGTGTCCCAGGCAAAGCCTACGCGGGGAACTACAACGCGTTTGTGTTCAGCCTTTCGCTGCCCATCGCCGCGTTTTTAGCGACCCGTTTTTTCGTCCCCTTCTATCGCAATAGCGGTAGCGTTTCAGCATACGAACACCTTGAAAAACGCTTTGGAGCTTGGGCTCGGATGTACGCCGTGGCCTGCTACCTGCTGACGCAAGTCGCACGCATGGGGACGATCATGATCGGTGTCAGCTTGGTCGTCAGCGCGCTGACGGGCTGGGGCACGGTCACGATCATTGTTGTCTCGGGAATCTTCGTGACGCTCTACACGCTGCTCGGTGGAATCGAAGCGGTGATCTGGACCGATGTGGTGCAGTCGATTGTGCTGATGCTCGGCGCTTTCGTGCTGCTAGGCATGCTGCTCTTTGGCATGCCGGAGGGCCCCGGACAGGCGTTCCAGATCGCCAGCGACAACGACAAATTCAGCCTCGGCAGTTGGGATCTTGATTTCACCACTTCGACGGTTTGGGTTGTTTTTCTATTCGGAATCTTTATTAATCTGGGAAACTTCGGCATCGACCAAAGTTTTGTGCAGCGTTATCACACCGCCGATAGCCCGCGCGCCGCGGGTCGCGCGGTCTGGTTGGGTGCTTTGCTGTACGTGCCGATCTCCTTGCTGTTTTTCTTTATCGGGACAGCCTGTTTCACCTATTACCAAACACACCCCGAGATGCTTGGCGAAGTCCGCCAACAGGTGGCCGCTTCGATGCTGGAGGCCGGTGACGCGTCGTCCGCGGAGATGACCACCAGCCAATTAGGCGACAAGGTGCTGCCGCATTTCATCACCACCAAACTGCCCTACGGTTCCGCGGGCTTGCTGATCGCGGCCATTGCCGCCGCCGCGATGAGTAGCATTGATACGTCGCTGAATTCGTCCGCCACGGTATTGCTAAAAGACATCTATGGGCGTTGGTTCAATGCCGACCCCAGCGAGCGTCAGTCACTGTGGGTGCTGCGAATCGGGACGGTACTGATGGGCATTTTGGGGACGGGGATCGCGATCAGCATGATCGGCGTCCACAGCATTCTGGACGCTTGGTGGACCCTGCAAGGTGTGTTTGCCGGCGGCGTCTTGGGCCTGTTTCTGTTGGGTATCGTCTCCCACCGTGCGGGAAACCGAGTCGCTGCCATCGCGGTCACGATGGGTGTGGTGACGATCGGTTGGATGAGCCTCTCGCCGAATAGTGAGTGGCTACCAGCAAGCCTTCGTTGCCCGCTCGAGACCAAACTGGCTATCGTTGTCGGCACCGTCCTCATCTTTCTGGTGGGCACAGCGCTTACTGGGGTGACTGGCCGATCTTCCGCCGAAGCCGATCCGCCGGCCTCTCCTTCTTGAACGACACGGATTCCATGACTGAAACCGACATCGCTTCGCCCACGCTAAACACCGATCTCGAGCTGTCGGGAATCGTACCGCCGATGGTGACGCCGCTCAGCGACTATGACACGCTTGACCAAGCGGGATGTTTGCGGCTGGTCGAATATTTAATCGAAGCCGGGGTCTCGGGTTTGTTTTTGCTCGGTACGACCGGCGAGGCTCCCAGTTTGAGCTACCGCCTGCGCGGCGAGCTGATCCAATTGGTCTGCCAAGCCGTCGCCGGCCGTGTCCCGATCTTGGTTGGGATCACCGATACGGCGTTTGTCGAATCGGTTGCAGTGGCGAACATGGCGGCCGACGCCGGTGCCGATGCGGTCGTGTTTTCGACACCCTATTACTTCCCCGCTGGCCAAACCGAATTGCTGCAGTATGTCCGTCGCTTGGTCCCCAAGCTGCCGTTGCCGGTAGTGCTGTATAACATGCCCAGCCTGACTAAGGTCTGGTTCGAAATCGAGACGCTCGAACGTTTGACCGATCTATCGCAAATCATCGGCGTTAAAGACAGTGGCGGGGATCTCGATTACTTCGCCCGGCTTTGTCAGTTGAAGCAAGTCCGTCCCGATTGGTCGGTGCTGTTAGGTCCCGAGCACCTGATGTCGCAATCTCTGGCGATGGGAGGCGACGGTGGTGTGAACGGTGGTGCGAACCTGTTCCCCAAGCTGTTCGTCCGCTGCTACGATGCAACGCGTCGTGGCGACCAGGCACAGGTGCAGTTGCTGCAACAGCAAATCGACAAACTGCAGGCGATTTACGACATCGGTAAATACGCTTCACGATTCATCAAAGCGACCAAGAGCGGCTTGTCGATTTTGGGTATCTGTGATGACAAACTGGCCGAGCCCTTCAATCACTTCCTTGCACCAGAGCGAGAGCAAGTCGCCGCGATACTCGAGCAACTCGATCCACGCTTGGTTTCTTAGCAATGAGCCGTTTCGGCGCTAACCGCGGCTCGAGTCGCAATTCGCGGCTAAACAGTCGCTTTGGTCGCCGAACCGCGACAGGATGTTCACATTGATCTTGGGGTTTCCAAGGATTAAACTGGAACCGATGACTAACTCACTCCCCCACCGTCGTTTTGTACTCCAGTCCCTTGTCGGTTCCCTGGCCTTGCCGGGACTGCCATCACTGATGGCCAAGGCGACCGGTAAAGACACCTCCATCCGACCCGCTCAAGGTGCCGGCGCTCGTCGGTTCGTCGCGGTGGGAAACCTGCTCGGGTTTCAACGGCAGCACTTCTTTCCCGAAACGCCCGGCAAGGCGTTTGAGGCAACGACGCTGTTGAAACCACTGGCCGATAATTTTGATCAATTAACGCTCTATCGGGGGCTGGATCATGGCCTTCGTGGCGGGCACTTTGCGGTCCACACGTTCCTGTCCGGTGTCCTACACCACGAATCCAAGCAACGCCCCGACGGCAACGTCACCATCGACCAATTTATCGCCGATGAAGTCGGCACACAGACGCGATTTCCGTCGCTCACGGTCGGCTCCGAGGGCGGCATCCATGGTGGCTGCCAACTTTCTTGGACGAAATCAGGCGTCCGTGTGCCGCCGATCACCGGCCCAGCTCAATTGTTTGAGAAGCTGTTTGTCACGGAATCCAAGGAACGTCGCGCACAGCAGGTCGAAGAGAATTCGTTGCAAGCTTCCATCCTCGATTCGGTCGTCGAAGAAGCAGGCGCCCTTTCCAAACGAATCAATCACGAAGACAAGGCCAAACTGGAGGAGTACTTCAGTTCGATTCGTGACGTTGAAAAACGCCTCCAAGCGCGTCAACGGTGGGCCGATCAACCGAAACCCGAGGCCCCATTCGAAAAGCCGGCTGATACCAACACCGTCGAGGACCTGCCGATGCTGTACGAGTTAATCGCGCTGGCTCTGCAGACCGATTCGACGCGCGTGGCCACGCTCGAAATTGGGGGCAGCTTTTTGCCGCAGGACCTCGGGATCGACAAGTCTTATCACAGCCTTTCGCATCACGGAAATGACGAGCAGGCGATCGCGGATCTGATCACGCTGGAAACCTACCAACTGGAACAGTTTGACAAGTTCTTAACGCGGCTTGCTGCAATCGAGGATGGAGATCAGACGTTGCTCGATTCAACAGCCGTGCTGTTCGGAAGTGGCATGGGCAATGGAAATTCTCACACCAATACCGACCTGCCGATTGTGCTCGCTGGCGGTGGCTACGGTCGCGGCGAGTTCAAACAGGTTGCCGACAAAGGGTTGGCTAAAATTCCACTCTGTAATCTCTTCGTTGACATCGCTCAACGAATGGGTGTCGAAACCGATGCTTTCGGAACCAGCACCGGCACCTTCTCCTAACGGTATTTCTTCGTACCTACTCTAACTGCATTTTTCCATGCCTACCTTTGAATGCTTTCAGGGGAGATCAATGCGTTGGGCAACGATCTTCGTCGTCCTGCTGTTTGCGGAATCGGCTGCGGGGACCGACCCGGCGCCGGTTTCCGAAACACCGGTGCCCCACTCTGGCATCGTTGCCGATTTCCTAGGCCAATACTGCATCGATTGTCATGACACCGCCGCAGCCGAGGGCGATCGTGAATTCGAGACGTTCCAGTTGCCGCTCGAAACGGCGCAGCAGTTGATCACCGCTGACGAAATCATTGACCAGGTTACGCTCCGGCAAATGCCGCCCGCGGATGCCGATCAACCGACCGACCAGGAACGGCTAGCGGTGCTCGACGCGCTGCGCAAGAGCATCGAAGCGAGTCGTGAAAAACTGCAAAGTACCGGCGCGCGCACGGTGCTACGCCGGTTATCCAAGCGTGAATACGAAAATACCCTCGCGACATTGTTTGATCGCCGCGTCGATACACTTGGCCTGACCGCGAACTTTCCCCGGGACAGTATGGAGGGCCACGCGGATAATCTTGGCGCGTCCCTTGTGACGTCTGGGTTTCTTCTCGACCAATACTTCCACGCAGCAAGTCGATTGGTCGAACTGCGTTTAGGAAAACCGGCCATCGAGCCCCAGCGGTGGCACTTCAAAGACAACTTCCGCCAATACGAAGAACTGACCGGCGCACACAAAAGCGTCTTTAAATTTGAGTACCTCTGTCTTTACGAACAACCGGACACCGATACGCGTCAGGGAGGATACGGGCATATCGAAGACTTCCTCGAGGGCGTCCCCGTATCGGGACTGTATGACATCGAAGTCCACGCTCAAGCGATGCACCGCGACACTCACTATGACCCGAAGATTTTTCGGATCGATTTCTCCGAACCGTTCCAACTTGGGGTCGTTCCGGGAGACGTCACCAAAGGCCACATCCACTATCCGCAGGCGATCGAGCCAATTCTGGGGCGTGCGGTTGTGCCCGATGATCAGCCCGAATGGCTGCATTTCCAAGTCTGGCTGGAAGCCGGGCAGACTCCGCGATTCATTTTCCCCAATGGCCCCTACGAGTCACGGGCATCGGTCATCGAAGTCAATAAGCAATACAAAGAGGAATTCGACCCGAAGACTTACCGCGCCGGCGTCGTGCGTGCCCATATCCTTCGGGAAGGCGCGCTGCCGCATATTCGGATCGGTGAAATCAAAATCCACGGCCCGTTGCCGGAACCCGATGGCGGAAAAGAGGAAGTAGCAGTCTTCGGCAGGGAAGGCTTCCTGCCCGACAACGCGCTCGAGCAACTCTTCGCCTTCGGCCAGCGAGCTTATCGTCGACCGTTGCAAGATGCCGATCGTCAGCGAATCGAAACGATCTACCGCAAGCGTTTATCCGAAGATGCGACGCCACGGCAGGCGGCGCTGGATACATTGAAGATGATCCTCTGCTCGCCGTCCTTCATCTACCTCAGTGAGATCACCGAGGAAGACGAATCGTTGCTTCAGCCGTTCGATCTTGCGTCGCGACTTTCCTATGCGCTCTGGGCAGCCCCGCCGGACGAGCAACTGTTCGCTGCGGCAGCCTCGGGCCAATTGACGGAACCGGAGGCGTTGAGGGCACAAGTCTTGCGTTTGCTGGAGGATCCGCGATCCGAACATTTCGTGCATGGATTCCTGGACAACTGGCTGCACCTCAGCGGCATCGGAAACCTGCCTCCGCCTCGCAAAGCCGCCGTGGAATACTATGCCGAGAATCTGCCCCAGTCGATGAAACGCGAGGCACAGTTGTTCTTCCGCAGCGTGCTGGACGAGAATAGCCCGGTAACTGATTTCTTGGACGCAGACTACACGTTCGTCGACAAACATCTCGCCAAGCTATACAGGTTGCCCGACCGCAAAACACTCCGTTTGGCCGATGGCTTTCAACGCGTCCAGCTTACGGAAAATGCACAACGCGGTGGCGTGCTGGGGATGGCCAGTGTCCTGACAGTCAGCGCCAATGGCGTGGAAACATCGCCGGTGACGCGCGGCGTCTGGGTGATGGAAAACCTACTGGGCAGGACGCCCCCGCCCCCGCCGGACGAAGTGCCGGCGATCGAATCCAACGTCAGCGGAGCCGCAACGATTCGCGAAAAATTGGCGATGCATCGCGCAGATCAAGCCTGTTACGTCTGCCATCGAAACATCGATCCGCTCGGCTTCGCGCTAGAAACGTTTGATCCAATTGGACGCTGGCGGACGCATTATCCAAAGTCCAACGGAAAGCCTTCCGACGCGAAGGTCGATGCTTCGGGAGCATTACCGTCGGGCGAAACGTACACGGATTTCGCCGGCTTTAAACAGGTTCTGCAATCGAGTCGACGTGAAATGTTCACGCGCAGCCTGATTCAAAAGCTACTCGCCTATACGACAGGGCGCCACATGGAGGCGACAGACCGATTCGAGATCGACGAGATCCTTGCTCGCGTGCGGGCCGATGACAGCGGCCTGAAAACAATGGTGATCGAAGTCCTCACCAGTGAGACCTTCCGGTCAGGCTAGGCCGATGCGAGCAGGTTGCCCTCGTTGGCCATGTGACACAAGCAAACATCCAACCAAGATGGCACCGCGGAAACAGTACGATCGCACGCGCGCCGACGTGCGGCTGTGCCGTTAGTTGCCACAGAGAACTTCAGCGGAGATTTTCGGTCGGCGACAAATCGGAGCATTGCGTTGAACCGGGCGAAAGGGCGAACGGAGGAATCGCAGCAAGCCGCCGAGCGAAAACGCGCCACCCAACGTGACCATTAGTACGGCACTGAACAATTGCACGTCGCTATCGGTTAACTGTTTGCCATCGGGCAAGGCGGTCGAGTAGGCCCAGGCGAGAAATCCAATGCCAATCGCCAGCATCATCAAACCGATCCCGCGAAAGTGCTTCCCTGCATGGCGAAAAGGATATCCAACCAACGTTGTTAGTCCAAACCCGATCGGATTCAGCAGGTACAGCCATCGAATTGCGGAAGCGGGTTGGGAACCCATCAAGACCCATCCCAATGAAACGAGCACCAGCGGTAGCCCGGCCATCGACCACGCCTCCAGAGGCGTCACCGGCTGCTTGTCTTTTTCGATGATCCAGGTAGTTGCGGGATCGATGTTCGGCAACCGTTGCTGCAACTGCGATTGCGCGGCAAGGCCGAGTGAAGGGAAGGGCAGCAGAACTCCTTGGACCGTCGATTCGGCTGCCAAGGCTTCATCCGTAGTGCCCATGGGAAGCTCATGACGCGGCAGTCGCGCAATCAATCGGGTTTGTTCTTCGAACAGTCCGCTCGACTGGATCGGGACATAGGCACGCGACGTGGCGTTCCATTGCTGCACATCCACTCTTTGCAGATTGTCAAAAGCCACGTCTTGGATCCGTACGTGGCGACCCTCGCCCGGTCCGTCAGCGAACAGTTCCGCGTACGTCCAAGTAACCAGCGGTTCGGTGACCGCCAAGTCCGAACGTAACTGCGGTATCTGAAACCAAGACCAGCAGGTTCCGGCGGTCATGCCCAGGATGCCCAACAACACCAACCAGCGTGAGCCTAGAGGTTTCTCGTACATGGGATGCATCCACCTTGTTTCATCATTCGAGCAACGCAGGTCAGCTCTCACTGCGAGGCTGCACGAAACGCTAGGTTTTTGCTCGGCTAGGTGGTCCAGCCCCGGACGAAGCGAGCGGAATTGGCCGCTTCGCCGGTAGCGTCTGCAGCGGTTGCCCTGATAATGGAGGTTCATTTCCCTCTCGCAGGAGCTTTCCATGCCCGCCCAACCGCCCGTTGATCCTCCGCAAACATCAGACGAGGTCTGGCACGTTGTCACCACCGTCGCGTCAGTCGAAGACGCTCATCGCTTAGCAGGGGCCCTGATGTCGCGCCGTCTGGCAGCCTGTGTTCAGGTCGAAATGCCGATCCGTAGTTTCTATGTTTGGGAAAACGAACTGCATGACGACGAGGAATTTCGGTTGACCATGAAAACCACGCGCGGCCGATTTTCTGAACTGCGAGATTACCTACTGGAGTCCCACCCCTACGACTTGCCTGAAATTTTGGCCTTACCAGCGATCGACGGGCATCCCGCATATTTGGCATGGGTCGCCCAAGAAGTGGCGCCGGCAAACGACGGTGGCGAGCCATCCTCGTATTAACGTAGGAATTGAGGGAATGCATTCGCATTCCGATTGCCGCCGGATTGGTATCGCTTTCAGCGAGGACGTTTTGATAGTCTCGATCGAAAGTTTCTAACCAGGGGCTTCGAGAGGGAGGCTTCTCACCGGAGGCACAAAGCATGCTCGGACGCATCAGTGACTATTGGAAACGACTGGCCGGCGATGCACCCGAAGATGGCAAGCGCGAGCAACCGCCTAGCCCGCCGAGTGACGCCGATGCCGTCGTCTTTTCCTCGCGGGTTCGGCTCGAGGCACCGCCATCGTCTCGGCCGCATCCTGCTCAGCGTTCGTTGGCCGACACCACGCTGCGTCAAATCGGGTTGTTGGACGACCACGCGATGAAGATACTGCGGAAACAGCAGATCCGAACGGCTGCGGAATTCACTCACATGGCACCCGATGCATTGCTGCCACGGGTGAGTGTCGGCCAAGTCAAGCGAATGCAGCAAGCAGTTCGCATGGCCCATGCGATTGATGGCATGCGACCCTGGCACGCTATCTGGCTATTTGCGATCCATCGTCGCAGCCCCAATAAATTGGCTGGCGAATCACCAGCGGTCTTGCACCGTGACCTGATCCGTTTCAGTTGGTCTTCGCGGGGTCAAAAGGTGGTGGGACAGCGGCAACTTCCCTCACTCGATCGCGTGCGGAGTTGGATCGAATCGGCGAGAATCCGTCAACAACGACAGCAGGCCAAACGCGCCTTGGAGAATCTCGACCTACCTGCGGCGGCGTAAAGCAAACGACTGCCGAACGTCTACGTGGGAGCGTCATGGTGTTTGCAAAATCGAACCTGCGATGCGTCCAGCAAGCACGCCTCTATTCGGCCTGGGTGGGTCCGAGCAATTCGTCGACAGCGGACAAAATGCGAGTCCTGAAGTTGTTCATCGACGAGTCACCCATCAGGTGAGCTTGATTGTTTTTCATGATCGCAGCGGCCAGCCGCCGGTGTTGCTGCCAATCGCTCAGCCCAAAGCTGCGGACATCGACATAGGGATCGCTGAGATTGTTGCTGATCTTGGGAACGAAGTAAAATCCCTCCGTTGTGCGGACGACGTGATAGTGCATCCCTCCCCACAACAGGCCGGCCCCGCAAACCATACCGGCGATAAATGTTCCCACGCGTCCCATACCTTGGATTCCTTTTGATTCATTTATCGGTTTTGTAACGAACTCTGCCAGTCGGCGGCAATAGAAATGCGGACTCCAGCAGGCAAACCATTCGCCGACGATCGCCAGCGGTCAAGGGCTCAGCGAGAGGAAATCCAATACAACGGCTCCCCGAGGAATTCGGGGAGCGTGGGAGCCGGCGGATGTTTTTACGATGATCGATCGGTACGGCAATCGCTTCACTTCGGTTAGATTCTGAAGCATCCTCCCCGTCGCTTGCCTGGTTTTGGAGTCTGTTATGCTTTGGCGAATCTTCCTCGCCTTCACGATCATCCCGCTGGTTGAACTGTATTTACTGTTCAAGCTGGCTCAAGCGACCAGTTTGCCGGCGACGATTCTGTTAGTCATTGTCACCGGATTTATTGGTTCCGTGCTCGCCCGCAGCCAAGGCATGCAGGCTTGGCGACGCTTTCACGCGGCGATTGGCGAGGGCCGGATGCCGGGTCAAGAAATCCAAGAGGGACTGCTGATCGCCTTTGCCGCCGCGATGCTATTAACTCCCGGCCTGTTAACCGATGTGGCGGGATTCGCGTTGTTGATCCCCTTTTCTCGCCAGTGGATCCGACGTTTCTTAGCCGTACGCTTAAAAAGCCGATTTCATTTGCAAGTCGGGGAATTCACGCGACCAACCAGAGGGGGTGGCGAGGTTGTGGATGCTGAAGGCGTACGACCGGTAAACAAGGAACATCAGGAGCCAGCTTTGCCGCCCAGAAAGAGCGAAGACCGTCCCGAGGGCTGACTTTCCAGGTAAAATCAAATGGTACCTTCGCCTGCCGTTTGATCTTGGCGTGGGAGCTTTTCGTTTGCCGGACCTTTGTGGAACCATTCGACGTTGTATGCCTTCGCTAGATGATATCTGTCGGATTGCCGCTGGTTCGCTGCACAGCTTGGGTCGATCGCTTGCTGCGATGGCGATGCTGTGGTGCGTGACGACGGGACAAGCTACCGCCGACGATGCGGCGCGGCGTGCGGCCTTTGAGGACCAGTTGCTGCCTCTACTGCGGACCTACTGCTTTGACTGCCATGGGGAAGCGGACGCCGTGGGAGGCATCTCGCTGGCCAAAGATCGCACGGCCGACGAACTGCGTAAGAACCGCCGTTTTTGGCTCTCCGCAATGCAGCAAGTTCAGTTGGGCGCAATGCCTCCGGCAGATGGCGATTCGATCGACCCTGCCACCGCGACGCGGATGGTCAAGCTGATTGATTCGCTGGCCAATGCGGTCGATTGTGTCCAGCATCCCAATCCGGGACGCGTCACGTTGCGGCGTTTGAATCGGATCGAATACCGCAACACCGTCCGCGATCTGTTGGGCGTCGATTACAAGCCGTCCGAGGGCTTTCCCGGCGACGATGTCGGCTACGGTTTCGATAACATCGGAGATGTCTTGTCGCTGCCACCGCTGTTAATGGAAAAGTACCTGACGGCGGCCGAAGCGATCGCCGGCGAAGCGATTCGCACTCCCCCTCCGCCACGTCTGTTTTACTTCGATAAGCGCGCCGTCGACGCAATCGATGCCGATAAATATAGCAAGCGCGACGGTCGCCTCACGATGTCCAGCCACGGAACGGTGACCGTACAACCAGAGGTTCCATTCCTCGGAACGTTTACGCTCCGGTTGACCGCGGGCGGTTCCCAAGGGGGTGGTGAGCCGGTGCGGGTGCAGATCAAAGTCGGCGACCGTGAAGTAGCAATCCTTGATGTACCTTCGGAAGATCCTGAAGAGCACGAAGTCGAACTCCGATTGCCGCGGGGCAAACGAGATCTCTCGTTCAGTTTCATTAATGATTTTTACGATCCGAAAAATAAGATCGACCGCAACCTCGACCTGTATCATATTCATATCATGGGGACCGAGCGGCGTCAGACGGTCCTTTCCAAAAGCGATCTACCTCCCAGCCACGACGCGATCTTGTTTGTCCAGCCCGGCGGCAATGTGTCGCCCGAACAGGCAACTTCCCAAGTCGTCTCGCGGTTGGCCAGCCGTGCTTTTCGGCGTCCGGCGACCGCGGAGGAAGTCAAACGCTTGAGCCAACTAGCGGCGATGGTCCGCGGCGATGGCGGTACGTTTGAAGAGAGCATTCAAGTCGTACTGCAAACCGTCTTGGTCTCTCCACACTTCCTGTTCAAGGTCGAGCAGCCTCGGCCATCGCGCGCCGGTGAGCCACGACCGCCGGTCAGCCAATACGAACTGGCAACGCGGATCAGCTACTTCCTGTGGAGCAGCATGCCGGATGACGAACTGTTGCTGATGGCGCATCGCAATCAGTTATCCGATCGCAAACGACTGCGGCAGAAAATCGCCAGCATGCTAAGCGACCGCCGTTCGAATGCCTTGGTAGAGAACTTTGCCAGCCAGTGGTTGCAATTGCGGAACCTGGAAGCGGTCGATCCTGACCGTCGTCAGTTCCCCACGTTCGATGACCAGATTCGACAATTGATGCAACGCGAGACGTTGACCTTTTTTGCGGCCGTGATGCGTCAGAATCAGCCGGTCACGACTTTGCTTGATGGGGAGTTTACGTTCCTCAATGAAAAACTGGCGAAGTTCTACCAGATCCCCGGCGTACGGGGCGACGAATTTCGAGAAGTCTCGCTGACGGGAACGCCGCGCGCCGGCTTGCTGACCCAGGGCAGTGTGCTGACCGTGACCAGCAATCCGACTCGTACCTCGCCGGTCAAACGGGGCAAGTGGATCTTGGACAACCTGCTGAACATGCCGCCTCCGCCAGCGCCACCCAACGTTCCCGAGCTGAACAAAGAGACGCTCACCGGCACGTTGCGTGAACGCATGGAACAGCATCGCGCCAATCCATCCTGTGCGGCTTGCCACAAAGTGATGGATCCGCTCGGGTTTGCGCTAGAGAACTTTGACGCGGTCGGTCGCTGGCGGACGCTCGACGGCGGAACCCCGATCGATGCCAGCGGCGAACTGCCCGATGGCAGTCGTTTCTCCGGCATCGAAGATCTTCGCCAACTCCTCACGCAACAGCGGCGTGATCAGTTCGTGCGGTGCCTGATCGAAAAGATGATGACCTATGCGATCGGTCGCGGCGTCGAATACTACGACCGTTGTGCGGTCGACGAAATTTTTGCTCAAATGCAATCGAAGAACCATCGCTTTGCTTACCTCGTCGCGGGGATCATTGAAAGCGATCCATTTCAAAAACAGGGAGAACGCGAGTAATGGCGATCCAACCTCAGCAGCTATCTCGACGAACCGTGTTGCGTGGTCTCGGGACGGCCATCTCGCTGCCGTTTCTCGATGCAATGTTGCCGACGCGACTGTTGACCGCCGCAGCGCCCGATGGCACTGCAGCGCCGCTGCGGATGGCGTTTCTGTACGTTCCCAATGGGATGCACATGCCTGCTTGGACGCCACGGCAGGAAGGAGCTCGGTATGATTTACCTGCCACCCTGCAAGTCCTGGCGAAGCATCAATCGAACATCAACGTGTTGAGCGGCCTGACGCTCGATGGTGCCGCGGCCCATGGCGATGGCGGTGGCGACCATGCCCGCAGCGTAGCAGCCTTCTTGACCGGATCGCATCCTCGCAAGACCGATGGTTCGGACATTCAGAACGGGGTTTCGGTCGACCAAATCGCGGCTCAGCAGATTGGTGGCAAAACCCCGTTTGCCTCTTTGGAACTCGGGTTGGAAGCGAGCAGCCAAGCGGGACGCTGCGACAGCGGCTATAGCTGTGTTTACACCTCCAACATGTCGTGGCGGAGCCCCACGAGCCCGATGGCCAAAGAAGTCGATCCGGCGGCGGTGTTTCAGCGGCTGTTCGCCGGACAAACCAAGACCGAAAACGCGCGGGCCAAAAGCGTACGAGAAAAGTACCGCAAAAGCATTCTCGATTTTGTCCAAGAAGATGCTCAACAGTTGTCACGAAAACTGGGCGCGACCGACAAACGCAAAGTGGACGAATACCTGTACGCCGTTCGCGATGTGGAGAAGCGCTTGGTAGGTGCCGAAAAGTTACACCTGACCGAAGAAGGGGTCCCCGATTATCCACGGCCGGCGGGCGTTCCCAAAGAGATGGGCAAACATGCCGAGTTAATGCTCGATATGACCACGCTGGCGCTGCAAACCGACAGCACACGCGTGCTGTCGTTCATGTTTACCAACGCGGGCAGCAACCGCAGCTATCCCGACCTGGGTGTCTCGGACGGCCATCATGAGGTTTCGCATCATGGTAAGAGCGAAGAAAAACAGGCCAAGATTGCGAAGATCAATCGCTTCCACGCGGAGAAATTCGCATACCTGCTGGACCGGATGAGTCGGGTTGCCGAAGGCGATGGGACGTTGCTCGATCACTGCATGGTCGTCTACGGCAGTGGCATCAGCGACGGTGATCGGCACAATCACGACGATTTGCCGATCCTGTTGGCAGGGAAAGGAGGCGGTCGCATCGAATCGGGACGCCATATTCGCTACAAGAACGGCACGCCACTGTGCAATCTGTACTTGTGGATGCTGCAGCAAATGGGGGCCAACGTCGACCATTTCGGCGACAGCAACGGCGTTCTGGACAAGCTCAGTTAGGACCTGTCCCACGATTGCGGGCTCACGGTTTGTGACGACTTGGCAATCGGCGGTCCATCTCGATAATTGGCGGCTGATGGTAACCCTCAATCACCTCCTCCAATTCGTAGAGACCGACAACGATGGCAAAGAAAACGATCGACCAAGTAGAAGTGGCCGACAAGACGGTCTTGATGCGAGTCGACTTCAATGTGCCGCTCGACGATGACCAGGTGATCACCGACGATCGCCGCATTCGCATGGCGCTGCCAAGTATCGAATCGGTCCTTTCGCGTGGCGGCAAGCTGATCTTGATCAGCCATCTCGGTCGCCCCAAGGGAGACGCGGGCGATGCCAAATACAGCCTCGCCCCAACCGCCAAGCGATTGGGCGAACTGCTGGGCAAGGATGTGGCATTTGCTACCGATACGGTGGGCGAGGACGCGATCGCCAAAGCAGGCTCGCTGCCCGATGGCGGCGTGTTGGTACTGGAGAACCTGCGATTCAATCCCGGCGAGAAAGCCAGCGATGCGGAATTCGCCGGCAAACTGGCCGCCATGGCCGACATCTACTGCAACGACGCCTTCGGAACTTGCCATCGCAAAGATGCCTCCATGTACGCCGTCCCGGTCGCGATGGGCGACAAGCCGAAAGTGGTGGGGCATTTGGTGGGCAAGGAAATCCAATACCTGACCGATGCGATTAAGAATCCGCAACGCCCATTCGTGGCGATCTTGGGCGGTGCCAAAGTCAGCGACAAAATCAAGGTCATCGAGAACCTGCTGAACATCTGCGACTACGTGTTGATCGGCGGTGCGATGGCGTACACCTTCTCCTTGGCGCAAGGCGGTTCGGTCGGCCAAAGCTTGGTCGAACCCGAGTTTGTCGACTTGGCGAAAAAACTGATCGCCGGTGGTGGCGACAAACTACGGCTTCCGGTCGATACACACTGCGGCGACAGTTTTTCCTCGGACTGCAACAAGCAAGTTGTCGCGGCGGGCGAGATTCCCGATGGCTGGGAAGGGCTCGATATCGGTCCGGCGACCGCCAACGAGTACGCACAGATTATCGCCTCGGCGAAAACCGTGGTCTGGAATGGTCCCATGGGGGTCTTTGAAATGCCGCCCTTTGACGAAGGCACCAAACGCGTTGCCCAAGCAGTTGCCGATAGCGATTCGATCAGCATCATCGGCGGCGGCGACAGCGCTGCGGCAGTGGACAAATTAGGTTTCGCCGACCAGGTCAGCCACGTCAGTACCGGCGGCGGTGCCAGCCTGGCGATGATGGAAGGCCAACGCTTCGCGGCAGTCGATATCCTCGACGAAGCGTAACCGCCCAGAGATTTCTTGCTACCATGAGCAACCCAGCGCGGCGTGTTGGGTTGCTCGCCTTCTCCGGTGAAGCGAGCAGGGTGAAGCGAGCAGGGTGAAGCGAGCAGGGTGAAGCGAGCAAATGCTCAATCGAA
>CAYZHQ010000001.1:143421-157714 GCA_964477385.1 uncultured Pirellulaceae bacterium
GCTGCCGCCTCATGCCGACGCCTGCTGCTGTGCCGCTCGTTGCAGACGCTCGACCGTTCGCTGCCAATCGGCTTCGGTAGCAAACATTGTCCGCTCAAAAGTCGTTTCGATACCATTCTCGCAGCGCTGCAGCGTGATCTTTTCGGCGTCGATCTGGAACACTCGATAAGAATCGATCCGGCGTCGCACCAGTGCGGAGGACAACGCCATCCAAATGTCGTCTTCGGTGAGCCGCATTTCGTACAGCAGAACGAAGCGTTCGCCGCCCCGAAACAAGGGCCACAGCGGTCGCAACACGGCCACTCCATAGAGGCCGTTAAACAGCACCAAGGCGATCGCCAACCAGATGCCCGGATCGTCGACCAACTGACTGAACAAGCTGACATGAAAAGCGGCGATTCCAAAACTGAAAAAGAACAGATTCTTCAGATGGTTCTGCAACGTGGACTTGATTGCCAGCCAATAATTCTCCCGTGAGGTGAGCTGCATTTTGCCGATCGCCAGCGCCTGCTCGGCGGTTGGCCACTGCTTCAGGGCGGAGGGAGGCAGGCACAATGAATCGACGAACTCGGGCCATTCCCGTGACACTTGCAGCAACCGATCGGACGTCAACTCGATGGCGCGGGTGAACTGTTGGTGAGGTGTATACGCGAGCGCGGGGACGAACTGGTCGACTTCAAACATGGCCGACCCCGATAGTCCCCCGGCGAACGTCACCTCCATCAGGTATTCGCCGGTCGAAACGGAATAGATCGCTGGCCAGCGAACCCACAGGTCATAATCTTCGCCGTGTATTTGCAGCCCCTCGGCATCAAACCAGCCGGTCCGATCCTCGCGGTAGAGCTCCGGATGTTTCTCCAACAGACGCCGCTCGGCCTCTTCGACACTGGCGTGAAAAACCGGTTGCTTGCCCAAAGCGGTTAGGATCGTGTCGCGAGAAATCCCACCGCGAAACAAAATGTGTTCCCCTTCCGCCAACGGCATCGATTCAGCCGTCCCAGCAATGGGAACCGGTGCCGCATAAGGATTCGGAGCCAAGCCGAAACGGGATGGTTCCGTGCGGCGGCGGCGAGAGGGTTGCGTCACGTTGACCCGTCGTCCAAAGTTGGCGAGAAAGAGCAGGCGTTCTGTTATGTTAGGGAATCACCATGCCAAGCGGTTGCTGGATGAAACCCGTTTGTTCGATCACGAAGAGGAATTCCAACGGTGATGCGAAGCTTGAAAGGTATGTTGCTGATGATCGCAGTGGTCCTGCACACTGGCTGTCGTGGCAAGGTCCGCGACGACCTGTCATATGACTATGAAGTCAAGCAAACGTGGACCCTCGACGACTTGCCCCACGAAGAAATCGTGCAATTTGAATCGGTGTTTTGGGAACCGCAAGACACCACCGAATTGCGGCGATTGATCATCAGCGAAAACCTTGCCGACGGCCGATCGGTGCTGGAAATTGGCACCGGCACCGGTTTGCTATCGCTGCTTTGCTTGCGACATGGGGCGTCCGAGGTTGTCGCGACCGATATCAACCCCGCGGCGGTCGCCTGTGCTCGTTATAACGCAGCCAACTTGAACGTGGATGAAAATCTCTCGGTACGGCAGGTTTCACGAGAGGACTCGGCAGCCTATGCGGTAATCGAAGCGAACGAACGATTCGATTTGATTTTGTCCAACCCCCCTTGGGAAGGTGGCACCGTCTCTCAGCCCGCGGATCATGCGTTCTATGATCCCGATTTTGAATTGCTCGATTCAATCTTGGCAGGGTTACCGAAGCACCTCAAACCTGCGGGCCGTTGCTACCTTTCCTATGGCAACAAACAGGCGATCCGAAGAGTGCAGCGTCAGGCGGCCAAGCATGACATGGTCGTGAAGGTTCTCGATGATCGCGATTTGGAGACGCTTTCGGAAGACTTTTTGCCCGGAATGCTGCTGGAGATTCGGCTGAAATCGCCGAAAGTGGAACTGCCCGGCCACAAACCCACTGCACCGCCGACGGCCAGCGAAGACTTGCCGACCGACAATCTGCCGAGTGAAGATGGCCTGTCCGGAGAATCATAGCCTGTCGGTTGCGGGTTGCGGCGGGCGCCCCCTTCTCTCTTGCTTCTGACCAGCCGTTTTCCTAAGGTTTGCATTCTTGTTTCATTCCACACACTGCGCGAGGCACGGATGCACGCCAGCGGTCACAATTTGCTTGCCATCTGCAGTCCACTGATCCTTGTGATCTTGATTGGGTGTCAAACGCCGCTTTCCGATCGGTCGGTCCAGGTCACTCAGCGTCCGACGGCGGGCGATCAACAGATTAGCCAACCCAATACTCGTTTGGCCTACAACAACCGTCTGGTGCCTGACGACGAAGCCTTGGCATCGGTCAACACCGCACAGCGGCCATCGCAGCCGACAGGCTCGACGGTTGCTTCGATCAACGATGATG
Source organism: uncultured Pirellulaceae bacterium (assembly GCA_964477385.1). Classification (GTDB taxonomy): domain Bacteria; phylum Planctomycetota; class Planctomycetia; order Pirellulales; family Pirellulaceae; genus Roseimaritima. The sequence goes on from CAYZHQ010000001.1 coordinate 145,850, forward strand.
GTGGTTCGCTGGATGTTCAAATGACATCCGCTCCGCAACCGACGGCCGAAGAGCGCGAGCTGCTGGAAGCGTTTCGCAATGCCGATCCCCAGGTCCGCGAAGCGGCTCGACGGAGCATGCTGGCAATGCAGCAAATGCAGCAGCAATCGGGACCGCTGCCCGATCTGCCGACACGTGCCGAGTTAGACCGTGATCCGTTTGAAGCTCCGCTGGAAATGCCTCCACAAACCCCGCTGCAAGCGGCCGCTTTACCGGCCAGCTCCACCGCAGCGCCTTATGCTCAAGTGGCGGAAGCTTACGCCCAAGCCGAACCCACGAACAGCGACACGGTCAAGCCTTACGTGCTGCCGACATCGCACAGCCAAGCGAACACCGAGGCCGCCGATGCCGTCCGACCACCGCGTGTCGACGCCGCCGGTCCTCAGCCACAACCCGAACACCCGCTTGGCCCGGTCGCTGTTGGTGCGGATCAGGCGGCCGATGAAGCCCTAGCAGACAACGAAGCCAAGGCCGATTCCGCTCCCAAGCCCCTGCCGCCGGAAGCCAAACTGAGCGAAGAAAAACTGATCGCCGAATTGGTTGCGCGTTTCGCGGAGCTACCCGAGGATGCCGACGCAGCGGCCGTCTTGCGTCATCGCATTCGACATCGCACCCTACTGATGCTGGCCGGACGGATCGACGAAGCGGTCGAGCCGATCGAAGGCATGGGCAGCAGCGAACAAGAATTCTTGCGACACCAATTGCTGGCGATGTGGACCGCACTGGATCCTCAAGGACACCCTGTTCCCGAACGACGCTGGACCACCGCGTTACCGCACATGCGAGAAGCCACCAGTCACATGGCGGCGGCCACAGGTACCCTAGAAGTTCGCTCGCTCGCTTTCTGTACCGAAGTCGAATCGTTCGGACGCATCACACCGTTCGCTTCCACCCGCTTCACCGCCGGCCAACAGGTCATCCTGTACAGCGAAGTCGACAGTTTTTCGGCCGAGCGTTTAAGTGATGGGTACGAGACGCAATTTCAAGGATCGTACGAAGTCTTCGACGCGTCAGGCAAACGGCTCGCGCAGAAAGTTCTGCCCGCCGATCAACAGGTTTGCAACAACTATCGACGCGACTACTTCATCGCTTATCGCCTCCATCTCCCCAGCCAACTCGAGCCGGGTAAGTACCGTATGGAACTGACGATGGAAGATCTGAAAGGCAAAAAGTACGGTCAATCGAGCATCGACTTCGAAATCATTGCCCCCTAGGCCAGACGATCGGTCGCGACGTGGTATTGCGGATCTTCGGAGACGTTGATCTCCACCAAGTCGCCCGCCTTGTCCAACAGCGTGCGGCACTCGGGACTGAGGTGCGTCAGGTGCAATCGCTTGCCAGCGGCATGGTACTTTTCCGCTAGTCCGCTGATCGCCTCCAACCCCGATTGGTCATAGACGCGGCTGTAGTAGAAGTCGATCACGACGTCGGCCGGATCTTCGGAAACGTTGAACATGTCTTTGAAACTGGAGACCGAAGCAAAGAACAACGGTCCATGAACCTGATAGATCTTGCTGCCGAATTCATTAAATTTGACATCGGCACCCATGTGCGTGGCATGTTGCCAAGCGAAAACCAACGCCGAGACGATCACGCCTAAAATGACCGCAGAAGCTAGGTCGTGCATGAAGACGGTATAGCCGGCCACCAACACCATCACAAAGACGTCGCTGCGCGGCATGCGGCGAAACATCTTTAGCGAAGCCCACTCAAAGGTTCCAATCACCACCATAAACATCACTCCTACCAACGCTGCCATCGGAATCTGTTCGATCCAACGGGCGAGGAAAAGGACGAACACCAGCAAGCTGACGGCAGCCGTGATACCCGACAAACGGCCTCGTCCGCCCGAGTTCACGTTGATCAGCGATTGACCAATCATCGCACAGCCCCCCATCCCACCGAACAGACCGCAGGTCAGATTGGCCGCACCTTGACCGATGCATTCCCGATTACCTTGGCCCCGTGTTTCAGTGATCTCGTCAATCAGCGTCAACGTCATCAACGATTCGATCAGCCCCACGCCACACAAGACGATGGCAAATGGAAAGATGATTTTCAGCGTCTGCCAATTCAACGGAACCATTTCATACTGCATGAAAAAGGGCATCGGTAAGCCGCCGCTGATTCCGGCCGACTCCTCCTCTGTGCTGATTGGCAGTGGTGGGTTTATCGTGGGAATTGAAACTGCGGCATCCAAGGCATCGGTAGCGGTAGCGGAAGGTTTGCCAGCTGCCTGGTCAACCAAGTTGCTCACCAAAGAAACCTCCACGACCTCTTGCACCACTTCGGGATGCTCCGCTTTCCACGCTGCAACAGTGGCCGCCTTGCTGTTGGTCCGCAGCATATCGCCGACGTTAGCCAACATGTTGCGTCCATCGCTGGTGGTAACCGATTGATTGATCGCTACCGCGAGGAAGGTGACTGTCAGGATCGCAACCAAGGAGGCAGGCACAGCGCGAGTCAGTTTTGGCAGCAGCCAAATAATGGCCATCGTCAGCAGCACCAAGGCCAACATCACCAACAGCGACGTGCCCTGAATGAATTCCAATTCGCCACTCGGCGACAACGTTTTGAAACTGCCGAGTTGTGCCAAGCCAATCACGATCGCCAGACCGTTGACAAAGCCCAACATGACCGAATGCGGCACCATGCGAATCAATTTCCCCAATCGTCCGATCCCGATGGCAATCTGCAGCAAGCCGCACAGGATGACCGTGGGAAACAGGTACTCGATGCCATGCTGAGAGACGAGTGCAACGATCACGACCGCCATCGCTCCGGTAGCTCCCGAAATCATCCCGGGCCGGCCACCCACGACCGCGGCGATCAGGCACAGAAAAAATGCGGAGTACAATCCGATCAGTGGCGAAACCCCCGCGACGAAGGCAAATGCAATGGCTTCGGGCACCAGCGCCAACGCGACGGTCAGCCCGGAAAGCACGTCATTCTTGATGGAACTCGATTGTTGACTAAAGAAATTCAGCATGAGGGATCACAAAAAAAGGGTTCCTGCTTTGCAGGAAGCGGTCAGCAAAATCGGCGAATCCAGCTCGCCGCAAGCCGACGCCAAGCAGCACCAGAGAATGTTTCGAAGAAACGGAAGGGGCGCCCAAACACCCATAAAACGATGTGGGGCGGTCACCAAGGTGCTCGGATCGGCAGCCTCGAAATATAGATTGTCCCCAAAGATGGTCAACGCATCTCAAAGGTTCCCATCCATCCTCAACTACCCAATGGGCGACTAAGAATCAGGAGCGATTCCAATTAAAGGGAGCCATCCATCCACTAACGCCACCCGCAGTGGCTCCCAGCACCGATAAGCTGCGGCGGATGGTGGCTATGCGCAGCCAAAAGATTCTCCCACGCTTGCTCCGATTAGTGCAATTTGTCGGATTGCAGCCATTTCCGGGAAGTCGTTGGCAGTCGTTTTGCAAAGCAGTGTCCTTAGGCAGCGTTATCCCAGCTGGCTGCTGGCTGACCGATGCCTACTGGAGAATCACGGTAGTCAGCCATTTTTGGTGGGCTATCGACACCAATCCGTGATACCATCTCGACAGCTAACTAGCTGCCTTTGAACGGGAACTCTGATGACTAGTTCCGATGATCTCCGCAATTCAGACGAAGCCAAGCCCTACCTGCCTGCGGCCTCCCCACCTTGCCCGCAAACCACGGCTCTCGACGCGCATCCTTCGCATTCGAACGTGACCGACCAAGCCGATGTCGACTTTGAGTTCGACATTCCGGACCTGGGCAGCGAGCGTTACGAGCTGCAGGCAGAAATCCAGCGCGGCGGTGTGGGCCTGATCTTTCGAGCATTTGATCGACAATTGCCTCGCGAAGTCGCCGTGAAGGTGTTGCGTGCCGAACATGCGAACCATCCATTGATCCTTCGTTCCTTTGCCAATGAAGCGAGGATCATGAGCTACCTCTCGCACCCCGGCGTGACTCCGGTCTATGAGTGCGGTCATTGCACCGATGGGCGACCGTTTCATGTGATGAAATTAATCGACGGCGCAACATTGTCGGATTTGCTCCATCGCCGCAAAGTCTCGTGCTCGCAGTTGCTGGGCGTTTTTTTTGATATCTGCCAAACCATGGCATTTGCTCATTCGAGAGGCGTCATCCATTCTGACCTGAAACCGGGAAATGTGATGGTTGGTGAATTCGGCGAAGTCAACGTGACGGATTGGGGATCGGCACGCTTCATCAACGAGCCCCCACCTGAATTTGCCGCCTCGATCGCCATAGAAGCATCGTCAACCGAGCCAGTTCCCGTCCATGGAACGCCCGACTACATGTCGCCCGAACAGGCACGAGGCAAACCGTTGGATCTCCGCGCGGATGTGTTTGGACTGGGAGCGATCTTGTGCGAAATTTTGATTGGCCATGCTCCCTACGAAGGAAAGACGGTTCGGCAAATTTATGCGCACGCGGTACGCGGTTCGATGAATTCCACCTTGGCAGGACTAGAAAACTGTAACAACAATCGTGAATTGGTGCGGCTGGCAAAGCGTTGTCTTTCGACCAGTCGTCGCGAACGACCGGCCAATGCAGGGGAAGTCGCACAAGCCGTCGCGGCTTATCAGGACTCGGCGTTGCGGCGAATCGAAAGCGACATGGAGCGATTCTTCGACCTGTCACTCGACCTGTTCTGTATCGCCGACCTGCAAGGGTTTTTCCTTCGCATCAATTCTAATTTTTCGCGTGTACTTGGTTACTCCACCGATCAGTTGCTCTCGCGACCCTTTCTGGATTTTGTCCACCCAGATGATATTAACCAAACGATGCAGCAGATGGAGATGCTCAACGCCGAACAACCCGTGGTCCGTTTTCGCAATCGCTATCGAACGTCGGGTGGGCCTTACGTCGTGCTGGAGTGGACCGCGAAAACGATTCACGACGAGCAAGTCGTGTTTGCGGTGGCTCGAGTCGTGACGGCAACCAACCGTTTGTTCTAGCTCGATCGCGACGAGCGTCTCGTAAAGGTTGCCAACATGGCCGGCAAAATGGTCAGGTCAGCGATCAGCGCCGAACCGATGGTCAGCATTCCCATGACCACAAAAATACGAGTGTCACGCGCATCGCTTAACAGAGCGGATGAAAAACCGACGATCAGCACCGTCGTGGTCATGATCAAGGCGGTGCCGACACCGACAAAGGCACGCCGGATGGCGGTCTCCACAGCGTCGGTTTTCGACAACTCTTCCTGAAATCGAGTCAAGAAGTGGATCGTATCGTCGACCGCAATCCCCAGGCAGACGGTGAACGCACAAACGCTGACGATTTCTAAAGAGTGCCCCGCAAAGACCAACAGGGCTCCGGTGATGACCAGCGGAAACAGATTGGGCACCATGGAGATCAGCCCCAGCGGTAGCGAGCGATAGACGATCGCAATCACGAAAAAGATAATCACCGACGCCGTCCCGAGACTGAGTGCTAGATCATTGACGATGCGATACAGGTGCCGCCAACGCCACGGAGCCGAGCCATCGAGTCGCAATTCAAAACGCGGATGCTGTTGATGGATCTTCGCTAATCCTGCTTCGATGCGCTCGAAAGAGTCCGCATACTTCGCGATCCCCAAGTCTTGCACTCGAAAGCGAACTTCAGCCTGCCCACGTTCCGGTTGGTAAAAAGCACGCTTCAAGGGTGGCGGCATCAGTTCGATCAACGACATCCGCTGTTCGGCAGGCCCTTCTCCAGGTAACGCGGCCAACAAAGAATAAATGGAAAGGGGTTTGCCGAGCATCGAATCTTGACGGATCAACTGGTCGATTTTTCCCAGTACGGTCGCTAACTCGGGATCGTGATCATCGATACGATCGGACCAGTTCACCAGCACTTCCGCAACTTCCATCCCGCCCAATGCTTCGTCGATCACTTGCAGTGCCACAACCGGTTCGGCACTCGCGGACAGCGAACTCGTGTTCCGCTCATCCGGTCGCAATGTCAAGGTGATGGCCAACAAGACGGCGGTCGCAGCAATCCCGCCAAAAGCAACCCTGCGTCGATACCGCAACACTCCGTCAATGACCACTCCGATGCGTTGCAGATTGCGGTCAACCAAGTTGTCGCCGTAACCGGTCGCAACGCGGCGTCCCAGCGGCGTGCAGCACGCCAGAGGGATGACGGTGATGACCGACAGAAATGTCAAGGCAACTCCGATCACACAGCAATAGCCAAATTCCTGCACCACTTCGTGATGAGCAAGCACCAAGGACCCAAACCCGATGGCAGTTGTCAGCGAAGTTAACGCGCAGGCCAAACCGACCTCACGGAGCGCCGCCCGCGAAGCATCCCGTGGCGCAAGTCCCGCCGCACGATGCCGACGGATCTGAACCATCATATGAACGCCATCGGTAAACCCGACCATTGCCAACAACACGGGCAAGATAACGGCGTTGAATGGCGAATCATGCAGATCAAAATAATGCAGCACCCCCAGCGTCCAAAACACTCCCAATGCCGGTGCCAGGGCCACGATCAGGACTGCGGAAAATCCCCGAAACAAGACCGCCGCCATCGCCAGCGTCAAGGCGTACGCGATCGCTTGGTACTTCAGCGAGTCGCGTTCATGCGTCTGCATCGACATCAATCGAATCGGAGAACGCCCGGTTACCAGAAACCGCATCTCGGCCCCCGGAACTCCTGCTGCCGCCTCCGTCGCGGTGTCGCGTAAGCGATCGGTACAATCGGTATCGGCGGTTACGAACAACCAGTCAATCCGCACCATCAGCAGCAGCGTCTTGGCGTCTTCGGACAGCAACTGCCCGGCGATCAAAGGATGCTCAAGGGCACGCTCTTTCGCAGCTAGATAACGTGCTGGCGAAGCATTCTCGCTCCGCGGCAAGATCGGTTCGGCTAAACCAAACACGTTCAGCAGCGGCGCCCGATCCATCCACATCACCCGCTTCACATAGGGCAGACGCTCCAGTTGCGCAACCACCTCTCGCACCGCAGTCGCTCCGGCGGGGCTAAAGATGTCGTCCGACTGACAGACCACAATCGAATCCGCCGCCCCAACCTGCAAGGGCTGGACTGGCGGTGTCTGGCGCCGCCGCGGAGTGTCCGTTTGAATCGAGCTGGCATCTTCTTCTTGGACCATCTCCGAAGCAGTGGGCGGCCACAAGATTGTCGGATCATAGTGCCCCAAGGCGGTCACCACGGTAATCAACGACAGCACGCCAAAGCTGAACCAAGCATGCTGAATCACTTTTTCGAGCAGCCACGCAAAGCGACTGGGACGACTGCCACGGGAACGATCGGGATGCGGATTGGAAGCGGTCATCGGGATCGTCCGGGCCGCAACACGTCAAACACCCTCGCGAACCGACCGTTTCTCCACAGTCCAACAACCAACCCTGATCGCTGAGAGCTTGCGAAGTTTCCACCGCATAGCGAGGAACGGAGAAATGGCGCAATCGTTGGCTTGAAATCCCGATCAAAAAGCGAGTTAAGCAGCATTATTTTATTTTCGGTCGACCTGCTTCATCTTGATGGGCCCTTTTGCCTGTTCTTGCATCACCTCGACCAGTTTGTGAATCATCACACGCTCTGCCTTGGACACACTGCCGATGCCAAAATGCCCTCCAGATGCTTTCGCAACGGCCAACATTTGTCGCTCCGCCAACTGTATCAATTTTTGTCTTGCCAGCGGCGTCATCGACTGCATCATCCCGCGCACGTAGCGTTTCCAAGCATCGACGCTGATGCCGCGTGGCGACGTTTGCAGCCAACTGTCAAGCAATACACCGGCGACCGAAGTCTCGACGATCCCCAGGTTGGCCGCCTCTTTCATCACGGCGACCCGCTCGGCACCATCGACGCGTTCTTCCGCCCAAGCCACCATAACCAGCGGAAAGAGACGCATGGCGATCAGGCCCTCGGCAGTCACCCCCAACTGACACAGCTCGTCGATCAACTGCGGATCATCCATGCCCGTGCTCCGCATCAATTCGGCTCGTCCATCGTCCGATTCCGCTTCGGCATGCAGCCGCTTGAGGATCATCTTTTCGACTTCGCCAAAGTAATAGGCGTCACTGATTTTTTCGGGTGAAAGGGCGGGCTTGCGGGAAGCGTTCATGCGGTGGGTACTCGGAGGTTCAGCGTTCTCGTTACGACTCTTATTCTACTTCGGCAAACCGTCAAGTTGGAGGTGACCAAATCGGTTAAACTGTCGATCCCCGCCAAGCAGGCACGCTCCCTTCCGGTCCCCCTTCCTCTATTGTCCATGAGCCGCACCGCGATGGTTAATCCAATGCTACGACTTATTTTCCTCACGCTGACCGCCTGTTCTTGCTGCCTCCTCGCCTCCGCACAGCAGCCTCCTTACGACGATCCACCGCCCGCCGAAGCTCCCCTTTACCGCGTCCGCTACCAGCCTTCCGGTCAAGCGGACGAACTGACTTTCCCGGTCGCCTATACCGTCTGGATTCCGCCCGCCGTGGAGACACTTCGGGGCGTGATCGTACATCAGCACGGCTGCGGCGAAGGCTCCTGCAAATCGGGCCAGACCGGCGCGCTGGATTTGCATTGGCAGGCGCTAGCCCGCAAACACAACTGTGCTTTATTGGCTCCCTCATACGAACAACCCAACGGCGCCAATTGCCAGATGTGGTGCGATCCTCGCAACGGTTCGGATGCCACTTTCCAACGATCCCTGGCCGACCTTGGAGCTCAATCGGGACACCCGGAATTGGCCACGGTGCCGTGGGCGCTGTGGGGGCACAGTGGCGGTGGACATTGGGCGGGCGGGATGCTGATGCTGCACCCGCAGCGCATCGCCGCCGTCTGGTTGCGGTCGGGGGTCCCGCTGTTTGAGCCGATAGAAGGTCGAGCAATCAAGCCACACACATTGCCAGAGGCGGCGTTGGAAGTCCCCGTGATGTGCAATCTGGGGACCAAGGAAGGCGTCACCGTCAAAGACGGGCGATTCTCTGGCGTCTGGCCTGCCAACGAAAAATTCTTTCGTCGGATGCGCAGCCAGGGAGCGTTGATCGGCGTGGCGATCGATCCGCTGACCAGCCACGAATGCGGTAACGCGCGCTACCTTGCCATTCCTTGGCTAGACGCCTGCCTGACCGCGCGACTGCCCGACCAACCCGGCCAGCCACTGCGGTCGATGCCTACGGAGGGCGCCTGGCTGGTCCCGTTCGATCCCGGCCAACCGCAAGCGTCGACCAATCCCCTGCCAGCGTCCAAGTTCTCCGGTGACCCGGCGTTGTCGTTGTGGTTGCCTAGCGAAACGATCGCCCGCGCGTGGGCAACATTCGTCGCCGATACCAACGTGCCCGACCAGACAGCTCCGCCTGCTCCGACAAACGTGCAGCTCCGCGGCAACGAGTTGACTTGGCAAGCGACCGCCGATCTGGAAAGCGGGATCTCCCATTTCCTGATCGAGCGCGACGGACAAACGTTGGCACAGGTTCCCGAAACACCGAGAAAATCGTTCGGCCGTCCGCTGTTCCAAGGTTTGCAATACAGCGACACGCCGACGATTCCCTTAGCGGAGATGCGCTACGTCATCCAGGGCGATGCATCGGATACGGACGACGGCGATGTACCGAATGCGGTTGATCGTTACCATGTCCGTGCGGTCAACACGGCGGGTCTGGTTTCCGAATAAGCCGCGGCTTGTCACGCTCACTCAGCCATTAGCAGAGAATGCAGTTCGACGCCGTCTGGAGTGGTCAGACGGATTTTCGATAGCTGCATTTTGCCCTTCCCGCGAGCCGGGTCCAGGCGAATCGCCAGCACGCGTTTTGCGGCCACAAAGTCAACGACATAGTCGTGCGGCTGACCATCGTGCGGGACGTCAAACAGGACGCTGCGATCACGGAAAAAAGCGGGTGCAACGCCCTGCTCGTGCCAGAACAGTTGCCCTCCGCCCGAGGCCTCCGCGGTCATCGTGAAGTGCAGTTGCAAGGCCCCGGCGGGAACGCCTGCGGGCAACGGATAACTCAGTTGCGGATCACCACCGTTGCTGGTTACCAGCAACGTGTCGGCTTGCAAAACGAGCTCCGCGCGACCGGCCGGTTGCCAACCCGCGACCGGTTTCGCGATCGGTTGCGGTCGCGACTTGGCAGCTCCTTTGCCCTTCTGATTCATCTTGCTCTGGCCTTCCAATTCAGGCCGATAGGTTGCCGGATTGAACCTCGGATTCGGGGTCGGTAGCACGGCCTGCGTGTCAGCTAAGAACGTTTCAATCAACGCATCCATCGCCTCGACGCGAGCGGGCAGTTTGGCAGACAAGTCGTGTTGTTCCCCGAGGTCTTCGGTCAGATGAAACAATTTGTAGCGGTGCCGGCCCGCCTCGCCACCATGAAAGATACGGATTAATTTCCAATCGTTCTGGTGCACACTGACCGCCGGTGGCAACCAATCGGGCACCCCCGGGGAATGTGGGAAGTAGGTAAAGATCGCTTCACGGTCGAGCGATTTGCCCTGCAATGCCGGCACGATGCTGCGTCCATCGAATGCTTGGCCGGGCTGCCGGTCGATCGACAACAGATCGAGAAACGTAGGATAAAAATCGCTGCTTTGAATCACTTCGTCGCTGCGTGTTCCCGCCGACACAACGCCGGGATAAACGACGACCGCCGGTCCCCGCACACCCCCTTCGTACATCGTCGCTTTGCCGCCCCGCAGCGGTGCATTGCTGGTCGGTGTGGTCCCGTCGACTTCGTTGTACATGTTCCCGCCGTTGTCCGATGCGAACACGATCACCGTCTTGTCGGCCAGCTTTAATCGGTCGAGCGTGTCGAGCAGCGTGCCGACCGCGTCATCCATGCTCTCGATCATCGCCGCATACGTTGGCGAGCGTTGCGGATCGTCGGCATCGACGCGTTGTTTGTACTGGTCGATCAGCGTCTGCTTGGCATCAAAGGGTGCGTGGACGCTGAACATCCAGTAGTTCAAGAAGAAGGGCCGATCTTGGTTAGCCTCCATGAACGCCACCGCTTCTTCGGCCATGCGATCTTCGATGTGTTCATCGGGCGTTTGCGGATCAAAGTCCGGATACTTCCAAGGTGCGACGTAGCTGCCCGCCGGTCCGGGACCGGGCCAATGCGGCACGTCGATATCAAAGCCATGTTCCAGCGGCGAATAGGGAGCCGGTCCCAAGTGCCACTTGCCGAAGTGAGCCGTCGCGTAGCCATGGTCGCGGAACATTTCAGCCATCGTGTAATGGTCGGTCTTCAGTCGCGTTGCCGAATTCGGCATGATCGCCTGTTGATTGGGCGGTGCCGCGGTGCCGGGAGTCGCCGCTAGTGCCACGCTCGGCAGATGACAGACCGGAGCGGTGATGCCGGTTCGTGCCGGGCTCAATCCTGTCAGCAAGCTGGCTCGCGTGGGCGAACAGAGCGGGCTGGACGAATAGGCATGGCTAAAGGTCATGCCGCGGGCCGCTAAACGTTCGACGTTGGGCGTGCGATAGAACTTCGTCGTCTCAAATAACGTCGTATCGCTCCACCCTAGATCGTCGGCCAAGATGACCACCACATTGGGACGCGACTGCGCGTCGGCCTGTGCCGCCAAAGTCGAACCGGCCAAGCTCGCACCGGCCAAGACCGCAGCGGTCAGGCTGAGAAAAACAGGAGCGAGCGAACGAGCGTTTTGGAAGGAGCGCAGGGACTTCATGGCGGCCAGCAAAAGAAGAGAGAGAGACAGCCGGCGGCTGGAAAGAGCCACCGAGAAAACATGACTGCCTCAACGAACGGCCATTCTAAACCAACCTGCGTCACGATGAAGTGGTTTCGCGATATCGATTGGCTTAGGATCGTGCGACAAAAAAGTGTCGGGTACCTTTTGCGAGGAACTCGCCCT
>CAYZHQ010000002.1:0-20762 GCA_964477385.1 uncultured Pirellulaceae bacterium
TTCGGCGAGGCGACCGAGGTAAGACGATGGAAACTTGGTATTGACGCACCATTCAGGCTGTTCCTATCTAACACTCATCGCACACGCGCCAATGGATTCGGCGATTGCATGAATTTCCAGGCTCACGGAGGATCACATCCAATGTCAATCTCGATCGCCCTTTCACCTTCACCCAGTGACACTGTCGGCTCGACGAAAACGCAGGTCTATGATTTTTGGACGAATGCGTCGTGTGGTGAAAATCTGTATCTCGCAGGAACACACAAGGAAGGCTATCTGGCTCATTCTGCGGCCCGTTATGCCCTAGAGGAAAAGGAGATATCCGAACTGGCCCAGTTTGATCAGTGCCAGGGCAAGGAGGTCTTGGAGATTGGCGTAGGATTGGGGGCGGACCATCAACGATTCGCCGAGGCCGGTGCCCGACTTCACGGAATCGATCTGACGGATCGTGCAGTAGAACACACCTCCCGGCGTTTTGATTTGTTTGGTTACCAGTCCAAGCTTGCCACTGGCGACGCGGAAAATCTTTCATTCTCGGATGATACGTTTGACGTCGTCTATTCCTGGGGAGTCTTGCATCATAGTCCTGATACGGCCAAGGCGATTCGAGAGGTATGGCGAGTCCTCAAGCCTGGCGGGGAAGCCAAGATCATGATCTACCATAAGTGGAGCATGGTGGGACTGATGCTGTGGGGACGATACGGTTTACTGACACTGCAACCTTGGACATCCCTGAAGACGATCTACGGCAAGTATCTGGAAAGCCCTGGCACGAAGGCGTATTCGGTACGAGAGGCCCGTTCGCTGTTCGCTCAATTCACAAGTATCAAGGTGGGAATTACGCTGGGACATGCAGATCTAATGAGTTCGCCGGTCGGACAGCGTCATCAAGGAATGCTTTTACGCGTGGCAAGACGTCTATGGCCGCGATGGTTCATTCGTCGATATCTACCATGGGCAGGTCTGACGATGACGATCCGAGCGACGAAGTAGCCCACCTCATCAACGGTCGCAGTTTCTTGGATTGACGTTTGGTTCTCAAGCCAAGTACCATCCTCGGCAATCGGCTGGCGGAATGGAACTCCAAATCAGGTAAGTAACAGTGTGCGGAATAGTAGGATTTGTGACCGGCGGCACGGAGTCCGATTTGAAGCGGATGAACTCCGCTCAGTATCACCGCGGTCCGGACGATGGTGCCCATACCATGGTAGCCTTATCCGACGGGAGCGGACATGTGGGCTTAGGTAGCCGCCGCCTCGCAATTCTTGACCTTAGTTCGGCCGGACAGATGCCGATGGCCGATGACGACAAACGAGTCTGGTTGGTCTATAACGGTGAAGTCTACAATTTTGAAAGCTTGCGTGCAGAACTGATAGCGAAGGGACATAGGTTTCGTTCTCGGACCGATACCGAGGTCGTTCTGCGACTGTATCTGGAAGAGGGTGCAAACGCAATCAAGCGTCTGAAGGGCATGTTTGCCATCGCCATTTGGGATTCTCGCAACCAATCGTTGCTGTTGGCGCGTGACCATTTCGGTGTCAAGCCTCTGTATTTCATGCAGCAGGGCCGACAGTTGGCGTTCGCGTCGGAAATCAAATCTCTGGCCAAGCTACCGACTTTCGATCCAGCCATCTGTCCGCGGTCGCTGAACGAGTATTTGACATTTCTGTGGGTCCCTGAACCGCGGACGATGTTTCGCGACGTTCACAAACTGCCTGCCGGTCATTATGGCATCTGGAAGAACGGAAAGTTTTGCATGACCCAGTACTGGGATTTGGAGTTTCCAGTCGAGGGCGCCAGTTTTTCAGGAACGGAAACAGAGCTAAGCGAAGAATTCGCCTCGCGGTTTGAAAACACGGTTCGCTCTCAAATGGTCAGCGACGTTCCCGTTGGAGCGTTTCTAAGCGCGGGATTGGATTCCACCAGCATTGCCGCATGCATGCCGGCGGCAGCCCGGTCTCCGCTGCGTTCTTACACCATCTCCTTTTCGCAGGAATATCTTCGCGGCGAGACCACGATCGACGACGCTACGATCGCTGCCCGCACCGCCGAGCGATATGGCTTTCAGCACTCACAACTAATGGTGGACTTTAACGTGGCAGACCTGCTGCCCCGCGTGGTCGCTCAAATGGATGAACCCATTGGAGATCCCGCGGCCGTTACCGCTTTCCTGATCTGCCGCGAAGCGAGCAAGCACTCTACTGTAATGATGTCGGGCATTGGCGGCGATGAACTGCTCGCGGGCTATCGAAAGCATGCGGCAGCACAACTTGCGGACAGCTATCGAAAACTTCCGGCCGCCCTACGGCAACGATTGATCGAGCCACTGGCCATGCGACTGCCTGCCTGCTCCGGAACGCGACTCAAGGGACATGTGAGACTGCTGAAGAAGCTTTGCGCGTCGGGCTCCTTGCCCGCCCATGATCGCTTCCTGATGAACAGCACCTATCTGAACGACTTTCAACGTGATGCCTTGCTGGCGGGCGATGTTCATCGGCAGTTGCGAGGAACGCACCCATGGGATCGACATCGACAGGTGTTTCAGAATGCCAGCCACGCCGACTTTTTGAATCAGATGTTGTACTTGGATTCAAAATTGTTTTTGCCGAGTCTAAACCTGCTGTACAACGACAAAATGAGCATGGCATCCTCGGTTGAGGTGCGAGTGCCATTCCTGGACCACGAGCTCGCCGAATTCTGTGCCCAACGCGTGCCACCGCAGTTGAAACTAAAGGGAAGTACCACCAAATATTTGCTCCGCAAATCGATGGGACCGAAACTACCCAAGGAAGTCTTGCAAGCACGCAAAGCTGGATTCGGCATGCCCGCGGATTCCTTTGTCCGCAACGAACTATCGGAGATGATCGACGATCTGTTATCAGCGGAACGCGTCCAGCAGCGAGGCTGGTTCGATGCCACCGCAGTGCAAAAGCTGGTCGTAGAGCACCGTAGCCGACGACGAGATTGGTCGCTGCAGCTATGGGCCCTGCTGTCATTCGAGTTGTGGACGCAGTCACTTGTTGACGCTGCACCGGCGAGTGAAAGCTCTGAGAGTCGGTTGGTTGCTTGAGGATTAAAAATGCTAGCTTTTGTGCATATTGAAAAATGCGGCGGTACCACTTTCAATCGCACGCTGCGCCGATTGTATTGCCGAGACCATTTCGACATCATTCCGCGCGACCCCGAAGCACTGCTCGCTGGCCCAAACGATTTGCGGCACCTGCTGCACATGCGGCCGCAAGCTCGCAGCATGGCGGGACATTCGGTTCGTCTGCAATGTGGATTCGAAGCCGTCGTGCCGGCAATTGCCTACGTGACCATGCTGCGCGACCCGATCAAGCGTTATATATCTGACTTTCAGCACTTCGTGGATATTGTTAACTTTCCTGCCGATATCGAAGCCTGGCTGGCACGCCAGGACCGTCAGAACTTCCAGACTCGAGCGATTGCTGGCTGTGAAAATCTAGAACGAGCAAAGCAGTTGCTGGAAGAGCGATTTCAGCTGGTCGGTATGGTGGAGCAATATGACTTTTTTCTTGCGCGACTTGCAAACCTCCTGTGCTGTGACCCAATTAGCTTGTGGTACCAAGTTGTCAATCGCGCTGCGGATCGACGTGTCCGTAAGCCATTGCCTGACTTGGCACGCTATGAAGAGCAGATTCGCTGGAACAACCGCTACGACATCCAGCTCTATCAGTTCGCGGCAACTTTGCAAGGCAAATATAAGCGAGTTCCCGAAACTTTCTCTTTGGCTGCAGCGAAGCCCAGTGCACAGGCGCGATATACCGCGAGAGCTCGACAGTACGTGCACTTGGCATACCGAAACTTGGTTTACAAGCCATCGGTTGGCCGACTACCCGTTCCACACTACTTAAAAACTTATCGTAGCGTTTCGTGAATCAGCTATCCATGTCATCCGGTCCCGCAGTCGACGAGTCTCAACCGGCGTCTGAGCTCCGTCGCCGGGCAGTGGCTTCGGGGGCCAGATTCCTGGTGGGGAGTTTTCTCAGTCGCCATGGCCTGGGAACTCTATGGGGCCAATTGTTTGTGCCTGCCAGCGCAATTGTTTGTCAGTTGCTTCTGATTCGCGTCCTGCCTGACCATGACGCGAACAGCTTTTTTGTTATGCTGTCTACCTCAATGGTGGCGAGCGTATTCAGCGATTTCGGTCAACGCAATACAATTTATACTGACGTGAGTGGACTACGAGGCGGTCAACTGATCGCCTATGTTCATCACGTCTACCGCGCACGTCTGATTAATGGCCTCACGGTCGGTACCGTTGCCGCCGCGTTCGCGATGCTGCTTGCGAGCCACTCTCTGACCGTCGCCATCTTATTTGGAGTGATAACCGCAAATCTGTACCAGGCCGACCCAGGGACAAAATTGCTGTGTGGCAAGGCCATGGGCTCGCGGGAAATACCGCTCAGTTTGCTTGATCGCGGCCTGGTCATTGTGGGACTGTCGGGGATGTTCTGGTTGGGAATTCAGTCACTGGTCTTTGCGCTAGCGATCTACGTAGTCGCGGGATGCTTGAGATTGTGGGCATCGGTCGTGTCCGTCGAGGCTCATATTCTGCAGTCGGAACGCAAGCGTGCGAAGATGGAAGCTGAGCCGGACATCAATGGCGATCAACATATTGCCAGCCTCGGAAAAAATCACTTCTGGGCCGGCCTATTGTTGCTGTTGACGATGGTCAACATGCGTCTTCCCGTGCTCATCCTGCCGGCTTTTGATTGGCAAGAGTATGCGGCGCATTTTGGAATCCTCCTGGCGGTTTGCCAGTCGTTCGTATTGCTTCCAACCCTAGTCACACGAGTCTTGTTTCCCAGATCACTCTTCAGAGATCAAGACCGGGCGGCCACTTCATTGCTCAGCAACCGCGTACTGCTCCCTGGAGTGGGGCTTTGCTTGTCCTGCGGCCTGCTGGCATCGGCCATGCTGTATGCATTCGCCGCACCGCTGCTGAGTCTCTTGCACCCAGACTATGCGACACGTCCTGAACTACTAAAGCTCGTCTCACTCACAGTTCCACTAATCTGCGCAATACAGTTTGTCAGACTTTTGCTCACATCTACGGGCCGTGCCAAGGCACTGTTGCTACCCATTGCCACGGGCACCGTTCTGGGGTTTACAGCAATGATGCTGTTGGGCCTCAGCCAAGGACCACGCGGCATTCTCTTTGGCTACTTAATTGCGGAGTTGACCGCTGTGATCCTGGGAATCAGCGTGGCCCGGAAACAAATTAGAATGGCTGCAACGAAATGACAGCAAACCATGAGAGGATGGGGCGATTGCTGCTTTTCTGTCTAGTGGTGTTCGCCAGTCGCACCGCGTGGTATGACGCCCGTGTGGTTTTCGAGTCGCTGCTTTTTAGTTCAGCGATGCGTAAGCTATTTATGGTTTACGCGCTCTGTCTGTCTCCGTTTATCTTGCTGGCTTTTCGAAATATCGATTATGTCTTCAAAAGTCCTTTGATCGTGCTTTATCTGGTTCTCAACCTGTATGGAATTGCTCTGGCGGTGGCCTATGGGAACAGTGTTGTCTATACAATGCAGGACGCATTTAAGCTGCTGTTAGTACCGACCGGTTTTATCTTTGTCTTTTATGATCCGCCACGAAGTGCCGACGCGTTACTTGATAAACTTGCCAAAGTGGTGCTTGGCTACCAAGTACTCAAGTTCGCAATCTATCTGACTTGCTATGAGTCTTCGTTTGGGTTTGTCTATGGTGGCGTCACGGATGCGTTTGGATTGTGCATATTCGCGGCTCGACTCTTTTCCAATGACCAACGCACCAGCTCGCAGGATTTGATGCTGGCGGGAACGTCGCTTTTGCTGATCACGCTGGGCCAAAAGCGAATGCTGGTGGTATGCGTTTTGGTGATCGTGTTGTATTTGTTGTCGCGAAACTATCTACATATCATGAAGCGACTGTGGCCCTACGTCGCCATTGCTGCCTGTTTGTTTGCCGGAGTATTGTTCCGCAGTCAAATTTACGAGATCCTTCAATCGGATCAGTTTAGGCGTCTTGCGAAAACGGACGTGGCTCTTTCGATTGGCGAAGAATCGCAGCGGCAGCGAGAAGTGCGATTGGTCTATGAGGATTTGGAAGCGATTGGATGGACCGCGTACGTTTTAGGGATTGGGCACGGTGCGGTCTATGAAGAAGAAATCGCGCAGCGCAAGACCGGAGAGTATGTGACGCATAGCATTCACTTTACGCCAGCGGGAATGCACTTTCGTTACGGCTTTTTGGGACTTACCGTTTATGGTCTGACCGCGCTGTACTTGGTGTTTGGGCGTTTTCTGCCCGTGGATGGATGGCTGTCGCTCAGTACGCTGCGCGGCGTACGGGCATTCGGGCTGTGCGTGATTGTGGCTTCAATAACTGGCTTTGGCCTAATTGACGATTTGATGGTAGGCAGCATTCTGGGCATCATGATGCTCAGTTGCCAACTTCAGCCGGTGAACAAACCGGTAGCTGCGGACGAACCCACGGCGACTGACAAGCCCATCGGACGCGCCGTGCGTCCGCGCCGCGTTGGTGTGCGTCCGCGGCGCGTTGGTGTGCCGGCCTAAGACCTTGGCTCAGACGCCGTACTCGCCCCGCAGCACCAACTCAGGACTAGAACCTAGTACGGCCCACAGTTCATCGGCGGCGAAGCTCGAAATAGTTGACTTTTGCACTCGCACCGCGTGCGTCGATGGATGCCGCCGCGCCAGATCGTCGCGGCCATCGCCATCGAAGTCGCCGACGCGGAAACTGGTCCAGTTCACGTTGGGATTCACGCCACCCCAATAATCGTCATCAAACGCATCGCCACCGACCGATTCGCGTAACAGCCACATGCCGCCGGAGGAGTCGTTCCGCCGGAGGATATCGTCCGAGCCGTTGCCGTCGAAGTCGCCGACCAAGAAATCTACTGCGGAAGTAAATGGATTCAGTGCGCCCCATAGTTCATCGACAAACTGCGAACCATTAGAATTAAAGACGCGAATCCCGCCCCCGGCGGTATTCCGGCGAAAGATGTCATCGTTGCCATTGGCATTGAAGTCACCGACCAGCCAATCGGCCCAAGGTGAATTCGGATTGAAGGAACCCCATAGTTCATCCACAAAGGCCGAGCCAGTGGAGTTCAGCACCCAGACTCCGCCTCCGGTGGCATTGCGGCGGACGACGTCGTCGTTGCCATCCCCGTTGAAGTCGCCGACATCGTAGCCCACAAAGGGCGAGTTAGGATTTACCCCGCCCCAAAGCGTTTCGGCGAATGCGGAACCATCGGACTCTAGCACGCGGACACCTCCGCCAGTCGTGTTGACAAGCAAGACATCGTCACGCCCGTCGCCGTTGAAATCGCCGACCCGAAGATTTCCCCAGGGGGAGTTGGGGTTAATCGTCGCCCAGACGTTGTCCGCAAAGGCATCACTGCCGTTGGACTCGAGAACTCGCACGGCACCCGAGGTGGTGTTCCAGCGGAAGATATCGGTGAAGCCGTCGCCGTTGAAATCGCCTTCGAGAAAGTTCGCCCAGGGCGACGCCGGCTGGATGGTCGCCCAGTTGGAGAGGTTGAACTGGCTGGTGTCGGACAGGCCCACCTGCCAATCCCCTGTGGTATTTTCGTAGAAGGCGAGACTATCGGGAACGTCGATGGCGAGCACCCACGGCTCATCTCCCGTAACGCCGTCGGAGGCCCCGAAGAACAGCGAACCGTTCAAGAAGGCGAGCGGATAGGGGTACGAGCCATCGCCGGCTGTTGGATCAATGTCGGCGACCAACACGGTGCCAGCTTCCGTTCCATCGCTTCTCCACAGCTCGTCTCCGTTTTCACCGTCGTCGGCCGTAAAGTAAAGCACTCCGCTGGCGTTTGTGAGACTGTAGGGATAGCTGCCCGAAGGGCCGTAGGCGCCGACTGCGGGGTCAATATCCTTGACCATTACGGTGCCGGCAGCGGTGCCGTCGCTCTTCCATAACTCTTCACCGTGGGTGCCATCGTTGGCAGTGAAGAAGAGTGTTCCGTTGACATCCGTTAAACTGTAGGGATACGATCCTATGTCCGAAGGGTGGATTTCTTTTACCAAGACGGTGCCTGTCCCGCTCCCGTCGCTTTTCCAAAGTTCGGTCCCCAAGGCCTCCGTTTTAACCGTTCCAAAAATGGTGTCGCCCACAGCCACGAGATTTCCCGGAGAGGCGCCGTAGGGACCAGCGGGTCCGAAATCTTTGACCAGCACCGTACCGGCAGTCGTTCCGTCGGACTTCCAAAACTGTGAAGTGTCGTCGCTGTTGAAGGGGATGCCATCATCGCCACTGAATCGAGTTCCAAAGTACAGCTCGCCTTCAAATTCCAATAAGCCCGAGTCATAGCCGGCTGACGGGTAGGAGCCCTCACTGCCTGGATCAAGGTCTTTGACGAGCGCCGTCCCGGCTGCCGTGCCATCACTGACCCACAGTTCGGTTCCATTAATGTTATCGTTCGCGGAAAAATACAGCTTGCCGCTGAAAGTTGTCAAGTTACTTGGGTAGCTGCCATTGAGCCCGACGGCGATGTCTTTGACGATGGACGCGCCAACGAGCCCATCGCTCTTCCACAGTTCGGCACCGTCCTCTCCTGTACGAGAGCTAAAGAAAAGCGTTCCATCGACTGACGCAAAGTAACCCCCAGACGAGGAGTAAGGATTTGGCGGCCCACTGTTAGTACCAAAATCCTGAATGACCACGGTTCCAGCGTCTGTGCCATCGCTCTTCCAAAGCCGAGCGTTGTCGTCAGAAGGGTCAAACGTGTCCTTGTTGTCGAAAGACAAAAAGGCTAGCGAGTTTTCATGCACGGTTAGTGCCGATACACTCGTCGCGAGACCACTGAGATCCTTGACCAGCGATGTACCGCCTGAAGTGCCATCGGTCTTCCAGAGTTCCGTCCTATTGGCGGTGAAATAGGTTTCTCCCTCAAAAGCAATGAATCCGGATGCAAAGGACCCAGCACTGCCTGCGGCAATATCCAAAAGCAACTCTGGAGTTGCGGCCAATAACCGCCGGTCTTCGAGGGGCTGTACAATGAGCCGTCTTCGGCGGTCCATGGTTTGCCGGACAGCGTTATGGTTCTTTCCAAACATCTTGGATTGCTCTTCTTTGCAGGGGGGGCGGTTTGCTACCGTAAGGGCTCCTTCTGTCGGTTGGTGTCGATTGTATTGGCAGGGGGGTGGGGGGCAACAAGATTCTGGTTTTTTTTCTGGTTTTCCGGTGAGGGCCCCATGGCGAAGCCGCTCAGTCAAGACGCAAGTTCTTCCAGGCCCAATAGTTACAGGGAAGTCCGGTACGAACACGCTGGCGCATTTCAGGAGATTCTTGGCAGTCAAGGCGTCTCGTTGCTGGTGTCGACCTATCAGGCAGGCAAGCTAGTCGTGATTGGCTGCCAAGATAACCAGTTGGCGCTCTCACTCCACAATTTCGATCAGGCTATGGGTGTGGCGATCCATCCTTCCCGGATCGCCATCGGAGGACGTTCGCAGATTTGGACTTTAGAGGCGACGCCCGATATCGTCCGCCAGTGGCCGCAGCCCGCACCTCACGACGCCTGTTACCTTACACGCAGTTCTTTTTTTACGGATGAGATTCATTCGCATGAGATGCAGTGGTGCGGCGAGGAGTTATGGGTCGTCAACACCCGCTTTTCCTGTTTGTGTACGCTCAAATCCCCTTACAGTTTCGTACCTCAATGGCGCCCTAAGTTCATTAGTCAATTGGCTCCAGAAGATCGCTGTCATCTGAACGGCCTCTGTATCGAAAATAATCGGCCCAAGTATGTGACGGCGATGGCGGAGACCGATGTCGCTGGAGGGTGGCGACCTAGCAAAGCCACGAGCGGATGCTTGATTGATGTCGCCAGTAGAGAGACCATCGCCGGCGGGTTTGCTATGCCGCATTCACCGCGGATCTACGATGGACATGTATTGGCACTGGACTCGGGACGTGGCCGGATGGTGGTTGTCGATCCGGCGAGCGGAAATTTGCAAACCGTCTGCGCGCAGCCCGGCTACACTCGCGGATTAGATTTTGCGGGCCCGTATGCTTTTATCGGATTGTCGCGGATCCGGGAAACATCAACCTTCGGCGGGGTACCCATCGCCGAGCGTCGCGAGTCACTGAAATGCGGTGTAGCGATCGTCGATATGCGAACAGGGAAACATTGCGCTCATTTCGAATTTGTCTCAGGTGTCGAGGAAATATTCGACGTCCGGGTGCTGAGAACGGCGACGAATCCATTGTTAGCCGGGCCGAATCGCGTCTCGGAGGGAGGAGAGGCCATTTGGTATGCTCCCCCGCAAAAAAAAAGCGGCCTCCCTTCGGCGACGCATTGGTAGGGTCCCCGTCCGGTACGCAAACACCGACGATTAGGAACCCGTCGCAAGCTTCTGTGCCTTCGGCAATGGCCTTCCAGCGTGGTGTCGCTCATGCTCAGCGTGATGAGTTTGAGGTCGCGGCTATTTGTTTCGAGCAGACGCTTCGTTTGGTACCTGAGCATGTTGGCGCGCTTTGGAACCTGGGTCTGGCGTGGCAATTCTTGGGCCGTATGGAGGAATCGATAGCCGTGCTCCGGCAAGCCATTGCGCACCAGCCCGACTTGGCAGCGGCGCACTTGAATCTTGCCATGTCTCTGTTCTTAAAAGGCGATTTCGCGGCAGCTTGGCACGAATATGAATGGCGTTGGAAGTGTTCGCGATATGGAACTCGCAAGATTGAGGCACTCGCTCCGCAGTGGCAAGGCGAGACACTGACGGATAGCTCGCTGCTGGTCTACGGCGAACAGGGCATCGGGGATGAAATCATGTTCATGTCCAGCTTGAATGAACTTAGGGCTCAGTGCGCCAGATTAATCGTGGCCTGTCAAGCACGCTTGATACCCTTGTTGAAGCGGTCGTTTGCGGACGTGATCGTTATTCCTCAAGAGGCCCTCTCCGATTCCGAAACTAGGCGACGGCTTGGCTCGATCAGCTATCAGTCTGCACTGGGTAGTACGTTGCAATTCATAAGACCGTTGCCATCGCCTGACACCGCACCAGATGCCTTTCTTATCGCCAGTGATGACGTGCTGCAGCTTTGGAGCATGCGTCTGCAAGGCTTGCCACCTGGCTTGAACGTAGGCATTTCGTGGCGTGGTGGCTCTGAGCCAGCAGAAATCAAGCGGCGTTCCACATCGCTTGCTCAGTGGGCACCGTTGCTAAATGTGCCGCATATCAATTTTATTAATTTGCAGTACGGCGTCCGTGCGGATGAATTGGACAATGCCCAGTCGCTTGTACCTGGGCGGCTTCATCACTGGCCGGACAATGATCCTCTCCGCGACCTAGACAACTTTGCTGCATTGATCGCTTCCTTAGATCTTGTCATCACGGTCGATAATTCGACCGCGCATCTTGCCGGAGCGTTGGGAACACCTACCTGGCTGTTAATTTCGTTTCCGTCTTCATCCTACTGGCGTTGGTTGATGGAAGGTGAACGCAGTTGCTGGTATTCCAGCTTGCGTGTGTTTCGCAAGCAGCACGGAGAAAGCTGGGAATCACTCTTGGGAACCGTCGCAGCACCACTCGCCAGCATCAAGTGAATGGACCGGTCAGCACCACTTGCCGGGCACCCATTATCATCCACAACTTGTCCACCGCAAACCCCGCTAGCTCAGACTCCTGCACACGAAGCCCGCCGGTACTGGGGTGTCGTCGCGCCAGGTCGTCACTCCCATCGCCGTTAAAGTCGCCAACCCTCCAATCTTCCCAAGGTGAGTTAGGGTTATGGGCCGCCCATAGCTCGCCAACAAATGCGGTGCCCGTGGAGCGTAAGACACGAACCCCGCCACCGGTCGTCTTGCGGCGAACCACGTCGTCTTTTCCGTCTCCATTGAAATCACCGACCATATAACCGGCGAATGGAGCGTTAGGGTTCACGCTTCCCCAGAGCATATCGACGTACGAGGTTTGGTTGGAGCGGAGAACACGGATGCCACCGCCACTGGTGTTGATACGAAAGAGATCGTCCTTTCCGTCACCGTCAAAATCACCGGTCAAAACATGGCCCCAGGGCGAGTTGGGGTTGATGGAACCCAGGCATTATCGGTGAAGGCGCTGTTTCCGTTGGATTCCAGCAACCGCAGAGTCCCAGTCGTCTCGTGCCATCGGAATATGTCAGAGCCGCCGTCGCCATTGAAGTCCGCTTCTAGGAAATCGCTCCAGGGTGCTGCGGGAGGAATCGTTGCCCAGGTGGCTAGAGCGAATTCAGCCGTGTTTGAGACGCCCAGTTCCCGGTTGCCATTGGCAGCATCGTAGAAAGCTAAGCTATCGGGTGAGGACGATGCGACATCCCACCCAATATCGTCGAGCGCCGCCGAGTCAAGCGCAGTTAAAGGCTTGCTTGCACCTGATGCGAGCGAAGAGCCGAAGTCCGCTTCTCGCCCGTTCATAGCCACGCCGTCTTCAAAATGGGCGCCGTGGGCGGGTACAGGGCTGCCATCCAATGCGGTGGTTTTGGGGCCGGTGAAATAGTCGCCCGCTTGATGATTAACCGCGGCTTGTTCATCGGGTGTCAGCTCAGGCAGCGGCTTTATAAAACTAGTCCAAGTGGCGTCCGAGGCAAAGGTGACCCCCAGCAGGTGCTCAAATTCATGTACCGCGACGCTGTAAAGATCCGACTCGCCAGCGCCGGGGCCGTCGATGTCGAAACTCCACGAGGCGGAGGGGTCAAAAGCAACGCTGCCACCCCAGTTGCTTGATTCGGGAGCATCGGTTTGCCCTCGTTTGGTCACTACTTGGAGCCAGTCCTGACTGTTATAGCTGATTTGATAGCCAGTGGATGCGAGCCCCAGGGGCGATCCAGCCAGCGGGCGAGCGCCGACGTAGACTCGTGCCTCATCCTCGGCAAGCACGAGGTTTGCCAAGTTCACGGAAGTGCCGGCAGAGGGATGGATGAAGGATGCCAACCAGGAATTTCCTAGCGGAGGATTGGAAATCGCGGTCAGAGTGTCCAGCAAACGCTCCTCGTACGCGATGGCCGCGAGTTCCAGAATTTCACGGCTTTCCGCTACGTCCAAGAAGCCGTTAGAGTCGTAGGTGCAGTCAAAAACAATGTAGACAGCAAGCAACTCGCGGGCAGCCAGACATCAAGTTGCAGTTTCCTGGAGCGAAGTCGGTTCGGTTTTTTTTTGTGTTCAAAATTCATGCCCATTACAAAGAACGGAGAAGAACACAGAGCCCAAGACTGCAAAATTGGCGGTCAGCGGCTTCGAATCGCTTCGCGATCCAAGTGAAAAGCCATACGCCTCACACGTTCATCCCGCGGTGCAATTGTGACGCAGCGTTTGATATCTGCTTGGGCTTGCACAATGGCACCGGCACGCTGGTGAATTTCAGCTCGAATTAACAGTGTCTTCACACTGTCGGGCTTCCATTCCAATTTCCGTGACACGACCTCCATTAGCAATCCATCGTCTTTGATTTCCGACACGACATCAATAGCTGCGTCAAGCAGTCGAATTCTGTCGACGAGTGCTGGGCTCCGTTCGGCTTCTTCGCGAAGACGAGCGGTATAGTAACGGCCTGCCAACATCTTTTGTTTGACATTTGGTTGGTCCCTGACCTGCTTAAACAGTATCGCGGCAGTGGCGCGCGACGGGTGCCAGCGCTCGATAATTTGATCCATTGGGAAGAGCAAGGAAATGGCTCGAACCGCCTGCTCCCGGTAAGAAGGATCCATTTCCAAGGCGATTCCTAATTGTTCGTTAGCGAGTTGTTGGTCTTGAGCAATTAGGGCATTAATGCCACGACGAAGAGCAATTTGTCCATCAACCGGTCGCAGGCGTTGAGCTTGCATTAACAATCTCTGCTGTTGCGGTATGGGTGCGTTCAGGACATTGAGTGCAATCGCGGCGCAAAGATAGGGTTTCGATTCCGTGGGACAAATCGCCGCAATCGCAGCGGAATGCCGCAATATTTTTATCGCCATATCTTGCGGATCCACGAGTTGAAACCGTTGCTTTTCTAATTCCGCCGTTTGCAGGGTAAGTATCTGTACTCGTGCGGACAGATGATTGGGGTCCACGGCCAATGTTTCTTGCACCAATCTCATCAGAGTTGCTTCGGCGGAGTCTCTCTCCTGTTGTTGGTCGCGAACTAAGCGTTTGTATTCGTCCCATTTTAAAGCCGCCTGTGCCTCGGGGATCGATTTTCCGAGGGCCCACACATGGCCGGCCAGCAGGACCAATACCAAACTGCTCGCTGCCATTGGCGTCATGCACCGCGACTCCAATTTGTAGTCATGTCCGTCACTCTGCTTTGCGATCAGACTGGGTAGGCGAATCGCGACGGCGGATAGCGTAAGCACGACAATCAGGCACGCGGGAATGTGCCATGGGAAATCGCCCACTGCATGGACACAGCTGACGACTAGACTGGTAAGAACCGCAGAAGCAACCCACACAACCTGTTTTTTTTCATGCTTGCGAAGCAGATTCACAGAGGCCCATAATATACTCAGCACCACGAAAATGGCCAAAAGCATGCCAACCCCACCAGTTTCTACCAGAATCTGCAGCCAACTGCTCTCACTAGTCGAAAATGTTTGAAAGTGATATTCGTCAGTATATCCACGGTAGACGTGCCGATGGTTCCCAATACCGATTCCAAGCAGCGGAAAATCTTTCCACATGGCCCAGGCAGCCGCCCAGATTTTAGCCCTCCAGTAGCTATATTTCTGAACTTCTTGGAATAGCAAGGTAATTCCGCCCAACACGGCCAGTGCTCCCAGGGCAATGCCCCAGTTCATCCACTGAGTTCTAGGGATCCTGGCAGCCACTTGCAGACCTAGTCCATTCCACGCGAGGATGCCTAGCCAAATGAAGGCTGCCATTCCAACCATTGCCGCTCCTCCGCGTGAAGGCGTGGCATATACCGTCAGGACAATCGCGATGCAGGCACTGGTTGCCAACCAACGTCCCCTGTTGCCCTGCTGGATCCCGTGCCATAGACCCGCTTGTCGTCCTCGGGGGAGTGAAGCTTCCGCCATGGCAGGTCGAAAAGTTTTATATAGAGCGATGGGCAAAATAGTTGCCAACAGACTTGATAAATGGTTCTCGTTTTGAAACGGACCCCGGGGAATGGCACCTGGTTCCCGATAAGGATGATCATAGATCCAAAGGAATTTCCCGTTGTCGTAGCCGGCCTGCAACAGGGCAAGTACAGCCAAAGAGAGGGCGCAACCGGTTACTAAAATTAATAACCTCTCCGTGTCAGCCAAAGATTCCAGGCGTGACACTAAAAAAACAAAAATGCACACGTAGGCCATCAAGAGCGGTAGCGATCGCGCTGTTGTGACGGCTGACAAACTGAACGTTTGAAGCAAGTCGTGATGGCTGACAAGCGGGGGGGATTCGTCGAACAAGAAATTCAGCCCAGGCGACACCTCGCCAACCCATTCAGCCGGGGCTGGCATAATCTGGGCTATGGGTATCAAAAGACAGCCCAACAGCAAAAAACTTTGGAAGTTTGTAAGCGGCAATCTGCGACCAGCCCATACCCTGAGAACTAAGCCGATGGTGCCTGGCAGGGCTGCTGCGATCAGGACCAAGCGGCCGACAGGGTGCCTTCCGCCAAGGAACAGCGGGGCTACAAACAGCAACAGCAGGATCGACAGGTCGACGCAGCGATTAGCGAGCAAAAGTATCTGTTTGCGACCCGTCTCTTGACTTGAAGTTGCCAACGGCTTCGCCGACGTCCCTTGGTAGCTCCTTAACGGAGGTCTCATATCTGGTGGTCTGTGGCTTGGGATGGTTAGGCCGCTCTGCGACGCATCGCGGCGCGGCGACGGGGCACTGTTGTAGTTGTCCGTGAAGAACCAGCTAAGTCACTTGCAGCGCCTGCTGCTAGCGATTCTTTTTTAGGTAAGAGCAAGGCCTGTCGCTGGTCGGTTAGCTCCTCTCCGTAGCCGTATCCGTAACCGTAACCGTAACCGTAGCCGTACGCCGCGTCTCCCTTTGCTTCCATCGCATTAATCACCAAGCCCAATACATTGCATTCAAACCGCGCGAGGCGTTCAACCGCTCGCAGCACGTGGCGTCGTGAATTCTTTTCGGGCCGTACGACCAATATCAGTCCATCGGCCAAGCGGGTGATTAACGCTACATCGTTGGCAATGAGGACAGGTGGGCAATCGAGGATTACATGGTCATAGTGTGCTGCCGCCCACTGCACCAAGGCTGCCAATGAATTACTGGCCAACAACTCAGCGGGATCCAACGGTCGTGCTCCCGAAGGAATTAATTCTAGATTGTCGATTCCCGTTGGGATGATGTATTTGTGTATCGCTTGCAGAGGCGACGACTCCCCCAGCAACTGACTCAGTCCCGCAGCATGCCGTAGATTGAATAAGTTCGTCATGCCAGGTTTACGTAGATCGGTATCGATGACCAATGTGCGCTTGCCGGCTTGTGCTAAGGCAACCGAAAGATTGCTGCTAATCGTTGTCTTTCCGTCTCCAGGCTCGGAACTGCTGACGGCGATAAGCCGTGGCTGTGTGGGGTTTAGCATCAGTCCTGCCCGCAGCGTCCGGAACGCCTCGCTAGATCGCGTGGACGGATCCACATGCATCTGAATTGCCTCACACCCAAAATCCTCGTGTTGACCAAGTCTTTCCACGACGGCAAGAATTTCCGTCCGCGACTGTCGCTCCACCTCTTCCAGATTCGCAAAGCGATCATCGCGCAGATCTGCCACGTAAACGAGTAGAATGCTGCAGATTAAGGACATGAACAGAGCACCGCCGGCAACGAATTTGAGTTGCGGCGATACAGGAATCTGCTTGGCTTTGGGGTCACCGAGCACCGCAACTCGAACTTCCGATTGGTCGCTGCCGAGGTCCACCCCATGGATCTTCTCAAGCAATGCATCGTAGGACCTGTTTAGACGATCGACTTCGCGTTGAGCAAGCATCATTTCACTTAGGCTGCCATTCATGTCGACAACCTCGGCTTCCAACTTGTTGTATTCGCTTTCCAGGAGAGCTTCGTGCTGTTTAGCCTCGTCCAATTTCTGCGAGACCAATTCCCCCAAGAGTTTTGCGAATTGCTGCGACCCAGCTTGACTGGCCTCGCCGTTGACACGTTGCTGGAAATCGCTCAGGTAACTTTCTCCGTTGCGGATTTCGGACTGCAGTTGAACGATTTCGGGATGCGTTACACCATAGTGGGCAGTCATGGACTGCAGTTTCGCCCGGTCGCTCAATAGTTTTTGCTCTAAAGAGTGAATCGATCGCAATTGTTCTGGGGCGACTCCTAAAACCGCTGCAGTTAGGGAGCGTGCGGCTTCCCCGTCAACGGCTTGCATATGAGCTCGCGGATCACGACCCTCGGCGATTGCTTGTTCGACCACGGCGGCAATGGCTTGCAATTCGATGCGTTTTTTTTGGGCGTCGGTGAGGCTGCTATTGAGACTATTGATGCGTTGCATGGCAGGATGTGAGGAGATGGACTCGTCGTCAAAGGCCACAATCCGTGTTTCACCTCGCAGACGAACGAGTTCCGCTTGTTTTTCAACCAACTGACCGTCAATTTTGGCTCGTTCGTTTTTCAGCAATTCGAGGACTTGGATCGAAGTGTCTTGATGGTGCTGATGCATGAAGTCCAGATAAGCGTCGACCAATAAACCCAACACGGTTTCGGCTGCTGCAGGATTAGCCGATTTATAAGACAGGCCGATAACATTCGTGCTGCGAAGCAAATTGACATTTAGATTAGCTCGAATTGCCGCAATTGCCTGCTCATCGGTTTTATCGTGCACGTCGACTTGCAGTTCGAAGGGCTGATCACGGAGGGTTCGCAGGGCATTCTGCACCACACTATCACTTCGCAGAATTTTTTCCTGTGTCGGTAGTTTGTTGGGTTGAACCACCGATCCGTTGCCTTGCAGCATGCCTAAGCTGGACTCTTCGACCAGCAATTGAGCCTCTGCCTGATAAACACGTGGTGCGGCGATAAAATACAATCCTGCTGCCAAGCAAATTACCACTACGGTTGCCGCCACCATTCGTTGGCGGCGTAGCATGGCGCGCCCAAATCGGAGCACGGTCTGAACCGCGTCACCCGCAGTTATGTGCTGACCGTTAGTCAGGTTTTCCAGTTGATTCATGTTAATTGATTCGGGAACGCGTTAAAAACCAGGTACCGCTGCATTAAATCCAATGCGGAAAAATGACTGAATGGTTTGCAAGGCCATGGTGGTGGGCGTTTCTTCGACACTGATGATGTCACCCGCCGCTAGTCGTAAGTTGTCAGGACCGCCGGAACGCGCGTCGGCCAAGGAGACTTCGATCACGACCGGAGTGGGACGGTTCTCGCTGGAACGAACAATTTGGACTTTGTCTGCGATCGAGAGCTTCGTTCCGCCTGCCTCGGCGATCGCTTCGAGCACTGTAATGTCCTCGCCCGCGGGCATTTCGACGGTGCGGGGACGATTGACCAATCCAATCACGCTGATGGTGCGGGTCGGCTCTCGAGTTACGTTGATAACCGAACCGTCTAAGACCCGCAGCATTTCAGAAGGGGTCGATTGCAACTCCGCCAAGTCCAGGTTCACTACCGGAGGCAGAGAAGCAGGTTGATAGGATGCCAAGGCAATGCCTTCCGGACCTGACGGTGGAGCCTGGTTCGCCAATTGCTGTATGGCGGTTGGGGAATGCCGGATTTCTATGTAGCGACTGGCTTCGTCGGAGACGCCTTTGGCCATGGTGATGGCGGTCAACAAGTCGCAGTTGGACGCAGGAATTTCATACGTGTCGGGCTCGTTGACGGCTCCTACGACCGAGACCTGAAAGGTGCGTTTTTCTTCCATCGAAACGGTCACCTTGGGGTCGATAAAGACCCCTTTGCGGATCGATTCGTCACGAATCCGGTCGGCGGCGACTGTCGGTGTCAAGCCGGCAACGGGGGTGGCGCCCACCAAAGGTACATCAATCATGCCGGAGTTATCGACCGTTAATTTCCATTTCGGTACCGGGCCGGTTTCAACGCCTGTGGCCATGGTGACTTCGACGCTGTCGCCCGTTTGTAGCCACTCCGCGGGAATGGCGTTGCGGGACATGCTGCTGAGGTCGACATGGCGAGCGCTCACGTGGTGTGGGGCCATGTATTCCGCAGGGAGATTGGCTGCGGAGTACATCGCATGCGAGCAACCGCTGGCGGTGACTAGCAACGCAATCACGCAACTGCTTTGAATTCGGTGCATCCTTGCATCCGTTTTCGAGAATCGGCCCACCGTGTTCCTTCACAGTTTCAAGCGGGGGGAGTCTAGTCCGACTCGTTGAAAAGTCGAAACCCCAATCTGCTGCAATTGTCCGCAGAAAATGCCGATGCGACAATCGAATGCCAATCCCCGGCACTCAACGCGCCTGTTGGGCTTGTAGCCATTTCTCTAGGCTTTTGTGCGAAATACGATATATCGTTTCCTCCGTCGGCAAGTTGCTCTGGGCGGTTTGATTGCTGGTTGCGTGGGCTTGTAAGAAAAATTCTCGCAGTAGAGGGGTGCTGATTCGAGTGGCGATGGCGTCCCGTTCGGTTGGAGCGAGGGAGCCTATTGCCGCGACGGCTTCGCTAAGCCAGACGCCGCTCTCGCCGCGAAGTAAAACGGCTAAGTCGCTAGCAAAGTTTTGTGGGGTCAGTTGTTGCAGTCCGTGCTGCGCCGAAGCCGTTGCAGCAGGATGATTAATCTTTGCTAGCAACGCTGCGATCGTGGCGTGGCACAGTGGACCGCACTCAGGATTTTGCTGCAGTTGCTGGATGACTTTGCCAGCGTACTTGCCACGGTCTAGCAGTACCAAGCAGGCTTCTCGAGTGACTTGCATTGGCCATTGGTTTTCTTCCAGGACGGCGGGGGCAAGTTCCAGCAAGGCACGTGCTGCGATCGCCAGCATCATCGTTTGCAAACCTTGAGGCTGAGCGGAGGGGCCGGGGACATAAAATCGCGCCCCTGCCCTGCCCTGCCAAAACCGATTGGCAGCAACGTCCAGCGGCCGGAGCAGTTCTCCGGCGATCAATTTTTCCAAACCCGAACAGAGGGCTGGATCAAACGGAGCTGCCGCAGGGGTGGGGGGCTCCTGAGCGTTTGCTTGCTGGACGTCTGCGGTCAGCAATGCGTTGGTGTCTTGCCAGATCGTTGGCTGGCAAAGGTAGGCCGCTAAGGACGAAACCGCCGCCTCACTGCGGAATGCATCCGCTTTGCTTTCATTGGCAGCGAGCAATCGTTGCCGTTCCCGTTCGAACAGACCGGCTTCGAAGCGAACTTCGAGGCCTTTCGATTTCCACGACAAGATCTCTCCGGTCGCCGCATCGAGTTGTAGTTGGCTCGACTCGCTGGTGGCGATCAATCGGCTGCCGGACCATTCGTGGGAAAGCTGTGGCTTGTAGGCGAAGGGCAGCCAATCGGCAGGGCTGACATCGAGATGATGTTCAATGGGAGGCTGGTCGGGCTCTCTTGAGGAACTCCAGCGGAAGTTGAAGTTCAGGTGGAACAACGTTTCGGGCGTGACGGCGGCGGCGATCTTGGTTTGAAAGTGGAGTCGACCGGCGACCTGGTCGATCTTGTTGGTCCAGACTGTCGGTAGATCGGAGTGAGCTAGCATCAACCGTTGCCCGTCGAGCAGAATCGCTAATCGCGGTTCGGGCGATGTTCCATCCGAGCTTGCCATGCGGAAAGATTGCAGCAGGAGGCCATGTTCGGCTTGGATGATTCGGA
>CAYZHQ010000002.1:20862-29156 GCA_964477385.1 uncultured Pirellulaceae bacterium
GTTGCAAGTCGAGTTGCTCGAGAATCGACTCGCGCGAGTTTGCGATCGCACCACGGATCTCGATTTCATCGACTTGGTCGGGCGAGCCTGCAGCCGGCAGGTGCAGGACCAATCGGCAAATTTGGTCCGCGTCGTCAATCTCCAGGCTGACAAAGGCCGGGGTATCGGAGAAACCGAGGTCGGCCAGGGCCGCGAGCACTTTCTTTTGCAGCGTGAGTTCTTGGTCGAGTGCAACCGGTTTGCCGAGTTCCCAAATGGGGTCTTCCAGCTTGGCCGGTTTGCCCTCGGCATCGATCCAACGCGTCACCGTGCGGCCTTCGATTTCGCTAAAAGCGGGATAGGCATCGCTACCCGGAAAGGACTCGGTCAATCGACGGATCAGTCGCTGTGCATCGACTCCGCTCTCCCCTCGCAATACCACTTCGCCATTGCGGATCTGGGGGCCCTCATCGATTTCGATGCTGGCGCCCACAGGGTCGGCGGTGGTTTGGATTTGAATTTGAGGGGAAGGAAAGCCTTGCTTGCGGTATCCAGCGACCAGTTTCTTTTTCAGGAGGCTGGCTAGTTCGGCAGAGGTACCGAGGGGGTGAGTCGCCAGCAAAACGTCAGGATCGGAGCTCAGGGCGCGATCCAGTTGGGAGTCCGTAAAGGATTCATTGCCGGTGAACTGAAAGCGTTGGCCCGGTTTGCCGTTCGGCTGCGGTGTCCCCTGGGCGACTGCGATGGCGCTGCAAATCAAGGCGATCGATAGGGCAGCGCTTGAGCGGAGGGAAACCATCGATGCATCCCGGCGTGAGGTTTTGGGGCTGCGTAGGGCGGCGAGCCCCGGCCGCGGGTTTGCCAAGCGGTCTTGGTTGCACCTCGCGCATGGTGAGAGATTCGGCGTCGGGCGTCAAGCGAAGAACTTGCGGATCCGCTCGCGGCTCGCTACACCACGGCGGCGTTTTTCATCAACAATTCGGCGATCTGCACGGCATTGGTCGCGGCCCCTTTGCGGAGGTTATCGCTGACGCACCAGAAAGCGAGGCCATTGTTGCTGCTGATATCCTTGCGCAGCCGACCGACGAAGACTTGATCGCTGCCATCGCAGTCGCGGGGCATTGGGTAGCGTTGGTTCTTGAGGTCGTCGATGACGGTGACGCCTGGCGCGGCGGCCAGCAATTCCCTCGCTTGTTCGACCGAGAGCGGCCGTTCGGTTTCGATCAAGATCGATTCGCTGTGTCCGATCATCACGGGAACCCGCACGCAGGTGGGGCAGACTTGGATCGAATCATCACCAAAGATCTTGCGGGTCTCGTAGACCATTTTCATTTCTTCGGACGTATAGCCTTCGTACTTTTCGGAGCCGATCTGAGGGATCAGATTGAATGCGATATCGTGCTGAAAGGTTTCGGGCCGATGAGCGTTGCCTTCGGTAAGAGCCGCTTTGGTGGCGATTTGTAGTTCCGCGGGCCCAGCTAAACCGGCGCCGCTGGTTGCTTGATAGGTGCTGACCACCACTCGCCGAATCCCCGCAGCGCGATAAATCGGTGCCATGGCAACCACCATTTGCGTGGTGCTGCAGTTGGGGCTGGCGATGATTCCTTTGTGCTGGGTGACCGCTTCGGGATTGACTTCGGGAACGACTAGCGGAACCGAAGGGTCCATGCGCCAGAAACCACTTTCGTCGACGACCACCGCGCCACGATCGACAGCCCAGGCGGCGAATTCGGCCGAGACCTCATCGGGGGTGCTGGCGATCACGAGGTCGACATCGTTGAACGCATCAGGCTCCAGTAGTTCGACTGTTTTCGTTTCATTCCCAAAGGTGATCTGAGATCCCGCCGAGCGACTGGACGCCAATAGTTTCAGGTTTCGAAACGGCAATTGCCGCTGCAGCAGTTGGTCCAACACAATGCGACCGACGGCACCGGTGGCGCCTACCAAAGCCAAATTCTCGTACACCGCGACGTCTCTTTCCTAGAAAGCCATTGCCCACGAGGGGCGGGATTAGGTTCAGCAGCAATACCGATAGCCAGATATCGGCAGAACTTTACGTGTTCTACTGCTCGCTCTTCCATTTCTCAATGGCGGCAGGCAGATCTTTGTCGACACGTCCAAGGCCGCCCCGTCCTTCGATGAGCCGAGACTCGATGTCACTGATCGCGGAGGGAGTGATCGCCTCCCAGAATTTATTGATCGTTTTCGCTTCGACCGGTTGGTAGGAGCGGACGATTCGAAAGCCGACGCCGCGTGCGGGGTCGGAAGTGAACCACCAAGGGCTTTTGGGGAAGTTGGGATCTTCGTCCTTCCATTCGGGATCGTTGGATCCCAATCGAGCGGTGCTCCGCAGTTCGGGAGGATCGAATTCCCAGCTACCACCGCGGACGGTGCAGGGAAAGGTTTTGGTGGGCCACTGGGCTGCCGAAATGCCGGTCAAACCGGCCGGGTCGAGGGCTTTGTAGCCATTTTCGCTGAAGGCATCGACGGTCCATTCGGCGACGTTTCCATGCATGTCATAAAGACCAAACGGGTTCGGTTTTTTCTGAGCGACCGGTTCGGGGCCCTCTTCAGCGTTGTCGAAATACCAGGCGTAGTCGTCCAGATCATCGGCCGTTTCACCGAACGAGTAAGGCGTGGTGGTACCGCCACGGCAAGCATATTCCCATTCCGCTTCGGTTGGCAGGCGGTACTGTGAACTGGTGATCGCACTGAGCCATTTCGTGTACTGCTTGGCGGCATACTGCGTCATCGTGATCGCCGGCTTGTTGGGAGCTTTGCCGTACTCGTAGGTGTGATCGGGCATGTAGAGTTCGGTCGGCGAAGTGATCACATCGACACGGTCTTTAGCGTCGACAACGCGAATTCCGCGAGCTTCGAATTCCTTGAACGTGTAGTACAGATTCATGTACTGGTCGTATTCGGCCCAGGTGATTTCGGTCTTGCCCATCCAGTACGGGGCGATCGTGACTATCACCTGCGGCCCTTCGTCGGCCTTGTGGTCGGGGTCGCTCGCGGGGCTGCCCAAGAGGAAGGTGCCACCGGGGATCGGCAACATTTCAAAAGTCACGTCCGAGCCGGGAATGCGTTCGGTATAGGGAACCATGAATCCGCCATCGACTTCAATAGCGGGGCCGCTGGCGGGGCGTTCTTTGACAACCCCTGGAGCCACTTTGATGGAGGTAGGGTCTGCAGAGAGATTGGGAGCAGTCGCCAGTAGTAGGCCGCAACTGAGAGCAAACAGGTAACGCATTTAAGAAAACCGACAGGTGATAGAGGGCGCGAGAAAGCGGTAAATTGTTTAAGCCATAGTATATCCCGGCAAACCAGGATGTTCGACCGGCAATTGGCGGCGATCGGAAAGGAGTGCGATGGACGGATAGAGTGTCACCAGCAGCCAGAGGACGGTCAGCGGGCTGGGGAAGGTGTCGAGGAGCGTATCTTCGAACAACCCTGAGAAGAGCACAAACGCGGCGACCGAACGGATCAGTCGTTGCTCCGAACGGATGCCAAAGACCAGGTTTAAGGCCAGCAGCAGAGCCATCAACAAGCCTGCTGCAAGGCCGCCGCTGAGCAGAGGATGGAGCAGGATGTTGTGCGTGTGCTGGGAAAAATTCGTCAGCAAGAGGGGGCTCGAATTCAGGCCGTATCCGGTCCAAGGTCGAGCTTGAATCAAACGCAGGGCTTCGGCCCAGATCGCCGTTCGCCCGGTGGCGCTGGTGAGCTCTTCCACGTTACCCGTTTTGGTGCTCGCGGACAGCAAGACTTTTCCCACCAGATCACTGCCGGTGGCTAGCTCGATCGCGACCAGTCCGAACAGCCCGACGGCACAGATGGTGAGGCACACCACCAAACCACGGCGCGTTGGTAGTAAGTCGAACAGCAGGACGGCCAGTCCTACCATGCCGGCCAGGATGGCGGTGCGGCTGAAGGCGGTGATGGCGGTTGCCAAGGCCAGCAGCGCCAGTGTCACAAGCACCACGCGATATTTCGGTTGTTGACGATACAGGGAGATCGCCAGAATCGCGGTCAGCATCGACATTCGGCCCAAGACATTCGGATGGGCCAAGCCTCCCATGCGATTGATTTTCGTGTGTGTCCCCAAGTCTTCGACGTAGACGCCGATCGATGGCACCAGCAGATAAGCGAACCAACTGCCCAGGAGAAACAAGCTACAACCAATCAGGACGCAAACGGCCACGCGATCGATGCCGAGGATCACAACGCTGGTGATCGTAAAGAGGACGTACGCCAAAAAGATCAGCGAGGCGACGCGAGCGACATTGGCGATCTCCGAAATCGCCACTGCGGAAGTCAGCACAAACACCATGCCCAGCGTTAGCAGGATGGTGCCGGTGAACGTTCCCAAAATACGTCGGACCCGCGACAGCGACAGCAAGCCCCACACGCCCAGTCCGGTTGCCAAGCCGGCTACGGCTAATTTGATCGCTACCTGTCCCGACAGGCTGACTTGTTGCTCGCCGCTGCCGCTCACGTCAATCGGGTTAAAGAAGGCCGCGGCGACGAGTATGAGAGCGCACAAAGCCGGCAGGATCTGCATCTGCAGCGGCGGAACGGCCCACAGATCGCGGACGTCAGCGGGCGTGTGCGAGTCGTTCACGAAAGGGGGCTTTTGCGAAAGGCCGAAGAGAAGCATTCATGATTGGCAATCGAGAAGAACGCTATCTAGATTAATCACTCCACGCCAACGCCGCCGCCTGGGACTGGTCTTTAGCGGACCACGGGATCTTCCGGCCATCTGCCAATCGTTACAACCAGCTTTTTCGTCACTCCATCACGCAAAACATGCATTTCCACCGACTCGCCGACGGCCAAGTTCCCGACCAGACGCATCAGATGCCCCATGTCGGTCAACGGAGTCTCCCCGATCTGGACAATGATATCTCCCGTTTGAACGTTGGCTCGGGCCGCGGGCGAATCGCTATCGGCTAAGCCTGTCACGTAGGCCCCGCGGACCAAGGGATCTTCGCCGGTATGCAAGTCGTCGGGGACCTCCGTTAATGCGACGCCAAGCCAGCCCCGTTCGACGCGGCCCGCTTGGCGAATCCGTTCGTAGACGCTTTTGGCCACATCGCTGGGAATGGAAAAACTGACACCCCGATAGGTGTCGCCCACGATCGCGGTGTTGATCCCGATCAGTTTGCCACGCGCATCGACCAGCGGACCACCGCTATTGCCGGGGTTCACCGCGACGTCGCTTTGCATGAAATCTTGGTAGCGCGTGCTCGCTCGCACCACGCGATGCTTGCCGCTGAGGATTCCGAAGGTGACCGTCCGGTCGAGTCCAAAGGGGCTGCCGATGGCCCACACCGGCGAACCGACTTTTGCTTTTTCACTCTCGCCAAACTGGATGGGGATTAAACGATCGGCATTGATTTTTAGCACCGCCAAATCGGTCAACGGATCGACGCCGACGATTTGAGCGGGCAGCCGTCGCCCGTCGCTCAGCCCGACCTCGATCGTGTTGCCATCGGCAATGACATGTTCATTTGTCAAAATGTAGCCATCGGCATCAACAATCACCCCACTGCCCTGGTCGGACGCTTCCTGCCCGAGGTTTTGATTTGGCGGAACCACTCCGGTTCGTTCCTGCAAGAAATTCGCGAGGTCGATTTGCTGGGGACTGAGGGCTCGCTGGACTTCGATATGCACAACACTTGGACCGGCGTGCTGGGTGACCATCTCCGAAGCTTGAGACAGCGAATCGAGCGAAGCGTTTTTGAGGACTTCGCCGCTGCTCTCGTACTCCGCCCGCAGTTCCCCTCGGTGCCAGCTATAGCGGACTTCTTCGACGATGGTCGGCAACAGGTACCGTGCGGCGGCAAACATCAGTGCCACGGTGACGAGAAACAGCACGCTCTGGCTGAGTGAATGCGAAGCCCGCGATTCGGCGACGGGGGGGCGGGTTGTCCGCTGATCGGCCGGTCGCAAGTGCGGTCGTGGCGGAACGGCATATTGAGAATGTGACGCGGCCAAAGGCGGCCGTGGTAAGTCGGCCGGCGCGGTTTCGGCCGCTTTAACGCCTGACGCGTCCTCCGGCAGGCTTGATGAGCCAACGCGTTCGTCGGTCGTGCCTTCTGCCGGTGCCGTTGCGGTCAGTCGATCTGCCGCGATTGCCTGAACCTCTTCCGTCGCCGAGAAAACGCGGTCGGTCTGTGGGCTGACCAAATGCTTGGCGGTTGAGTCTTCATTGGATCGGCAGTTGGGGACACTAGGCATCGTCTCACCACGCTTAAGGAAGCTCTCGGAGGAAGGACTTATTGTACGGGCTGGTCACTGCGATGGAAGAAAAACGTTGGTTTTTCCGGCTTAGCCCCTCTGTCCCGCCCGTACAATCCGACACTCTCTGCAGCGGGATGGCTCCCGCTGCCTCTATTTCGGACTATTCTTTCAGAAGAAAGGACTCTTTGGCACCGCTAGCTATGCCACGGCTTCTTTCGGGAAGCCTTAGAATACGGATCGGTATCCTCCTCATTTACTCTGCTCGAAATCGCGCTCATGTCCGAAATGATCCGCCGGTCGATCTATCAAGCTCTAGCCGACATTTGCTTGATCGACCCTCACACACATATTAACCCGCACGCACCTGCTTCTTCGACTTTGGCCGATTTGCTGGGTTACCACTACTATACGGAGCTTGCCCATTCGGCCGGTATGCAGCGGGAAGCGATTGAGGAGCCCGGCCTATCGCCCCGTGAGAAGGTTCGCCGTTTGGTCGGTGGCCTTGGACCGCTGGAGAACACCGCGCAGTACAGTTGGTTGATCGCGATCTGCCGACGCTTCTTCGACTTTGATGGCGATCGTCTGGACGCCTCGAATTGGGAAGCGGTCTACGACGCGGCCGAACAGAAAATGCAGTCTGCGGAATGGCCCGACACCGTGCTGCAGCAAAGCAATGTCGAAGCGGTCTTCTTGACGAATGATTTTGATGACGCGTTGGAAGGTTTTGATACCAACCGCTACATCCCCTGTTTGCGCACCGATGACTTGGTCTTTCACCTCGGCCGGCCGGAAGTCCGCGATCGACTGACCGCCTGCAGCGGAATCGAAGTCACTGACCTGACGACGTTGCGTTCGGCGCTGGAGCAGCGGTTCGAGCATTTTGTAGCTGCCGGTGCAAGGGCTTGCGCGATTTCTTTACCGCCCGGATTCACACCGACCCCCGTAGCCGATGGACGGGCTGCAACGGCGCTCGACGAGGTCCTGCGTCACGGCGTTAGTGCTCAAGACGCCAACCGTGATGCACTATCACGACGCGTGTTCTGGACTTTGGCAGAGCTGTGCGATCAATATGGACTGCCGTTTGATTTGATGATCGGCGTCAATCGTGGTGTCTATGCCGGAGGTGTGTTTCAGGGGCAGGATCTTTATGACAGCCGCGTCTCGCTGATTCAGTATCGCGAACTGTTCAACGCTTTCCCGAATGTGAAGTTCCCGATTTCCGTTTTGGCGAGTGTCACGAATCAAGAATTGGTTAGTTACGCGTGGATTTTTCCAAACGTGATTACCAATGGTCATTGGTGGTACAGCAACACGCCAACGTTTATCCAACGCGATGCGGCGGCTCGATTAGAAGCCGTCCCGCAGACCAAACAGATTGGCTATTACAGCGACGCTTACAAGCTGGAGTTTGTGTGGCCAAAGTTTGACATGTATCGACAAATCCTGGCGAAGGTGTTGACCGAATCCTTTGTGGTCGATCGTGGTTGGTCGGAAGAGCGAGCCATTCAGCTGGGGCATCAAGTCCTGCGTGGCAACGTCGAATCGATTTTTCCTCGCCTCTCCGGGCCCCCTTCCGGCGCGGTCGACCACATCGATGAAGATGCGGTCAGTGAGGACGAACCCTTTGCCGCCGATTCGCTCGGAGCGGTCGTGGCTCCTGCGTTAGGCGAAATCGCCGGCGTGTTTGTCGAACAATCCGCGCCGATCATCGAAGACGAACAAGAGTCGGTGGGACTGGCCGAAGACACCGCGGAAGATGCGGAACCCGCTCCCCTGGCCATGCCCAGCGATCAAGCTTCGGCAGAGGATCAAGCTTCGGCAGAGGATTTGTTTTCCGCCGTTGACGATACCGCGGCAGTGGATGATGTGGGGGCTGAGGCCGCCACGGACGAACCGGCAGCCGCTGACGCAGTCGACGCCGATGACGAGCAAAGCACCCTGTTTGACCACTCGCTCGAAGAAGCGGACGAGTTGGGCGATGCCAGCTTGTGGGGACAGCAGGCCGATTCGTCGGAGTCTGCCGCAGCACCAATCGCTGAGGAACCCGTTGCTGAGGAACCCGTTGCTGAGGA
>CAYZHQ010000002.1:29256-53185 GCA_964477385.1 uncultured Pirellulaceae bacterium
GCTGAGGAACCCGTTGCTGAGGAACCCGTTGCTGAGGACGAAGAGGAATACGAACTGCTGGAACTGCAAACCGTTGACATGGATGAATTCCCGACGGTGGTCGAAGGTGATGATGGGGTGGCTAACGCCAAGCCGGACGCGCCCCTGTTTGACACCGATTTGGAAGCGGCCGATGAGCATGAAGATTTGCAGATGTGGGGCGACAACGAAGCACTGGCGGCACCCACGTTGCCAGACGCGGAAAGCCCTGCAACGGCTGTGGGTGGGGGCGATGAGGAACTTCCGTTGGAGCTCGAGGTCCCCGAGGAGAGTCAGGAGGAGGGTGTTGATGATGAGGATGTCGATATCGATCCCAGCCTGCTGGAAACGGTCAAGGATTTCGGTGGGGCGCTGGCCGGTGCTGAGGCATCGGATGACGGTTATGATTCGATGCTGACGATCCACGATGATCCGCTGATCTCCGGTCCCTCTTCGGATGTCGAGGAAACCGCTGCGTCAGAGGAGAGTGGTTCCACCGGTTTCTCCAGCGACGGTGGCGACGTGGAAGAACCCGCTGTGGAGTTCGACGTCGATCAAGAAGAGTCCGACGAAGAGGATGATGCCTTGCTGTGGGCCGACGATGAGGAAAATGGGCCAAGCGGTGACTTAACACTGGAGGCTCCTGCGGAGGAGCCGTCGCCGACCCCGTTGCCGTCTCTGGAAGAGTACCAACCGCTGAACGATTCCGATGCTTCCCTGTTGGATCCGACGGCCGCTTCGGAAGGTTCCGAAGCCTCGGAAGGCTTCGACGCCGACTTGTCCAGCTTTGAAGTCCCACCGGACGATTCCGAGTTCAACGGCTTGGAAGACGACAAGCCGCAAAATTAAGCCTTGCCGAGCGACCGAAATGAGGCCGTCTCCCTAGTAACCGAAACCTGTAAATCGGTTATGATCGGGAAATGGAAGTATCAAACGAATTAGCCCAGCGGGTTGTCCACCTCATCCACTCGCCCCATTATCGTCCTGGCAAGGCGAAGCAGATTGCCGCGATGTTAAAGCTCGATGCTGAAGAGGCGCGGGAATTAAAGCGGGTGATCAAATGGTTAGTCAACCAAGGCCAGGTGGCTTACGGTCCCAATCACCTGATCATCAGCCCGGCATTGGCGAGTGGAAATCCCGACGTGATCCGAGGCAGCTTTCGGCCCGCCGCGGGTGGTTTCGGTTTTGTACGGCCCAACACCGGAGGCACCGAATCGGACGCTCCAGATGACGTCTTCATCCCGCCAGGTCAGACGATGGGGGCGATGGATGGTGACCTCGTCGAGATCCGCATCCGTGGTGATCGCCGTGGTGCCGGTTTCGAAGGCACGGTGCTGAAGATCATCGAGCGTGGTCGTCGGCAGTTTACCGGGACTTTCCAATTGGAGGCCGGGCAATCGCTGGTGTACCTCGACGGTGTGCACTCCGATGCGCCCGTTGCGGTCGGCGACGTGAGAGGTTTGCCGCTGGAGAACGACGACAAGGTGGTCGTCGAAATGGTGGAGTATCCAGACGCCACGGGAGCCGGTGGCGAAGCGGTCATCATGGAGGTGCTCGGCAGCAGTAAGAATCCAGCGATCGATACCGTGACGATCATGCGGCAATATGGTTTGCCTGAGGATTTTCCTGCCGAAGTGATC
This sequence comes from uncultured Pirellulaceae bacterium, assembly GCA_964477385.1. GTDB lineage: Bacteria > Planctomycetota > Planctomycetia > Pirellulales > Pirellulaceae > Roseimaritima. The sequence goes on from CAYZHQ010000002.1 coordinate 30,915, forward strand.
GATGCGGCTCGTATCGAAGCGGATCGGTTCGATGATGACGTGGTGCCGACGACGCGACGCGACCTGACCGATTTGTTGACGATCACGATCGATCCGCACGACGCACGCGATTTTGATGATGCGATCTCATTGCAACACGCCGATGGCAGATGGACGCTGTGGGTGCATATCGCCGACGTGTCGTCCTTCGTTCCTAAGGGAGGTGCGATCGACCAGGAGGCCAAGAAGCGGGCGACGAGTGTCTATCTGCCCGATCGGGTGATACCGATGATTCCCGAGATCATCAGTAATCACTTGGCCAGCTTGCAGCCCGAACGCATCCGCATGACCAAGACGGTCGAAATCGAGATGCTCGAGGATGGAACCGTCACCAGTACGGAAGTTTACAACGCGGCAATCCGTAGCGATAAACGACTGAACTACGAGCAGGTCGATCAGTTCCTAGCGAACCCCGGCCGTTATCGACAGGACTGGGGAGACGACGTTTGTGAACTGCTGACGCGGATGCACTCCTTGGCCATGATGATCCGTCGGCGCCGGATCAAGCGTGGTTCGCTGACCATGGACATGCCCGACATCAAGTTGGATTTGGATAAAGCGGGCAAGGTTCGCGGTGCCTATTTGGTGGTCAATACCGAAAGCCATCAGATCATCGAAGAGTTCATGCTGGCGGCCAACCAGGCCGTTGCGACGTGGTTGGATGATCTGGAGTTGAACTTTCTGCATCGGATCCACCCCTCGCCGGAGCGCCGCAAACTGCGGCAGTTGTCGCAATTCGTCAAAGACATTGGGATCCAGGTCGGCGAGCTGGAAAGCCGCTTTGAGATCCAAAAAGCGTTGGACGCCGTCGCCGGTACACCGCTCGAACAGGCGGTTAACTTTGCGGTTTTGCGAGCGATGAATAAGGCCATTTATGGGCCGCATCGCGACGGGCACTATGCCCTCGATATGGAGCACTACTGTCACTTCACCAGCCCGATTCGTCGCTATCCCGACTTGATGATTCATCGAGTCGTGCAAAATGTGATCGATAAGGTTTCTACTCCCGACGATCCGTTTCCGATGCTCCTGCGGGATGGGCATCACTGCAGTGATCAAGAGCGCAACGCGGAACGCGCCGAGCGCGAATTGATTTTGCTGAAGCTGCTGCACCATCTGAAAAAGCATCTTGGCGAACAGATGGAAGCGGTCATCAGTCGCGTCTATCCCGATGGGTTGTATGCCCGTTGTCTGAAGCTGCCGATCGAGGGATTCATTCCGGTCACGTCATTGCCCAAAGACAAGTACCGCTACGAGCGGCGTGGGCAGGTGATCGAGGGTGTCAAAGAGTTCAACCGCTATCGGCTGGGCGATCGCTTGACGATTCAGATTGCGAAGGTGGATATCCGCGAACGCGATCTAATCCTCGACGTGATCAAGAACCACACCGCCCTGAGTGAAGGTAAGCAGGACCGAAAAAAAACGCCCGGTAAGGCGAAGGCCAGGCCCAAACCCAAGGGGACCAAGGGGCGAGTAAAAGACAAGAAAGGCAAACGCCGGCGCGGCTGATCCCGTGCGTGAATCGGCTTGGCCGGTTAATTCCTGGCTGCCGAGTTCCTGGGTTCAAGGACACAGGGATTGCGGCAGGCGTCGTTGTCGTCGCCGTATTCAAACTCCAGCGTTGAATGCCGGATGTCGTGTTCTTGCAAGAGGATCTGCTTGATCGCGTCTTTGATCTCTTCTAGGTGATCGTTCTGAGCCCGTGGGATGACGATGTGTGCTTCTAAGGAGCGATGTTGTTCGTCCAGTTCCCAGACGTGGACATGATGAATCCCGACGACATGTTCGACGGCCTGAACGTGCTTCAGCATGGCGTCCATTTCAAAATCGACGGGGGCACCTTCCATTAACACTCGGGTTGCTTGGGGTAGCATCGTCACGACTTGCCATAAGACATAGCCCGCGATCAGCAGAGTTAGCAGAGGATCAATCCAGTTCCATTGCAACCAAATCACCGCTGCCGCACCGATCAGTACGGCGACCGATCCCAGGGCATCGACAAGGTTGTGAATGAATGCGGCGCGAACATTCAGCGACCCGCGGCTCATCGCCCACAGCAACAGCGCCGTGCCGAGATCGACAACGAGGGCCAGGCCTGCGGCGGCAGCCATCAACCAGCCGACGATCTCTTGGGGTTGAAAGAAGCGGTGGATGGCTTCGTAGATGAGGTAAACCCCGACCGCCCCCAGTAACGTCAGGTTAATCGTGGCACCGATCAGTTCGGCTCTGCGGTAGCCAAACGTATAGCGTTCGTTGGCGCTGCGGCGGGATATCTTGCGTGCGACGTAAGCGATCAGCAGCGAGTTAGCGTCGCTGAAATTATGGGCCGCATCGGACAGCAACGAAACGCTGCCGGACAAAAAACCGGCGATGACCTGACCGACGGTGAGCAATTGGTTGAGCAGCACCGACCATAGCAGGCGACGATCGCTCACGCCGGCAACTTCATCACTGCGTGTCAAGCCGTGATGGTGGCCGCAATCTTGGTCATGACCGTTATGATCATGACCGTTGTGATCGGCACGGTCGTGAGAATTTTCGCCAGGATCGGGCATCGTTTTTCCACCGGTAGGAAGCGGAACCAGCTGGACAGGAGACGCCGCAAGCGTCTGCCTTCACGATACCCGCTCGGCGCCCCACCAGGAATGCGGTCCGCGCAAGAGAAGGGCCATGGTGAAGCCCTCCCTGCCTCACCATGGCCCGTCATCCGCAGGAACGATGGCACCTATCGTTCCACCCTCCCAATCCATGGTACAAGGAGTATCGGACGCGAACCGTCCGAACCTGAATACAAAACTGGGTGGGTGAAAAAAAAGTTCCGCCGCTCCGGTTGACTCCGCGTTTTCGCGCCGCTGATGACTCAAAACTCGATGCGTCAGCGGGCAGTCTTACCAGGAAGATTTGCACAAGCCGCGTCAGGATAAAGCGCGGGACCGCAGTTGGTGCAGCTCGGCTGGAGGCAATCGCATTGATGATGCAGGTGTTTGTGATGACGGTCGCATGCAGCTTGGCGTTCGGCGGCATAGCCGGCCCAGACGTCGCGATGGCAGGCTGGGGCGTGGTACATCGATTCCATCGTGGCCGGCGGTGGCAGGTTCGGTCGACGATGAGGCTGGCAATTTTGAGCTGATGAATCACATCCGGACCAAGCCACGTGGGCTGCGACTGCTGGTTCATAAGCCATCACGACGTCGGTCGGCTGACGGTCCTGTTGGTCGAACAGTTGTTGGAAGTCGACGCTGGCTTGAGGAGCTTCCGGCACGAGCTGGTTTTCTAAAACCGATGGTGGGGAAGGGACTTGGTTTGGCCAAGCTTTGATTTCGGGCTGGGCTGGATCAACGGGTTCCGTTGTCCTCACCGATGGTTCGGCCAGCGTCCGGTTGGTCGGTTGCTCAGGTGCATCCAAAACCGGCGCCAGCAGTTCGCCCACATCGCTGGCTTCGCCGCTCGGAGGCTTGATCGGTTCCGCTTCATCCACGTCCTGATTTGTGGAAGGCAATTGAGCTAGTAAGCGGTTGAAATCGATTTGCGCCTGCGCCGTTCCGCCCCAGGCAAGCAACAGGCAACTGGTGATAATGGGAGTAAATAGACGGTTAGTAATCGGCATGCTTGACCCTCCTAGCTACGGACATTCTGGAAACGAACCACTTCAGTGCGTGCGACGAAAAAGAGCGCGAGCATTGCCAGTGGACCGGACTTCTGATCGGAAGCGGTCCACTGGCAATTGCACGCAACAGTTCGTTTGCCCTTTGACGTGATCACAAACCACTTTGACCGCGGGGCCGGTGTCGCGGCGGGGGAACTGAATTGCATTCGCAGGTGTTGCCACCACTGAACTGTTGCCGCGCAACCCGCGGCGAGCAACTCGGCGGACTTCAGATGCCCCGTTTTTCAAAGTGGGCGAGGTGAGGAATCGTGACAGGCCTTAGGCTTTACCAGACGCGCGGTAAACCAAGCGGCTTATGTCGATTCGCCGGCGACCGCTTCGATGAGCGCAGCGCGGATTTGGTCGTTCCGTTCGGCTGCAACCAAACGGCTGCCATCTCGATGAGTGACATAAAAGATGTCCATGACCTGATCGAGGTGCGTGGAGATCTTCGCAAAATGCGTAATGATCGATTCATCCGCCAAGGTTTGCGCGATCGAATACAGCAAGCCGGGACGGTCGTAGGCAAACAAAGAGAGCACGGTGTACTTTTCGAAAGTTTCGTTATCAAACGTTACCCGTGTGGGCAGGGGCAGCACCGCTTCGCTGCGCGAGCTCGCCTTCTTCCAGACACGGGGAAAGGTCAGTTTGGGCGGTTGTTCGGAATCGATGGCATGGCACAACGCGGCACAAATGCCTCGGTAATAATCAGGTGTCAACTCGACATGGTCGGGATCGCTGACGACGAAGGTATCCCACGCGATATCCGGTTCGAGCGTCGCAATTTCGGCGCGCATGATTCCCAACCCCTTGGCGGTAAAGGTCCCTGCGGCACGTGCAAACAGGCCACGCACTTCGGACTGTTCACGACGCACAAGCGTGTATTCGGTGGCGTGCTGTTCTTGCAGGACACGGTACCAGCTGACGCTGGAACTAGGCTCTAATTCGGCAACCTGACCAACTTGCTTGGCCAGTGTCTGGGCATCGTTGCGTTGCAGCATCAGCGGACTAAGGCTGGCCAGAACTTGCTCGCTGCGCGGCGATGCCTGGTGGGCGGCAAGTTGTTCGCGGATCGCGTCCCTTTTGGCTTCGGTGGCGGCATCCATTTCGCCGGGCAAATGGCCCGAGTCAAAATACTGCCGCGTCCGTACGTAGAGCTCTTCAAGCAAGCGTCGTTTCCAGTCGGTCAGCACTTCCGGACCGACGGCCGTCATATCGGCGAGCGAGTGAATCAGCAGCATGTCGAGCATCTGCATCGATCCGACGGTGGCGGCGAACCGCGAAACGATTTCGGGGTCGCTAAGGTCGTGCTGAGAGGAAGTGTTGTTCATCTCGAGATGCAGTTGAATCAGCTTGGCCACCCGTTCGCTGGAATCTTGGTCCAATCCCAGTTGTGGGCAGGTCTCCAAGGCCATTCGCATGCCGACTTCGCTGTGATCCTCTTCGTAACCCTTGCCCAGATCGTGCATCAGCAAGGCGAGGTGCAGCAAGCGTTTGTCTTTGATGCCGCGGTACACATCACCGGCGAGTGATTCCTCGTCGGCAAATTGCGTGGCGGCTTCGACCGCACGGATGGAGTGTGCGTCGACGGTGTATTTATGGTACTGATTGAACTCCAGCATGCCTCGGGCACGGTGCATGGCGGGAATGATTTTTTCCAGCACCCGCAATTCATGGAGTCGTCGCAGCAGGCTGGGCAAGCGACCGGGCCGACTGAGCAGGGACATGAATTGACGCCCCGTTTCGACATCGAGGCGTCCGACGGGACGCGCCATCATCGCCTTGCGAATGGCTTGCCAGGTACGGTGTTCAATGCGTCGCTGATATTGGTTGGCGAAGTCCATCAGTCGCAAGACGCTGGGCAGATCCTTTGCGAACGGTTCCAGCACGCTGTCCTTGACCCAGATGTTGTAAGGCCCCAAACGAATCGCCGGGTCAAGCGACTTGGAGAACACTCGATTGACCGATCGGGTGAACAGTGGATTACGACGCGTGGTGGCGAGGAAGTGCGCTGCCGCATAACGCACGTTGCGCGAATGTTCGAAGTAGTCCTTCATGAACCACTCGACCGGCAAGTGGCTGTCCTTGGCGACGTAGCCCCAGCGGTCGGCGATCGCGACTTGGATCGACCGATCGAGCACGTCCTGATTCTTCCCGGAGCAGAAATGCAGTTCATTGCGGAGTCGCAGCATGAACGAATAGGCGGCCCGGACGCGATTGTAGTCGTCTTCGGGGAAGTCACCCAAGCGAACGAGTCGGGCGAGGTCGGTTTCTCCGAAGCTGGCAAAGCCCACCCAGCGGATTAACTGAATATCGCGGAGGCCGCCGCGAGACCGTTTGACGTTAGGTCTTAGCAGGTAATTGGTTTCGCCCCATTTCTGCCGTTCTTCTCGGCGTGCCGCTTCGACCGCGGCGATCAGCCGTTGTTGTCGTCGCAGTGATCCTTTTCGCAAGGAGTTAAAGTATCGCTGGTAGATTTGGACGCTGCCCGACAGCAGGCGGGATTCGGCCAACGAACTGAAGACGGTCGCATCCTTCCATGCCCAGTTGCAGGCTTCGCCCGCGGTGCGGATGGTGAAGCCGAGTTGCAGTCCCGCGTCGACGATATCGCGCGTGAACTGGCTGGCCAGCGGCAAGATGGCTTGGCTGTGACCCGTCTTGGGGACGACCATCAAGTCGACGTCGCTGTAGGGAGCCAAGTCGCGCCGACCAAAACCGCCGTGAGCGACCAATACCGCTCTGGAGCTGAGCGACTCCATGCCGACCGATTCCAAGGTCGACTCCCAGAGGGATAAGACCACACTGTCGACCAAGTCGGTCAGCGACGTGGAAACTTGCACGCCCGCGAGCCCCGACTGATGGTGCTGACGGATCCGTTCGCGGCCCGCCCTCAGGCGTTCGCGGGCTTCGATGACGGCGGGCCGAAGCGTCGTTCCTGATAGCGGAGCCATGATCCCAAAGGGGACGCTAAAGCGCGTCCTCGCCTCGCTCGCCGGTCCGGATGCGGATGGAGTCTTCCAGGTTGGTGACAAAGATCTTGCCATCGCCGATTTGGCCGGTCTGTGCGGTTTGCAAGATCGTGTCAATCACCAGTTGCAGATTGTCTTCGGTGCAGATCACTTCGATTTTCACCTTGGGAACAAAGTCGATTGCATATTCGGTCCCGCGATAGATCTCGGTGTGTCCTTTTTGGCGACCAAACCCACGAACTTCGCTGACCGTCATCCCATGGATTCCCTGTTCTGTCAGGGCATTCTTGACATCTTCTAACTTGAAGTGCCGCACGATGGCTTCAACTTTTTTCACGACAACGTTTCCTGGCAACGGAGGCAATAGACTTTAGGGAATGGCGCAACGGTCCACCGATGATCGCGAGCGACCGAGGGGAGATCGGCTCCGATTGTAACCGATCCCCTTTGCCCTGCGAGACGGGCCTCGATTTGAAGTTTAGAACGTGAAAAACCCCGTCGCTGACCGGAGGGGTTCAGTTTTCCGGCTTTTGCCATTTGGTTTCCGGGATTTGCAGGCGTTGGTTGGCGGCTCGGGCCAGCACGAACAGTAAATCGCCCAGCCGATTCAGGTAGACCATCAGTTCTTCGGACACGTTCGTCTCGTGGTGGCGGACCAGCGTGACGACCCGACGCTCGGCGCGGCGACAAATTCCGCGTGCCAGATGGAGGTTTGCCGAAGCGGCGCAGCCGGCAGGCAAAATGAAGTGTTTCAGCGGTTCCACTTGGGCTTCGTATTCATCGATCCAGGCCTCAAGTTGGGCGATGTGCGTCGCACCGATGATCCGCAGTTGGTGCTGATCCGGGTCGGGAGTCGCCAGTTCGGCTCCGATCGAAAACAATTCGCTTTGGATTGCCTGTAGGTGGGCGTCCATTGTCTCACCAGGGTCGGCGGCACGAGCCATCCCGAGCGCGGCGTTCAGTTCATCCACCGTGCCGTAGGCTTCGATACGGTCGTCATCTTTTGAGACCCGGGGCCCGCCAAACAGTCCGGTGCTCCCGGCGTCGCCGGTGCGTGTGTAGATTTTCATGTCGCTCATCGTAACAGCGCCCAGGCGGGATCAAAGCGGTCCGTCGGGCTACTCAGGAAGAAACGTTTTTACCCCACCGTCGGAGTTGTACCAAATGGCATCTTACGAGGTCGTCCATGCTGCGGGAGTGTTGTTGGTGACTCGCCGGGAACCACGCCAGTTTTTGTTGATGAAACACGCAGATCGGTGGGATTTACCGAAGGGGCACGCCGAAGCGGGCGAGAGCGCGATGCAGACGGCATTGCGGGAAACGGAGGAGGAGACCGGTCTGGCTGGTGAGAAAATTTCGCTCGATCCTGGCTTTCGGTATCGCTCGACCTATCCCGTCTCCTACCGCTCCGCGCCGGGGCAGCGGTTCGAGAAACGGCTGACCATGTTCCTGGGTTGGGTCGAGCATCCCGTGGACCTTGAGTGTTCCGAGCATCTCGGTTCCCACTGGTTCCTCTGGCAGCCACCGCACACGATCCAGAGTCAGGCAATCGATCCGCTGTTATCGGCCGTGGCCGAGTACTGGGAGGCGAACCCGCCCTCGCTATAGCTCGTCAGCCAACCGTCGTTGGGCGATGTGTTGACGCAGCAGCAGGCGGCATTGCTCGGCAAATTCGATCGCCAGCGGAGTGCGATAATCGGGGTACGACCAGCGGTGATGGGTCCATCGGCGACCGGTGTAGCTGAGGGTGACTTCGGCGTAGATTCCCTCGGTCAGGTAAATGCGGTGGTCGCGATCCTTGGTGGTCGCCAGCACCAGTTTGGCTTCGGTGATGTAGCCACAATCGAGATTCAGCGGACGCGTTTCGGGGTGCTCGTGACCGGCGGCATAATGGGCCTCCAGGGAATTGGTCCAGACCTTCCAGTCAGCGAGCTCACCAGGGTCGGCTGGTTGGTCGAACCCAACGAATTGCTTCTCAAGGTTCTCCCCCATGGCTTGGCTGTAGTAGCCGCTCGCTTCAAAGGGTTGGGGATCGCTGCAAAAAGCGATTTTCGGGAACCGCTCGCAGAGCTGCTTGATGCCCCACTGACGGGCGACGGCGTGGCGGCTGATGACCGCGACGATCGGGATCACTGGAAGGGGGTTGCGGCGCTGTGCCATCGAGACAATCCACTGGTTAGAATTCGAAGAAGCGGGAAGCCGCACGCGGGCCGGTCGCCCGCTGCACGCATCACCGTTTTCCTTAGCCACCGATTCCTTCAGCGACTTATTCGAAAGCAAACTTTAATGCATAACTGGATTGCCAAGCGTACCGAGGCCTTCGACAGCAGCGGCATTCGACGCGTGTTTGATTTGGCCGCCAAGTTAGACAATCCGATCAATCTTTCAATCGGCCAGCCCGACTTTCCGGTGCCCGACCGGGTCCGGAAGGCTTGTATCGACGCCATCGAGTCGGGCAAGAATGCCTATTCTCAGACGCAAGGCATCGGGCCATTGCGTGACCGCTTGCAGGCCGACGTGCAGCAGCGTTATGGGCACGACGATCGTCAAGTCTTCGTCTCCAGTGGTACCAGCGGTGGCTTGGTGTTGGCGATGTTGGCGATGGTCGATCCGGGCGACGAAGTGCTGTTCTTCGATCCTTATTTCGTCATGTATCCCGCGTTGGTCCGCATGGTGGGTGGCGTGCCGGTGATGGTCGATAGTTATCCCGATTTCCGTATCGACTGTGACCGCGTGGCCGCCAAGATCACCGATCGCACCAAAATGATCATTGTTAACAGTCCGGCCAATCCAACGGGCGTGACGGCGTCTCGCGAGGAACTGCGAGACCTGGCACAGCTCGCCGCGGATCGCGATATTGCGCTCGTCTCCGATGAGATCTACAGTTCGTTCATGTACGACGAGCCGTTCACGTCGCCGGCGGAGTTCAATCGGCAAACGATTGTCATCGATGGGTTTAGCAAAAGTCACGCCATGACCGGTTGGCGGGTCGGCTATGTGCACGGCCCGGAGGCTGTGATCAGCACCATGGTCAAGTTACAGCAGTACACGTTTGTTTGTGCACCACAGCCCGCGCAGTGGGCCGGTTTGGAGGCCATGGATGTCGACTTGTCCGAGCACCTCGACGCCTACCGGCGAAAACGCGATTTTGTCATTGACGGCTTGCGGGACAAATACGAACTGACCGTGCCGGGTGGCGCTTTCTATGTGTTTCCCAAAGCTCCCGGTGGCAGCGGCTCCAAGTTTGTGGAGACGGCGATTTCGCGAGGCTTGCTGATCATTCCCGGCAACATTTTTAGCGTTCACGACAGCCACTTCCGCATTAGTTTCGCCGCTTCAGACGAAACGTTGCAGCGGGGCGTCGATTTGCTCCGCGAATTGGCTTAGCCTTCGAAGTGGCTTAGCCCGCGCGCTGGCTCGTGGACGCAACGCTTCGCCAGCACGCGGGCTACGGGGAGTCGCTCAGGCGGTGTTGGCCCAGCCCGATGAATCATCGTCTTGTACCGAAGAAGATTCCTCGTTCGGCTCGCGGTAGGCTTCCCAGCAGACTCGATTGCGCCCGGTTTCTTTCGCCCGCAGTGTCTGTTTACTCAGCCGTTCGATCAGGTCGGCGGCCGAGTGATCGAGTTCGTCGCATTGCACCACGCCGATGCTGAGTGTGATCCTCAGCGGAGCGCCACTGGTGGAGCCGAATTCGATCGCCGCGGCCGTTTTCCTCAACCGTTCGCAGATGGTAATGGCATTTTCAAGATTGACCGACGGTAGCACCACGCAGAACTCTTCACCCCCATATCGCCCGACCCAATCGTTGTCCAAGCGAATGCAGTCTCGGATGACTTGGCCGAGCGCAATCAAGGTTTTGTCGCCGGTGGGCCAGCCGTAATTTTTGTTGAACTGACCGAAGTAGTCGAGGTCGATTAACGCGATCGACAGCGGCTGAGCATTCTCTCGGTGATGCCGGAATTGGATGTCTAAGCGGCGATCGAGATACCGCCGCGTGTAGAATTTCGTCAGCCCATCGGTTTCGGCTTCAGCGCGAAGGTTTTGCAGGATACGCCGGCTGCGCTGGGCGACAAAGTTACTGACCCTTTCGCCCAGCACGCGTGACTTGTTTTCCAAGCTTACCAAGTCGGGGTCTTCTCCGTTGAGCATCGACTGAGTCGTCAGGCGACTGTAGACACTAACCCGGTTTCGACCTGCCGCCTTCGCGGCGTAAAGCGCCTCGTCGGCCACACCATGCAAGGCATCCATTTGCTCCACGTCTTGGCGACAGGCAACCCCGATGCTGACGGTGGTCTGGCTGGTCGGGTGCAAGCTGTCTTCGGCGACTCGCGCACGAATGGTTTCGGCCGTTTCGGCAGCCGTACGGTCATCGGTCGGCATTAAAATGCCAAATTCTTGGCCACCGAGGCGAGCGACGAGCGGACTGTCGACGCAGATTTCTCGCAGCACTTGGCCAAAGCGATTCAGCACATTGTCGCCGTCGCCGCGACCATGTTGATCATTGAGGGCTTTGAAGTGATCGAGGTCGGCCAGGATTAAGGACAGCGGGTCGCCCTGTCGAGCATTCATGCTCCAGTGTCGTAGGTAGCTAAAGAAAGCGTCGCGGCGCTGGGCGCCGGTTAAAGGGTCGACCATCGCTCGCTGGTTGAGATGCAATTTACCCAAGCGTGCCGCGAGCAACGACAGCGGAGAGTCGGCCATGCAGACATCGTCCTTGGCTTGCAGGCCGTTCACCAGTTCCGTCAGGTTGTGGGGGGTGCTGAGGTAGAGCACCGGACAGACAGGTTTGTGGGCGAAACGCTCGCAATCACGCAGCGTAGGGAAGGCATCCGTTTCGACAACCAGCAAATCGACTCTCGGGAGTGGCGCGTCAAGCGTCGCCTGCCTTAGTTTCCAGTCGCCCAGTTCGGGCGGCAGGTGGGACGGAGCGTTAGCCCCGAGCCAACCAACGGTGGTTGTGTCAAAAGATAAGATTTCCAAGGAATGTCCTCCCGACATGTGAAGCCAAAGGGATGAGGTGGCTAAGGAAAAGTAGGTCACGATCGCAGCAGGGGCAACTAAATTCGGCACGATTCACCACAAAGGTGGGGGGCTTGGTCGTCATGTCTTTGGAGCGGCCCTGGACGCCTTCCCGCTTGGAATCCCACTGCGCAAGGCCACCTGCTCGGGATGGGAACAGTTTGACGTGGGGTTGTGTAACGACGAAACTGTCGGTTCCCCTGCCGATACTTTTGAGGAGTCGCGATCATGAGCCGTTGCGGTATGTTGTTTCCCGTGCGATTGAGTTTGCTGGCGATCGCCTGCTGTTGGTTGTTCGGAGGGGTTGCCTCGGCAGCCGATTCGAAGCCGAATGTGTTGTTTATCTTCGCCGATGATCAGTGTTTCGATACGATCAACGCTTGCGGTAACTCGGAGATCGAAACTCCCCATCTCGATCAGCTCGCGCGTCGCGGAACCCGTTTCTCGCATTGCTACAACATGGGGTCATGGAGTGGTGCGGTGTGCGTTGCCAGTCGCACGATGCTCAATAGTGGTCGCTTCATCTGGAATGCAAATTCCATTTACAACCAATCCGAAAAAGAGCGGCAGGCAGGTCGCTGGTGGCCGTCGCAAATGAAAGCGGCAGGTTACCGGACCTACATGACCGGAAAGTGGCATTGCCGAGCCGACGCGGGTAAGTCGTTTGATCGTGTTGCCGATGTGCGCGGTGGGATGCCTCGGCAGACCGAAGCGGGTTACAACCGTCCTCTTGCCGACGGCACCGATCCTTGGTCGCCATCGGATCCGGCCTTCGGAGGATTTTGGCAAGGCGGCACGCACTGGAGTGAGGTCGTTGGTAATCACGCCACCGAATTTTTGAGCGACGCCGCCGGCCGTGAAGAGCCCTTCTTCATGTACATCGCGTTTAATGCGCCGCACGACCCTCGGCAATCTCCGCAGTCGTTTGTCGATAAGTATCCGGCCGACAAGATTTTGGTGCCCGAGAATTTCCTGCCGCTGTATCCCTTTCGCGAAGCGATGGGAGCGGGCCAGTCGCTACGCGATGAAAAGCTGGCGCCGTTTCCTCGCACGGAGCAGCAGGTCCAAGTCCATCGACAGGAGTATTATGCCATCATCACGCACATGGATCAGCAGATTGGGCGGGTGCTGGCGGCGCTCGAAGCCTCCGGCAAGGCGGACAATACGTGGATCTTTTTTACCGCCGATCATGGTTTGGCAGCGGGGCAGCACGGATTGATGGGAAAACAAAATCTGTACGATCACAGTGTGCGCGTGCCGTTCTTGGTTGTCGGTCCGCAAGTGCCTGCAGGCAAGACGATTGGCAAGTCAATTTACTTGCAAGACGTGATGGCTACCGCGCTCGATTTGGCGCAGGTGGAGAAGCCAAGGCACGTCCAGTTTCACAGCCTGTTGCCGATCCTCAGCGGTCAAGCAGATAGTCCTTACCCTGCGATCTATGGGGCTTACCTGAACCTTCAACGCAGTATTCGCACCGATCAGTACAAATTGATCCTCTACCCTCGGGCCGCCAAAGTGCGGTTGTATGACATCCAAGCGGACCCGTTAGAGGTCCATGATTTGGCCGACGATGCGGCGTCGAAATCAATCATGAAAAAGCTGTTTGCGGAACTACTACAGCTTCAGCAGCAGTACGCCGATCCGCTCGATCTGACGGAGACTTTCGCCAGTTTGCAGCCCTGAACGTGAGCAGCAGGCCCTTTAATGTCTTTGACCTGTTGCTAGAATGCGGGTCCACACTGTTAGTTGACAATTCGGCATCTCCCTTACTCGGCGTCTCGTCTGGAGACTGATCGTTCGCGCGATCGGTTCCGGCGACCCAAGGTGTCGAGTTCCAACGACGCACGGGCTTATGGCTTCACAACTTGCCGCGACCCCCTTACTTCCGTGGCACCGGTCCGCCGGAGCATCGCTGGTTCCCTTTGCAGGGTACGAGATGCCGATTCACTACGGTTCGATCGTCGATGAACATCACGCGTGCCGACAAGCTGCGGCGCTGTTCGACGTCTCCCACATGGGGCGTCTGCGGTTTGATGGGCAGGGGGCGGCGCAACTGCTCGACCACTTGTTGACGCGGCGTGTCTCCGATTTGGCCGCTGGGCGCGTTCGCTATAGCTTGATGTGTAATGCTGAAGGGGGCGTGCTGGACGATGTCCTGGTATCGCATTTGGCAACTCCGAGTGGCAGTCACTATCACCTGTTGGTCGTGAATGCTTCGAATCGTGCCAAGATCCTTCGCTGGATCGCTCCGCACCTAGCCGATTTTCCGGGCGTGACGATGAGCGACCGAACGGAATTGACCGCCATGATCGCGGTTCAAGGGCCGCGCGCCCTGGAGGTTTGTGGTCGCTTGTTCAAAGCCGACCTCAGCAAGTTGCGGTACTACCACGGAGTGATTACCGAACAGTTTTCCAAGCCCGCGATTGTCACGCGAACCGGATACACCGGTGAAGACGGTATCGAGCTGATCGTGCGAGCGGAAGAAGCTGGGCGGGTGTGGGAAAATCTCATGCTGGTCGGACGTGATCATGGATTCTCGCCGGCCGGGTTGGGGGCTCGTGACACGCTGCGTATGGAGGCTGGCATGCCGCTGTATGGCCACGAGCTGAATGAGCAGATCCATCCTATTGAAGCCGGTCTCGGTTTCGCATGCAATCTAACGGGCCGCTCGTTCGTGGGGGACGAGGCACTGCGGGCGGCAAGTGAGTCGTCAGTGGCTCGTCGCCGTATCGGTTTGTTGCCAGCGGGTCGCCGGCCGGTCCGTGAAGGCAGCCCGATCCTGGCTGCTGATGGAAGCGTGATCGGCGAAGTCACCAGCGGCGGACCCGCTCCGACTCTGGGCTACCCGATTGCCATGGGATACGTCGGTCAGGAGCATGCGACGGTGGGGCAATCGCTTCAAATCGACAATCGCGGTCGTCCCCAAGATGCGGTGGTGACCGCCCTGCCCTTTTACAAACGCGGTCAGTAGACCGTTTTCCATTCGCGGAGAAAGAGTGAAATCATGAAGCCTGAAGATTTGCTGTACGCCGAGTCGCACGAGTGGGTTGGTGTGGAGGACCAAGTGGCCACGCTGGGAATCTCCGCGTTCGCCATCGAGCAACTTAATGACCTGGTCTACATGGACCTGCCCGAAGTAGGCAAGCAGGTAGAAGCGGGGGAAGAATTCGGTGAAGTCGAATCGGTGAAGGCGGTTAGTCCTTTGTACAGCCCAATCAGTGGAGAGGTCGTGGCGGTCAATGGCGAACTGCCGGACAACCTCGACTGGTTGAACGAAGATCCCTACGGCAAAGGCTGGGTGATCAAAATTCGCATGTCCGATGAAACCGGTTTGTCGAACCTGCTGGACTATGCGGCTTATCAAAAACAGTGTGCTGAATCGGGTTAACAAGCCCTTACGCTTTATTAGCTGTGCTCGGTACGAGTGCACGTGTTTGCCCGCTATTCGCCGTCTAATGACCGGATTGGCAATACCAATTATTGAGAAGAGAACCGTCTATGTATCTGTTTCATACCGAAGAAGACCGCGCTGCCATGTTGGCTTCGATAGGAGCCGCGTCGATTGACGAAATCATCGACTCGCAGGTGCCTGCGGAGGCTCGGTTTCAGCGGACATTGAATCTGTCTCCGATGCTTTCGGAGATGGAACTGCAGCGAGAGGTTCAAGCGGCGTCACAGCAAAATGTTTCCGCCGCGTCGCACGTTTGTTTCATGGGCGGAGGTGCTTATGACCACTTCGTTCCCGCCGCCGTCGATGCGATTGCCAGTCGCGGGGAGTATTTTACTTCGTACACGCCCTATCAAGCGGAAGTTAGCCAGGGCAACCTGCAGGCAATGTTTGAATACGAAACATTGATCACGCAGTTAACCGGTTTGGGTGTTTCCAATGCAAGTCTGTATGACGGCGGTTCCGCAGCGGTGGAAGCGGTCATCATGGCTCTGGCGGTCGCAAAAGGTCGACGCCGTGTGGTCACCTCGGCAGCGGTGCATCCTGAGTATCGGCAGATTCTCGAAACTTACTTGCGGGGATTGGGCTGTGAATTGGTCATCGCCCCTTACGACGCGCAGGGCACATCATCCGGCATGCTGTCGTTGATCGATGATCAGACGGCTTGTGTTTTAGTCCAGCATCCGAACTTTTTTGGGCGGTTGGAAGAAGTTGCCGAGATCGCCGCGGCGGCGCATGCGGCGGGAGCACTGGTCGTGCAATCTTTCGATCCGATCAGCGTTGGGTCGTTGAAGCGACCCGGAGATTTGGGAGCCGACATCGCGGTCGCCGAAGGGCAGTGCCTTGGCAATCCTTTGGCTTTCGGAGGGCCTTATTTGGGAATCATGGCATGTCGCAGCGAGTTAGTGCGAAAGCTGCCTGGACGGATCGCCGGTCAGACGGTGGACCGCCGCGGGAAGCGTTGTTGGGTGCTGACGTTGCAGACGCGGGAGCAGCACATCCGTCGCGATAAAGCGACGAGTAATATTTGCAGCAACCAAACCCTGTTAGCGCTCCGATCGAGCGTGTACCTGTCCCTGCTGGGCCCGCGGGGGCTGCGTGAAACGGCTGAGCATTGTTTCGCAAAAACGCAATTTGCCGGCCGTCGCATCGACCAGAACGAACGGTTTTCGTTGCCGTTCGCGGGGCCGGTGTTTAAGGAGTTCGTGGTGAAGGATCACGCCGATGGAGTGTCATCGTTATTGGCATCGATGGTCCGGCAAGGCTACCTCGCGGGCGTTGCTTTGGAACGTTGGTACCCCGAATTGCGAGACTGCTTTTTGGTGGCGGTCACCGAACGGCGAACGCGAAGCGAGATCGAAGCCTACAGTCAGGCCTTAGCCGCTGTCCCTACCGAAGGAGTTGTCGCCGGTGCGTAATATCCAATCGACTCAGTTGTTGTTTGAACTTTCGAAATCGGGTCGTCGAGCCGCCTTGTTGCCGGCTCTCGATCCCGCATTGAAAGAGAGCTTTGAATCGCTGCCGGAGCATCAGGTCAGTGCGGACCCGCCACCCTTGCCGGAGCTCGCCGAAGGCGACGTGATCCGTCACTTCACAAACCTGTCGACGCTGAACATGAGTGTCGATACACACTTCTATCCGCTGGGCAGTTGTACGATGAAGTACAACCCCAAGCGAAACGAACGGCTTGCCGGGATGCCTGGACTAGCCGACGTGCATCCGTTGCAGAGCGACGACACCGTGCAAGGCATGTTGCGGATCTTGTACGAACTGCAGCAGATGTTGGCGGAGATCAGCGGCTTGCCGGCGGTCTCGTTACAGCCTGCCGCGGGAGCACACGGAGAATTGACCGCCCTGATGGTGGCGTACGCTTACTTTGCCAAACTTGGCCAAGACCGACCGATTGTGTTGACCGCCGATTCCGCTCACGGGACCAACCCGGCGAGTGCGGTGATGGCCGGTTTCAAAACGAAAACGGTTAAAAGTAATGCCCAGGGCATGGTCGACATGGATGATTTGCGATCCAAGCTAAACGATCAGGTTGCTGTGTTTATGTTGACCAATCCTAATACACTCGGTTTGTTTGATCACCAGATTTGCGAGATCACCGATGCCGTTCACCAAGCCGGTGGGCTGGTTTATTTGGACGGTGCGAACATGAACGCGATTTTGGGAATTGCGCGGCCGGGTGATTTTGGTGCCGACATGATGCATTACAATCCGCACAAGACCTTTAGCGGGCCACATGGTGGGGGTGGTCCCGGAGCGGGCCCGATCTGTGTCCGTGATTTCCTCGAACCGTTTTTGCCCTCGCCCGTCATCGAACACGATGCGGAGCAGGACCGTTACGCATTGCAGTACGATCGCCCTCAGTCGATTGGTCGGGTTCGGAGTTTCTTCGGAAACACCGGGATTTTGTTGCGAGCCTACTTCTACATTCGTAGTTACGGTGGAGAAGGGTTGCGACGCGTCAGTGAAGATGCCGTGTTGGGTGCCAATTATTTACTCAGCAAGGTCAAGCACATCTTGGACGTCCCGCACGGAGACCGCTGCATGCACGAGTTTGTTGCCTCTGCGTCGAGGCTGAAGAAACAAAAAGGTGTTTCGGCGATGGATCTCGCCAAACGCATTTTGGATTACGGCTTTCACGCCCCGACCGTTTACTTTCCGCTGGTCGTTGACGAAGCGGTAATGGTTGAGCCAACAGAAACGGAAAGCAAAGAGACTCTCGACGCATTCGCTGAAGCGTTATTCCGTGTTACCGAAGAGGCGGGTGATTTGCTGCACGAGGCGCCGCATTCGACGCGCGTCAGTCGTCCCGATGATGTCACGGCGGCTCGCAAGCCGATCGTCAAGTGGGATAGCGAGCAGTGACTCCGAGAGGACGACTGGGATAAATATGGAAGGTCGCCTGATAATCGATGACCGGCGGGACCCGCACCACAACATGGCTGTCGATCAAGTTTTGTTGGAAACGGTCGCGGCCGGAGCGCCGCCCGTATTAAGGTTTTATCAGTGGGACCGACCCACGCTTAGTTTGGGGTACTTTCAGACGCTCCGTGATCGCCTGACTCACGACGCAAGTCGCGGACTGACGGTTGTGCGTCGCTCGACCGGCGGGGGGGCCATCGTGCATGACCATGAACTGACCTATAGCTTGACGATGCCGATCGTGGATCGTGCTGCGGTAGCGGTGCGTCGGTTCTACGATGTGATGCACGATGCGATTCGTCAAGCATTGCAACAGTTTGGAGTGCACGTCCACCGGGTTGGAGAGGATGCGAAGCAAGTTGCGTCCAGCCCGTTCCTCTGTTTTCAACGGCGGACCGATGAAGATTTGATTTGCGCTGGATATAAAGTGCTCGGCAGCGCTCAGCGGCGAACCGGCCATGCCGTTCTACAGCATGGCAGTTTGTTGTTACGGGCGAGTGCCCATGCGCCTGAGCTGCCTGGAGCCTTCGACCTTGGTGGAGACCCACCCGCGGTGCCGGACTTAATTCAAACCATCCTGCAGGCGGTCGATGGCCGGCGGACAAAGGTCGATGCTTGGGTTCCGTCCAGGCTCGAGCGAAGCGAACAGGAGCGGGCCGGATACTGGAGTACGGAACGTTTTGCCAATCGGCACTGGTTGGAGCGGCGGTAGCAATGGAGTGCTGGCGTGATCCTCTTTAGAGGGGAGGGATTGGTGGGGGTGCCTTAGTTACAATGGTCGATCGAGGCTGTTTTGCCGATCAACAGAAGACATTGGGACTCGGGATATAATGGTTGCTCGGTGGATGTTGTAGACCATTGAGCATTAAAACGGACGAGCGTTGATTATCATTTTCAAGCGGTCTGAAGGACATGCACGTCAGGTGTCGGTGACCACTCGAGAAAATTTGCAGGGAACTGCAAGAGGAAACCCATGCAGGTAAAGCTAAAAGTCACAACGGGCAGTCAGGGCGGCAAAGAGATTGCGGTCGGGCAGAAGAAGTTTCTCATCGGCCGAAGCGAGCAGTGCCAGCTGCGCCCCAAGAGTGAATCGGTCAGTCGACGACATTGCATTCTTGTCATTCGAGACAATCAACTGTTGGTTCAGGACTTAAAAAGCCGCAACGGCACGTTCGTCAATGACAAGCGTTTGCCGACGGACCGAGCCAAGATTTTGCAGCACGAGGATATGCTGCGGGTCGGTAAGCTGACTTTCCAGATCCTGGTCGACCACGGTCTAGGGGGAGCCAAAAAACCGGAGGTCAAAGACCTGAAAGATGCAGCTTCACGGACCGTTGAGGGAAGTAACGACAGTCGGTTTGAAGAGGTCGATATTAGCAGTTGGTTGGATGAAGCCGATGAAATCGATCGTATCCGACAGGTTGGCGATCCCGATACGCGGCAATTGAAGATGGAAGATCTGCAAAAGCAGTCGTCCGAAGAGAGCACGGAATTGTCGGTCGATGAAGCGAAAGCGGATGCGGATTCGAGCGAAGAGAAGTTGGCCGATAAAAAACGGGAGCGTCCTCCCAAGGGGCCACCCAAGAAATTGCCCAAGAACGCCATGACGAACACCACGACCGATTCGCGTGAGGCAGCTGGGGATGCTCTAAAACGTTTCTTCTCTGGCAGATAATAATCTACCCTGAAAGGGTGACGCTCTCGATTCGCAGTCCACCCGCAGGACCGATTTTTATGCAACGTTTCATTTGGCGATGGCTGAGCAGGCTCTTAGGCCTAGGATTTGGCCTTGGGCTCAGTCTGTGTGGCAAGGTGGGCTTTGCCGAATACAACGTGCCGCTGATCAACGGAATGACCGTTCGCGGTTCCGTGATTGAGATCGCGTCGTTGAATGAAAATGCGTTCACGCAAGGTGGCAGTGCTCAGGTTGCCACGCGGCCGATCTGGATGATCGATGACAAATTGCGACGCGTGTTTGTGCATCAGCAAGGGATGGTGGCGATCCCGAACGATGGGGTCATTCCGCAGGTGCCCGACCTGAGGCAAAGCCTGGAGATTGACCAGCCGTTGCCGATCAGCGGTAAAGCCATCGCTTCGGTCGGTGCGGTGCTCAATGTCTCGCCATTTAATGATTTCGGCAGACGCCAGATTGTGATTCCGGGACCCGATGGCAAACCGTTGCCGATCTGGCAAGGCATCACCGAAGTCACCTCACGCTATGTCAAGCTTGAGGCGCTGAACGCCGCCCAAGATTATCTGTGGGACATGCGCATCGCCACTTCTTCGATCCCACGGACTCAATTGCGGCGGATTCTGCATACTCGTCTCAAGCCGCTGACGTTTGATGTGCGGTTGGAACTTGTACGGTTTTTTATCGAAGCGGAGATGTTCGAAGAGGCTCGGTTGGAACTGCTGAAGACGATCGAGGAGAACCCCGAGCAGCCGAACCTGGAGAAGCAACTAACCTCCATCGTCCAGGAACAGGCGATGCAACTGCTGGCAGAGGCAAAGTTGCGATTGAAGGCGGGGCAGACAGAGCTCGCCCGGCGAATGGTAAGCGACATTCGATTGGATGATTTCGCCGCTGTGACGCGACTGCAGTTTCAGGACGCCATCGCCGCCATGGATCAGGATCAGCAGCGCGGCGTCGATCTGGTGGAGCAACTAACGGCGCAAGTCGCTTCGTTAGACGAAGCCCAGGCAGCGCAGTTGCAGCCACTCCTGGCTGAAATCCGAGCTCATCTCTCTCCCCATACGATTGCTCGGTTGAGTGACTATCAGCGGCTGGGCGACGATGAGGCATTGTCGGTGGAGGGACGAGTGGCACTGGCGGTCGGTGGCTGGTTATTAGGACCGGGTTCCGGTTTGCAGAACCTCGCCCTGGCACGCTCTCTGCTGCGTGTGCGTGCTCTGGTGGCTCAATATTTGGCGAGCGAAAACGAAGCTCAGCGGGCGGCAATCTTGGACGAGTTGCGACAGCTTGAGGGGGCCGACGTCGCCACAATCGCAAAAATGCTGCCGCTGTTGCCAGCTCCCCTGCCCTTGCCCGAGCGTCCTGAAGATCTGCCGTTGGATGCCGAGCATCCACCGGGCCTGTTTCATATTGCCGTGGAAGATACCGCCGAGTTGGCTGCCGAATACCTAGTCCAGTTGCCACCGGAGTACGATCCGCTGCGAGCCTATCCCGTGATCGTTAGTTTGCATCCGCCGGCGGGTTCACCGCGAGCACAAGTCGAGTGGTGGGCGGGAAGCTACAACGAGTCTCTGGAAATGCGTTTGGGACAAGCTTCACGCCATGGCTTTGTGGTGGTCGCACCGCGCTGGACGCGTCCGCGTCAAAATCGTTACGAGTACACCGAACGCGAACATCATCGCGTGCTCGCCTGTGTGCGCGACGCGATGCGCCGCGTGTCGATTGATGCCGACCGCGTCTTCTTGACCGGCCATGCAGAAGGGGGCACCGCGGCCTGGGATATCGCCCTCTCCCATCCCGATATCTGGGCCGGTTTGATTTCCATTGGCGGCGAGCCCGGCAAGCACATCGTCTTTTATGGCGAAAACGCGACCCGCTTGCCGGTCTATTTCGTGTACGGAGAGATGGCCGGGGCGCAAGCTCCGATGATCCGTTTCGGCTACGTCCTCGATGATTACATGACCCCGCGTCATAACGCCATGATCGTGATGTATCGGGGGCGAGGACCGGAAGACTTTCATGAGGAGATTCATCACTTATTCGAGTGGATGTCGCTCCAGGCGAACGCGCGAGCGGCGCTGCCGAGTTCCATCGACGTGGTGACGCTGCGAGGTCAAGATCGCTTCTTTTGGTGGCTGGAAATGCCGGAAGTCAATGAGCGGAATGTGGTGAATCCCTTTTTGTGGGATCAAGTGAAACGCAAGCCCAAGGCAGCAGCCAAAGCGAGCGTCCTGGCACAGAACACCATCCGCATTGCCCAGGGGCCCGCCGATCGATTTATTGTGTGGTTGTCGCCAGCGATGGGAATCGACTTGAACGAGCAGATCGTGGTGCGTTTTGGCTCCCGATCGACTCGCTACGATTTTGACGGAGACATCGAAACGATCCTCTTTGATGCCCGCACCCGCGCCGACCGAACGCGTCCCTTTTGGGGCAAGGTTCAGGTCCCTTAGGTCCGGTCCCTGAAGTCCTGCTGGCTTACGCGTCAGGAGTTTCCTCGGCGGGAGTTTCCTCGGCGGGAGT
>CAYZHQ010000002.1:53285-117433 GCA_964477385.1 uncultured Pirellulaceae bacterium
GGAGTTTCCTCGGCGGGAGTTTCCTCGGCGGGAGTCTCACTGATCGGCGTGACGGTGGTCGTCGTTTCTTCGGTGCCAAGTAGGCGTCGGACCGCGTCGGGATAAAAGTCCTTGCCGTAATGCAATTCGCCACCTTGGTGTCCGACTAAGCCCGAGATAGCCGCGAGGGCAACTAACCCCAGTTTCCAGGTGCGTTCCAAGCGGAGGCTGGGAGAGCGGAGCGACTTTAGAGCGACGCCTGCCAAGATCACGGCAACCACCGTGACGATGATTCCTGACCAGCGGTGCCAGAAAATCTCCTTGTCAGGATCGAATAGCGATCCGTAGCCTTGCTGGGCGGCGAACGACCAGCCCATCATGCTGGCGACAATACTGGTCGCCGCCCCAATGAGCAAGCAAGCCAGCGGAATCTGCGTTCCCAGGATTGGCCATCTCCAGCTGAGCAGCACAAACATGCCACCGACCAGCAGCAGTGCGATGGGGAAGTGAACGGTGGCGGGATGGAAGACGCCTTGGAAGACCCAGAAACGTGCGGGGAAAGATTGTGGAACTGCCGGTGGAGCTTCCACGGCGGCATCGGCGATGTCGGTATCGGAGGCGGCCACCTGGGCGTCGGCTGGCCACGCGGCCCCCTCAGCGATCCAGGTACGCACCAATGCCAGTTGCGCCGCCGAGAGGGGCTTGTTGTGTGCCACCGGCGGCATCAGCTCGTCCTCGCTGTCGGTCGTCATGTAGTCCGTGTACAAGCTGCTCAATTCCGCGTCACCAGCTTCGACATAGTAGCCAACCGTTTCGGGATCATCGACGCGGAAGTCGGCTTTGGCCTCTTTGGGGCCGTGGCATTCCAAGCAATGGTCGCGAAAGATGGGGGCGATGTCGCGTGAGAACTGGACCAAGCGTCCCTCGTCATCGAGTGGACCGGCACCGAAGGCAGGCGGTGCAAGGACGCCCACGAGACAGGTTGCAAAACAGGCGATGAAAGTTTTGAGGTTACGCATCCAATTCATCCAATGGCAATGAGGTGAGCGACAGACACGACGAGTTTGCTGTCGATCGTCCGTCGCACGTGCTGAGCCAAGTTGCGGCTCCTCTCGAAATCGAAAGGAGGGGCAGTTCTCTACGTACGTTTCAGAATAACGCAGGTGGGACGTAGATCGACGGTCTCGCAACCATCGCTGGTTACTGTCATTATCACCCATTGGACGATTCAATTCTAGTGCGTCGTCCCAGTGGATCGGAAATCTACCTGCTAACGTCAGTCTCAGCCTTCGATTCGCTGGCGAATCTCGGCCGTGACATCTTTGACCGAGACTCGCCATTGTTCCAGCGAATCACGGTCGCGGATGGTCACCGTTTGGTCCTGTAGCGTTTGGCCGTCGACGGTAATGCAGTAGGGCGTGCCAACCTCGTCTTGTCGGCGGTAGCGGCGACCTACCGCTCCCTTCTCATCATAAAACACCGCTAAGTGCTCCTTCAGCTCGCCATAGATTTCTTTGGCAACTTCCGGCATCCCATCCTTTTTGACCAGCGGGAAAATGGCCGCCTTGAGAGGGGCCAAGCGGGGATGGAACTGCAGCACCGTGCGGGTCTGCATCTTTCCTTTTTCGTCTGGAGCTTCGTCTTCGCGATAGGCCTCGCAGAGAAACGCTAGCGTAGCGCGGTCCGCACCTGCGGAAGGTTCGATCACATGCGGGACATACTTTTCGTTCGTCAAGTCATCGCGGTACGAGAGGTCACGACCGCTGCCGCGATACTTCGGTTTGCCATGCTCGTCGAGTTCCAATTGCAGCGGATTCGTTTTCGGGTCGAGCTTGCCTTCCATGTGACTGCGGAGGTCAAAGTCGCCGCGATGTGCGACCCCTTCGAGTTCGCCATATTCACCTTCGGAGAGAAACGGAAACGCATATTCGATATCCGCGGTGCCGGTGCTGTAGTGCGCCAATTCCTCGGTGTGGTGTTCGCGCATCCGAATGGCGTCACCCGATAATCCCAATTCGGTGTACCAGGCGACGCGGCGATCGCGCCAGTAGCGATACCAATCTTGTGACTCGTTGGGCGGGCAGAAGAATTCGATTTCCATCTGTTCAAATTCTCGAGAGCGAAAAGTAAAGTTTCGCGGCGTGATCTCGTTGCGAAAGCTTTTGCCCACCTGAGCAATTCCAAACGGCACGCGGACGCGGGTGCTGTCGAGGACATTTTTGAAATTGACGAAGATGCCTTGTGCCGTTTCGGGGCGCAAGAAAGCAACATCTTCCTCGCCACCGAGCGCGCCGACGGTGGTCTTGAACATCAGATTGAATTCACGCGGTTCGGTCAGCGTGCCCAATTCGTTGGCGTCCGGCCCCAGCACACGATCCAACTCCTCGATCGTATCGAGGGTCGAAAAGCCGCCATCGTAGGCTAGACGGTCGGCATCTTTGCCTCGCAGTTTGAAAAACTTCAAAGCGCGTCGCTGAACTTCGGCGTCCTCATTTTCGATCTCCGCGGTGGAGGTCACAAAAATCTTTTGCTCATTGAATTCAATCCAACGACCGCGGACTTGGTCGTGCCGGTAGCGTTTCTTTGATTGGCGACAATCGACCATGTAGTCGTGGAACAGATCGTAGTGGCCACTACACTTCCAGACCTGGGGATGCATGATAATGGTGCTGTCCAAGCCGACCATTTCAAAAGCGCTGGGGGCGCCGACGGGAGTGAGCAGTTCGTTATGGTTGGACACCATATCTCGCCACCAGGCTTCTTTAACGTTGCGTTTCAGTTCCACTCCCAGTGGCCCGTAATCCCAGAAGCCGCCAAAGCCACCATAGATTTCGCTCGATTGAAACATGAATCCGCGGCGTTTGCACAGCGAAACGATCTTCTCCATCGACGCCATTAGTACTGCTCTTGGGGGCTAGCGGGCATAGGAATCGCGACCGTCATTCGGCCGTCGTTCGCCCAAATGGTAAAAAAAAAGCTCCACGACGAGCAGGGGCCTAAATCCTGTCGTTGGAGCCTTGGGAGTCG
Source organism: uncultured Pirellulaceae bacterium (assembly GCA_964477385.1). GTDB lineage: Bacteria > Planctomycetota > Planctomycetia > Pirellulales > Pirellulaceae > Roseimaritima. Next base: position 56,292 of record CAYZHQ010000002.1, read on the forward strand.
CTGGCTGTGGGGCCGCTGAACGCTGGTGGCCTGGAGGCAGTGAAGGTTATTCCTTCAGCAAGAATCCACGCAGTCGCCAGCCATCGTCCTCGGTGTGCATGAACCCACCAGCGGGTTTCAAGAAGTCTTCAATCGCCGCAAACGGAGGCAGTTTGCTGGTGCTCAGTTCGCTTGCCGGTCGCGGTTCCTGATTGTCGTCTTCGGTCGCCCTCCGGATCAGATTGCCGAGGATCGAATCACTTTCACGCAATTTGCCTTGTCGCATCGAATGGTATTTGACTCGCCAAGACAGGCGTGTGCGATTAACGCGGAAGGTCGAACGCAGATTCCCGCCGAGTTCGAGGATGTTTTCCAGGACTGCTTGAACATCGGGCTGTTCGGTGAACGCTTCCTGTTGTTGTTGGCGAATACGGGCGACGGTTTGGACCAGTTGCGGAGCATGGCTGGAGAAAATCAGATAGCCACCGCCTGGGATGCCGGTGCCGGGGTCTTCAATGACGGTGATCGCCCATTGCTCAAGCAGTGGGGCGGGCCGATCGTCTTCCTCGATCACGTCGTCGGCATCGAAGAAATCCCCGAAGGTATCGTCTTCCAGTTCGGTTTCCACTTCGGGAACGACCTTCCAGATCGGGTGTTCCGGTGACTCCTCGACTCGGCTGGCATCGGGTTCGGAGGCCATGGCTTTGTTGACCGAGGCAGCCACCACCGCGGCGTTCGTCAGACGCACGGCCACGAGCGTGCGGTCGCTGTCGGCGTTGATGTTATCGGTGACATGAAACAGTTCATCGTCAAAATGGGCGATGATGTCATTGGCGATATCGATCTGGGGGCCTTCGACGTCTTCTTTGATACCCTTCAAAGTGGGGCGAAAAATCTCACTTCCAAAAGCGTCATCGACTAACGTCTCGGCTGCCCAAAACGCTTCTTCCATTTTCCAGCTCACCCTGAGACAGCTTGATGCATCGGGGTCGATCCAGCTTGGCAAAGGCGAAGGTTTGGTGTTGGGGAAATTCAGCATCTTGGCGGCTAACTCAAACCGCGAAGCGTCACCTGACGCTGGAGGGGCGTAAATAAAGCCATGATGTATGAGGTCGTATTTTCCCTCGGCGACTTGTACACCACCGCCAGCGGCTTTGACCGCCGCAAAACCTTGTCTCTCCAGCAGGTTGACCACATCGACGCGTTGGCCACGTTCGGTGCCGGCGACTTCTCGCATGACACGGGCAAAAGCAAGTGGGCGGACAAACCAATGGACTTCGTTCTCGCCGTGCTTGCCGACATGCGTCCAAACTTCCGCGTAGTCCGTATCATTGATCAGCAGTGGTGTGGCCGGTTTGCCATCTTCAGCATCGAGCAGCAGTTTAACGGTTGTCGCGCGATCCGATGCGATTAGGCGGTTGTCATTGAGGGTGACGGCGATTTGGTCGAGCTTAAATTGGCCGGGGGCTTTGGGCATGGTGTAAACGCGAATGGTCTGGCCCAGGTGCGTCACGTCGGACCGTTTGGCTTGCCTCGCCCGCATGTCGCTTTCCAGAGTCGCCAAAGCTTTATCCGCTTGCGCTCGGCGTCCCTCGATTTCGGTGATCAGGCTGATCGCGTAAGGACGTTTAGGATCGGGGTAGGTCAGCCATGCAAGGACCACTTCCCCGGAAGACATGTCGTACAGATCGGGCAGCCGCAAACCAACCTTGACGCCGGCGGCCAACAGTTGTTGTTCCGTCGACGCTTGCTGAGCGTCCCAGAACGGTTTCATGCTAGGGGCTGTGCGAATATTGGACAGCGTCGTTTTGTCCCATGCATCGCAAAGGGTCGGCATGTCGATGGCTCTCAGGTAGCCAGCGGTTGTTTCGGGCAGGAGGCCGACGAGGGGCATTCCCGGTTGCGCTTCGGCGGACACCTGCTCCGCTGAAGAGGGTGCTGCAGGTTTCTGGGCAGGCAAGGAAGAGCATGCGAGGGCGAGCAACAGGCAGCCGTGCAGGTAGGGCAAATTTGGCAACACTGAGGTTGACTCCGGTAATTGAAGCGAGCCACCCCGGCTTTGTGAGGTCTGGCGGGGCCGCGGAATTCGCTGCGAGTGGAACGATTATCCTATCCCAAGGAAAATCTGGCCGAAATGGTATCCCCCCAGGAGAACACCTCTTCGGGCGAGTTTTTCACGCCTTGACGAGCCCTTCGGCTTCCAAGGCTGGGGGCGATGGCTTAAGGGTTATGAGAGGGTGGATCGTGAGTTTCAAAGGCGGTTCGGCGGTTTTGGTCCGCGTCGGCAACCTCACCAACCACTTCCTCAAACAGCACACGCTGTGCCTGAACGCGTTTCCCTTTTTTGGGAACAATGCGTCGCCACCGTCCACTGGGGAGGAGTTTCCAGGCGCTGGTGTTGTCTTTGAAATAGGTTTGAAGCGTATGGGTGAGACGCTTGCGCCAGCGCGCCGATTCGACCGGCACGAGCAATTCGATGCGTCGGTCGAGATTCCGCGGCATCCAATCGGCACTGCTGATTAAAACTTGCGGTTCCCCGCCGTGATGAAAGTGCACGATGCGAGCATGTTCTAAAAAGCGGTCGACGATCGAGATGACGGTAATATTTTCGCTCAAGCCGCGGACACCTGGGCGCAGGCAGCAGATGCCGCGGATGTTCAGGCGGACACGTACACCGGCCTGACTGGCGCGGTAGAGAGCGTCGATGATTTGAGGATCGACCAAGGCGTTTACCTTGACGATGATCTCCGCTTTTTGGCCTTCTCGTTTTCTCGCGATCTCCGAAGCAATCAATTCTTTGAGCCGCGAGCGAAGGGTTGTTGGGGCCGCCGAGATTTTGTGGTATCGCAGGGGATGGCTGGCTCCGGTGACGGCATTGAAGAAGGTGGTTGCGTCCGAGCCGAGTTCCTCGTCGCAGGTTAACAGCGAAACATCGCTATAAAGTCTCGCGGTCACTTCGTTATAGTTGCCCGTCCCGTAATGCACGTATCGCACGATGCCTTGCGGTTCGCTGCGCACGATGATGCATATCTTGGCGTGGGTCTTCAGGCCCTTGATGCCGTAGATCACCTGCACGCCGGCGTGTTCCATCTCACGTGCCCACTCCATGTTGCGTTCTTCGTCGAACCTTGCTTTCAATTCGACAATCGCGGTGACATACTTGCCGCGTTCGGCCGCCCGCTTGAGTGCCGCCACGATGGGGCTGTTGCGACTGGTGCGATAGAGCACCTGCTTGATGGCCAGCACGTCGGGATCGACGGCGGCTTCTTCGACCAAACGAACGACGGGATCAAAACGCTCGTAGGGATGGAGCATCAAGACGTCTCCCTTGGCGATCGTTTCGAACAACGGTTCGGCGGGATCGACGTCCGGACTCCCCTGCCCTCGCCACGGTTGGTCTTTCAGGCCATCAAAACCTTCCAGCATGGTTAGCTGAAACAAGCAGGTCAGGTCGATCGGGCCATCGACAAGGAAGAGGTCTTCCGAGGTAACCGCCAGGGTTTCGGTGAGGAACGCCTTGGTGTGTTCGCTCGCGGTGGCCGATAGTTCCAGTCGCACACAGGCCGACTCTTTGCGGCTTTCGAGAACCTCCTCCATGCCCAGCATCAAGTCGGGTGCTTGATCTTCGCGGAGCCGAATGTCGGCGTTCCGCGTGATGCGAAACGAACTGCACTCCAGCACTTGGCGACCAGGGAACAGTTCCTCCACGTGGTGGGCGACCAGGTCTTCCAGCATCGTGTAGTGGTAGCCGCGATCCGACGGCAGCGACACCAGACGCGACATGGCCCGTCCGAGCGGCACCACGGCAAATTGCCACGGCGTCTCCCCTTCAATTTCGGTCTCCGCCTTTAAGCGAACGCAGAGGTGCAGTTGCAGGCCTTGCAGCAAAGGGAAAGGCAAGCTGGGATCGAGCGCATGGGGCGATAGGGTCGCGCTGACTTTTTCAAACACGGATCGCAGCGCTTTTTGGTGCCGCGAGCCAGCCTGTGTCAAGTCGACCTGTTGGATCCCGCACTCACTGAGGGCGGGCAATAGCTCGCGTTGAAAGATCCGGTACTGTTCGCATTGCATCCGATGGCAGCGATCCGAAAGGGCTGACAACTGCTCGCTAACGGTCATCCCCGAGGGCTCTCGGATGCCGGCATTTTGCAAGAACTGAAGCTTCAGTCCACCGACACGGACCATGAAGAACTCGTCCAAGTTCGAGCTCGTGATGGCCAGAAACTTGGCTCGTTCGAGCAGCGGTTGCCGGCCGTCATCCGCATGGTCCAGGACCCGCTGATTGAACTCGACCCAACTCAATTCACGATTGAAGAATCGACCGTCGGGCAACGGCGACTCTTCCGTTTCGGCGGAAATGGTGTTGGACATCGGAGTTGAAGTCGGGCGTGAAAAGGACGGGATGCGGCGAGTGTCGGTTACTGAAGCCATGCCGGCAATGTACCGGCGGGAGGCAGTTGAGCCACGCAGGCAGAGGTGATCCCTTCGATTGCCCGCACCGCGTCGAGGGCTTCTTGGGACGGCAGGCTGTCGAGGTTGAGCACTCCGATGGCGGTTCCACCGGGTGCGCCTCCGCTGCGGCCGACAGCCATCTGGGCGATGTTCACGTTGTGCTCGCCAAAGATGTTGCCAACGCGGCCGATGATGCCCGGCACATCGCGATGACTGAATAGCAGCAGGTCGCCGTCGAGAAAGGCTTCAAGGCGATGTTCGTCCAGCACGATCAACCGAGGCATGTTGTGACCGAGCAGCGTGCCGCCAGCCGATACCGAGCGATCACCCCCGGCGACATGTGCGGTGACCGAGGAAGCGAAGGCACCCATTTCGCGGTGCGACTCTTCGGTCAGTTCAATGCCACGTTCGCGTAACATGACTTCGGCGTTGATGATGTTGATTTCGTCATCAAAGGCCCGTTCGAGCAAGCCGACGCAAAAGGCATTGACCAGCAGTTTTGTGTTCTTGCCTGCCACTTCGCCACGGAACGTCAGTTTGACCGAATCGACGCCGCCACCGTGCCACTGAGCGAGTAGGCGTCCGAGTCGGTGGGCCACATCCATAAAACCGCGGAGGTCGGCCAGCGTCTTGGGATCCAGGGCGGCCACGTTCACGGCATGCTTGATTTCGCCGGTGGTCAAGAAGTTCAGTAGCAAGTGCACCCCTTCAACAGCCACCTGGGTTTGGGCTTCTTCGGTGCTCGCGCCAAGGTGCGGCGTGCAAACCACACCCGGCATCCCGAACAGCGGGTGATCGGTGCAGGGCTCGTTTTCGTAGACGTCCAGCGCCACGCCGCCGATCTGGCCGCTTTTCAGGCCTTCGACCAAAGCGTCGGCTTCGTAAATGCCGCCGCGCGCCGCATTCACCAAACGAACTCCCGGCTTCAGCTTTGCCAGACGCTCTTTGTTGATCAGGCCACGCGTCTCCTCGGTCAGCGGAGTGTGCACCGTCAGGTAATCGACGACTGGCAACAGTTCATCGATCGACGACGCACGGCAAACGCCCAGCTTGCCCGCTTGTTCATCCGATAAGAACGGATCGAAGGCGACGACCTTCATGTCAAAGGCCATGGCGCGCGAGGCGACTTCGCGTCCGATGCGTCCCATGCCGAAGATGCCCAGCGTCTTGCCGGCCAACTGTGTGCCCATGTACTTGCCGCGGTCCCAGCGGCCTTCGATCAAGCTCTGGTTGGCCGGAGCGATGTTGCGGCTGAGAGCCAGCATCAGGGCAAAAGCGTGTTCCGCCGTGCTGACCGTGTTGCCTGCGGGGGTGTTCATCACCACGATGCCTTGCCGCGTCGCGGAGACCTTGTCGATGTTGTCGGTCCCCACACCGGCACGCACGATCGCTTTGAGTCGCTTGTTACCTTCGAGAACTTCGGCGGTCAATTTTGCGCCGCTACGCAGAATGGCACCGTCGTATTCGGTCAGCGCGGTGCGTAATTCGTCGACCGGCAGTTTCTTGCGGATGTCGTATTCGACCCCTTCGGCGGCGTCGAGTAAATCCAGGCCTTCTTGAGCGATGTCGTCAAGAACAATAATGCGATACATGTTTGAAATGGGGAGCTTGAGGGGTTCGGAAGCGGGGAGTTACGATCTTCACGCCTGCTTGGCAGCGAAGTCGTCCATCAAAGCGGCCAATGCCGCGACACCTTCGGTGGGCATCGCGTTGTAGATGCTCGCACGGATCCCTCCCACACTGCGGTGACCTTTCAGGTTGCATAGCTGATGTTCGGCGGCTTCCGCCAAAAACGCCGCCTGAAGTTCATCATTGGGAAGTTTGAAGGTGACGTTCATCATCGAACGTGCGGCAGGTTCGGCGTGACCCTGGTAGAACTGCGGGAATTTGTCAACGACGTCATACAGCATGCGGGACTTTTCCCGATTGCGGGCTTCGATCGCAGGGAGTCCCCCCTCGCTTTCCAGCCATTGGGTGATTAAACCCAAAACATAGATGGCAAACGTGGGCGGGGTGTTCCACTCCGAGTCGTTTTCGGCGTGGTTGCGGTACAGCAAGTACCCGGGCAAGTCCGCGCTGCCTGTGGCCAGTAAGTCTTTGCGGATGATCACCGCCGTCACACCTGCTGGCCCGGCGTTCTTTTGTGCACAGGCGTACAGAATGCCGTAGCGGTCAATATCCAGGGGGCGGCACAAGAAATCGCTGGACGCGTCACAAATCAGCGGCACGCTGTCGGGACAGGCCGGCTCGGTAGGAAACTGGACGCCCTGAATGGTCTCGTTGCTGCAGTAGTACAGATAAGCAGCGTCGTCGGCAATTTGGAGTTCGTCGGCGCCAGGCAAAGCGTTGTAATTTCCGGGCTTGCCATCCCAGGCGACGCGAGCGGAACCTTCTTTCGTCGCCTCTTCAATCGACTTCTTGCTCCACGATCCGGTCAGTAAATACTCCGCCGTGGCATTTGTCTGGCGAAGCAGGTTGGCGGGAATCATTGAAAATTGCAGTCGCGAACCGCCTTGCAGAAACAGCACGGCATAATCGTCGCTGATATTCAGCAACCGGCGAAGGCCGGCCTCGGCGCCGTGCATGATTTCTAGGAACCGTTTGTCGCGGTGAGACATTTCAAGCAATGAACTGCCCGCCCCAGGCAGGCAAAGCATTTCGTCTCGCACACGCTCCAGCACTGAAACCGGCAGGACAGCCGGACCAGCGGAAAAGTTATAAACACGTTGGTCACTTGCGGATGAGGCCATCGGCACCGATTCCATTTCCCATCAGAGAGTCATTCAGCGACCGCGAAGTGCGGGCGCTGAGACAGGGATTCTATGCCGGAGTCGAGGCGACCGGGAGGCCCAATTCAAATGGACCGCACCCACTAGTACCGTTGGCGGCCAACTTGATTGTTTGTGTTGGGCTGAGCCATGCGGGTATCACCCGCGGAGAGCGAGCGGTCGTAGCTGTCCGATAGTTGACGGCTGATGGCAGCGATTCGCTCGGCGACCATCGGCTGCATGTTGTTCAAGCTGTAGCTGCGTTGGTAGTTGGCCATCGCCTGAGTCAGCTCGCCCGATCCTTCGCGGATTTTGCCCAGAGCCAACCAGGCTCTGGAATTGTTGGGGTCCTGCTGGACGGCGTCTTCCAGGTACCGCTTGGCTGTCGCCGGATCGCCGTACTCTTCGTACAGTCGTGCCAGCTCAATTCGCGGTTCCGCCAACGTCGGATTCTGAGAAGCCCAGTTTTTCATCAGCGTAAAGGCCTTATCGGGCCGGCCGGTGTCGACCAGCAAAACGGCGAGGCCACGGTGGCATTCTAGGTGGTTCGGGTCGTGATCAAGGCACTGGTTGTATAACGCTTCGGCTTGTTCGAGCAGCGCCCGGTCTTGACGCTGGGCTCCCAGGCGGTGCTCTGTGGCTGCCAAATTGTAATAACCGTCAGGATCGGTAGGGCTGGTCGAAATCGCTTTTTGGAACTGCTGCATGGCCGCGGTGTATTGGCCTTGCTCGTAGAGTTGTCGGCCCTGTGCATTCTGGCCGCTCGAAGCCCATTGGCACCCTGCTAGTGTGGTGGCAGTGATGGCCACTAGGGCTGCGAAACGGGGGCTGGATGGCCGGGTCGGCTTGACGGTTGGGGCAGAAAAGGGAGCGTACATCCGTGTCGCTTTCGCATCGGCGTCAGTAATCGATCGGCACCAAAACAAATGGCAGCCCTCGGATGGGAACCGTAGCAATCCGGGGGTACGAGTCGCAAGATCGAAAAAAGCTCAGAAAAGTCGCGATTCGCGGTCTCGGGACAGGATGGTCGTAGTGGTTGGAACTTTTACGCAAATCAAAGTGTCCAATGCCACGTGTTCAGATTTGGTCGGATAATCGTTTCGACCGGCCTGCAACGCTGTAAACGCCGTGTGGGTAGGGATTTTCGTTGCGAAACGGGGGCCGTGAATTAGAATTCAGCAGGCTATTGCTCGAAATCTCCTATTTGCCCCAGTTTGTCCATTTTGGTGCATTGGCGTTTCCGATTGACAACATGATTTAGCGGCTAACTAGTCGCTTCGTCCCTAGATAACTTTGTAACCGCTCGCCAACATTGGCTTCGAAAGAGGATGGTTGATGACCACCCGTAAATCAGGCACTCGTCGTTCTGGACTTTTTTCCGCCTCCGACCGGCTGCGCGCTCGGCGTCGTCGCCAGGATCGCAAGGGTTTGTTGGAAACGCTGGAGCAACGTCAGTTGCTCGCGGGTCCCGACCTGATTGCCATTCAGCCCAATGAAGGGTCGTTGCTGTTCGAGGATTCGCGGCTGACCGTTGCGCCGCGCGAGCTGGTGTTTCAATTTGATGACGCCACCGAAATCGATCCGGAAACGCTCGCTGCCATTCAGATCACCCGTGCCGGCGGTGACGATCAGTTTGAATCGGCCGAGACGACGACCGACTTTGGTACCGGCGGCAGTGTGTTGGTGAATTTCCGTGCCGTTCCGTCGGGTGCGGAAGGCAACGGGATTGCGTTGGAGTTTTCGACAGCCAATCGAGTCGGCAGTTCGTTGCCGACGATTCTTGTCGAGGGCAAGACCATCTCGGTTGGTCTGAACAGCAATCCCGCGAGTCCGACGACCGTTGCCGGGCTGTTGTCGGCGCTGACCAGCAATCCGCAGTCGGCAGCGTTGGTGACAGGCATACAGCTTACCGGTGCTTCTTTAACGCCGATTGGGACGACGGCCCCGGACGCTTCGCGGGTCGAGTTGGCGGGTGCCAACGCAGCGGCTGCGTTTACTGACCTGGGGACTTCCAATGCGGTACGCGTGCGCGTGCTGTCGACTTCGACCGGGCCCGAGGGGCGTGGTCAACAGTTGATTGTCGAGCAGCGGAATTTTCTTGGGCCTGCATTGCCGGCGGTGATTGTGCGCGGCAACGATGTGACCGTGCAGGTGAACTCCGCGCCTGGCAATGAAACAACGGTGGGGCAGTTCCTCAACGCCATCAACAGCAATCCTCAGGCTTCGGCTTTGATGCAGGTCGAGTTGCAGGCAGGTTTGCCCAGCACGCTGGTTGGCAATCGTGTGCCGACTTATTCGCCGCTGGTGTTGTCGGGCGCTAGTGACGTGCAGGTCGTACCGGGCTATGTCGGTTTGGGCGATTCGGCGCGCCAGGTGGTGTTCCGCTTCACCGAGCCGTTGCCCGATGACAAGTACCAGATCAGCGTCTTCGGCGAAGGGCCTGTAACGCTGCAGAACATCGACGGCGAGGTGTTTAACGACGGCGCCAACTTTGTCTTGCCGTTCGAGTTGGATTTGGGTCCGCAGGTGCTTGCCGTGGTGCCGGAGCCAGTGCGGCGTCTGTCCAATGGCACGCTCAGTCCCGAAGTGGGTGTGATCGAAGTCCACTTCAACGATGATGAGTTGGAAGCCACCAAGGCGGAGGATCCCAGTTTTTATCGGCTGTTCTATTCGCGCGGTACGGCCAACAACAATGACGACGTGATGGTGACACCAACGTCGGTGTCGTACAGTGCGATCACGAATGTCGCCACACTGCAATTCGCCTCTCCGTTGGCTCGGGTGCCTGATCCCGATAATCCAAGTGTGTTTCTGACCGACGGTGCGAGGCTCCGGATTGGTCAGCAGGATGCCGGTCCGAGCGTGGGCAGTGCCATTGTGCCGACCGAGATCGCAATTTCAGTTGCCGATCCCGCGGACAGCTTCGCCGGGATTGGCGAGCAGATCGATTTCACTGCCACGGGCAAGCAAGCGGCTGTGCTGAGTAGCGAGATCTTTAACGTCACGCCGTATGGTTTGGATTTGCCCGGCGGATCGGGAGTGCCGGGAGTGCAGTCGATTCGCGAGGAAGATCCAACTCGGCTCGATCGCGTCGTGCCGCTGGACATTCTGCGTCGCGGTGCGGATCGGTTCGACGGCATTTCGACGCTGTTCTATGATTTTGCGCCGACATTTTTGGGTGACGATCCCAATAGTCCCGGGCTAGACGACGACAAAACCTACTTCAACGTGATCACCGAGGAGCAGAAGGAGCGGGTTCGTGAATCACTGGAGTTATTCAGTCAGTACTTAGGCATTCAGTTTGTGGAAACCAACGGCGCTCCTGCGGGAGACGCATTTTTCACGATTGCCGTGGGGGATATTTACGGAGCCGATCCCAATGCAACCAGCGGTCCGGGTGGATTGGCGGTCGCGACGGCAGACCGGAATTTGGATGGCTTGGACGATCTGGCGGTGTTGGATTTCCAAGATTTTGATTCCTCGACGGACGATCAGTTCGGCGGTCCGTTTTTCCGCGGTTCGATGCTGGCGGTCGGTCAGATGTTGGGCTTGGGCTTTGCCGACGGCCTGCCTGGTTCGGTTACCCAAAGCGCCGATGCGATTTTCAATCCAGGCAATTCCAGCGAGCAGGCTTTCCCGAGTGCGGTCGATATCGTCAATGGGCAGTTTCTTTATCGGCCCGAGAGTACCGACATTGATCTGTACCGTTTTGAGTTGCCCATCGGCGGTAAGGTCTCGGTCCAAACCATCGCTGAACGGATGCCCGAAGCGAGTTTGCTGGACACGGCGTTGCGATTGTATAAGCAGCTTCCCGATGGCAAGTTCGAAGAGATCGCCGCCAACGATGACTACTTCAGCAAAGATTCGCTGATCGAGTTGGAGTTAAGCCAAGGCGTCTATGTATTTGGTGTTTCGGCCAGCGGCAATGATGCTTACGATCCCGCGATCAGCGGTACCGGCTTCGGCGGTCGAACCGAAGGTGCCTATGATTTGCGGATCGACTTCGAGCCGATTTCCAGTTCGCTGGCAGGTAAATTGACCGACCTTGGTGGCGTTGCGTTGGACGGCGATGGGGATGGTCGTCCTGGTGGCGTTCACAACTTCTGGTTTGTGCCGGCCGATCCCACGGCGACTCTGTTTGTCGACAAGATGGCAAACGGGACCGGCAACGGTTCCATCAACAGTCCGTTTCGAGACTTGGATGACGCGATCTCGCGGGCGCAGCCTGGCCAGACGATTCGGGTCGTCGCCAATGGTGGTGCCGACGGATTGGTGCACACTCAACAAGACAATCGGTCTTACCAAGTGGGTGTTGATAGTTTCGGCAGTCCGCTGCAAGACGGCAGCACGCTGGATATCCCCCAAGGCGTTACATTGGTAGTCGATGCCGGGGTGATCTTCAAGATGAAGAACGCGCGGGTTGGCGTTGGCAGCACCGCGCCGACCATCAATCGCAGCGGAGCTTCTCTGCAGTTGTTGGGCACGCCGAATTTGCTGGACGCGACGGGACAGCCGGTGCGTGATAGCGAGGGTGTGCTGATTCCTGGCAGCGTCATCTTCACCAGCATCAACGACGACTCCGTCGGTTCGGGCAATACCCCGATCTTTACCCCGGAAGCGCGGTCTGGAGACTGGGGTGGTTTGGACTTCCGTGGGGATCTCGATGCGGCCGACGAATCGCGAGTCAATTTGGAAGACCAAGGGTTGTTCATCAACCATTTGCAGTTCGCCGATTTGCGCTACGGCGGCGGCCGTGTCAGCGTCGATGGTCGAAGCGTCGTGGTGTCACCAGTCGATATGGCGATCACTCGCGCCACGGTGGCTCACTCGACGATTCGTGACAGTGCGGATGCCGCGATCGCGGCGACTCCCGACACCTTTGCGGTCACGCGGTTTGACGAAGCAAAGTATCAAGAAGCGGCTCCGTTCGTGCCCGACTATGCACGTGTCGGACCGGATGTGTATGGCAACTCGATTATTGATAACTCCATCAATGGCATGTTCATTCGTGTCGTGACGCGGTCGGGCTCCAACCTCCAACCGTTAACCACGCAAGCTCGTTTTGATGACGTCGATGTTCCGCATATCCTGACAGAGAATTTGGTCATCCAAGGATCGCCAGGCGGTCCGCTGGCGGACTCAAACGTGCCTTCGGTGTTGTTGGTCGACTTGCAACGCGGAACGGGAACCGAGGTGGCCGCCGGTACCTATGCATACCGTTTGACGAATGTGGATGCGAGCGGACAGGAGGGGGCTGCGAGCACTCGGACGAACACGGTCACCTTGGCGACCGATGGAGCCGTCCGGTTGTCACAGTTGCCGACGGTGCCTGCCGGTGGCGAGTTCGTCGCACGGCGTTTGTATCGTGCCGCTGTCACGATCGATCCTGTGACCGGTTTGGCGGTGACCGGACCGTTTCAACTGGTCGCCCAGCTGAATGCCAGCAGCAGGACGTTCACCGATAATAACGGCAATCCAGGGGCGACTTTGCCCGAGCGGGCGATTGCCTTGCGAGCTCGCCTCGACGGACGGCTCGACATCGATCCCGGTACGGTCATCAAGCTGGATAGCGCCCGGATTGAAGCCCGCTTCGGTGGTGACTTGATTGCCGAGGGCGAAGCCGGTTTGCCGATTATCTTCACTTCCTTGGAAGACCAGCGTTACGGTGGCAGCGGAACCTTTGATACGAACAATCGTGGCGAAGACTTTGAGGTCACTCCAGGCGATTGGGGCGGATTGTACTTCGGCCAAGGTTCCAGTCTGAGCTTGGACTATGCCGTGATTGCCGGAGCCGGCGGCGACACCCGGATCGAAGGGGGCTTTGCCACTTTCAATCCGATTGAAGTTCATCAAGCCGACTTGCGGTTGACCAACAGTAAGTTTGAATTCAACGCCGATGGGCAAGATGACGTCAGTGGCGATCGCGTGGGGCGAAGCACGAACGCGCCGGGGACCGTGTTTGTCCGCGGTGCGACGCCCATCATCGTCAATAATCAGTTCTTGGGTGGCGAAGGCGCGGCCATCACGATCGACATTAATTCGCTGTCCTTCCACAGTGTTGAGGACAAAGGGCGTTCCACGGGGCCGTTGAACCTTGTCGAGGCTTTCGGTAACGCAGGCCCCATGGTTCGCGAGAATCGGTTGGACGATAACGACATCAACGGGATGCAAGTCCGCGGTGGCGAGCTCGCCACGCAGGGTGTGTGGGACGATTATGACATCGTCCACGTAGTCAATGATACGATTGAGATTCCCAACCAATTCGTCTACGGCGGCTTGCAGCTAAAGAGTGACGCACGAGGCAGTTTGGTTGTCAAGTTTGAAAACAGTGATGAGCCTGCCGGGCTGGTCGTTGGGGGCAACCTGCTGACCGCGGCGGAGCAGCTTCGTGGAATCAACGATCGGATCGGTGGATCGCTGCAGTTGGTCGGTCACCCCGATTTCCCCGTCATCTTGACGACGCTTGCTGACGATTTCTCTGGAGCTGGTTTCACGCCTGACGGACGGCCTCAGCTCGATACCAATAACGACGGTTTGCTGGGCGGGGATCTAAGCGATCAGTCGACCGGCGCTCCGCGACTACCGACCGGTCCCGAGGTAAACAATGGTACGCTGATCGACAACGATGTCGACATCAACACTCCGGGCTTCTTTTCAGCACAGATTGTCGACGGTGGCTCGGTCCAGTTCTTTGGTTCGGGCGTGACGGTCTTTGATGCCACTCTACAACAGTTGTTAATCAACCAAGATTACATCTTTGCTTATGACACCTACGTGGTGGTGAATGGACAAGCGACCGCGTTGGCCGCGACGACGGTTACCCAGCCGGCAACGTTGATCGCTGACGACCGCGTGGAGAGTCGTGGCACGTTCCAAGGGCCAGCAGGTGTAGTGAACTGGACGATTCAGTCGTACTTCTTGGATGGGGTGGCGACACTCTTCTCGACGCTCGACTTGGAATCGCCCACCGGGGCGTTGGGTGACATCCAAGTCGTGAATTACCTCGATGAGGATGTGGAAGCGCCTAGCGATGACATTCTCTACACGACTGGCTCGCCCGGGCAGGCCGATTTCCGCGCTTTCACCATCGACGGAGCGCGCCGCGTTGGTTTTGCTCACGGCGGTTTTTACAGCAACGACGGAGTCAACCAGACGGGGGCAGAGTTCGATGGCTGGGCAGCCGATCAGTTCCCAGAGCTCGAAGCAGCAATTCTGGCCGGTACGGCGACGTTCAGTGTCGCTGGCGACATCGACACGGTCGATCTTCCACAGGGCCTTGATCCCGGTTTGGGAACGACCTTCGGCCCGGCTGACGTGACCACCGCTTTTGCTTGGTCCACCGATGCGGCGGCATCGAACAGTCGCATCACCGCGTTTTTGGAACTGATTCCTGAGGACCCGGCGACGACCAGTCCTTTGCAGCAGGTCACCGCCGGATTGTGGAACGGCGTGACGGTTCGCGAGGCGGCTAGCGATCGGAACGTGGCGGCGATTGCGGAGAACGAATCGGTACTGGCGGTTTCGCCGGGCACCAACGGGTTACCAAGCCAAGCCCAGTTCTTGGGAGAGTTAGCTCCTAGCGGAGCGGGCGGCGACGAGAATCGGCGGCTTGGATTTGTGGTCGATGGTTTGGTTGGCCAACGCGATGACGTGGATGTTTATTCCTTCGTCGCCGAAGCGGGCACCCAGGTTTGGTTTGATATCGACGCGACGTCGAATTCGCTCGACACGGTGCTGGAATTGATCGATGCCAATGGGCAGGTGCTAGCGCTCTCGGACAGCTCGCTCAGAGAGGAAGCCGATCCTTCACGGCTGTATGTCAGTGATCGTTTAGACGCTGACTCGGTGCGGCCGATGTCGGAGATCGGTGAGCGTACCGAAACCCAGGTTTTGACGATCAGTGGAAACATTCAAGATGCAAACGGTTTCTTGACTCTTGGCCTTTCCGGTCAAGCGACGACGGCGGAGGTGCGCGTGTCGGATTTCCTGGCGAATCCATCCGGCTCGGTGCAACTGGCGGTCAACACCACGTTTGGCGATACGTTGGGGCCTGTCGAAGTCACCTTGGCAAGGCGAGTGGCACGTCAATTTGACCCCGCCGATTCGAGTGTCGTGACCGAGCCCGGTGGTGATTACGTGTTGGCATTGCGGTTCGACAATGATCTTTACCTCGGCAGTGACGTGCCCAACTTGTTGGTGGACACGAGTCTGCTGGATGTTTCGGCGAGCGGGCCGGTGACGTTTTCGCTGGTTGAGCAGGTCGACAACAATCAACTGCAAGACTTGTACTCGACGAATCCCAATGATCCCGGCATGCGGATCGTTATGCCCGGCGAAACGGGAACTCGCAACCTGTATCACGTACGGGTGCGAAGCAGCAATGCCGCTACGCCGACGGAGTCCCCGAATCTGCTCGATCCGGCCCAGGTGCGCGATGGTTTGACGCGTGGCTCCTACCGTTTGCAGGTGCGGCTGCGAGAGGCTGACGAGGCCCCCGGTACGCAGGTTCGCTTTACCGATATTCGTTACGCAACGACCGGTTTGCAAATCATCGGCCAACCGTTTCACTCACCGCTGTTGGGTGAAGAATACGAGCAGGCCGCACCCAACGATGCCTTTGGTCAGGCACAGCCCTTGGGGCCGTTTGGCGTGGATGCTGACGGCGTTAGCACAGGCAACAATGGTCCTTTGAGCAGTGATCGTTTGGCCAAGTCGGTCGCCGGCGTGCTGGACGGTGCTGATGATATCGACTGGTATCAGTTCGACGTGCAGTACGATCGACTGACACGAGATGACGCCGACCTGTACTTGGCAACCATTTTCGATCTCGATTACGCCGATAACTTCGCCCGTGCCGACATGGCCTTCTACGTGTTCGACGCGGCGGGCAATTTGGTCATGACCGCGGGTGACAGCAACATCGCGGATGATCAGCCTCGTTCGGGACAAGGGGTCGATAGTACCGATCTGAGTCGAGGTTCAGCCGGGACGCTCGATCCGTTTTTGGGAACGACGGAGCTGTCCGAAGGGACTTATTTTGTGGCCG
Organism: uncultured Pirellulaceae bacterium; assembly: GCA_964477385.1. Lineage (GTDB taxonomy): Bacteria > Planctomycetota > Planctomycetia > Pirellulales > Pirellulaceae > Roseimaritima. The sequence continues at coordinate 72,537 of CAYZHQ010000002.1, forward strand.
TTGCGAATCAGACTCGCATCCCTGAGCAGATGGATCAGTTCTTCGTCTCCGCGGCCGCCAACCCGCTGTTGCGACTTGAGCCGATCGATTCGGTGGTCCGCATCGCGGAAGATCGCATCGGTTCGTCCGGCGGTGGCACCGCCGCCGATCCGGTCGTGCCCGTCCTGTTTGACCCCGTTTCGGCTCCGATTGACTTAACGCTCAATGACGTGGTGTTGTACACCATTGGCCGGACGTTTAACGGCAATGAGCAGTCCGTCAATATGGTGAATCCATTCACCGGCGAGAACTTTGGTTCGGTGGGACTGAACAACCAGGACTTCGCCGACTTCGCGTTTCTGCCTAACGGCGAATTGTTCTCTTACAATCGCGACTTGATCAACGGCAACCCGCCCAATGATACCGGGGTGCAGTACCAACGCATCAGTTCGGAAACGGGTGCGGCAACGGTGATTGGCGCGAGCAACCTGCAGACGTTTGAAGTCGCGTTCACTCCCGACGGACCGGCGGTGGTGGCCTCGGACGAAGGGGTGCATCCTGAAGCGATAACCTTCCGAGATAATGGCCTGGGCTTCTTTGTCGGCAATCGTGTGTTTGCTCCTGGCCCAGAATATCTGGAGAACATTGTTTACCAGTTTGACCCGCAAACCGGCCAAGCTTTCAGTGGTGCGGTGGGCAATCGTGTCGTGCGAACGATCAACGTGGGCGGTCAAGCGATCACGATTGACGAACGTGCAAATGGGGCGGGGACGCAGATCCGCGAACGTGGCCATATCGAAACCGGGCTGTTTGACACCCTGGGTAACCCGATCGATCCCAATACGGCTCGACGGACCCAGTTTGTGGTGTCCGAAGCAACCGATGTGGATGTGAATGGGGCGACTACACCGATCTTAAGTGACGGTCTTTCGACCTTCACCATCTTCAGTTCGAACCAAACGCCCTTCACCTTTGAAATGGATTCCGGTCCGGAATTCACATTCCAGTATGACGACGAACGGGGTTTTGCCGTTCGTGATGGCGATCAGTTTTCGGTATCGACGCTGTCGGGAACGACGACCTACGAATTCAATACCGGACCTGTACTGACGGTCGATCCTGCCTTGTTGGTCGATGGCGCGACGGTGACTTTAACCGATGCCGCGGGTGTGACTCGGACCTTCGAGTTCGATTCCAATGGCGTGGTGCCCAACGGTTCAATCGCGGTGCCGCTGCTCGATCTGACGGGAGCTCGTTTGACCGACGCGGAATTGCTTGATGGATTTGCCGGCATCGTCAGTCGGGCTGATTTCCAGATTGTGGCGGGAGCCACAACATCGTTGGGGCGGATTAATCTGTCGAATGACTCCGAGCTCAATCTGCCTGTCGTTACGGGAGGAGGATTAGGCGTTGAGGGTGACTTTGCCGTCACGCCTGGCTTGGAGAATAACCAGATCCGGATTAACGAGAATGCAACCCGCGAATCGTTCGCCGCGGCGGTCGCCGAGGCTGTCGGTGGTGGGGTGATCGTGGGATCGGCCGGTGACCGGATTAACTTCCGCGGAGCCACGGCCGTCGATACTTCGACGTTGCAGATTCGCGGCGTGGTGACTGGTCAGACCGGCACCGCTGGAGTGAGCGTGCCGGGACGTATCGCCGTACCATTCTCGGTTGCCGATCGCGATGTTGACATTGCGATTCGGGTCGCCGAGGCGATCAACAATGCGAACTTAGGTACGATCACTGCGGCTGCGAGCGGACGAACGGTCACGCTGAGCAATGCCGCGGCGACGCGAGATTCACTCGGCCAGGCATTTGAAGTCTTGGGCGTGACGCCAGGTGGCCGAATCACCGGTATTGCCTTCGCCGGCCAGACGATGTTCGCGGTTTCGAATGCCGGTGGTTTGTACGCGGTCGATAATCCGACACAGCATTTCGAAGGCAACATCGGACGCTACATTTCCACCGCGACCGACCTTGTGGGGATCCCTTTCACCGGTTTGGTCTCCGGTCCTGACAATGTGGACGGCGGCCGCTATGCGGATCTGCTGTTCGGCACGACCGCTGATGGACGAGTCTATGCTTTCAATACCGCGGGTGAACTGCAGCCAATCTTTGCCGGCGGTCGCACAAACATCAACGTCGGTGGCAATGGTAGCGTACGAGGTTTGGCCTTCAGTACTTTGGACTACAACCTGTGGCATGTGACGGGGACACGCGGGGAGGATGCTGGTCACGGGATCAACGAACACTTCAACGGTACCCGTGATGCTTCGGCAGGCGGTTCAAGTTTCCGATTTGGTTTTGAAAATTCCGCTTTTGGTGGACTGACGACACAAGCCAATAGCCCTACCGCGGTGCCTCGGCAGGACGGGCAAGCGGTCGAAAATACATTTAATTTCCCCGGTGGAGCCTTCGGTGCGATCGAGAGCAATCCGTTTGGCCTGGGAGGTTACTCGGCGGCGGATCAGCCTTACCTGTACTTCAATTACTTCCTGGAATCGGATGATGGGACTGACGCGTTCCGCGTTTACGTCACCACCGACGACGGTGTCGAGCATCTGGTGACGACCAATGGGTCGGCAAGAGGCTTGGAGGATAACGACGATCAGTTCGACGATCCCAATCCCGATGATGACATCGATGTCGACGTCCAAGAGGCTTTCGACAATACCGATACTTGGCGACAAGCACGCGTGCCGTTAGGCGAATTTGCCGGTCGAGACAATCTCCGCTTGAGGGTTGAATTCAGTTCGGCGGGCCAGATCGGCGGGGGCGACCCAGCCATTCGTGCGTTGCCCGGTAGCGAACTGCGAGACGGCCAAGAGATCGCGATTTCGGGACAGACTTTTAATCTGCAGTTTGGGCCCACGATTGTGACGCCTCCGGGAAGTCGCATCGCGGACTTCTATCGGGATGCCGATGCCGGCGTGCCTGGCTCGGCACCCGATGAACGTGTGACATTGAACGTTGGTGGTGTGACGTTTGTGTTGAATGATGGACAACGCAACGTCGATGTAGCGGCTGGTGAAGTGAACGTGCCCTTGTTCGATCCCGCTGTGGTCGGGGCTGTGTCGCTAGACCAGTTGTCGGCCAGTGCCGTGGCCGACATCTTGGCTCCCGTGATTCGTGATAATGCACCACAAGCTCAGGTCGATAATGCGTTTGATTTCACTGCGGAACCAAACGATGAATTGAGGCTGGCGACGCCCTTGCCGACGTCCGCCGGCGACCTGCAGTTGAGCGGTAACGGCAACATTGAATCGGCGCGTGATGTCGACTTGTTCCGCATCGACTTGCCGGTCGGTGCCACCCTGGACATTGCCGCATCACCGAGCGTGGGATCGGCGATGACGCCGGTTGCTCGACTGTTCGATGCCAACGGTAATGAACTGGCTCGAGGCGGCGTGTTTGGCCTGCAGCGGACGGCGACGACGGCCGAGACGTTGTATTTGGGAATCAGCAGTAATATCAATTCGGGCTACAACCCGATTGTGGCCGGTTCGGGTGTCGATGGGGATATCGGCGGTTACACGGCCAGTATCTCGGTGACTCGCGATTTCCGTGTGATCCAGAGTGGGACGCGCGTCGAGGTGACGGGCGGATTCCCCGTCACCTTGCCAGCGGGCAGCCCGTTGGTGATCGATCAGTCTGCCGTTCGTAATGGACTGTCGATTGCTGTCGACAGCGGCATGACGGCCGTTGAAGTTGCCGGTGCGATTCGGCAAGCGATGGCACAGCAGTTTGCCAATGGTCAGATGACCGCGTTCGGTACGAGCGGGTCTCAAGTCAACTTTGTCGGCTTGTCGATCGACGACGCGGGACCGTTTGGGCTGGCGGGCAACGGCTACGGGAACCAGTTTGGTAGCGAAGGACCGGACCGGGCACGGGACAACGCCTTCGAAGGGGTTTATTTCGACGACATCATCATCGGCTTTGCCGAGCGTGGTGAGTTGGTCACCGGGGCGACGGCCAATACTGATTTGATTGTCGATCCATCGCCCAATCTGACCAGTCCTCCGCAGCCTGTCAGTAGCCTCAGCACCGGTTCGTATCAGTTGGAGATTCGCGATGCCAGCGAGTTCGTGGCTTCGTTGCCAGGAGAGACCTTCCGGGCTTTCGATACCAACACACGTTTAGCCCAATCGCAAACGATTACCGCACGTCCAGCCGACCAATTGATCGATGGAACGACCTTCACGATTGGCGATGGAAACACCACCGTCACGTTTGAGTTTGACTTGGTTGAATCGAACACTGGCGTTCAATCGGGACGGGTGCGGATTCCTTACACGTTCAATGCGATCGATCCTGGTTCGGAGCAGATCAGCGTTGTGACGGGATTGCCGATCCCCGGTACCGGTTTGGTGCGACCTCAGACTGCGGGTGAAGTGGCCGAGGCGATTGTGGCGGCCATTAACAGCAGCGAAGTCCAGCTGGTGTTGAATGTTTCCGCACAGCCCTCGAGTGGCGCCGGCACACGGTCGGATTCGCGAATTAACTTGCTGGGGACTTCGCTGGTCGATAACGGCCGCGGCGCGTTGGCCAACGTGGAGCGTGCTGGTGGGCGTGGCGACGCGAACCGAGACCACGACTCCCAAGGGGTGATCATGGTTGAGAACAGCCGTTTCTTGCTCAACTCGCAATACGGCATCGACTTGGTGCATGACGTCACGGCCGATGTCGCGGGCGTCACCACGGATAGCCTCGTGCGTTATCCACGCAACTTGGTCGAGCTGAACACGAATGGCTTGGTTCCAGGCGTGGTTGTGCAAAGCAACGTGCTGGCGTTCAACAGCACCGGCGGCATTCGTGTTTCCGGCATTGCTGCGGATGGTTCGGCGCTTCCACCGGTTCCTTTTGATCGCATCCTCAATAACACGATTATTGGCGGAACGATCACCGCGGGAGCCACTGCACCGGCGGAGACATTGCAAGGGATCCAGTTCCCGCAGGGGGCGCTTTCCTTCGCGGATCGCGTGGTGGACTACAATCCCGGTGCTGGCGGCGGTCCGGTTCCTGATACGGAATTCCAAGATACGACGACTGCTTTGGGAGCACCGGACAGTTCAGGCCTGGGGGCCGAGCCGGTCAATGGTGACCAAACGCTTTCGATGGGCAATGGCGGGATCCTGGTGCTGGAGTTTGTCGATAACCGATTGACCGGCAGTGGCGATGCTCGTCCCGATCTGGTGGTCTTTGAGGCCGGTGCGGTGGAGTCGGTGTTGGTGGAAATCAGCCGCGACGGTGTCACTTACTTTGAGGTCGGTACCGTCGATGGCCTGTCCAATTTGATCGACATCGATGCGGCGGGCTTCGGCACGCAAGATCGCTTTGCCTTCGTGCGTCTGACCGACCTGCGACAGGGTGATCCCACCTCCAGCACGATTGGTGCGGACATCGATGCCGTGGGAGCCATCTCCAGTACGACAGTCGACCTGTTTGTTGCTGGCGGGACCGGCATTACCGTGCGGCAAAATGCTTCGCCCACGATGCTCAACAACATCGTGGCTAACTCGGAACTGGGTATCGACGTCGATGCGACCAGTTCCAGCAGCGTCCAGGGTGCCTTGACGTTCTATCGCAATACGACTTCCGTTGGGCCGACGACTTCGCTGGGCACCTTTCCACAGTTGGTGTCGGATTCCGATGAACTGTTTGTCGGTGCGGGTGAGTTGATTTTCACACCCTCCAGTGGTGCGGCGATCATCGACAGTTCGATCGACTCGTTGGAAGATCGCGCGTCGTTGGTCACGATCCGCAGTCCGTTGGGATTGCCTCGGTCGCCGATCATCGCCCCTCGCTTTGACGTCAACGGTCAGTTGCGGGTAGATGATCCGAACGTGGAGTCTCCGTTTGGTTCGGGCGAGCTGGTATTCAAGGATCGAGGTGCCGAAGATCGTGGCGATCAGGTCGGGCCCCGGGCGATTTTGATTTCTCCGCGTGCCGATGAACTGGGAGCCTTTTCGGGCGTTGTCGAAGTCACCGGACAAGCTCCGTCGTTCTTTGACATTCAGTTGATCGACGGCATCGCGCCGAGTGACCCGGTGCCGGGAGTTGGCATCGATGACCGCTCGGTCAGCGGAGATTCGGTCTTGCTGCTGGAGAACGGTCTGCCGTTGGTCCAAGGCGTCGACTACAACTTTGGTTACAACCCCAGCACCAACGTGATTCGGTTGACTTCGTTGGCCGGTGTCTTCAAGTCCGATGCGGTTTATGTGGTCCGCTTGCTGGACGCGACCGATGCGGTCATTCGGGCGTTGCCGGCAACCGATACCACGGACGGCGGCATCTTCAATATCGTCGACTTGGGAGGCAACACGACGTCCTTCGAGTATGAGTCCTCGATCACCGTCAGTGTGCCGGAAACGCTGCCTCAAATCGTTGGAGCCGACGAAGCGACGTTCAGTATCACCGATGGCAGGCTGTTGCTGACATTCGAGCTCGACGACAATCAATTGACGGCGACCGATGTGGTGCCCGTTGCGATTCCGCTCAATGCCACGGCAGAGGAAATTGCCGCCGCGATTACCACGGTAATCAACCTTTCGGCGCTGGAGCTCACGGCAACCGACGTCGGTAACGGGCAGTTCGTCCTGACCGGAACCAATACCCTGTCGGCGGTCGATCCGTTGTTGAGCGGGTTGGTGGTCCAAGGAGCCATCGGCACATCGATTGGATTCGGGATCGGTATCCCGGCCAATGTCGCCGTGCCGGACGGTTTGGAAGATGGTCAGACGTTTGTCATTCGCCGTGGTTCGGTGCAGGAAATGACCTTCGAACTGGACACCGACAATCAGGTGCTGACCCCAGGTGCTTTGCCCGTCACGATCACGGAGAATTCCACGATCGATGAAGTCGCCGATGCACTCGTTCGAGCCATCAGCGGTGCCGGTTTGGGCTTGAGTCCCATCAATGCCGGTGGCGGTCGGGTCGCGCTGCGAAGCGATGTGACGTACACGCTCGACATGACGAGCTCCGTGCTGACACAACTCGGTCAGCCCGGTCAGGAGGCCCCACTACCTGTGGCGCTGCCCGCCGGAGCGACAGCTGAAGAGGCGGCGATCGCGATCGCTGAGGCGATCAATGCTGCGAATCTGCCCAGCGTGACCGCGTCGCTGGTCGGCAATCGAATCTTCTTGGATGGTACAGCCGGTGTCACCGGTGCCGGCGTGCTGGACCTCGTCACGATCCAAGATGAAATCGGCAACCTGCTGCAAAGCAACCAGCCCAACGGCCGGACCGAACTGACGATCTTTGTTGGTACCGGATTTGACTTTGGCGACGCTCCGGATCCGTACGCTTCCTCCATCGCCGATGGTGGGCCGCGTCGCCGAGTCGACAACAGTCTGTTCCTCGGGGCTGGGGTGACAGCGGATTCCGATGCCAGGGTCCCAGACGGAGATGTCGATGATGGAGTCAGCTTCCTGGGGTCGATTCAGCGTGGCTTCACCACAACGGTCGACGTCGACGTCAACTCGGGTGGCCAACCTTATCGACTGGATATCTTGGTCGACTGGAACGGCGACGGTGACTTCAGCGATGCCGGTGAATCACGTGTGCTCGGCTCGCCGGGTAATCCGCAAGGCTTGGAGCCGTTTCTCGGATCGGTTGCCTTGGATGTTCCGCAGGACGCTGATCTCGGAACGACTTATGCTCGAGTGATTTTGACCGGCATGGATACAGCAGGGCAACTATTGGAAACGGGTGAAATCGAAGATTTGCCGATTGTGGTGCAGTCCAATGCGTTCCAGAATCCACTGCCCGGTTTGCAAGAAGACGTCAATAACAGCGGAGTGGTGACACCGCTCGATGCGTTGCAAGTCATTAATGCGTTGAATCGAGCTGGCTCGGCAGTGATTCAGCTCAGTCCTCCGCCGACGACCAGTCTGCCCGAGTATCCCGATGTGGATGGGGACGGACGGGTGACCGCGTCGGACGCGCTGGCGGTTATTTTCCGGCTCAATCGAGATCTCCGAGCAGGAATTCGAAACGCCCAGGGCGAGGCGTTGGTTTCGAGTTTTGTCGGAGATTCCAGCGGCGTGTTGGCTTCGGTGCCGACGTTCGTTAGCCCGTCGTCCTCAAGTTCCAGTCCTCAAGGCTCCCAAGAAAAGGAAGAGACTTTTGCGGGGAATGCTAAAGTGAATGGATACGAACGCAGCGTGTTTGAATCCGCTCCGGCGATCGGCATGGAAGACTTGCTTGATACGCTGGTGGAGGATCAAACCAGTGCGAGTAGCGAAGAGTCGGCACTCGATCAGATCTTTAGTGGACTGGGGCGTTAAGCGACCAGGAGGGGGCACGCAGTCGATTGGGTTGCCCTCGGCTCTATGACTTTGCTGGCAATTCCATCCCAGGCATTGCGAGTCTGCTGGTTAGGCAGATTCGAAGTGCCTGGGTGTTTTCGTTCGTTTTTAGGGAATTATCTGGCCGACGGTAGCTTCAAAGCCATACGCTCACTCTCATCGTTAAGATTTCCATGGCACGCAACTCCTCAGCGCACTTACGCTCAAGCCGACGTCGCCAACTTCGGTTGGAACCGCTTGAGGTGCGTCGCATGTTGACGGGGCTGCCGCTGGGAGCCAACCCGCTCGATACAGGGGAGTTCTTGCTTGGACGCGTGGCCGTCACGCCCATCTTCTTTGAGAGTACCGGAGCCGCCAGCACGCAGGACTGGACCCAGTTCGAAATCGACGGTGTGCTGCAAAAGATTCGCGACGGCATGCAGTGGTGGGTCGACACACTGGCAAATCTGGATTCGGTCCATACGCTGGAGTTTGTTTACGACGAAACCTACGCACTGAATCCGGTTGAAACCGGTTTTGAGCCGATTGATCGGACTTCCGATACGAATAGGCGGTACGTCGGCCAATTTCTAGAGGCTCAAGGTATTCCGTCGTCGCTGACGTTCGAAGACGCGATTCGCAGTTTTAATCATCAGCAACGAGTCGCCTTGGACGCCGACTGGGGGATCACCATTGTCGTCGTCGATTCTTCCGAGGGGGAAGGGACCTTTGCGGCCGGTGGCAGCTTTGCGACGGCGTTTGCTTATCCCGGCGGACAATATATGGTCGTGCCCTCGACGCGGCCCACATCGACCTTTACTCATGAGTTGTCGCATTTGTTTTGGGGTGACGATGAATACGTCGGTGGGGACCCATGGACCGATCGCCGAGGGTATTACAACACGCAAAATCTGAATGCTGCTGAAAATCCCACGCCTGGCTTTCAGCAAGAAATCAGCATTATGGCGGGCGGCACGTTTCGCACCGCAGCCTTTCAGCAGAACGTCAGTCCGGCTTCGACGTTGGCCTTTCTCGGTTGGCAAGACAGCGACGGAGACGGCATCTTTGATGTGCTTGATGTGCCGCTGGAACTGAATGGCGTGGGGCGGTTCGATGCGGAAGCTTCGCGATTGCGGTTCGAGGGTACGGCGCGGGCGGTGGCACTACCCAACCAGAATTCTCTGGGCCGGCAGAATGACATTACGCTCAATCGGATCAGCCGCATCGAATATCGTGTGGACGGAGGGAATTGGCTGACCGCCGTTTCGCCCGACTTGCAGGAGACTGAAGTTTCCTTTGAAGTTCCCTTGCAGCCAGGGTTCGAAACGGTCGAGATCCGAGCGATTGATGCGGCGACTGGAGTCACCAGTCCCAGTATTACGGTTTCCGAATTGCGACCCGGGGCCGCTCCTTCATCGATTCAGGGGTTTGCTTTTCTGGATGCCGATGGCGGCCAGACGTTGAGTGCCGGAGAAGCGCCAGTGTCTGAGTTAGTCGCCACCGTGATCGCCGCTGATTCCGGCGCTCTACCCGCTCACGACGTTGTCGATCCGGCTCAGTTGGATGTCGGAGACGAACTGGATGCGTTGGAGGGGTTGGATTTCGTTGCCGTCTCACCCAGGTCCGCCGGGCAGGTTTCGATTCAAGAAGGAGCGGGTGGCCAGCGGTTGTTTGCCTGGCACCAAGTGACCACCGGTACTTGGCAAGACCATTGGTCGCCCTACGAAGTCTTGGATGTCGCGTTTGACGACTTGACCAGCGAGGTCGGGGTGACCATTACTGGCACCGCGGCAGATTCGGTGGGGCGGTTGGAGGCCTTTGACAGTGATGGCAACCTGCTCGCTCGAGCCACCTCGCCGAAATTGGCGGAACAAGAGTCGGCCTTTCTGCGTGTGGCCGATCCTGACCAGCGGATTGCCATCATTCGCATCTCCGGACACGAGCGATCAGAGATTCAGATCGAGCGTTTCGTTTATGGTCCACAGCGGATTACTCAAACCGATAGCTTCGGCGTGATGCGGTTTGAGAATCTGCCCGACGACGTCTATGAAATCGCTTTCCAGCCGCAGTTAGTGATCCATGACGTGGCCGATACGATACGGGTGGAGGTGGTTGACGGTCGAGCCAGCCCGTTGGAAGTGGCTGTGCAGCGTGTGGCCAGTCCTTGGCGTAATCCAGAAATGTCGGGAGATGTCGATAATAGCGGCGACTTGGACGCGGTCGATGCCTTGGCAGTGATCCATTACCTCAACCGGTTTGGCATTGGTGCGTTACCGGCGGCTGAGAATATCGGCACGTTTGTGGATGCCGATGGGGACGGTTTTGTATCGCCCGCGGACGCTCTGTGGGTCATTAACGCTCTGAACCGCCAAGCCCGCCAGCAAGCTCAGGGCGAAGCCAGCAGCGGGTGGTTCGCCGCGACGTCGACTGGTAGCCAAGATGGGGATGAGGATCGACTGCAGGATGGCGATCAGCGAGGAGGAGACTCGCTCTCTGGAACGCATGTCGATCGCTGGATGGAGTCCGAATTTTTTCGTGAGGAGCCTGCGGACGAGCCTCTTTCGGGAATGGGAAAAGGTTCAAAAGGTAGCGATTATGCCGATTTTGACACCTTGGCCGGGGTAAAGCCGGAAGATCCGTTGAATCCGTTTTTTTCGGAACCTTTGGGACCCGAAGGAATCTAATACGTGGACATTCCCGAAGCTGACGACTCCGATCAAAATACAATCTTGATAACCCAGGCAGGCCAGTTAGTATGGGGCTTCTGTCGGGTTTCGAATGTAGCCGTGCGCTTCGGTTCGAATCGCAGAAACTTAGAATCTTTTCAATAATTGCAGTGCTTGACGGAATGGGTTCCCCTGAACGCCTGTTGGTCCTACCACGATCATTTCCGTGACTAGAGCCTTCGCAAAACCGTTCCCAAGCTGTCGAAAATTAAATTTGGATTTGGCGATGAAATCACTTGGCCGTTTGTTCAGTCGCTCAAAAAAAGCAACCCGTCGCAAGAGTCGGGCTCCCCATTCACCCCGTGGGCTCCGCAGTGAGGCTTTGGAGCGGCGTGAATTGCTGGCGGGTGATTTGCTGGCTTTTCATAATGACTTCGCGCCGGCGGACGTGGACCAGGATTACAGGATCAGCCCGCGGGATGCTTTAACGGTTATCAACTACATGAACCGTTATGGGATGGGTTCCCTCGATACGCTGATGGATGGCAAGACGGGTGAATCAACTGCCTATGTGGATACTAGTGGGGATGGGCGATTGGACGCCAGTGACGCGTTGTCGGTCATCAACGCGTTGAATCGCGGTCAGGGGATTGACGGGGAGTTGCTAGAGTTGCGAATCGGGGTTCGTGATCATGTGACGGATGCCGATTTGCTGGATCCAGGCAGCCGAACGCTGAATATCGCGCCTGGTGAAATTGTCGATTTAGAGATTTCCTACAACGACTTGCGGTTCAGTTCGGACGCTCAGATTGGTGCGTTTGGCGTGTTCGTGGACATTTTCACTCCTACCGAGGGAGTGTCGTTTGCGGACTTTGTCGAGCCGATTGTGACCGAAACGCAAGAGTTGGTGTTCTCCAATTTGCTGATTCCGGAAACTCCAACCGACCCGGTTAACGGCGGCCGCTTTTTGTTTAGCGAAGAAGGAGGGTCGACCGTTGTACCGATCCAAGCTGCCGACTTTGCCGCCAGTCCTGTCGATTCCATTGGCAGTGCGCTCAACGCTCTTGGTTATTCAGATGATCAGTTTTCGATAACGCGAATTCCAGTCAATAACGAGATTCCCGATCCGCCTCGAGAATTCCGGATCCGATTCTTGGGAGAGGAATTGTATAACCGGCAGTTGCCAAACCTTGTGGTCAACGCATCGGAGGTGACGGGGTCCAGCGTTTCGGTGGAAACGTTAGAGGTTGCCGCGATCAACGAAGATCTTAGCGTGAATTCGGCGGCCATTGCCCTGAACATCAATACGAACACTCGCTCTCTGCCGCCCACCGTCGAATTTGTGGACGGCGTGCCTGTCTTTACCCCGATTTCCTTTTACTCTCTAAGTAATTTTGGGGCCTTTGGCGAGGACGGGTATAACGACGTGGGCGGTTTAGGGCAGGTTTTGCCGGAAGGGATTCCTAACTTTAACGACCAAAACAACACCGTTCCGTTTGATGCCTTCAGTCTGCCGGTTCGGTTCAAGTCCGAAATCAGCAACTTTGTGATTCAGGTTGACCAGCCGGTTGAAAATCCGAAAGGTCCTGACGATACGGAGATTTTGCTCTATCCCGGAGACCCCGACGATCGCTTGGCCGCTGCAAATGTGTTGGTCGATGTTGACGACGATCCGTCGATCGCGGGCGACGATCGCTTTGGTTTGGTCGTGTTCAATGTTTCCACCGGATTGGTCTCCACTCCCGGTAGCATAACGTTGAACGAAGACCTCAATCCCGCTGGTGGTAACACGATTGATTTGGTGGCTCTGGTCACGGACATCAACGAAACCGGAGCGCCGATCACCATTACCTCGGTTTCCAATGGTGCCAACGGCTCAGTAGACCGTGCCGGTTCGACGGCAACCTATACACCGAATGACGACTTTTTTGGATCGGATTCCTTCACGTTCGAAGCTTCGAATGGGACCGCCACCACGACGGGTATCGTCAATGTGACAGTGGTCTCGCAGAATGACCCACCGGTCGCTGCGGCGGATGCAGTGACGGCGACCCGTGGAACGGCGCTGTTGATTCAAGCGACCGAGTTGTTGACCAACGATAATGCGGGGCCCTCCAACGAAGCCCAAGCGTTGACAATCACCGCGGTTAGTGGCAGCAATGCGGTCTTGAACGTCAACGACCAAACGATCACTTACACGCCGCCTGCCGGAACCGCTCCGACCGATAACTTTACCTACACGGTTCGCGATGCCGAGGGAGCGACTGCGACGGCAACGGTCACGGTCACGATCAACGATCAGCCGGTTGCACCGACAGCCAATAACTTCACGCTGCAGGGGACCGAAGGTGAGGTGCTCAACTTCAGCGACGCTCAGTTGCTAGCCAACGTTAGTGGGACCGCACCGCTGGCGATCGATAGTGTCTCGTCGGCCTCTGCGGGAACCCTGGTCGATAATCAGGACGGCACCTATTCCTACACCCCCGTCAACGACGACGTGTTTGGGAACGTAGCGACCTTCAGTTTTGTCGCGAGCAATAGTTTGGGGACCGATTCGGGGACGGTGACGATTAACTTGGCGGGCGTGAATGATGCTCCCGAGGCCAACGACGAAACGTTGGATGTGGTCGAGCTGTCGGGTGTCAACTCATTGGCAGTCTTGGCCAATGACACCGCGGGCCCTCTAGAGGGCACGTCTGGGATTACGATTACGGCGCTCGACACGACGGGGACTGTTGGTGCTGCGGAGATCTCCTCGGACGGTGCGGCAATTTTGTTCGATCCTGAACAGGCCCTGCCCGGGACGACGACCATTGGTTACACCGTCACCGACTCACAAGGGCTGTCTTCTCAAGCGACCGTGACGGTTAACATCACGCAGGGGGTGCGGCCTCGGGCTCTCGATGATTCGCTGAATGTCGAAGAGGGAGAAGTGGCGGTCGTCGATGTCTTGGCGAATGACCGCGTTAACACCGGCGCAGTCCCGACTTTGGTGGGTACCGGCGCGATCATCGAAGGCAGCGGTAACGCGACGGTCAGCATCGACGACAATCAGACGCCGAATGATCTAACCGATGATAAGGTTGTCGTCGCTCCCGACGCCTTCTTCAACGGCCGAATTACCTTTACCTATTCGATCGCCGACACGCTTGGCCCTGCGTCGGACCAGGCCGCTGCCACAGCCACGGTGACGGTGAATGTGGGTCCGATCAACGATCCACCGAACATCGGCGCCGATCCGGCTCGCACGACGACCAGCAATGTTCCGCTAACGATCGGCGTTACGGAGTTGCTCGCCAACGACGATCCAGGGCCCAACGAAGGGGACCAGGAGATCTCGGTCACCGCCGTTCAAGCCACGACGACCGCGGGTGGAAGCGTGGTATTGGAAGGGACCAACATCCTTTACACGCCGCCGTTGAACTTTGAGGGAACCGACGTCATTCGCTACACGGTGTCGGACAATGGTGACCCGGTAGCCAGTTCCGAGGCGACGCTGACTGTTAACGTCACGAACATCAACCCGACTGCTGGCACCGACAACGTGGTTGCCTTTCTGAATTTCCCCGCCACTTACAGTGCCGAGCGTTTGCTCGCTAATGACAGCGCTGGAGAAACGGAGCAGACGCTGAGCATCGTTTCAGCCACTGCGCTGTCGACGACTCAAGGGACCGTCACGCTGCAGGAGAATGGCAGTATCCGATTTGTGCCCGCGACCGACTTTATTGGCAATACCAGTTTCCAATACACCATTAGCGACGGTATCGAAACGACGGTCGGTACGGTCAACGTGGATGTGCAGGAATTCCAGCCCAGCAGCATCTCGGGCTCGGTATTCTTCGATAACATTTTGAGTGTCTCCAATCCGATTCGGGATGGAATTCAAAGTAGCGAAGAGAGGGGGCTCTCAGGCGTTCGGGTGACCGCGACGAGTGCTGCCGCTGATAACGCCAGTGGAGAGTTGATTTCTTTGGTCGGTTTCACCAACTTGACCGGAGCTTTCTCCTTTGAAAACCTCGCGCCAGGCCGATACACGGTGGTAGCGGAACTGCCTGTCGATGCAATCGATGCACAGGATACGCCGGGAACGCTGGGAGATTTGGATGACGTTGAAAACCAATTTACCGTCGACATTGCTCAGCCCGGCGGATTGGATGGCACTGGCTATTACTTCTCCTTGATTGGTTTGCGTGGGGCATCTGCCGACACAGCCGAATTCTTCGCATTGAATTACTTGCGAGAAAACGAGAGCCTTGCCAGTCTTTCGAACGACGGCCTCGAGGGTGGCTTGGCGTCGCTCGGTTCCGATGGTTCGATGCAGTTCGTGCGAGTCGACGAAGGCTTTGAAGGGGTTTTATACGCAGAGATTGCACTTAATGAAGTTCAAGACGCCGCGCTGTTGACGATCATCAACAGTGAGGGTGAAGTTCAAATCGCCCGGATGGATGATTCGCAGTTCTTGGTCGTTGCCAATGAAGGTGGCGGCTCGGTAGTGCGGTTCTTCGGAGGTGTGGAAGATTTCAACTTTGCCACCACTTCGGACGACCTGTTGAAGCAGGAGTTCAGTAACTTCCGCGACGCGATTGATGAAATCTTGGGTAGCGGCAACTTCAGCTGAAGCCGATGAGTGATTTGAATCACCATGATCGCCATGGGATCCGATTACGTGGTCCGTGGTGGTGGTCCTGTGGGGCCGAGTACCATCCTGAGCGAGCGTCGCGGATCAAGCTGCCGACGCTCGCGATCGATTCGAAGGATGAGGCCGAAGATTTTGTCTTTCGTCGTCCCTTCAATGCTCCGACAGGGATCCTGCCTACCGATTCGGTTTGGCTGGTGTTGGTCGAAGTCGAGAACTTTCGTGCGGTGTTTTGCAATGGCCGATGTTTGCTGTCTTGTCCTGAACGGCAGGCTGCTTACAGCGGTGAGTGGGAAATCACCAAATTGTTAAGGCCGCTGTCTGGGCAACGCGGCAACCAACTCGACTTGCGGATCACCCTGCCCTGCCCTGGCCCGCCCTCTTTCCGAGGAGAGGTTCGTCTGGAGATCGAAGCGACTGTAGAGACGTCAGACTGACAACGTCCCGGCCATGAAGGCAGGTCTGCGGCAGTGCTATGCAGCGGCTTGTGGTACTTTTTTGCCCTGCAGTTGGTACACGTAGCGCAGGACCTCGGCGACCGCTTGATATTGCTCCAGCGGGATGGCCCCACCGATGTCGACTGTTTTGTAAAGGATCTGTGCGAGCGGTTTTCGTTCGACGATTGGGACGCCGTGTTCAAGAGCCAGTCGTCGAATGCGCTGCGCGACCGCACCGGCGCCTTTGGCGACCACGACCGGAGCGACCATGGTGGCTGGGTCATACTGGATGGCGATAGAAAGCTCCGTCGGATTCGTCACCACGACATCAGCGGTGGGAACCTCCGATGCAATCCGCTGCATGGCCATTTGGCGTTGGATTTGGCGTCGTCGCGCTTTCATTTGAGGATCCCCGTCGGACTCCTTCATTTCGTCGCGAACTTCTTGTTCGGTCATCATCATGTCTTGTTCGTGCTTCCACCACTGGTACGCATATTCAAGGATGGCGACGATCAGCAAGGCTGCTGCAATCCAGAGGCTGGTGCTCAGCAAGCAGTCGAACAGGGTTTTGGCCAGCAATGGAATTTCCATTCCCGAGATGCCCAGGATGGCGGCTTGTTGGCGTCGAATGGAGAGGTAAGCGACATAGGCGATGATTCCAATTTTAAAAATCCCGAAGCCTAATCGCATTACGCCTTGCAGCGACAGGATCCGTTTCATTCCAGAGAAGGGGTTGATGTGGCTGAACTTTGGCATCAATTTTTGAGTGCTCAGCAACAAGCCGACTTGGGATACATTGATGACGATGCCAGCGACAAACATCACCACCAAGAGCGGTAGAACGATCCAGCCGAAACGCCAAGCGGTAGTTGCCAGGATTGCGTTGGCCGAATCGGTCGTCAGCGGCCCGGTGAGGCCTTGCGAGAGCGCCTGAGCGAGCGAAGCGGCGAGTTTGTCGACGGTCTCGCGTCCTAGCCAAGCGAGCGCGATTACCGCAGCCATCAGCATTGCCGCCGACGTCAAGTCTTGGCTTTTGACGACCTGTCCTTCTTCGCGAGCTTTCTGGCGGCGGCGCTCACTCGCGGGATGCTTTTTATCTCCGTTGGATTCTGCCATGGCTAGCTCACCAGAGAGTCACAACGCGGTCGAGGGCGTCGGTCAATTCGCGCGAGAAAATCCAACTGGCTCCGCCGATCGACATCGCGGTGACGGCCAGCATTGCCATGGCATTAATATTCAGTCCAATCGCCAGCACATTCAGGCCCGGCAGCGTGCGACTGATGAAGCCCGTAATCAGGTTTGTCAGTAGCAAGGCGGTGATGACTGGGGCGCCCAGTCGAATCCCGGCGCTGAGGCCGACTGTCAATTCGTGGACGACCAATTCCAGCATTCCGTCGTGTAGCGTCACGCTGCCAGGAGCCATCCCCTCAAAACTATCGAGCAAGGCTTCCAGCATGAATCGGTGTCCTCCCATGACGATGAACACGGTTGTCACCAGCAATCCGATCAGACGTGCCAGCGTCGGCATGTTGGCTCTTGTGGTCGGGTCGAGGGCGTCGCCCAATTGCATGCCGCCGGTGCTACTGATCAGTTCTCCGGCGGTTTGGAGCCCGGTGATCAGCAACTGGACAACGGTACCGATCAGCATGCCCACCAAGGCTTCGCGGGCGATGGCGATTCCCAATTGAATCAGGTTTTGCACATCGGGTAACGCGTCCGCTTCGCCACTGTTGTGGGAGATGATGGGCAATAGCAAGGCGGTCAGACTGATTGCCAGCAACGCCCGAATGCGTTTGGGAACCCCCACGCCCACTGCAGGCATCGCCATCAGCAGCGTGCTCATGCGGGTCAGCACAAGGACAAACAGAACCAGGTGCGAGAGCAACGATTCGGTTGCTTCAGCGATCACGGCATGCCCGCGTTTTCGAAGGCCACGCGCGTCAGGTCGACCATCCGCTGAATGATCCACGGCAGGCTGGCGATCAGAACGACCGCCATCGCAAAGATTTTGGGAACAAAGGAAACGGTTTGGTCCTGGACCTGAGTCAAAGCTTGCAGCAAACCAATCAGCAAACCGACGACCATGCCGACCAACAGCACGGGCGAGCCAACGAGAATGGCCGAGACCAAGGCTTCGCGACAGAGGTCAACCGCAGCGTCACTATTCATCAATTCTTCCGGGGAATTCGCTTATGTTCCAAACGTGCCAAAACTGTCCATCAGCATCCGCACCACCAGATGCCAGCCGTCGACCAACACAAACAGCAGCAGCTTAAAAGGCAAGGAGATCACCGCTGGCGGCAGCATCAGCATGCCCATCGAAATCGTCACGCTGGCGACCACGAGGTCCACAATTAGAAACGGCAGGTAAATTTGAAAGCCCATCAAAAAGGCAGTCTTGAGTTCGCTGAGCATGTATGCCGGCAAGAGGGCGCGGAGCGGGATTTCGTCCCAGCTTTGCGGTTCCTCGCCATCGGGGTTGACGTAGCGATAGAACAGCAGGGCATCGTCATGGTTTTCCGCGACATCGATTTGACGCGCCATGAAGTCACGGATCGGCTGAACTCCTTTTTCCCAAGCTTCCGAAGAATCCATCGAAACCGCTGGATCGGTATAGGGCACGATCGCGTCGTCATACACCTGTTTCCAAACCGGAGTCATCACGAACAGGGTCATGAACAAGGCAATGCTGGTCATGACTTGACTGGGCGGCAACGACTGCAAACCGATCGCCTGCCGTAGCAATCCCAGCACCACGATGATCCGCACGTAGCAGGTGGTCATCAACAGTAGGGCGGGAGCCAAACTGACCACGGTCAGCAGCAAGACGATCTGCAGGCTGCTGCTGAGGCCTTCGGGACTGGTCCAGCGTTCCGGACCACCGGCGACGAAATCGAGTGGCGACTCCAGCACGGGGCGGCCTAAGTCTTCCGGCGTCAGCAGCGACGGCTGCGTGTTGTCGGAAGCAGCATCCACCGAAGCGTCTTGGGAATGGGTGGTCCCACCACACATGCCGAGCAGGCAAACGGCGGTTTGGATCGTCGTCAGAACGATTCGCAATGGAAAGCGTGGTCGAGTTCGCAAGATTCCCTCCTTGGCATCTGAACGCTGCAAGGAGCGTACGCGAAGGCGGGCTTGAGGCGAAATAGAGATTTTCTCGAGATTTCCGCCGACGGCGCGGTTGGCTGCGAATTGTCGAGGTTAAACGCTTGCGAATAAGCTTCTTGGGGAGTCATCCTGATCGTCGACAAAACGATTGGTCGTTGGTTTTTCTTTACCAAGCGACTGCAGCGTTTGCTGGAAGTGCTGCTTGCCGGTGCCCGAGCACTGTGCGAGCAGTTCCGCAACTTCATCGGGATGGGTGATCTCCGCCAGCGTGCACGTGTTGCTGCCACCGACGGCGAGCACCAGAATACGTTGCCCGCAGCGTACCAGCACCATGTTTTGTCGCGGCGCCAGCGGAGCCCGGCCGATGACTTGTAGAGCGTCTTTGGAAATCGCCGAGTTGGCGGTTCCGCCTGAGCGACGAAAGACCCAAACCAATCCGCCAAACAAACCCAGGACGATCGCGAGCGAACTGACGACCGTTGTCAGTGGCAAAGCATTGCTTGCTCGTCCCGTGGTAGAGGCGTCGTCCGAGCGGGACCGAAAGGGGGACACCGAACCGGCTTGACGTTCGGATGCTTCGGGATCGTAAGTGGCCTCCAGGGTTTGGCTGTTCGAGCCGTTCGGATCGGCTGCTGTGCGGCTGGTTTCCAGCACCATGTGGCCCGAGCGTACCGTGGCGGAAGTCGCGTCGAGGGTTTCTTGTGCCGCCGCGGCGGTCGACAGCCAACACGCCAACAGCTTCGTCAGCATGAACGTGGTTCGAGGTGAGGCCGAGCGAGATAAATTCATGCCGTGGCTCCCAGCAATTCCGTCACGCGGACGCAAAAGTTGTCGTTCATGACCAGCACTTCGCCTCGTGCGATCAGTCTTCCATTGACGAAGACATCGACCGGGTCGCCGGCCAGTTTGTCTAACGCAACAACCGCCCCGCCCCGTAATCGCAGGACTTCTTCCAATCGCATATGAGTCCTGCCGAGTTCGATCCGCAGATCAAGTTCGACATCCCCCAGCAGGTCCATTGGATGGACAGCATCGGAAGAATCGGTCGCTTCCAATTGGTCGAGCTGGAATGGTTGGGCTACCGGCGAGGCGTCATCCCCGGCAGCTTGATGGACACCGGCCTGAGCTTCCGCAAGCAGTTTCTCGATATCGGCCGGAGAGACGTGTTGGCTTTCGGCTTGTGAATCGTTTGATTCCTTATCCGCAGTTGTCTTGTCTGGTGTCGCTGAGTCGCTCACGACATCGGCCTCCCTGGATTATTCCTTCCTCAATTGATATTCATGGAAGCCGACGGACAGTAGCAAGTCATCTTCCAAGAGGTGGTTACATGTCGTCAAAATCCGCCGCTGGAGCAACCCCAATTGGTTTTCATCGAGTTCGGCGAGGTCCGACATGCGGATTTTCATCCGTACGGCGTGACGAACACGGCCTTCTTTGGAATCGAATTCCAGTCGCATCCGTTCTTGGTCTTTTTTGCGGACGAGGCCGAATAGTCGAAGTTCCACTCGATAGCGATTTTCCGTATCGAGCGGGCTGAAGGTTTCCCCGAACATGCCGAGTTGGAATTCTTCCACGCTGTTCTCTTCGGAGGTGGCCTCTTCGATTTCCTTTTGGCCTTCTTGTACGGACTGAATCAACCGCGCTTCCGCCAGCGCGCTGACTTCTTCCGCCGAAGGCACGAGGAAGAAAAATAACGCGGTTTCAACCAGCACCACCACGGACACGAATCCGATCATGATGCTCTTGCCGCTGAGCAGTGATTTCTTTTCAACCGGCTGTTCGGCGGCATCGTTTTTATCTGGCTGGTCGGCCATTATTCCTGCTCCTCGGTAGTCGGTTCTTGCAGGACCCGCCCGGCACGTTCTTCAGGAGTGCCACGCAGGTCACTGACGGTTTCGTCCAGCAGAAAAATTTCTGCTCGGGGATTCGACTGCATGCCTGCGGGCTCACCGCCGGTATGCATTGGCTCACTCGCTCCCGCCGAAGTCAGTCGAAAGCGAGCAGGTTCGAGTTGATGTTTTTCAACAAGGTAATCGAGCACCGCGCGAGCCCGGGCATACGACAGGTCCATCGATTCTGCGATACTTCCGGTACGAACTGCCGTTTCGGGAGCGATATGTCCGCGGACTTCGATTTTCTGTGGTTTGCCGACGAGTTGCTCGGCAATGACATCGAGCACACGTTGGCTATCGGGTTGCATTTGAGCGGTTCCGATTTCGAAAAAGACCACTGAACCGACAGCCGTTTGGCGGCCGGGACGAATGATTCGCACCATCGGCTTTTCGCCTTTGGGAGCTGGGTCGGGGACGCCGCCGGTGGCGGTATCCTCTTTTTTGGCGCGACCGGTGGTGGCCAGCACGGAGAAGGCCGACTGGCGGGGACGTGAATCTCCCGGAGCAAGGCTGTCGACCGTTTTGGCATACCCGAACTGACGCTGCATCGAATCGACGAGTGCTTGGTATTTTTCTTCTTCTTTGATTTCACTAAGGGAAACCAGCATGATGAAAAAGGTCAGCAGCAAAGACATCATGTCCCCAAAGGTCACGACCCATTCCGGAATATCGGTGCCCGACGATTCTGGTTCTTCGTCCATGACGACTACTCTTGAGTTCGTTGTTTAGGAGGCAAAAAGGTTTGCAGCTTTTGATCAATCGCTCGTGGACTTTCACCTGATTGAATCGCCATCACGCCACGGATGGCGATCTCCATACCGATCAGCTCTTTCTTGCTCAGCAAACCCAGTTTTTCGGCAAATGGTGAGAAGACAACGTTGGCAACGATGGCTCCATAAAGTGTCGTGATCAAAGCCACGGCCATCCCCGCTCCAATGCTCGAGGGATCGCTCATGTCGCTGAGCATCATGATCAAACCCATCAGCGTTCCGATCATCCCGTAAGCGGGGGCGAAACGTCCGAGTTGATCCATCACGCTTTTGCCTTCGCGATGGCGAGTACTGACGGCAGTGACTTCGGTTCGTAGAACCTCTTCGACCGTTTCAGGCGTGCTGCCGTCGACCGCCATTTGAATACCGGTTCGCACCAGGACGTTTTGGATCTCCGGAATTTGAGATTCCAATGCCAGCAGGCCGTCGCGACGGGCCGTTTCGGCGAGAGAGACAATTTGTTTGATCAACAATGCGACGTCTTCGTTCTTGTTGAGGAGCACCTTCAGCATCACTTTGGGCACGCCCAACATGCTGCGTAAGGGAAAGCAGATCATCGCCGCCGCGATCGCACCACCCACTACGACCATCAATGACGGAATGTCAACGAAGGCTGTCATCGGTGCCGAGCCCATCAGCATCGAACCAACGATCAGGCCAACGGCAAGCAGCAAGCCAACTAAGGAAGCAATGTCCATCGGTTATTCACCCGAGTTGTGGTTACCTGTGGGGAACCATGTGTTTTTGTTGTTGGTAACGGACAGCCCGATCCACGACATCGTCCATCGTCTCGGAGACCACCAAGCGCTCGCCGGTCGTCAACGTGATAAACGTATCGGGTCGACATTCGACGTACCGAATCAGGTCGGCATTCAGAATGAACGGTTCTCCGTCCAGTCGAGTCAGCTTGATCATGTGATACTCCCCCGGTATTTCAGGCCGGCGGATACGCAGCGGCGCGCATCCAGGTCCCGTGTTTGAGGGAACTCTAGGTTACGTTGCCGACCAGCGACGAGCGTTGCAAAAAGAAGACGCTCGTTTTCAAGCAAGAAGCGGGCTCGCGCACGGGAGCCCAAGCGATACAACCGCTACATGCGTCGTGGTCGATAGAGGTCCAGCGTCGGACGGTCTCCGAGCATCGCGAACAATTGACGGATCTGAGCGCGTTGGTGTTGGCCGTCGGCTTCGCGGTTCGCGGTCAAGTCGGGAGGCCCGATTCGATAGTAGTAATCGGTTTGGCAAAACAGCGTATCGGTGGAGCCTTCGGCTGGGGCTAAGGAAATCGTCGGGCCGCACTGTTCGGCTGTCAGCCCCGCGGTATCGATCATCGCCTCGAAGGTCCAACGCTCAGAGCTTCCCTCGCAGTGGACTTCGAAATCAAGTTCCGACGGGTCTTCCGCATTGGGGACGCGGCGCACCTCAGTGACGCGATGGTTGGCATGGACGCGCTGGGCGAGCAAGTCCACTTGGGCGAGCGGTTGCAGGACCTCCACCGCCCAGCCACCACACGTGGTCGGCAAAGCTTGAGGCGATTCATGACGGTCGCCCTGCGTTTGTATCGCCTGCAATGCTAATTCCGAGATCCCGTGGCCTGGCAAGCACGGCAACGGCGTTGCTCCTCGCTGCAGCCAGTTCCAGCCGATTTCTTGGGCTTCGAAGAGTTGCACTTCATAGCCCAGGAATCGTGCGTACAGCGCCGCCTCCAAGCCCGGAAGGTCGCCACCAATGATTCCGATCGAGCCAGGGGGGTCTAATATTTCGTCTGCCATGGTGCTTGTCTTTGGGTTCGGCTGTCGCATGCGCTTCCAGCGCTTCGTTCATTCACAGGAGTCGCCGGGGATGATACCTCGTCATCAGCCGATGTCAGCGCCCCTGCAGGGCTCCCGCAGCATCGACAATTTAATCAGCCGCGGCCGACGCGAAAGGGATCGAGATCCATCGCCGGGGGGATGCCGGTTAGCAAGTCGGCCATCACGACTGCCGTTCCACAGGAGAGGTGAATCCCGCTGCGGTAGTGGCCGGTCGCGACGAAGAGCCCCGTCGTTTGAGGAACGCGCCCGATGTAAGGAAAGCCATCGATCGTCTGGGGACGCAAGCCGGCCCACGACTGCACCGGCGGGCAATGTTTCAGTTCGGGCAAGAAGCCTTCCGCCCAGACGCGAAAGGAGGCCAGTGCGGCTGGCGTTGTCTGCTCACAAAATCCGACTTCCTCCTCGCACGACCCAACCAGCACATGACCATCGTCGCGAGCAACGAAATAACGATTGCCTTCGTTAATCACGTGCCGAAAAGGAGCACTCGGCAGTCGGTACAGCAGCATCTGCCCCCGCACGGGAATCACTTGAAAGGCGACCTCGGAAGCGGCGGCGAGTTCCGCCGACCACGCGCCGGCAGTCACGACGGCAAACTGCGATTCAAACGTAGGGCCCGCGGTGGTGACTTCGACATGCGATCCCGCGGCGGTGGTGACTTCGCGGAACTGCTCCACTGTCACCGATTCGCGAACGTCGACGCCGCTGAGCTCACAAGCTGTTCGGAGAGCTTTCAGATGATCCGGGCAGCGGAGTTGGTACTCGTCTTCCAGACGGACCGCTGCACGGATCGTGTGGGACTGGATGATCGATTGCAGATTAGGTTCGAGTCGTAGTAGTTCCGCATCGGTCAAACGTTCGGCTTTGATTTCGTAAGCTTGCCAGTAGGCATTCAAGCCGAGCAAAGCGGCCGCCTCGCCCGGCGAGGTCGCCAGGTACAGGCCACCGCAACGACGCAAGCCGGTCTCGATTCCGGTGGCGGAGTGCAATTCCGCAGCCCAGCGCGGATGCAGTTGATGGCTCAGCCCGCGTAGCTGATCGATCGGATCGATGGAGGTGGCAGGGTTGGCGGGTGGTAAAATTCCCGCCGCCGTCCAAGAGGCACCGCCACCGATTCGGTTTCGTTCTAAAAGCGTCACGCGCAGCCCGCGGCGGCGAGCCTCCCAAGCGATGCTGAGTCCGATCACGCCGCCGCCAAGCACGATGAGGTGCGATGAGTTCATGCGTTTGTCAATTTTCCTGATGACCGCTGACCATTTTTGGGACGCACCGCTTCAGCACGACCTGACAGAGGACTGTAGCAGTTGCAAATCTGGAGGGAAGTTAGCCCGATATTCGGTTCTAGCAGCCACCAGCGGGATGTCTGTCGCCGCGACTGCGAAATAATTGAGCAGCTCGCCATGGAAGTGCTGCATGTTTGCTAGCCACAGCCGATGGACCCTAGCCGCATGCATCCATTCAGAAGAGCCCCATTGCAAGCCTGGGGGCATTCTGTGTTTGGCAGGCTGGCGTTAATGGCTTTCACCGGGGGCGCAAGCCACATTGTCCTCCGGAAACACCTGATTGAAAACGTGGCGAAGCAAAGGAAAACCGCTGTTTTTCGCCCTTAGGTACAGGCTTTGCAATATGAAGCGATCGTGAAGCGAAAGAGAAGCGATCGTGAAGGCATCGACCACACCCGTTAGGGATCTTGCGATGCAGCGTCCGCCGCTTTCCCCAAGTCTGCTTTTCCCAAGTGTCTTGTTCAATTCAGGCAATTCTGGCACCTTTGGGTTACTCTTAAGGGTAGGTTTTGCTATTTTTTGAGGCTGGAGTCAGGTTTTTCGAGGTGTAAGCAGGCATGCTGGATGTCCACCTGGCCGATAAGACGTTGGGTGGTCGATATCGCAGTCCCTGTAGATTGACTTATTGCCCTGGATGTTGGGGCTTGCCACTAGCCGTTGTTGGTGGGCATCGCTCGTCCAATGGTGAGCTGTTTTAGCGAATGACGAATATAACTTCGGAACGATTTGTCGAACTTGTCGCCAAAAGTGACTTGGTGCCGCACTCCAAATGCGACGCGCTGGTGTCGAAGGTCCGCGCCAAGTTTGGTGGGAAGTTGCCAGAGAATCCCGAAAAGATGGCTGCGATTTTTCGCCAGAATCATCTGCTGACCTCCTGGCACACCGATAAGTTGCTGACCGGTAAGTACAAAGGATTTTTTCTCGGCAAGTACAAGCTGCTCGGTCACATTGGGACGGGGGGAATGAGCAGCGTTTATCTCGCCGAACACGTAAAGATGGGGGATCGCCGGGCGATTAAAGTACTGCCCCGACGGCGAGTGAACGACGCGTCTTATTTGGCTCGTTTTCAAAATGAAGCCAAGGCGATCGCCTCGCTTAGTCATCCCAATATTGTCCGCGCCTTCGACATCGATAACGAAGGCGACGTCCATTACTTGGTGATGGAGTATGTCGATGGAGACGACCTGCAGGTGCGGGTTCGCAAGAATGGCCCCTTCGACATTCGCGAAGCCGTGGAGGTGATTGTGCAGGCGGCTCGGGGGCTGGAACATGCTCACGGTCGCGGAATGATCCATCGCGACGTCAAGCCAGCCAACTTGCTGATCGACAGTACCAACACCGTGCGGTTGCTCGACATGGGGTTGGCATTGGTTGCTCAGGAGGACGATGCCTCCCTGACGATTGAGCACAACGAGAACGTCCTCGGTACGGCCGATTATTTGGCTCCGGAGCAAGCTTTAAATAGTCATCAAGTCGACCACCGTGCGGACATTTACGGATTGGGGTGCACGCTCTATTTCATGCTGACCGGGCAGCCCCCTTTTCCCGAAGGCAGCTTGGCGCAGCGGATTGCCAAGCATCAAACGGAGATGCCAAAGTCGATTCGAGAGATTCGCGCGGACTGTCCCGGCGAGTTGGAGGGGATGGTGGTCAAGATGATTCAGAAGGATCCTCGCTACCGGTATCAATCCGCCGCGGATGTGGCCATCGCCATGGAGCGTTGGCTGGAGACTTCGCAGTTGGCTGCCAAGAGATCCAAATCGACCGGTCGTTCTGGTGCGGTCGCGACCGCCTTGCCCGGCACTGGCAGCAGTACGATTCACGTCGACTCGGATATCGACGATCGATCGGCAGGTTCAAACCACGACACGGTCAGCAACAAGGGAGGCGATACGCTGGCCGGGACCCGTTCTTCGATTTCAGGTCTGTCGCCTTCGGACAGTGGCAAGCTGGTCAGCGTCACGCCGCGCCATCGTTCTCCGGCTGATTCCGGTGGCAGTGCGATCGATCTTGAACGTGAGTCGGGTTACGCAGCGCGTCCTTTACGCAGCAGCGTGCCGCGGGGAGTGAAGCTGCCACCAGCCAAGGAGCAGATCAACCCCAGTCAGTTGGGCACAAAGAAGGATGGCAAGCGAACGCTTGGTGCGGGGGGAGGATCGGAGTCCAAGCAGACGATTCCCTGGCTGCTGTTGGCCGTGTTCGCTGTTATGCTGCTGGTCGCTTTGGGGTTTGGCTTTGCATTGGCGAAGCTGACCTCTTAGTCACTTCGTTTCCAAGCAGCCTCCGCATGAGTGTCATCGTTGAAAAGCCCTACCAGTTTATGCCACCGCACCGTGGTAACGGGTGGCCGAATTGGATTCAACGCTTGCGATTGGTTGATCGTTATTTGCGACGCAAGGAAGGGATCGTCGCCTACGAAGGGCGGCACGTCGATCGTTTGCGTGATTCGCTCGATCAGAATCACGGCATCTTTCTCGCTCCCAATCATTGCCGCTACGCAGATCCGTTGGTCATCGGCTGGCCAGCTCGCACGCTCGGACGGCACGTTTATGCGATGGCCAGTTGGCACCTGTTCAACAAGAGCCGTTTCGAGTCCTTTGCGATCCAGAAGATGGGCGGCTTCAGTTTGTATCGCGAAGGCCAAGATCGCCAGTCGTTGGAAACCGCGATCGAAATTCTTGCAACCGCGGAGCGACCGCTGATTCTGTTCCCCGAAGGCACCACCAATCGGAGCAATGATCGATTGCAGCCGTTGCTCGAAGGGGTCTCCTTCATCGCTAGGACGGCCGCACGCCGTCGAGCCAAATCGGGTCAGGGGCAGGTGGTCATCCACCCGGTCGGCATCAAATATGTGTTCGTCGGAGATATTCATGACTGGTCGGATCGGGCGCTGGGCAAGTTGGAGGGCCGCTTGGGGTGGCGGGATTCCGCCGACCAGCCCATTCTCCAGCGACTCGAAAAAGTCATCGAGGGATTATTGTCGCTGCAGGAAATTCAGTATCTCGGCGGTGTCCAAATGGGAAGCCTACGGGAACGTCGCTGCCGGTTGATTGAAAGTTTCCTGCAGCCTTTGGAAACGCAGTATGGCGTCCCTGCGGAAAACATCCCGGTTTCGCATCGTGTTCGCCAATTGCGCACCCAATTATTACCGCGGTTGCTCGAGGCGACCGACCAGCCGACGCGGCACGAGCTACGCCGTCTGTTGCGAAAGGTCGAATTAGCACAACAACTTGGCTCGTACGTGGAGGATTATCTGCAAGAGCCGCCGGTTACCGACACGCGGGTCCTCGAGACCATCCAGCGGATACAGGAAAATTTTCTCGGTAAAGCCGACTCGTCGCGACCGCTAAAAGTCATCGTCGAATTCGACGAAGCGATTACAGTGCCGGCGGAGAAAGCTCCGCGAGGCGTCCCAGATCCGATCCTGCTGACCGTCGAGCAACGCCTGAAGAAAATGCTTGGCGAGTTGCAGCACGAAGCGCGACTGTTTGACGATCCGCAGTGTTAAAAGTCGGTTTCGTTGCGACGGATTAGTGCGACGGCGGGGGGAACTGTGACGGTTTGTCCGACGCGGAATTGCAGGGGCAGCGCCGCCTTAATCCGCGACACGGACTTGGACTTCTTCCCCTTCCACGCGAACCTCAAAAGCATCCACTTTCACTCGTGGGTTATCTTCCCAAGTGCCGTCTTTGATGCAGAATCGCCAAGCGTGCCAGGGACAAGTGACCGTCTCGCCTTCGACATAGCCTTCGGCTAACGAAGCCCCCATATGCGGGCAAAGGTCATCGATGGCAAAAAATTCGCCGCCCCGCTTGAAGACGGCAACCATGCGGCCATTTACTGGAATGGCTTGACCTACGTTTTCTTCAAAGTCACTTACTTTGCCGACTGTCTCGAATTCACTCATCGGATGGGTTCCCTGCAGACACCTGATTATTGACTCCGTCGGTCAAATATCGACGACCATGCTAACGCTCCCTGAGTGCGCTGGGCAGCCCACGCGCGGAGCGATTCGCAGTCCTTGTTTCCAATGCCATTCGCGATTTTCTAAGGTTCGTCTTCGTCCTCTTCGTGGGGTTCGATATGGACATGCACATCGCGGATTCGCGGGTGTCTAGCCATGATGGCATCTTTCACGACATGACCGATGCGATGCCCTTCACTAACCGTCAGGTGACCGTCGACTTGAACATGGATTTCGGTGAAAAACTCCAGCCCACTTTTTCGCACCCGGAGCTTTTCGACATCGCTGACACCGCGCACTTTGCAGGCGGCTTCGCGAATGCTGGTGGTGATGCCTTCGTCGGCTTGCTGATCCATCAGTTCCGCGGCGGTGCGAGCGAAGAGTCGTAGGCCGACAAAAATCAAGAACGCACAGACCACGATGGCCGCACCTTGATCGATCAGGGGTGCCAGAGCTCCGGTGTAGGGAGCGGCCAGCAGCGCAATTGCGATCACGCCGGAGGCCAGCGCATCGCTGCGGTGGTCCCAGGCGATCGCTCGCAACGAGGTGGAATCGAGCCGTTGCGCGATCAACTTGGTGTACTGGTACAGCACCTCTTTTGTCACTGCACAAATGAACGCAATGATTCCCGCGAGCATCGGTGGCGGATGGGGCACGACACCGAGTTTACGAATCGTTTCCATTGCTAGCACGGCCGCCGAGAAGGCGACCAGTAGCGAGACGCTCAGGCCGGCGATCGATTCGGCTTTGGTGTGCCCATAAGGATGTTCGTCGTCTTCGTCTTGCTGAGCGACGTGCAATGCTCCGCGGACGGCACACGCACTCGCCACGTCTCCCAAAGAATTGACCGCATCGGCCAACAATGCAGCAGAGCCTGTAAACGCTCCGCCGAGAAGTTTTACTGTCGCCAGTAAAATGTTGGCACCCAGCCCCCAGCCAGCCGCACGATTCGCGTCTCGATAGACTCGCTGCCGGGCGGAGGCGGAATCGGAAGCATTCAATGTGCAGAACCCTGAGAAAACGTCGATGGAGCCGACTTTGTGAAGCGCTGGTCAAAGTGGCGGCAGCTCATCTTGCCTTGGCTAGGCCTTTCTTGATAGCCTCCGAGCTGTTCGAATTGTCGCATGAATTGAGTTCGTGCCGTGGAGTTGACTGGAGTTCGCTGGCAAAGAGGCCGATATCCTTAATGGTTTTCGTCTACTTGCGCAGCGAAGTCTCTCTTCTGCTACGGATTGCATCCCATAAGGGACAAGGATTGCGGCGCCCCGGACCTGCGGAAACCGTCACCCAAGGCATCTCGCCCAGCGAGTTGTTGTGACTTTCCATTGCGCCGCTCATGTTTTCACGTTCATCAAGTCGGTGGGCGTTCAAATGTGAGCCTAACATCCCCAAGGGAGCAATCCAAAGATGCAAATTATCGGCCCCATTCGAGTCTCGGCCAATCAAGCCACTCAGGCCACCAGCCGCATCACCCCCCCGCAGACCGGGCAGTCGCAGTCCACTCGGAACGCGGCACCGGTCGATCAATTGGACATTTCCTCTGCCGCCAAGCAGGCCAGCGGAGTCGCTCCAAATGAAGCGGTTGCCGGTGGTGGCGAAATTCGGCTTGAACGCGTCGCGGCGATTCGTCGAGCGATCGCGGACGGTAGTTATGAAACACCCGAGAAGTTGGATGCAGCGATGGGGCGGTTACTCGACCGTCTTGGCTGACCCGCTGACTCCATGCCGCCGCCGACCTTTCCTTAGGCTTACACAGGCCTGGGGAGAGTCCATTGCTCCGCTTTGTCGGCCTAATCACTGAGGTTTTTAGCCTCAGCAGGGTGTTAGCGGAATGGCTAGAGTCGAGCATTCGAGGCAGCGAGCGCCCGCTAGGCAACCGCGCGCGACGGGGGGTAGGTTTTCTCCACTGCCCAAGACCCCTACAATAAAAAGATTGCTGAAGGTTCAGCATGTCGGCGGTAGCTGGTCTCCTCGAGCCGCCCAGAATGCCATTGGTGTTCTGAAGGTCGATTCCTCTCTCATTGCTGCGATTGCGTGCCCGATACCATCTCCCTGGAACGAGTTGAAGTTGCTTTATCGCCCCAGGAGCGTTTCGAAGAGTTCCTGCGCAGTCGCGGCTTGCGGAATACCGAGCAACGGCGGTTCCTGGTCGATCAGGTCTTCAGTCGCCACCAACACTTTGACGCCGATGGCTTGATGGAGCAGTTGCCGCGCAAGGGAGAAAAGCATTACGTCAGCAGGCCGACGGTCTACCGGACGTTAAAGGAATTTGTCGACGCTGGCTTATTGAAAAGCTTTCAGTTGGACGGCCGGACCGTATATGAGCATGACTATGGTTACCCACAGCATGACCATCTGTACTGCACCAAATGTCAAAAGCTGTTTGAATTTCAGAGTGAAGCTTTGGTCAAATTGCGTGATGAAGTGGCCGCTGAACAAGGTTTTCGGGTCTCGAATCACCGTTTGATCATTCAAGGTGTTTGCCAAGCCTGCTCGCGTCGCCGACGAAAAAAACGCAAACAAGATCTGGTGTAACCCCGCGCCATCCCGGCTTGGGCCACTGCGGTATCGGCTTGGGCCACTGCGGTATCGGCTTGGGCCACTGCGAAGCTGGGAATGCCCCGAACGGGGTTGGGTGTTTGATCGCCAGATAGTGACGATCCCCTCCCTAAGACGCAGTTTGCAATCGTTGCTGCCGTCGTCGAGCCTTCGAACTCAGCCGAATTCCTCACGAGTCACACTTGGGTGACGGCAAAGCCATGGTAAAGCAGATGGTGTGCCAAAGCTGGTTGGGAGGTCGAAATCGCCAGGAAGCAATGCTTTTCTACAATTTCACTTTGCGACGATAGTAAACCTTACAAGCCGTTTGCAAAAGCGACCGTCGCAAGCTAGGGCTCGCCTGCATTACTCTTTTTCTCGCAGGTGATCTCGCAATGTCTTCAGCATGGCGGCAAAGACCCGTTCGTTTTTTTCGAAGTCGCGGTTCTCGCTTTGCATTTGCAGCAGTAACAGATCAGGTCCGTCGGGGATCACGATCATCCGCGAGATAATCAACAGATCGAGGTAGTAGAACTGCAGGTCGCGGGCAAGTTCCCCCGGCTCGCGATCGCTCGAGTCGGTTTCGGTGACTTCCAGTTCTTCGTATTCGGCCCGCATTGCCTGTTCGACTTGGTCCATCAGCGATGCGGGGGAACTCTGATTGGCGTATCGGTTAAAGGCGAAGAAGGTTCCGTCCGGCGATTCGATGGTCACACCGACTGACTCTTCGCCCGCGGTGCGCTCGGCCAGTTCCCAGTTATCGGGATACATAAAGCGAACGCCAAAATCGTCAAAAATCGCGGGCATGGAAATTCCGGCTCCTCGCTCGGGTCAGGATAACTGTTCAGTTCATGGCAAATAGCTTGACGGTTGCCTTGCTTCACGTCGATCCGATTTGATAACAGATAGCAACCACGATGGGAAACGAATCAGTCTTCAGGATGACATGTCGCACCACTTCTTCAACCGGGCTAGCGAGCCGCCGAGATCGACTTGCCGCATAGGTTGGGCGGTGGTTCTAATGGGACTTGTCATGCTGGCTGCCAGTGGCTGTCGTGCGATCCGTTCGCGATCCGAGAGCCAGCCTTCGATCGCCGCCCGGCGTCTATCTAGGCAAGGGCTGGAGGCGATGCATCATGGGCGTTGGGATTACGCCGAAGAGTTATTCGCTGGCGCGCTCGATTTGAACGAAGCGGACGACCGTGCAAATTGGGGGATGGCTGAAACGTTGTGGCAGCGCAATGAGCGAGAAGATGCCGTCACGTACATGAAGTCGGCAGTCAGGCTGAGTGGGTCCCATCCCGAACTGCTGGTACGTCTTGGCCGGATGCACTTTGAGCTGGGCCAGTTCGAAGAGGCGGAAGCCAATTGTGAGGAGGCGTTGCACGTCGGGCGTGAGTTGCCCGAGACTTGGTCGCTGCATGGTGATTGTTTACAGCAGCGTGGCGAAAGCGATGCGGCATTGGCGGCTTATCACCGCGCCTTGGCCCTCCAACCCGATTTCCCTGCAGTTCAGGTCCAAGCGGCGGAGTTGTACCGCCAGCAGGGCCGTTACGACCGGTTGCTAGCCACACTCGATCGGCTCCGCGATTCCACCAGCGATTGTGCCTGTCCGGCTCGGGTACACATGTTGCGCGGGGTCGCGATGCGCAAACTGGGACGCGATGAGGAAGCCGCTCAATGCTTCGCCATGTTGGCTCAGTTGACGCCGGAGGATCCCAACGTTCATCTTCAAATCGCCTCGCTTTCTCTGGAAGCCGACGACTTTGAAACCGCTCGGCTAGCAACGCGTCACGCTTTGGAGATCGATCCTGCTTCGCCCCTGGGGCATGAACTGCATGCGCAAATTGACCAGCGATCGCGACTGGCGGCCGAAGCGTTACACACCGGGACCAAGCGTTAAATCCGGTCGACACGGAGCTTCTTTCCTGATCGATTCCTAAAGAAATTGGTTTGCTCGGGCTGTTTTCGCAAGCTAGGGTTCTGATGTCACGGACAGTCCATGTCCAGGCTAATGCACGGGTGGGGTAGGTTTATCGTGCTGCCTGCTGGGTCGATCGCAGAGAGCAACCGGACATTGCGTCTCCGCTCTGCTGGCCCGCTGGACCCTTGTCTATTTAACATGTGTGGGATTAATTGATGCAAACGTCACCCAATGCAGCGGCGGCCATCCCCGGTCGATTCATAGAACGTCGCCAAGCGGATGAAACGCCTGTGCGCGATCGGCGGCAGTTTGGCAGTTCGCATTCCGAACTGTCTGAAGATGCGCGGGAGTTGGCGTTGGCGATTGATGGCTACAAGGCGCGGAATCGCCGTCGCTATATCACCTTTGAAGAGATGCTTTCCATCATTCAGCAACTCGGTTACTCGCGCGAATCGAGCTGACGGTTTCGACGTAATAAGTAGCCAGGCAGGAGTCATCTGGTAAGTGAGTCGCGTTGGCGATAGCTGCGGTGCCTGCATTCAACCGGGGCTATCGCCCAAACGGCTACGCAAAGTTCTGTGGAATGATTCCTGCAAACCTGCTTAATGACTTGGTAAGCAGCCCTGGGCCGTGGTGGCTTCGCTCTAACTGGGGCCGGCGGCCAGCAACGGTAGCAGTAACTGGCGTCGTGTGACGAAGCTTTGATCCTGCCCTTTGGTATCTGTCAGGATGGCCACATCGGATCCCGATTCGTACAGTCGCAGCAAAACCGAAAGGTGTTTGTCGGAGACCTTCGCGCGAACCACATCTTGCGTTGTCAATTCGCCTTCGGGCAGCCTTAGCAGTTCCGCGTAAAGCACAAAGCCCGAGATCTTTTTCCGTCCTCGAACCAAGACGATAGGATGACCCTGGCGTCTTGCGGCGGCCCGTGCGGCATCCCGGTCCGCTGGGGCATCAATGATCGCTAGCCGGCTGAGTGGAACGCCGAATCGCACCGCCGGTTGATTGCCCACTTCGAACACATTCTGAGCCAACGTGCGCTGACTCCCTGCAAGGATGCCTGCTTCGTGGCCTTCACGTAACACCTGTTCTAATTCTCGCCGCGCCATCCCCAGACGGACACGAAAAGGCGTTTCGCCGGTAATCGATCGCAGTACGCGGGCCAACAATCCCAGCAAAGTCGAAATTGGCAGAAACAGCGCGGTGAAAAATAGCAGTCCCGGCCGGGCGACTTTTAGTAGTCGATAGGGTGCGTTGTAAAATAAGAACTTTGGCAGCAATTCCCCCATCACAAAAATGATTGGTGTTGCCAAAATCGTACACAGCAGTTCGGCACTTGCGCCGCCGTTAAAAGTCGCCTGCACCGCCAGCACGATGGCCAGACTGGTCACGTAGTTCGCCAGATTATTACCGACCAGTGCGGTGGCAACGAAGACGGCCGAGTGATTCAACAGCCAGACCATCCCGCGCGCCGTCCAGCCGCCCTGTAAACCGTCCAGGACGAGGCGAATCCGTGAGACGCGGTACATGCCCGTTTCGCTGCCACTGAAGAAAGCGCTCAAGGCCAAGCCGGCGGCGAAGAGGATGGCGGCAAGCATCATCTTTCCGGCTCCGCTTCATCGGGCGAGGAGACATGCCGAATTTCGATCGACAGGCTGCCGTCTTCGTGCTCGTCGGTGACCTTCAATAGGTAATCCCCCCAGCCGCACATGTCGCCGACCCTCGGCACTCGCTCGTTCAAGCGTTGCATCATGCCGGCAACGGTGACGTTGCGTCCTTCGGGACGGGCTAGTCCGAGTTGTTTCGCTAGTCGTCTCGCACTTGCCGCGCCGGTCACGCGGAGGACGCCGGGCTCGATCTCCTCGATCAAGGTCTGGGCATCATGCAGTGCGTTGCGGTCCGGTCCACTGAGCAACTGACGAACGACATCGTCCAGCGTCAGCACACCGATCGTCTCGCCATATTCATTCACCACTGCGGCGACGGTCCGATCTTGCTGCAGCATGATGTCAAAGGTGTGCGAGACGGTGGCCGACCAAGGCACATAAAAGACCGGCTCGATAAAGTTGGCCAAGTCATCAAGCTGACTGGGCCGCAGACGCCGCACGGGCGTCGCGGCAACCACCTCTTCGGTGCCTGGTTCGGCGAACACCAGGTACCCGTCAGCGGGAATGGGCTGCTGTAGGATGTTGGGGTCGACGGGCAAACTGTCAATGCGCAGTTGGCTTCGTGGCCGCATCCACTCTCCCACCGGCGTATCGGCCAACTGTACCAACTGACGCAACATGTCGCGTTCGCGCGCCGCCAGAACGGCGTCTCCGGTACCCAGTTCAATCGCCCGCTCGATGTCGTCCAGGTCCAGGTCGGCCTCGGGTTGAAAGCTGGGCCAGATCAATCTTCGTGCGGCCAAATTGGCGACGCGGATCAGTGGCAACAGTGGTGCGACGATGCGGACCGCCAAGGTCATCGGCGGCCCGATAAAGTACGACAGCCGGACCGGCGAGACGACGGCTAAGCTTTTGGGAAGCATCTCGCTGAAGAAAATGATTGTCAGCAAACTGGCCACGGTAAAAATGACCGCCGCGGCTCCACCCCCCTGCTCTGCCCTTTCCAAACGTCCGCCCACGATCGACGCGATCCCGAAATAGACCATGTTGATCAGCAGGTTCCAAAACAGGATTGCCGATAGCAGTCGCTCGGGGTCGTTCAGCAGCGCGTTGGCGACCCGTCCCGCGGTGCCGCCTCGCGAGAGCGCGCGACGGTCGCGTGTTCGCAGCGAGAATAAGGCCGCTTCGCTGCCGCTGAAGAAGGCACTCAATACAATCAGTGCGGCCATTGGAATCAACCACGGCAGAACTAGCTGCCAAACGTTCACTCCGAATTCCCTCCGCCACGGCTCTGCCCCAACGACACATCGAATTCGCTAAGCGCTGGAACCAGCATCGCAGCGGTTGCAAATCCGTAACCAAACAGCACGGGAATAAAGACCAATGCTTGATCACGTTGCAGCAGAAACTGAGTGATGGCATAGAAGGTGATCATCGGCAGCCCAAAGGAGGCGACGAAAATCGCTGACGATGGATTGCGCCAGCCGAGTGCCGCGTACAAGCACGCTCCTCCACCAAGAATCATCGCCAGGAACGGCGGCAACTGAAGCTGAAACGCGCCGCGGAAACTGACCATGATCACCATGCAGATGGCAACTCCGATACACAGAAAAAAGATCGTGCCCAAGCTGACCAGCGTGGCGGTTCGTCCGGCATGGTAGTTCAAGCCGCAGTGGACGCCGACGGTCGTCACGAAAAAGTACAGCACGGCCAGCCCGACCGTCGACCAGACCGTGTTCTCCCAGGTCATCACCCCCAGCGCTCCTAAGGCAACCAGCGTCAGCAGCGGAATCAGGACCATCTCTTTGGTCACATACAACACGCCTAAGATTTTGCCGAAGACGAACTCCGCGGGCCGCACATCGGTGACCAGCAATAGGTCGAGTGCCAGGATGTCGCGTTCGGTTGTGACACTGTTGACCGCCAACGCATTAACCAATAACAGGCTGACCACGCCCAGGGCTGCGACCGGCAAAGTGGCCGCCGGTAAGGTGCGGCCAGCGGTGCCAGTCCGTTCGAAGGCTTCTCCTGTTTGAATGCTGTTGTAAAGAACCGTGCCGACCAACAGGCAAATCAGCAGGTACGCCATCCGGATCAGGAGGACTTTGCGGCCGTAGGCCCACGTTCGCACCTCGCGCCACAGAATGGGATTGCCCCAGACCTCGCGTGGCGGTCGAGCCTTCCAGGTTTGAACGGCTTGGCCTGTCGTCGCTTCCTGAGCCAATTCTTGGGAACTTTCAGGTTCCGGTGGTCGCAAGCGAACTTCGCGTGAAGGGTTCCAAACACGCACCCGAGCGATCCCCACGGCCGTCACGGCGGTCGCGACGAGGAGCGTGAATAGGGAGTATCCGACGGCCGGTTGAAGCGGCAGGCCGAGGCTGCTTGGCAGAGGCGAAAGCGCCGTTAGCAGGGCTCGGATAGGACTGGTGTAAGCGGCCCAAGCAACTGGAAAGGCGGGTGCCATTCCTGATCCCAACAGTTCCCAAAACGCTACCCACAAGATCAATGCAAGGACAGTGAAAGCGATCGATTGGAAGGTCTTTTCTCGCCAGAGGGCGACCACGGTGCCGACCGCCGCGGCGAGCACAATCGTGGCGAGAGTGACCGCATAAACATTGGCGACTTGGCCGGAAGAAACTCCGCCAAACAACGGCAGCACTAAAAACAAGGGCAAGGTGGCCGCCAGCATGGAAAACACGCCGATCAGGCTCGCGGCTAACTTACCGACGACAACTTCCGTCCCGGTCAATCGGGTCAGCAGCATCAGCAGCAGCGTTCGGCGGTCTTTTTCCTGGGCCACATTGCTGGTCGCTCCCACGGCAGCCTGAAAAACGAGAATCAACATCTGTAGAGGGGCCAACAGCAGGAACATCGATCCGCCAAAACGCGACAGGTCTCCTGCGGTTCGCAGCGGACGCATGCCAGAGAGAACGAGGTACCCAGTGCACAGCAGCACGAACATCGCCAGCAAATACAGCGATCGAGAAAGATACAGCCGAGGCCGTTTAGGGGCCACAATGGCTTCGCGGTTGAAGACCGGTCCAAGCATGAAAGGGGTCGAGTCAAACGGAGGATGAAAAACAGGCAATAAGGCTCGTCGAGAGAAGTCTCAGTTTAGCCGCCCGGCCGCGAATTGTCAGATTCCCTCTGACCGTAACATTCCAACCCGCTCGGGTAATTCGCTTCGTGCAAAATGGATTCGGCATCTGCTGGGCGGGTTGAGCGATCTAGGGTTAGGTGAGTACTAATTCGGGGCATTTATTTGAAGATATGGTGAGCGATGAAGCTTCAATCCTGGCCAACGGCCGTCAAAACATTTCTGCAAGACGAAGATGGGCCCACGGCAGTGGAATACGCCGTGATGTTGGCGTTCATTGTAGTGGCCTGCATCGGTTCGGTGACCCTGGTCGCCCAGGCAACCAACGGCAGTCTGGAAGAATCAGGTGAAGCCATCAAAGGAGCTTTCGGCGGATAACGATGGATAAAGATTGCCCCAAGCCTACTAGATTGCGTTTGCTGATTGATCGAGAGGTCCAGGGAGCATTGCTGATTCGGACGGTGCTCTATTCGCTGTCTGGCACGCTGTACATGGGCTGCGTGCTGTTTTTCAGCCAAGCTCTCAGCTCGTCGCAGCAATCGTGGTGGCAGCACTTGGCCGCTTTTTCGCTCGACATGCTTTACTGGGGGCCAGGCTTGGTGGTGCTGTTGCCGTTGCTCGCGCATGACCTCCTGCGGGTTTCCAATCGGTTTGCCGGGCCGATCTATCGGCTGCGAACGGAGATGCAACGCCTGGTCGATGGCCGGGAGGCGGGGCATGTTAAGTTTCGCGACAGTGATTACTGCAATGACCTGGCGACGCTCTATAACCAGCTTCGAGAAGAATTGCTCGAACATCGCGCAGAGGCGTTGAAGCGATCGGAAGGGCCAACGCCGCTGCCTGAATCGACGGAGTTGTTTCAAGCCAAACCGCCGGCCGAACTGGAAGAGGATGATTGGGAAGTGGTGACTTCCGGTGAAGCACCCCCAGCGAAGCCAACCGAAGACGTACGGAAAGCCCAGCTCCAGGAAGAGGTTGCTTGACCGCGGGCCTTCACCAACCGAGAGCTTGCCCTTCGGCGACAACGCCTCGGACTTCCGCTTCGCTGACGTCAAACAGTGCGGAGAGTTTCTTGATCTCGTTGTCCAAGACCTCGTCAAGCATCGCTTCCAATCGCAAGCGAGCTTCACCTCGTGGGATTTTGATTTTGCCTTGCGTCTGGCGATACGCAATTTTATACATTCCGTACAGACGCTTCTTTTCTGCTTCGCCCAGTTTTCGAAACGGATCGCTTGTGTCCATCCCATCGGTGTTGACGGGAAGCGATGCCGGTAGTTGAAGCGAATCCATAAAGCCAAGGGCATAATCGATCGTCGCTTCATCTTCGCGTACCTCTCGCGACGGACGGCTCGCTTCGGGCTGGAGGCTGAAGGCCTGATAAGAAATCAACACCCAGCCGGTTGCCAACGGGTATGCTTCGGTCACGCAGACGCGCTGTGCTGTTTCGCTAAGAACGGTTTCGGCGCGGAAGCCATCCCGGCCGTGATGCTGTACCGGTACCCACTGATCGCTGCAGTGAATCGTTTGGCTTGCTGCCGCTGCAACCGCCGATGAAGGGTCTTCTCCTGGGGGTTGATTAACAATCACCGTCAGCTCATAAATCGCGCTTGATTCGGCACTCAAGACCCGTTGCGACGCCGCAGAATCGGTCTTGCTGCGCTGGATCGCGCCGGTTGGAAAGCTCGCCGATGCGCCCAGCACTTCCGCTGTTTGCCATGTGCTGGGTAAAGGGGGCGGCATGGCAGGAGACGCCGTGGCCGAGCTGCCTCCTTGTCGGTTGGCAACCGGGGCCGAATCGCGGATTGCCAACACCGCCACGGTCGCCGCGCCTGCCAGCAGAACCAGTGCCAACAGCCCCGCGCCGACGGCCGCCAAGATCAGCAGTCGCTTGTTCCGTGGCGGTGCCGCTTCGTCGGCATCGGCAGTCGCTGCGGGCTGTTGTGCCGATGCTGGAAAAGCGGGCGAAAACGGCGG
Organism: uncultured Pirellulaceae bacterium; assembly: GCA_964477385.1. GTDB lineage: Bacteria > Planctomycetota > Planctomycetia > Pirellulales > Pirellulaceae > Roseimaritima. The sequence goes on from CAYZHQ010000002.1 coordinate 112,508, forward strand.
TGGATTCGACGCCGGTGGGAAGGCGGAAGGGACGTGGGAGCCAACGGGCGGCGCATTGCTCGGCATCACGAGTGTTCCCGCGGGCGCTGGAGTCGCCGTCGAAGCAGCGATATTCAGCGTTGCCTGACACGACGGGCATTGAATACGAGTCGCTGCACCGGAGACACGCAGCCGTGTCTTGCACTTCGGGCACTGGAGAGAACGCTCTGGCATGTTCAACGCTTTGGCAAGTTCGAACGCGGGGCTAGGTAAACCGGTTAAGGGGCATCCGGTAAGGCAAGCTTCAAAATTCGATGATGAAAACTGTCGGCAATGTACAGCTCGCCAAGATGAACTTTCACCCCGTGCGGGCGTTTCAGTTTATAGTCGCCCGTCGACACCGTTTGCAGCGTTTGTGTGGCCGGATCATAGACGCGGACCGCGTGATTGTTGTCGTCGGCAATGAACACACGCCCGTCAGACGCGATATCGAGATGCTTGGGACCGTTTAACTGGGCGGAGAGTGCCGGGCCGTCGACCAACCCCGGTTTGCCGTTGCCCGCCACAGTGGTGACCCGTCCATCGCGGACGTGCCGCAATACGTGCCCGCCTCGTTCTAGCAGATACCAACTACCGTCCGGAGCCGCCGCCGCGGCGCGTGGGTCGACTAGCGGAGCTTCGGTTGCCAGTTCGCCATCGGCGGGACGGCCTTTCTTGCCATTGCCCGCGATCGTGCGAACCCGTTCGGTTGCCAAGTCGATCTGACGGATCCGGCGATTGCCGATGTCAGCGACCAACAACTGCTTCCGGTCCGCCGTCAGAGACACGCAAATCGGCTGTCGAAAACGAGCCTCATCGATGCTGCCGCTGTCGCCATCGAACCCTTCCTTGCCATTGCCCGCAAACGAATCGATCGAACGCTTCGCGGGATCGTAAACACGCACCGCATGGTTCAGATGGTCCGAGAGATACATCTGCCCGTCGGCACCGATCGTCACATTATGCAGCTTGTTAAATCGAGCGGTCTCCCCTGCCCCGTCGACATATCCCGTGGCGGTCGCTCCGGCCAACGTTTCCAACCCGTCGGCCGCGGTCCACTTCAGTAATCGCCCGCCGTCGTACTCCACAATGATCATCGCTCCCTGCGCATCAAAATCGACAGCGAAGGGCGCGTTCAATCCTGCGGGCGGTGCATCGCCCGGATTGGGAACCGTGTTTCCCACAATCACCTCCACATCCGCGGCGTGGGAAACCAGCATGCTGGAGCAGAACAGGGCGAGCATCGCTCCCCACAGGAGCGGAAAGGAAGTTTTCATCGCGGCAGGCTCATCGGAAGGTGGTGACTAGCAGGGGAAGGTTAACGATCCAGCGAAATCGCTTCCGCATAGTCTAACTCTCCCGTGCGGCCATCGTAGTACTGAAAGATGACTTGCGGGTGCGGGTAGGCGACCAGCCGTTTGTCGCCCAGCTTTTGGGGCATATTGAACACATTGTTGACCTGCACCACACAGAAATGCGGATACAACCGTTCCAGTCGCGGCACATCGGGCAGGATATAGCTGCTCCAGCGAATGTCGCACGCCCGCGGGCCGAACTGAAATGTTCCCGTCGCCGGGCGATCGCTCTCGTCCAGCTTGGGCACGTGGTTCACACTGTTATGCGGACCGCAGCAGAATTCCCAGACATTGTCGGTGACTCGAATGGCAAAGCTATTGTGCAGGTCACCAGTCATCACGAAAACCTTTTTGCCCAGCCGATCCCAGGCGTTGATCAACGTTTCACGCTCGTCAAAAAAACCGGTCCAGGCTTCTTCTTTATTCTCGGTATCGACTTCGACACCGCCGGCGCCACTGTGAGGGATCATGAAGGGCACGGTTGAAATGACAAAGAAGAAATCGGCGTCGCTGGCCTTCATGCCTTGCAGCAACCATTCACGCTGCGCCTTGCCCAGCATTGACACGCCCGGCTTATCGCGTTGACGGACGTCGTGCATGTCGCGGTCGCCACGGGTATCCAAGACGAAGAACTCACAGTTCGCCACGCGGAACTTGCCGTAGCTGCGTCGTCCGATCGAATAGCTGACGTGGTCGGTCACCTTGGCCGGCATGTGTAGGCGGAGGGTGTGGGAATCGACCACTTCGGCGATGTTGTACACATACGAGTTCGCGTGTCCGTCGTCGTTGTCGTACTGCATGTCATTGGTGCCCGCTTCCTTGGTGCCCCAGTGAACGTGCAGGTTCAGCATCTCCGCGAGCGGCAGGGCGGTAAAGTCGGTCGCCGGGTCGACCAGCAGATCGCTTCCCGCTTGCATTTGACCGCGACCAAAGTGCAGGGGATGAGGGTGCTGCATCGGGTTCGCCCAACCCAGATAGTCGTACCAAGCATAGGTGCCGATGTCCCGAAACACCGTTCGGCGGTGACGCTTGCCCGCCTCGGCGGCTCCCCAAATGTCGTTCACCAATTCATGGTCGTCGAACGTAAAGTAACTCGGCACTCGGCGGTGCCACTTGGCCAGCTCCACGCCACGCTCGAGGTACAGTTTGTAGTTCTCCCAAACTCCTACGACCGAAGGCATCGTCTGGACGACGGGGGGTAATTCCGCGATGCCTTGTGTCAATCGCCACGCTTCGGGTGGGTGCTCGCGAAGTTCTTCGTACAGCCAATCGCCATTCATGATGTGAAAATGCACCTTCTCCGCCCAGTCCCGATTCAGGTGCTCATAGGTCGGTGAACGGTGTCCTAAACCATGCAGCGGATTTTGGTTGGCACATGAACCGATTTGAAACCGAAAGTTGAACAGGCCCGCTGGGTTGTGTTCCGGATGGCGTGATGCGGTCGCACTGGGCAAGGTCCGAAACGAACCGGGCAGCCCATGTGGCCGACCGTTGACGATCAGTTGGTAGTGATACCGTGTGTCAGCCAACAAGTCGCTAAGAATTGCGACGCCGGTGTTGTCGTGGTCCAAGGAGGTCACAGCCCGGGCGCTGGTTTGCGTCAAGCGTTCGGGGTCGATGCCATACCGGACAGAAAAGAAACCGGGGTCGGAAGTGCGCCCCCACACGCGGACGCTGGTGGCCGTCGCATGCCCCAGCATCGGGCCATGTGTCAAGCGAATTGGATCACGCTCGGCGCGGGCCGATTGGAGGGGCGAAAACAGCAGGGCGATGAGGAAAAAACAAGGCAGTGTGCGTGGCATCAAACGGTCCGCAGACAAGAGGACTGGGGGGGACAGGCCGTTGTATCGTAACCCAACCGAAACCGTGACGCAGGCGGCTGGTTTCATCAGCAGAGCCTCGCCACCCGCGCCGATCGTCGCGTTTTGTGGACGCCACGATCGGCGCGGGATACATTGAACGCCGGTAGAGCTCGCCTTTTTGCAGGGCTGTCTGCCTGTGAAGTATGCGGCGTGCGACGCGAGCACACGCTGTGTGAAAAGTTTGCTGTGTGAAAAGTTTATCGTTTATCGGTCTTGATCCATTGAAAAAGGAATCCGCTATGTTGCTTCGTCCCAGTCGCCGCAAGTTTCTCGAATCCTCCGCGGGGTTGGCTGCCGCTTCGGCCGTGCCGATCGCAGCGCAGGCGGCGGAATCAAAACCGACCGCCGAATCGATCACCAAGGTGCTGTACGAGTCGTTGACTCCCAAGCAACGTGAGGAGATCTGTTTTGCTTGGGACCATCAAGATCCCAAGCGGGGTCTGCTTCGCACCTTCGTCGCCAATAATTGGCAAATCACCAAACCCGAAGTGATTGGTGATTTCTACAGCGATGATCAACGACAGATGGTCCGAGACATCTTTGAAGCGATCATCGATCCCAGTTGGCACGCGCGCTACGACCAGCAACTCGAAGACGACGCGGGTGGTTTTGGTAATGAACAGTCCTTGGCGATCTTCGGGAATCCAAACGACGGTAAGTTCGAACTGGTGCTGACGGGGCGACACATGACCCTTCGCTGCGATGGGAACTCCGCCGATCATGTGGCCTTTGGAGGTCCGATCTTTTACGGCCACGCCGCCGACGGCTTCAACGAGGGCAAGGACCACCTCGACAATGTCTTTTGGCCACAAGCCGTCGCGGCAAACGGGCTGTATCAGATGCTGGACGGCAAACAGCGCAAGCTCGCCTTGCAGCCGAAAACGCCTCGTGAACAGCAGGTTGGGTTTCGCGGCAAAGATGCCAAGCTGCCCGGGATTCCCGGCAGTGAAATGTCAGGCGACCAAAAAGAGCATCTGCAGAAGGTGCTCGGCATGTTGGTTGAGATGTACCGCGAAAGCGATCGCAACGAAGCCATGCAATGCGTGATGGCTCAAGGCGGCTTGGACGCATGCCACCTGTCGTTCTACAGCGATCAAGACATCGGTGGCGACGAGGTCTGGGACAACTGGCGACTCGAAGGCCCCTCCTTCGTCTGGCACTTCCGCGGATCGCCGCACGTTCATGTGTGGGTCAATCTTGCCGATGCACCGGAGGTCAAGCTGAACGCGTAACAGCGGCGCGTTGGTCCGATTCGCGAATCTCCAGGAAATGAGCCGCGGCCTTGCATCGTTTGAGCATCCTCACGCGATGCGAGGTTTTTATTAGCTTTCGGTTGTCCCGGGAAAAAACAAGTGGTTGAGGGTTTGCTAGCCCCTCTTGTTTGTATTTTAGCAAGGCACGTTTAAGCCCTCTGCAAGCGATTAATATTAGTCGTTTGCCTGTCAGTCGAGGGCGCACGCAAGACTTTGTCAGTGCGTCTCACTTTCAAGTAAGAGCGGTCTAGATGACTAAGTCAATCAGGGTGTCACCGGTGATCTCACCGGTGATCCGCAGGCTGGGCTTGGAGAGCGTGGAGATCGGGGTAAGCGAACAGCGGCCTGCCTGCCATGATTCGGGTGCTGACAATTCGCTTCAACAGGCAGGGAGCGTGATTCAAGGTCTGCGACGTTGGGCACGCGTCGCAGGCTTAA
>CAYZHQ010000003.1:0-8594 GCA_964477385.1 uncultured Pirellulaceae bacterium
GCCACACGGGGCCTTCGGCGAGAATTTGACCATTGCCGGACAAACCGAAGCTAGCGTTTGCATCGGAGATCGATACGCCATTGGCGATGTCCTGCTGGAGCTCAGCCAACCGCGCCAGCCGTGCTGGAAATTGGCCCGCCGGTGGGGCATTAAAACGTTGACCAAGCAGGTCGCGCAAACCGGTCGCGGTGGCTGGTATTTTCGCGTGCTTCAAACCGGCATCATTCAAGCGGGCAACTCCATCGAATTGGTCGACCGCCCTCACCCCGACTGGTCCGTGAAGCGTGCCGACGACATTTTGTTCGGCCGCGAAGTCGACCGCGCCGCGACGATGGAACTGATGCAAATCCCGCAACTCTCGGCGGCCTGGCGCGCTGACATCCTGTGACTCCAGCCCGTGGCGTCGGTGCTCGGTGCTCGGTGACGCCCCGCCGTTGTGTTTGCGGTTGCTTGGCCCGGTCCGTTGGCTCAAGGTGACTAACGCAGCATGTTCAGCAGATAGTCTTTCACTTGTTCCATGTTCGCAGGCGCGTCTTCGCCCACGATCACCGGGCCATGTTGTGGGTCGGGATGCAAGCCATGGCTGCCGCAGACTTTTTCCGGCTGCAACGGGATCACATCCATGCGGTATCGCATGCCGATTTTCTTTTGCGCTAATCGCGCGGCGGCTCGCAATTTACTCGTGATGAACAGTTCACAGGGGTCGTACCCCGGCTTGCGATGGATGTCGACACACCGTGCAAAGTCGGGAGCCCGGGCGTCGTCTTGCCAGTAATAATAGACGAACCAAGCATCCGGTTTAGCAAGCGCGATCAGCTCGCCACTGCGTCGATGCCCCAGTCCGATATCGTGTGGGTCGACAACCGCGTCGACTCCCTCGAGGGCTTCCAGCGTGCGGCGGACTTCCGACAGCAGGCTCGCATCTCGAACATAGATGTGCGCCAGTTGGTGATCGACTACCGCGAAGGCTCGGCTGTCCATCGGCATCAGCATCTCACCGAACGGACCATCGCGCACCTCCAGCCAGCCCGCCGCTCGCAACGCCCGGTTGATGTAAACCGGCTGAGACACAGGCACCAATCCATATTCAGAAACCGCAATGACTTTGGCGTCGATCGCAGCGGCCGCGTCGATCACTTGACCGGCACAGGCGTCGACTTCGGCCACCCGCTGCGGATCGTGTTCGGTCAAACGTTGGTAGTCGTAATCGAGGTGCGGCAGATAAACCAGCGTCAGGTCGGGCTGATGCTGGCGAATCACTTCCGCCGATGCAGCGGCAATCCACTGCGACGAAGGCAAACCGGCAAACGGTCCCCAAAAAGCGTGAAACGGAAACGGGCCCAGCTTCGCCTCGAGGTCACAGCCGGTCCGGTCGAGCACGCCGAAGGCTTTCGAACCGTCGCTGCCGTAATGCGGCTTGGGCGTTGCACTCCAGGCCACCGGTGCCCCTTGATTGAACCACCAGAACATTTTGGCTGTCTTAGCAGGTGCGATGGCTTGGTAAAGCGTTTCGCCTTGAATCAGCGCGTTGGATTGCTGCCAGAAACGGATCTCTCCGGTCTCGCGGTAGTACCACCCATTTCCCACAATACCATGCTGGGAGGGTGGCAAACCGGTCAGTAGCGTTGCCTGCGACGGACAAGTCACCGCCGGCAGCGGGCTGCGCAGTGGCTGTGCCCTGCCGAGTTCCGCAATCCGCGGTGCGAAACGAACCAGATCCGGCGTCAAACCGACGACGTTTAATAAGACAACTTTGGTTTTCATAATGACTCGATGGCTAAGCTTTGGCGACGGTTGCTCCGTCGCGGCATGCGATTTTCCGAAGCGACTCTTGGGCAGCTATCGGTTCTCGTCGCAGGCGGTTTTGACGCACGTCTTCTTTGTCGCTTTGTTTTAACGGATACCTTCATCAATGAACATGATTCCAACGCTATACGGTCACTCGCTGGCCTTGTTGACTGATCTGTATCAATTGACGATGGCTTACGGGTATTGGAAGCAGGGCGACCGATTCGGCAACGCCACATTTCATCTGTTTTTCCGTAAGCTGCCCTTTCAAGGTGGCTACGCCATCGCCGCCGGCTTAGGCACTGTGCTGGAAATCCTGGAAACGTTTCGCTTTACGGCGGAGGACTGTGACTATCTGCGCACGCTGCGCGGCAACGACGGCGAACGGCTGTTCGAGGATGGTTTTCTCGACATGCTACAAGACTTGGAGCTGGCATGTGATATTGAGGCCGTTCCCGAAGGCACCGCAGTGTTTCCCAACGAACCGTTGTTGCGGGTGAGCGGACCGATTTTGCAGTGTCAGATTTTGGAAACGATGCTGCTGTGTGTGGTCAATTTCCAAACGTTGATCGCAACGAAATCGGCCCGGATCTGTGCCGCCACCGCAGGTGCCGAGGTCTTGGAATTTGGGCTGCGGCGAGCTCAAGGGATTGACGGTTCGATCACCGCCACCCGTGCCGCGTACATCGGTGGTTGCAGCGCGACCTCCAACGTGCTGGCTGGAAAACTGCTCGGTATCCCCGTCCGCGGTACCCACGCCCATAGCTGGGTCATGGCGTTTGAGACCGAATTAGAAGCGTTCGACGCCTACGCGGAGGCGATGCCAAACAACTGCGTCTTTCTGGTCGATACCTACGATACGCTGGAAGGCGTTCGCAATGCCGTCTTGGTCGGCCAGCGACTGCGAGCTCGCGGCCACGAGTTGGTCGGCATTCGGCTCGACTCCGGCGACCTCGCTTACCTCAGTATCGAAGCTCGCCGGATACTCGATGAGGCTGGTTTTCCAGCGGCCAAGATCGTGGCCTCGAACGACTTGGATGAACAAACCATCGAGAGCTTAAGGCACCAAGGCGCGCCGATCGCCGTCTGGGGTGTGGGCACCAAGCTGGTCACCGCGTTCGATCAACCAGCACTTGGCGGTGTCTATAAGTTGGGCGCGATGCAGCTACCTAGCGGAGCTTGGCAACCGAAGCTAAAGCTATCCGAACAGCGGATCAAGACGAGTATCCCCGGTCGACAACAGGTCCGACGATTTTTCAATGAACGAGGATTAGTGGGCGACATGATCTACGACGAAACGTTGGGGGTCAGCGGTGATCGCACGATCATCGATCCCGACGATCCTCTGCGAACTCATCTGCCTGCGGACGACTGCCAGTTTGTCGACTTGCTGCAGCCAGTGTTGCGCGACGGCAAACGCGTCGATCCCAGACCGCCACTGGAATCGATGCGAGATCGCACCGCCATGCAATTCCATGATTTGCACCCCACGGTTTTGCGGTTACTGAATCCGCACGTCTATCCGGTCGGACTGGAAGCCCAGCTTCACGCACTGCGCGAGTCGCTGATCGCCACCCACCGTTAACGCCTCGCAGCGATGGAGAAACCTGCAGGAGGCTTCGCGGCCTCTCAGCTCGGGGCGTGTTCAGCTCGGGGCGTGCGAATCACGCATGTCTCGCACAGCGTGGTGTGCGGTTTTGACCTTGGCATATTGATGCAGCAGCACGTCGTTGACTGCACTGCCGGCGGTTTCTTTGAGGATTTCTTCGTATTTGGTTTTGATCTGCTCTTCGCCCCATTCGGCCTCGGCCAGCGCGGCGTGCTTGTCATCGCTCGACAACGATGTGCGAATGGACATCCAAGCCCGATGCAAGGCGGCAGCGAGCGAGCCCTCTTCGGCAGGTTTGACGTGATTAGCCTGCAGGTACTTTTGCAGTTCTCGCGATTGATGTTCCCGCTCGTTGGCTAAGTTAAGGAACAGCTTTTTGATCTGCAGATCATCAACGTCATCGGCCGCCGAGCGAAAGCCCTCCGCCGAATCAACATTGATTCGTGCCAGTTCTCGCAAAGCTTCAATGGTTTGAGAGGTGAGCGAGAGGGTGGTTTCAAGTCCCATCACAGGATCCTCAAAAAGGGAGCCGATTGGAAAAGGGGGACGCGGATGCGAACCGGCCACCGCGCAACCGCATGAATCAATCCAGCATGGCAAAGAGAGCAAGCCGCGTGCCAAGCAGAAACGATTGGGCGGAGACGAAGAAGGGGCAGCAAGCTTGCCAAATGTCAGGTAAGACGCCAGCAGGAGACAGCAACGTTTTCGGTACGGCGGTCGATGGTCCAGCACGCCTGCCAGAAGGGGGCACGAACGTTCTCACGCAGTGGCTCGCACCGCTGCCGCTGGCCGGAGAAACGACTCGCCGGTGCGGCAAGCCGATTCCTCAAGGCCGCCAGCCCATCTCGGCAAGCGACTTCGACTCCGTAGTCATAATCCTCGCCACCATCGACGAGCTTCTCCCCCCGGTCTGCGTGCATCTCACCTCCGCAACGCTGCCATGAGCCGACAGAATAATGCATCTCTTCGGATCCCCATGCACCTAGACGCAAAGCAGCTTCGACAACCCTCGAGAGACGGTTCCTGTCCCCGCTTGCACTGTCCCCGCTTGCACTGGTTCCATTAAAGACTCACCAAGTTGGCGTTCCACGTCCTTTTGAATTGCCGCTCTGAATTGCCGCTCTAGGTGCCAAGACGATTGTGGTGCTAATGCGTTCATCGGTTAAGGTATTGCTTGGCATGCCCGTCGATGCGGTTTCTTGTATCGAGGGCTAACAGCTGAAAGGGAAGCCGTATTGCCTGGCGGAAAAGTTTCGCTGCGCGGGCTGCTGAAGGGGCAAGCAGGCCCCGAAGCGGAAACGGACGAACCAGAGAAATGCACCTGAGCGGCGGTGGCCGGGTGTATCGAAACGGAGAATCAACTCCCGCCGCCACTCAATTTTCACCGTCCGCCATAGAAGCATGCAATGAATTTTCCAACTTACGTAAAGCCAGCGTTCAGAAAGCCAGCGTTCAAGTTGCTCGCTGCCCTTTTTTGGCTCGTTCCCATCAGCGAGTCTGTAGCGGCAGACCAACCACCCAACGTCGTGTTCATCATCAGCGATGACCAAGCGTGGACCGACTATGGCTTCATGGGGCATGCCGAGATCAAAACTCCGCACCTCGACGAGTTGGCCGCGCGCAGTCTCGTCTTCGAACGCGGTTATGTTTCCGCCCCGCTTTGCCGGCCCTCCCTCGCTTCGATGGCAACGGGGCTGTATCCGTTTCAACACGGGATCACGGGCAATGACGTGGATGGTCGTAACCAGCGTGCCGAATTAGACGTGCCTGTGCGCGCGGCCTTCCACAGCCAGCCAAGCTTCATCAAATTGCTCACCGCGAACGGCTACCTCGCCCACCAGTCGGGCAAATGGTGGGAGGGATCCTGGAGAGAAGGTGGGTTCACCGGTGGCATGACCCATGGGGATCCAGCGCGGGGAGGTCGACACGGTGATGCGGGGCTGAAGATCGGCCGTGAATCGATGAAGCCCGTGACGGAATTCATTGATCACGCGACAACAGAAAAGAAGCCGTTCCTGCTGTGGTATGCTCCATTCCTACCACACAGTCCGCACAATCCTCCCGATCGCCTGTTGAAGCAGTACAGGCAGTCGGGCCGGGCCGCTGATGTCGCCCGATATTACGCAATGTGTGAGTGGTTTGACGAAACCTGCGGCGAGTTGCTCGGATATCTCGATCAAAAGGGGCTCACCGAAAATACGATGGTGATCTATATCTGCGATAACGGGTGGGTGCCGGCGAGCACGAACGTGGACGACCCAAATCAGAAGCTGTGGAAAGGATTTGCTCAGCGTTCCAAGGGCTCGCCTTTCGAAAACGGGATACGCACTCCCATTTTGGTTTCATGGCCGGGTCAGACGCAGCCGGCACGCGTCCCACACCTTGCCCATGCCATCGATGTCTTCCCCACGATTGCCGCCGCCGTAGGTCTCAAGCCCCCAGCCGACCTGCCAGGTATCAACCTCCTGGATGAGAATGCCAGAGCAGATCGCAAAGCGATTTTCGGCGTCTCTAACTCGATACATAACATGACGCCAGAAAATTCTGACGGCACGCTGCAATACCTCTGGTGCGTTGAAGGAGACTGGAAGCTCCTGCTTCGCTATCACGGCAAGGATACGACGCAGTATCGCAACTTGCACGTTTGGGATACGAAGCCAGTGAGGTTGTACCATTTAAAAGACGATCCTCATGAGGAGAACGAGCTGTCATCAGAACACCCGCAAATCGCTTCACGCCTGAGAAAGATGATCGAAGTATGGCACCCGGTGAAACAGGAACAGGCGAACCAGTAAGGGTGCGACTTCGCGGCCACGCGCTGGTGGAGTCGCTTAAACGTTTGCGTTTTTTCGTTCGTTGCGGGCCGAATGATCAGCGACCCACCGAAGCTCAACTTCTTCACGCAAGAAGCTTCGTTGATGGCGGCTTTTGATAGGCATCGATCGCAATCAAGGCAGGGGCGGGGGGCAGCTATATCATTTTGCTTTTGGATCCAGTTCATCTAGTTTTAGGTGAACGCTCATGATGTAAGCTCGTTCTCCCAGAATCCAGTGCCGATAGGTCGTCGTAACGATCGTTTGGTCGGGGAGAATTTCCACTCCCGGATAGGAACCGTCGCTTCCTTTGAAATTGTCTTTGATACGCACGCGATATTGGCCCTCCCGCCCGTAGACAAGGTCGTCATAAGTTTCGACCCCTGCGACCCAGGCTCCTTCGGTTTTGGCACCGAGGGTCGTGTCACGAAATGAAAGGAACAAGTTGCCATCCGGCCCCTACGCCGCCGTGTGCCGGTCGCCTGTCTGCGATGCCGGTACTTCGCGCGGATCGGACCACGTTGCCCCTTCGTTGTCGGAAAAGATGACGTGCGAATTGGTCAGGCGGCGATTCTCGCGCAGCAAGGTCGCCAGCTGCCGCCCGTCGGGCGAACGGATGACCCCCGGTTCGCAAGGATGGAATTCGGAAGACTCATAAATCACTTCCGGTTCACCGTACGTCAAACCGCCATCGATCGAGACCGTCTTGTACCGTTGAAAAACGGGCGACTTCTTTTATTGGCAGCGAAGAAGCGGCCATCGTCGTGGAACAGTGCCATGTAATGCCCGGGACCAGTCTTGATAAGGAATAAGCATCCCATCGCGACGATGCCGCCATAATCTTCAATCGGTTCCAGAGGAATCCATGACTTGCCATCATGCTCCGAAACAGCCACCCCACCAGACCGGGGCAACACCAGGGGCGGGTAGTTCCCGCTAGATAAGGGGGGCGCGCGTTCTCGGTAGGTAACACGAATGTTCTGGGTAGCCCAGGCTTGGCCCCCACGCCGCAGGCAGTTCCTTTGGCCCTGCCAACATATAAGCCCAACCGCTGCACGGTCGCCTTCGGCTGTGGGTCAAACGAGGAAGCTGCGTTTGACCCGCAGCCGAAGGCGCAGTTCCCCGTCCAATTTACAACAGGCGTTATGTCCATTCTTCCCGAAACTGCGGGTCCGGCCAGACGGGGACCCGAACATTCTCCGACCCGAACATTCTCCGCCCCATGGAACACGGGAGTCCGGTTCCCATCAGCCGCGAAGCGGCGGCAGGTTGTAGCCATGAGCGCGAGCCCATGGATTGGGGGCGCCCCACACCGCGGAGTCCCGAAGGGACTGTCGAGCGAACTACGTTTCGGTTGGTCTAGCGGTGCTGTATTATGGCCGTTGGTCTTGGGAACTCTACTTGAGGAAACGATCGATGAGCCAGTTGGTAAACCCGTACGATGCGCCGCAGCCTGCCGCTGGATTGGACTCCGATGAGCATGTCGTACTGCAGAAGCTGAGGGATCTTGGTTTGCAATGGAACCCTGCGGTTGACTATCAACTGGCGACGCTGTTCCCCAAGTTGTCGGGGATCGGGCACAAGGGTGACATCAAAGCACGTCATAAAATGTTGACGAAGCTGGAGCCGTTCCTGCAGGGGGCTCTCGCCGACGGCGAGCAGGTTCAGTACGTCGGCGTGGGGACACAAAACAAGTTTGTCGAGCAATACTTTATGGGGGCTGTCTTCGCTGCGTTGATTAATAAGACTCAGTTTGTATTAACCAATTTGCGAATTTTGATGGTACACGTCGATGCCCGCGGCAATCCTCGCTTTCCGATTTGGGCGGTCTTCTACAACCAGATTGCGACATTTAAGAAAAAGCTGTTGGGTGAAATGCATCTGACGCTTAGCGATGGCAGCAAGTACAAGTACGGTGGCTTTAAGGGACCCGACCGCAAGCAGATGCCGTTGCTGGTGGAGCAATCACGACAAGCTTACGCCGAAATGGGATTCCAGCCGCAGGTGACTCAGCCACGCGAGAATCTGTGCTCGAACTGTTTTCAAGTCGTACCGGTGGGGCAACTGGAATGCGCACCGTGCGGTCAGAAATTCTGGAAGCCAACCGAATTGGCAATCCGCAGTTTCATCTTTCCCTCATGGGGCGACTTTCTGCTCAAGCATTACTTGATCGCGTCATTGGAACTGTTTGGATATGCGCTGTCGTGGTTGTTCTACATCGCGTTGATTGCTGGTGGTGTTCGCGATGGCGGCGTGGGAGTTGCCGTGTTAGTGGTGCTTGGCTTGTTGATTGTGCAGCACAGCTTTGATGCTGCGATGACTTACTTCATCGCCAAGAAGGGTTTGTCGCCCAAGGGCAGCGGCGGCTGATTCCGCTTTGGTAA
>CAYZHQ010000003.1:8694-100187 GCA_964477385.1 uncultured Pirellulaceae bacterium
TCGCCAAGAAGGGTTTGTCGCCCAAGGGCAGCGGCGGCTGATTCCGCTTTGGTAACGGTGAAGTAAAAAGATGTGAGCAGGCTTGTAAGCCGGGTTCTGTCCCACGACCGGCAAAGTTGCCTGTCGCGGCGACGATCATTTATCTGGGACGACGATTGCTCGCCGCCTCGAGCGACCTACCCGAGAGTCATGACGAAGCGAGCCACTTCGTCGGCAGCCGAAGCGGCCGATGCCCTCTGTTTGGTCTAGCTCCGAGTGGGGTTTACCTAGCCGATCATGTCGCCATGACCACTGGTGCGCTCTTACCGCACCGTTTCACCCTTACCACGCACGCGAGGCGCCCATGGCGCTTCGCGCCGTTCGGCGGTTTGCTTTCTGTTGCACTTGCCCTAGCCTCACGGCCGGTCGGTGTTACCGACCACTCTGCTCTACGGAGCCCGGACTTTCCTCCCGCCTCGCAATGGTCCGAAAACCATCACGCGACAAGCGACCGCCTCGCCTGCTCACATCCGCTGGGATTGTACGTCAATTTGGGTTAGGCCGCATTGCGGTTGCTCGCTTTCAGCAACTCCCTTGCCGCCTCGCCACCGTAGCGAGTTCGAGGCTGTTTGCGCATGCTGTGGGGAAACAAGATACGCCGGGCGATCCAGTACACCAAGATGCCCGTTAAGGCGCCGCAGGCGTCGGCCGCAAAGTCAAGGATATCGGTCGTCCTGCCGACCCACTGCTGCGTGATTTCATCGAAGACGCCATAGCAAACCGCGATGACAAAAGCGAATGTCATCTTGACACGAGGGTAATTGCCGCGTCCGGGAATCGACCACGCTAGTAGGAATGCCAAGCCTAGGAAAGCCAGGAAGTGTTGGACTTTATCGAGGTTTTTGATCTCCGGCATCGGCACGGTCGGCATATGGGTGCCGGTAAAAATCAGTACCCAGTATCCCGCTAGCAAAACCGGCGCAAGGCGAATGCCGAAGAGTGATAGTTGAGTAAAGAGACGCATAGGGAGACTTTGAGTAGAGGTCGCGCAGCGTGGTCAGATCGATCGCGATGCCGATTGCCGAACCGCAAGACAATGTCGATTCGGGCGGGCTGAATCGTCGAGAGTAACAAACCGCCGGTCGCAGTTGCTATGCCAAATCTGCCCACGCAAAACCGGCTTACCCGTCACGCTGCGGGTAAACCGGTTAATGCAAGCTTTACCAGTCAGCTCGCCTGCTCGGGTCAGCCTGCTCGGGTCAGCCTGCTCGGGTCAGCCTGCTCGGGTCAGCCTGCTCCGAGTTGCGGCTAAGCGTTGGCCAACTGCGTTCCCATCGTGGTTCCGGGGGCGGGCAAGGTGCTGTGGCCGCGAAGATGCATATCGATCGCTCGGGCAGCCCCGCGGCCTTCGTTAATTGCCCACACCACCAAGCTTTGGCCACGGCGGCAGTCCCCAGCCGCGAACACGCCGGGGATACTGGTGGTGAACTCGCCATGTTGGGCTTCGAAGTTACTTCGAGGATCGGTCGCAACTCCCAGTGCCTGAGCGATCGTTTGCTCCGGGCCCAAGAAGCCCATTGCCAGCAGGATCAACTGTGCCGGCCAATCTTTCTCGCTACCTTCGACCTCGGTCATATTCCAACCACCGTTGGACTTGGTCCACTCGACATGCACCGTTTTGATGCCCGTCAGGTTTCCATTGCCGTCGGTCAGAAATTCCTTCGACAGGATTTGGTATTCCCGCGGATCTTTTCCGAATTTGGCTTCGGCTTCTTCGTGTCCGTAGTCGACGCGGAAGGTGCGAGGCCATTCGGGCCACGGATTATCTGCCGCACGTTCGGCTGGCGGTTGGGGCAGCAATTCAAAGTTGACCAAACTTCGGCAGCCATGTCGCAAGCTGGTGCCGATGCAGTCGGTGCCGGTGTCACCACCACCGATGACAATGACATCTTTCCCTTCGGCGCTAATGAAGGAGCCGTTGAGCGACTCGCCGTGGACTTTGTGCCGCGTATTGGCGGTCAGAAACTCCATTGCAAAGTAGACGCCTTTCGCATCACGATTGGGGATCGGCAAGTCGCGCGGTTTGGTCGCACCGCAGGCGAGCAGCAATGCATCGTGACCATCGACCAGTTCTTTCGGATCGATATCGGTACCAACGTTTGCGTTGGTGATGAAGCGAATCCCTTCCGCTTTCAGCTTATCGATTCGCCGCTCAAGCACACCTTTGTCCAGCTTCATGTTCGGGATGCCATACTGCAGCAAGCCGCCGATGCGGTTTGCGCGTTCGTAGACAACCACCTCGTGGCCGACGCTGTTAAGCTGATCGGCGGCGGCTAAACCGGCCGGCCCGCTGCCGATGATGGCCACCTTTTGGCCCGTGCGATGCTTGGGAGGACTAGGCGGCAACCAACCCTCTTCCCAAGCGCGGTCAATGATCGCATTTTCGATGTTCTTGATGGCGACCGGTGGGTTGGTGATTCCCAGTACGCAAGCACCTTCACAAGGTGCCGGGCAAGTGCGCCCGGTGAACTCGGGGAAGTTGTTGGTCTTGTGCAAGCGTTCGCTCGCCTCTTTCCAACGGTTGTGATAGACCAAGTCATTCCACTCGGGAATCAAGTTATCGATCGGGCAACCGGTGTTGGATTGACAGAAGGGGACTCCGCAATCCATGCAGCGGGCTCCCTGATCCCGGAGTTGCTCCACCTTGGGTTCGGTGTAAATTTCGTCGTAGTCGTTGACTCGCACCACGGGCAGACGCCAAGGCACTTTTTTGCGATCGAACTCTTTGAATCCAGTGGGCTTGCCCATCGGTTCGTCTCCGGGATATGTGTTTTAGATTGGGATTGAGATGGATGTTGGGGATAGCGTTAATGCTGCTTGGGAAGGGGTTCCCCGCAGTCGAAAGCCAAAGGCCGTTTGAGCCGGCAGTCGATTAAACGGCCGCTGCTTCGGCTTGCTTGCTCAGTTGTTCCAGCACGCGTTTGTAATCGGTCGGCATGACTTTGACGCATTCGTCAACGAAGGTCGACCAATTGGCAAGTGCTTCTTCGGCCACGGTGCTACCGGTATACGCCTGGTGTTTGGTGATCAAATCCTTGACCTGCTGCTCTTCTTCTGCCGACGCGATTTTTTCCAACGCGACGGTGGCCAGGTTACAGTTCAGGTTGAAGTCTCCGTGACGATCCCAGACGTACGCGATGCCGCCCGACATACCGGCTGCAAAGTTTCGTCCGGTGCGGCCAAGGATGACCACGCGACCGCCCGTCATGTACTCGCAACCATGTTGGCCCACTCCTTCGATGACGGTCTTGGCACCACTGTTGCGAACGCAGAAACGTTCCGCGGCAACTCCGCGGAAGTAAGCTTCGCCACCGGTCGCACCGTAGAGGCAAACATTGCCAACCACAATGTTGTCTTCGGGTTCATACGAGGCATCCTTGGGCGGATAGATGACGATCTTGCCGCCCGACAATCCCTTGCCGACGTAATCGTTGGCATCGCCTTCGAGTTCGATCGTGATCCCGTGTGCTAAAAACGCACCGATGCTTTGGCCTGCGGATCCGGAGAACTTCAGCCGAATCGTATCCTCAGGCAACCCCACCTGTCCGTAGCGTTTGGCAACTTCGTGGCTGAGGATGGTGCCGACGGTGCGGTTGATGTTGACGATCGGCGATTCGATCACCACCGGGGTGCGGTTTTCCAAAGCTGGTTGAGCTTGCGGGACCAGCACCGTCACGTCGAGCGACTTTTCCAGGCCGTGGTCTTGTGTTTGCGTGCAGTACACATCGACTTTGTCATGTCGCCGAACGGCCGGAGTCAGCAGTGCCGACAGGTCGAGTCCATCGGCTTTCCAATGCTTGATCGCGGCGTCGGTCTTCAGCACATCGGATCGTCCGACCATTTCGTCGATTGTCCGGAAACCGAGTTTCGCCATGATGTGGCGAGCTTCCTCGGCAACCATGAACAGATAGTTCACCACGTGTTCCGGTTTGCCGGTGAACATCTTCCGCAGTTCGGGATCTTGGGTCGCGATTCCGACCGGGCAGGTGTTCAAGTGGCACTTCCGCATCATGATGCAGCCCAGTGTGATCAACGGCGCGGTTGAGAAACCGAATTCTTCGGCACCCAACAATGCGGCGATCACGACGTCGCGACCCGTCTTCAGGCCGCCGTCGGTTTGCAGGACCACCCGGCTGCGCAGGTCATTCAGCACCAAGACTTGGTGCGTTTCGGCAATGCCTAATTCCCAAGGCAAGCCCGCGTGCTTGATGCTTGTCAGTGGCGAAGCTCCCGTGCCGCCGGTGTCCCCGGCGATCAAGATATGATCCGCGTGCGCCTTGGCGACACCCGAAGCCACCACGCCAACGCCGACTTCGCTGACCAGTTTGACGCTGATCCGAGCGGCCGGATTGGCATTTTTCAAGTCGTGAATCAGTTGTGCTAGATCCTCGATCGAATAAATGTCGTGGTGAGGCGGAGGACTGATCAAGCCCACTCCCGGCGTGCTATAGCGGATGCGGGCGATGTTTTGATCGACCTTGCGGCCGGGCAATTCACCCCCTTCCCCGGGCTTGGCACCCTGAGAGATCTTGATCTGGATTTCGTCGGCGTTGGTCAAGTATTCGATGGTGACCCCAAACCGACCGCTGGCGACCTGCTTGATCGCCGAACGTTTGCTGTCGCCATTGTCCAGCGGCAGGAAGCGGATCGGATCTTCACCACCTTCGCCAGTGTTGCTCTTGCCGCCCAAGCGATTCATCGCGATCGCCAGCGTCTCGTGCGATTCCGCACTGATGCTGCCAAAGCTCATCGCTCCGGTGCAGAACCGTTTGACAATCTCCTCGCGCGGTTGGACTTCGCTCAGCGGGATCGCTGGACCCGCAACGCCTTCGTTGAAGTCCAGCAAACCACGCAGAGTGCAGCGGACGCGATTGTCATGGTTCATCGTCTGGGCAAATTTCCAGTACGCATCGTCATTGTTTGTTCGCGCGGCGACTTGCAAGCTGGAGATTGCCTGTGGGCTCCAGGTGTGCTTCTCTCCTTCGGCACGCCAGTGGAATTCACCCAGGTTGGGCAACTGCTTGAGCTGTTCTTCTTCGCGATCGGGAAAACCCAAAGCGTGTCGGCGGAGTGCTTCTTCGGCCAGGATGTCGAAGTCGACTCCAGCGATCCGGCTTTGCGTACCGGCAAAGCACATGTCGATCACGTCGCTCTTCAGGCCTAACGCTTCGAAAATCTGCGCCCCTTTGTAGCTCTGCAGCGTGCTGATGCCCATCTTGGCCATCACCTTCAGCATGCCCTTGCCAACTCCCTTGCGATAGGCCGAGACGACTTTGTCGTCCAGCATTTCATCGGGCAGCAAGCCGTCGGCGTGCGACTGCCAGAGGGCTTCGAAAGCCAGGTAAGGATTAATCGCGTCAGCACCATAACCGATCAGCAGGCAGTGGTGATGGACTTCGCGAGCTTCACCCGTTTCGATCACCAAACCGATTCGCGTTCGCTTGGCCTGTTTCACCAAATGATGATGCACCGCCCCCACTGCAAGCAAGGCGCTGACGGGGACGCGTTGGGCGGAGATCCGCCGATCCGACAAGACAACAATCTGAATCCCTTCATCGGCTGCCGCTTCGGCTTCGGCGGCAATTCGCTGCAGCGTATTCTTTAGGCCAGCTTTGCCTTCACTGCGATCAAACGTGATGTCGATCACGCGACTGTGCCAGCCCTTGAAGTTCATGTGCTCCAGCGCGGCGACTTCTTCGTTGGTCAAGATCGGATGGTCGATCAGCAAACGATGGCAATGTTCCGGCGTCGCTTCGAGCAGGTTTTGCTCCGGCCCAATGTAGCACTCGAGCGACATGATGACCTCTTCACGAATCGAGTCGATCGCCGGGTTGGTGACCTGCGCGAAGAGTTGTTTGAAGTAGTCATAGATCATGCGAGGCTTGTCACTGAGGCAAGCCAAAGCGCTGTCGTTGCCCATCGAGCCCACCGGATCGCGACCTTGCTCGACCAGCGGTCGGAGCATGAACGACATCGTTTCCAGCGTGTAACCAAAGGCTTGCATCCGAGGCATGAGGGACTCGGGATCGAAACCGTGTGGCTCGCCGTCAGGGTTCAAGTCAGCCAAACGGATGCGTTGGTCACGCAGCCATTGGCCGTAAGGCTTGCGTTTGGCAAAACCGAGCTTCAGTTCATCGTCGGGGATCAACCGGCCTTGTTCGAAATCGATCAAGAACATGCGGCCCGGTTCCAAGCGACCTTTCTCTTTCACCAAACCGGGATCGACCGGCAGCACACCCACCTCACTGGCCATGATCACTCGATCATCATGCGTGATGTAATAGCGACTCGGACGTAAACCGTTTCGGTCCAGCGTCGCACCGATGTAGTTGCCGTCGGTAAAGGCGATCGACGCGGGCCCATCCCAAGGTTCCATCAACGAAGAGAAGTACTCGTAGAACGCGCGCTTGTCCTCGGGCATCGTTTCGTGCTTCTGCCACGCTTCGGGGACCATCATCATGATCGCTTCCTGCAGCGTGCGGCCATTCATTAGCAAGAATTCCAGCACGTTATCGAACGAGCCCGAATCGCTGCCGTTCGCTTCGATGACCGGAAACAGTTTCTTCAGTTCGTCACCGAACAACTCGCTTTCCGCCGAGCCCTCGCGGGCCTGCATCCAGTTCTTGTTGCCTCGCAGCGTGTTGATCTCGCCGTTGTGCGCCATAAACCGTAGCGGTTGGGCGCGGTCCCACGAGGGGAAGGTGTTGGTCGAGAAGCGGCTATGAACCATCGCCAAGTGGGTCTCGAAATCTTCGTCCCGCAAGTCCGGGAAGTATGGCAAGACCTGAGCCGGCGTCAGCATGCCCTTGTAAATAATGACCCGCGTGCTGAGCGAGCAGATGTAGAACATCAACGCCTGCTTAAGCGAAGCAGAGTTGCGTAGTTGATGGCTGGACTGCTTGCGGATCAGATAGAGCTGTCGCTCGAAAGCATCGCCCTCGAGGCCGTCGGCAGCGCCGACGAAGACCTGTTCGATGAAGGGTTCGGAGCGGCGAGCCGTGGGGCCAATGTCGGCCGCATCGGTTTCTTGAGGAACGTCGCGCCAGCCCAGTAATTTTTGACCCGCATCGGCGATCAGCTTCGCCATGGCTTCTTTACAGGCAATCCGTTCGGTTGGATCGGCTGGCAAGAAAATCAAACCTGCCGCATAGCGTCCTGGTTCGGGCAACTCGATGCCGAGGTCGGACTTGGCAACCTTCTGCAGGAAGCGATGCGGCAAGCCGCACATGATCCCCGATCCATCGCCGGTATTCGTTTCGCAGCCGCAGGCACCACGGTGGTCCATGTTTTGGAGGATCACGTCGGCGTCGAGCACGATTTGGTGGCTCGCCGCCCCTTTGATGTGAGCGATGAATCCGACGCCGCAACTATCTTTCTCGAGAGTCGGGTCGTACAGGCCGTGCTTGGAGGGCAGGTGATGCGAGAATGCGTCGGGATTCAATGGGTTCATGTTCGTACTCTTCCAAATTCGCTTAGGCAAAAATCACTTAGAGATGTCTGTTGTGTCGTTGCGTGTGTGGTTTCTAGTCGTTGCGTGTATGGTTGGTTTCCGACAGCGGGACCCTCGTCCCGCCGCGGTGTGCCGGTCGCGTGGCTACCTGCCAATGGCTGCCATGTCGCCCGCGTTACGCCGAGCGTTTTATCGGGTCGAGTGGTTTGCCGAGCAGCATCTCGGCGAACTCAAGGGCCGCTGGACTGAGCTTTCCAGATCGGCGGCGGACAATTCCCAACGGTCTTTCCAGCGACAGCGCTGGGCAAGCGACGACTCGCATGTATCCGCTGGCCGTTTCACGACGAACCGCCGCCTCGGGCAAGATACCGATACCGCGATTGGCTTGAATCGCCCGGATCAAAGAGTCCAGATTGTCGAACTCCATCGAGTAACTCGGCCGGACGCCGTGTTGTGCGAGAAAATGATCGATCTCCCGACGTACCTTCAGCGAAGTCTCGAAACCGATCATCGGCAAGTTGTGCAGTGCCTTCAGGTCGATGTCACCCACGGAAGCCAATGGATGGTCTGGCGATGCAATCAGCCGCATCGGTTCTTTCTGCCACTGAATGCTGCGAATCGTTCGCGAGCCTTTGGGGTAGCTGATCAAACCGAAATCGGCTTCTCCACTGGAGGCAAGTTCGACCACCCGCGACGGTGTGGCGGGCTCGATCCGCACTTCCACGTCTGGATGCAGTTGCTCAAAAGCGGCCGTCGCTTCGGGCATATAGCTGGCTCCGACCGAATAGATCGCCGCCACCCGCACTCGGCCTTGTAAGCGACTGCCCAAGCAGCGTACCTCTTGCTCCAGGGCTCGGTAGTCGCCCAAGACCCGTCGCAAACCACCGTGGTAAATCGATCCGGCGTCGGTCAGCACCAAAGGCCGCTTGCTGCGGTCCACCAACCGGACGCCCAACTGCTGCTCAATCTGTAGAACCGCTTGACTGACCGCACTTTGAGTAACGGCATGCGCATCCGCCGCTCGTGAAAACGAACGCAGTTGGGCGACGGAGCAGAAGAGTTCTAAAGACCGCAGTTGCATATCACAGGATTAGAGTTGCTAATGGAGAGGTGGCCACACCATCGCGGTTGCCGGAGCTCAGGATAGAAACCCCGGTGCGATACGTCAAGCAGCACTGGCAGTAAGTGCGGCTGCGCTAAGACGCGGGGCCGCGGATCGGCTCGAGGGTGACCAGTTCGCCTTAGAAAATATCCTGAGGGCGCACGATCTTCACCGAAGGCTCACAAATTAATGGACGATAGGCTTTGCTGGCATAAGAAACAAAGACTTGCCAATGGAGTCTCGTGAGCCATTCTCGAAGCTAGACCCTGGCCTGGATGTTACGGTTTTGCATTAGTTTCTCTAATGCAGTGAGGCCAGGTGTTAAATAAATGTCCGGCTGCTGACGGTTGTCCGGCCGATGCGGTTTGTTTCCAGAGGCTGTGGAGGGGAGTTGTCTTTAAGCCGTGGTCGGCTACTCACCGCCAGCTTGTCCGAAGCGCTTTGGTAGCGTGACGGCATACAGAATGATGATCGCCCCTCCGCTAAGCAGGCCCCAGGGCATCCATTCCGAGGGCTGCCAGATCTTGATCGAATGGGCGGGCGGAGCGGATGGGTCGACGAAATTCGTCGCTGTCGATTCGCCGGCAGCGTAGAGCGAAGCGCTATCGATCATCAGGCATTCAACGCCCAAGATAATCATCATGATTGCGATAGCCATAAAGAATGAACGCCACATGTTGCTAACCTCTGGTGCGGAACGCGAGCGCTCGAGCAGCCTGTCTGTCTCTTTTGGAGGAGAGGTGTCAGGGGGTGCCGAGTCGCGTGGGGAGCCGCAGGTTCTTGCGGATGTGAAGGGTGATGTTGGCTCGTGAACGTCACGCGCCTACCGTGTTAAACATCGTCCGAAGTGGAAGCCGACTTCATCGGTAATCGGACCGCTCGCCCCAACGGGTGCAGGCGTTACGCTTGTCCCTTTCGCTACAACGTGTCCTTTCGTCGAGCCAACCTGTGCGGCGTTTCCCTGCGACGATCGCTGGGCGATTTCCTGACTGACGGCCTGCTAGACGTAGCGCTAACGTTTCCAATAACCCAGCTTTCGAGCCCTACAGGTGGCAACTCCAACTTTTGCACGGTCGGTGATGAACGCGCGTTCCGGTAAATGGCGACCAAGTAAGATCTGTATCGCCTGTCGGCGATCCTTTACTTGGCGAAAAAAATGGGCGCGGAGTTGGTCTGAGGTCAAATACTGCAGCGAGCGCTGTCGACGTGCGGGGCCGAACACCCCGTCCTCTGGCAATTCGCCGGCCGCCCTTCAATCCGAACCAACCACAGCAAATCCAATAGGCAACCCGTATGAGTGATAGAAGCAGCGATCAGAACTTTGTCGATCGAAATGTCGTCGTTGTCGGTGGCAGCCATGGCATTGGTCTCGCCATCGTCCAGCGGTTAATCCTTAGAGGGGCGGCGGTGACGGTCTTGTCGCGACAAGCTTCCGCACTGGCCGGTTTCGAGGGGGTGCGTCACATCGCGATCGATGTGACTGCTCAAGAGGTCGCGACCGAGTCCTTACCGGAACGCATCGATGGCTTGGTCTACTGCCCGGGTTCGATCAATCTAGGCATGTTTCGGTCGGTCAAGGTCGACACGATGCGGGAGGACTTTGAGCTGAATGTGATTGGCGCCGTGAAAGTCATTCAAGCTGCCTTGCCGAACCTGAAATTGTCTCCGGCGGCTTCCATTGTGCTATTCAGCACCGTCGCCGTCGGTCTGGGGTTGCCAATGCATACCTCCGTCGCCGCCGCCAAAGGAGCAGTCGAAGGTGTCATGCGTTCGCTCGCGGCGGAGCTAGCCCCCAAGATTCGCGTGAACTGCCTCGCACCGGCGTTAGTCGACACACCATTGAGCGAGCGTCTGTTGTCGAGCGATAAAAAGCGGGAAGCGATGAGCGAGGTTTACCCGCTGAAACGGGTCGGTAACGTGGACGACATCGCGGCGATGGCCGAGTTGCTGCTCAGCGACCAGGGAAGTTGGATCACCGGGCAAGTCATCGGCATTGACGGCGGTTTGTCGAGGGTGCGCGGCTGACCCACTGCGCCGCTAGCGAAGTCACAAGTATGACCGGGCCGCCGATGTCGGAGGTCCGGCGATGTAGGTCGCGACGAGCTTACTTTGGGGTTCTTGGACCTGGAAGCGATTTCGCTGCCTAGAATTTTATAACGATGCATTTGTCGGCCTTGGGCTCCTCTTCAAATCTTGGAGCGGGGTCGCCGGAGGGGGGCCACGAGCGAGTCGCTTGGTGTCCGATTTGACCACGGGCTAAAGTGTCGCACCTTTCTTTCTTCACATCTCGCTAGGCGACTAGATGGAAACGACTGCCGCAACGCAAATGAAGTGTTTGGAATTGGCCGGAGGTCGCGTGAATTGTCAGCGACTATACGAATTGCCCGGCTTTTCGCTTCGAGTTTTCAGTCGAACCGCTTCCGGCACTCAGGGAGGTGCCCAGCAGGGTGCTCAAGGAGGAGGCGAAGTCCATTACATCTCGTCGTGTGCTTCGGGCCGGATTACTCGTCTGTTACTGGCCGATATTTGCGGTTCAGCCGAAACGTTTGAGCGTCTTGCCGGGGCCATGCGAAAGGGGTTGTTGCGAAATATCAACTCGATTTGGCAGAATCGCGTCGTCACCAACATGCATCGTCAATTGGACGCCTTTGCTCAGGAAGGCGGTTTCGCGACCGCTTCGGTCAGCACGTACTTTGCGCCCACAGGTAGCTTCTCGATGTGCAACGCTGGCAACCCGGCGCCGCTGTTGTATCGGGCGGCGACGCGTCAGTGGCAGGTTTTGAAAGGCGAAACAAAACAGGCACCCGCGGGTGGCAAAAATTGCGAAGGGGTTTATGGATTGGAGGAATATCGCTACTTCCACACCAAGCTCCGGCGGGATGACTTGGTGGTGACTTACGGCAACGGCTTTTCACAATCGAAGCTCCCCGATGGTGGGTATGTTGGTCAAACCGAACTGCTCGCACGACTGCAAGACACGCCGCACAGCGATCAATACGCACGTCTGACGCACCTGATTGGGCTGATTCAGTCGCAATCGGTGGGGCTGGACGAAGACAATACGGTCGTGGTCACGCACGCGACCGGAAAACGCGTGTCGCTGCGAAATACGCTTCTCGCTCCGTTCCGCCTGCTGCGCGGGCCGCGTGACTGCTCGCAGGTGATTTAAAGCGAGCGTCGATTTTTTCTCGCAAATCACCGAGCAGCTTGCCGCGACGGCTTGCTGATCGGACGGCGAGGCGATCGCGCTGCGGTCTTTTCCTTGGTCGGTTCTCTCCACTGGGGACATATCTGACCAACGCCGGTCAGCACTACACTGAGGTGGTGTTAAGGGTGGATTTAAAAGCTGGCTACTTGTGTTTGCCGAAACAACCCGAATAACACGTTCAGGCTTCGTGGAAGCGGTCGTGCGATCAGACGGTTGTTGCTTTCGATTGGTTCTTTTCGGTTCGGGCTCGTAAAGTTTACTGTCTCCTGGCGCTGTCTCTTGATCGCGACCCACCAGACGAATCCCCCTGCTTCTTTCCAAATTTCTTTTCTAGTGATCGAGGACTTCTGTGATGCGTGCATTCGAAGCCGTTCAGTACTACTTTGATGAAGCTGCCGAACTGCTGGAATTGCCGCCGCAGATGCGCGAGATGCTGCTGATGGCGAACCGCGAAGTTTCCGTTCAAGTCACCATTGAACGAGACAACGGCGAACTCGCTTCCTTCGTTGGTTACCGCGTACAACACAATAACAGCCGCGGCCCAATGAAGGGTGGCCTGCGTTTTCACCACGAAGTCAATCTCGACGAAGTCCGTTCGTTGGCTAGTTTGATGACCTGGAAAACGGCCGTGGTCGATTTGCCTTACGGGGGTGCCAAGGGAGGCATTGGAGTCAATCCGCGTGAGTTGAGCATGCGGGAAAAAGAACACTTGACGCGTGCGTTCGTCGACAAGATCCAAGACATTGTCGGCCCTGACTGCGACATCCCGGCACCCGACATGGGCACCGATTATCAAGTCATGTCGTGGTTTCGAAATCAGTGGGAAAAATACCACGGCTTTAATCCAGCAGTGATCACCGGCAAGCCGGTTGAGGAATATGGTGCCAAGGGCCGAGAAGAGGCGACCGGGCGGGGCGTCGGTATTTTGACGATGAAGCTGATCGGTCGATTAGGTCGAAAAGCAGAAAAATCGCGCGTCGCCATCCAAGGATTTGGGAACGTCGGTTCGCATGCCGCCAAATACCTGCACGACGCCCAGTTCCCGATCATTGCGATCAGCGATATTTCGGGTACCTATTACAGCAGCGAAGGGCTGAATATTCCCGACATCCTGCGTTACACCCTGGAGCACCCTAACGGTTTGTTAGAGGGGTATTCGCATTGCGATCACCTGCCCGGTTCGGCGCTGCTGGAGCTGGAAGATGCCGACATCTTGATTCCCGCCGCGCTGGGTGGCGTGGTGACGGCAGAGAACGTCGACAAGATACACGCCCCGATCATTATCGAAGGCGCTAACGGCCCAATTTATCCGCTGGCTGATAAACAGATGCACGACCGCGGCGTCACCATTATGCCCGACATTTTGGCCAACGCTGGCGGGGTGACAGTCAGTTATTTCGAATGGGTGCAGAATCGCCAGCATTACCGTTGGCCGCTTGATCGAGTCCGCCGCGAGTTGGAGTTGACGCTGGTCAATGCTTTCGAAAAAGTTTGGGAAATCAGCCAGCAGCACGACGTTTCCCTCCGCACGGCCGCATTCATGATTGCGATTCAGCGCGTGCAACGGGCCACCGAATTGGCAGGCGGCCGCAGTTAAACTCCTCGACAAAAGTCATTGGGCACAACGCCGGATCGGTTGAGTGGTGCTAAGATTTGCGGTCCGAGTGGGCTTGTGGTTATTCTGTAGGCAGCGGTTTGACTCCGTGCTTAACCAGCGATCTTGTCCAGCTCATTCTTCTGAAAGTTGACGCTATGCCCGCTTGCCCCGCCTGTCACGCTGCATTGTTAGCTGTCGGCGGTCATTGTCCGGCTTGCGGCGCGGTAACGCGGGTACCGGTCAACGCGGCCCATCCCACTGCGAGCGTTCGGCCCCCAGCGAGCGCCCCGCCCACAGCGAGTATTCGGCGCACGGCGATTGAAATCTTTCCTGATGAGCCCAATGGTCGTCTCGGGCATTCCGGCAGACGCCCCGATGATGCCAAGGAGACGCTGCTGGAGCCGCCGCCGGCCAGCCCGTCGAGTGGGGCTGGCCATGGACTGACCCCCCCCGCTCCGCCGGTACCTCCACCGGTGGAAGCTCCAGGCAACGAGCCGGTCCATTCCACCACCAAGGCCGCGGGCAAATCTAGCTCGTCGTCGATTGGCCCGGTGGTCGCGGCAGCCGAGCCTTTGGCACCGGACACGACGCCCATTTTTCGGCCTCAGCGAAGACCGCCGGTGCCACGGCTCGTCGCACTGGACGATGGGCAGTTGGTCGACGGCGAAGTCTTCCGATTGCGTGTCGCACGGACGGTGATCGGTCGAATTGGTGCCGATATTGTGCTTGCCGGAGACCCCGACATTTCAGCCAAGCACGTGGAACTCGCATGCGTGCAAAGCGAAGGCCGAGCAAGGTGGCGACTGACCGATTTGAAGAGCACGAACGGAACTTTTGTGAGGATTAATCGCGCACCGTTGGCCGACAAAAAAGAGCTGATCCTCGCCAGCCATCGTTACCGGTTTCACATCCTCGAAAACGAGAAATGGAACGACCAGGATATCCGCTCGACACGGGCCTTTGCTGGTCCCGCGGAGACTGCGGCCGGTCGTGTGTGGTTGGAATGGCTAGCCGGCGAGTCGACCACTCGGTTTGATGTTCCCAGCTCCGGTGCAACCGTCGGATCGGACGAGCGGGCGTGCGATATCGTGCCGCCTCGGGATCCCTTCCTCAGTCCCATGCATGCCCGCATCTCCTGTGTGCGTGGGCGATGGCAAATCGAAGATGTAGGCAGCGTGAATGGGACGTGGATGCGGATCGAACGTGTGATGCTTGATCAGGATGCCGAGTTCCAAATCGGCGAACAACGGTTTCGTTTTCTTTTGTCTCGCGGCGATGGCGTCTGAGTGTGATGACCGATCAAGAATGGATTATCGGTTCCGCGGAGTCATGCGATTTGTTGGTCGACGCGCCGACCGTTTCGTCGCAGCATTGTCATCTGTCCCGTCGTGGCAGTCAGTACTTTCTGGTCGATTGCGGAAGCACCAATGGCACCTTCTGTGACGGTCAGCCTGTCACGTCGCGGACCGCGGTACATCCTGCTTCGTCGTTGACGTTGGGCAAGTCGTTCACGATGCCTTGGCCCGATAGTGCGGCGGCCAAACAGATTGTGCTGATTGGTCGTGATCCAGAGAACGACGTGGTCGTCGACCAGCCAAACATCTCCAGCGTGCATGCACGGTTTATGGTGGGGCACAATCAAACGTGGGTTGTCGAGGACTTGGAAAGCACCAACGGCGTTTCGATCGATCTGCGGGGTGTTCGGCATCGCGTCAAACGGGCCATCGCGGTTCAGCCCGATGATGTGGTCTATTTCGGATCGACTGCGGTCCCGGTTAGAGACTTGTTGGCTGCGGCAGTCAATAAGCCCCCGCGACCATTGCTGATTGCGCCGTCAGCGTCGTCGACTGCACATCCTTCGGCGGCTCGGCCAACCGTCGCGGTTGATCCTCAGCGAATGCGTGCTTTGGAACAGCCGTCGTCGGCCATCGAACCACAGGCTGCCCCTCGCTTGCCATCCGCGAATTTCGGGATTTGGTTTCTCGTCGGTTCACTGCTTTCGGTGTTGCTGTATTTCTTACTGACGATTTCAGGCGATCGGATCAAGCAAAGTTTGGGAGGGACGGCCGCCGTATCGGCTACTCCTCGGGCCGATACGCCCGCTGCCGATCTCGTTTCGCCACAGCCGCGGACCGACTTTGTGGTCGATTCCGACCAAACCGTTGCTTGGTCACCCGGTACTGCTGCGCCG
The DNA here is from genome assembly GCA_964477385.1 of uncultured Pirellulaceae bacterium. GTDB lineage: Bacteria > Planctomycetota > Planctomycetia > Pirellulales > Pirellulaceae > Roseimaritima. Next base: position 24,282 of record CAYZHQ010000003.1, read on the forward strand.
GAAGCATCGCAGCCCGCGGTGACTTTCCCGCAAGCCGCGGAACCACCGACGCCGACCGAAGTTGCCCAGTCGCGCCTATTTTGGGTGCTCGCAGCCGAGCCCGACGGCGAGCCCGCGTTTCGGCTTGGCGTGGCCTGGACGCCCGATGGTCAACGGTTGGTAACGACTGCCTCGGTGGTCGATGCATTGGCGTCTTTGGATGCACAGGGGCTCTCTCGTCGCGAGGTCGTTCACTGCGCATCGGGCCGACGTTTCCCGATTCAAAATACCGGCGTGCATCCGCAGTATGCGAGTGGGCTGCAGCGGTCTCGCGAACTGGAAACGCAGTATAACGCTCTGCGTTCAAACACCATTCCTGTTGCCGACCATCCTGACGCTTCGACGGCCTCCTCTTCCGCCGCTGTGTCTCCTGGGGCAGCAGCCGGGTTGGCGGAGCAATTGAAACAGATCGCTGGCGAAGAACTCGCCTTACGCGACCGGATGGTCTGTTACGATGTCGGTTGGTTAACGCTAGAGAATTTTGCCGAACTACGCGAGCTCGCAACGGGAACGATGGCCGGCAACCTACCGCGAGCTCGGCAGGCGGTCTCGATTGCCAGTGTCGGTATCGATGTCGAGGATCCCTATTATGACGCCACCGCAAAGAATACCGTATTGGTTGTGCCGGCTCGGGTGCATGCGCTAGTGCGTCCACCTGATGCGGATATCGGCCGCGTCGAAGTCGGTTTTGAACAGCCGCTGTCGAGCTGGAATGTGTCGGGTGCTCCGGTGTTGGACGAAAGCGGACGGGTGATCGGAATGTTCGTCCAGCCAACCTCCAGTTTACAAGATGCTGCCCCTGAAGACGTCCGTACGATGGCAGACCTGGCGCTGCCTGCGGTAATCCATGAATGCCTCCAGTTCGCTGCCCTCTCGCCCGAGACCTTACCATGATCCGATCTTGCGTCTGTTTTGCATGCTGCCTGTTGCTCGCTGCGGAATCCGAGGGGCAGGTCAACGTTTTCGAACGCAACCGAAACAATGATGCCATTGCGCAGCGAGTCGAAGCCCAAGCCGACATGATTCGATCTCAGGGGGAAGCTTGGAAGGATCTGCAGCAGGGTAACCTGTACTACGCGAAGGCTCGCGAGAAACTTGCCGAGGCGGTGGATAGGGAACTGGATAACTGGCTGAAGCATGTGCGTGTTTACTACGAACGCCGCGAGGCGCGAGAACGCGGCAAGATGGCAATGCTGGATGTGTACATGGAACGCACCGATCAAAAAATTAAGCTGCGAGAAGAACGCGACAGCCGGGTGTTAGAAACTTTTGACACCGATCGCAAACGATCGGGAGCCGCGGTCGCCAAGGGAGTCGCCTTGAACGCGTTTCTGGACGTCTTTTATCGCACCCCGCTCAGCTATGGGATCGAGTTGAGTCCATCGATGCGGGAATCGATCGGCAGTCGCATGGATTTGGATGATCAGATGTTGCATGATCTGCGTGTCCGTGGTCGCAACCGAGGTGGCGGAACGCTGGTTTTTCGGCCCGGCGATGCGGCAGGCATGGATTTGGACTGGTGGCCGGCGGCACTGCGCGATCCGGCCTTTGACCTGCCTCGTCAGCGCGTCGAACGGGCGCGGGAAACGATCGTCGCATTGGCCGGTGACGAGGAACGCCAGGGCGATGTCGGTGCGATTGCGGAACTGGAACAAGCCGTGGGCGAGTTGTCACGCAGCTTCTTTAAAAGTTATCCGCCGAACAAACGCCAGCAATTCACCACTGGCGAATTTGCAAAGGTACATCAGGCCGAAGATTTCTTGGCTCGTCTGGATCACGACGTCCGTCGCATCAGTGAAACCGGCAGCGCTGCGGCGCTCCGCGGAGTCGCCTTTGATCGTGCCACCGACGGACGTGACATGTCTTCGTTCGTCACGTGGATGATCCGCAACGGTTTGCAGTTCGAAGAATCGCTTCCCGGTGAGGAAGCGTCTTACGAAAAAGCGTTCGCCATGATGCGCGAACTGAAGACGTTGATGAACGAATAGAGAGAGGTTGGCGCCTTTACTGCGTCTCGGCAATCGCCGCTTTTCTAGCCGCTTCGAACTCGTCGCCTGCGTTCCAGAAGGGCATTTGGTCTCCGGTGGCGACTTGCATGCCAACCTTGAACAGCAACTGCACATCCTGCACCGCACCACTAAGGTCCCAGTCCTCGCGATACTCATCGCTCGGCTGGTGATAGTCACGCTTGACCCAATCGTCCAACTGTTCTTTCCCCCAGCCCACCGGTTTGCCGATCACGTTCAGTCCGGAGTGCAAATAGACTCCCGGCACGCCGATTTTGGCGAGCGAAAACTGATCGCTGCGGTAATAGTAGCCGCGGTCGGGAAAGTGGTCTGGGGTGACAATTCGATTTTGAGTACTCGCGACCTGCTGCAGGACGTCATCGAGGCTCGATTTCCCCATCCCAATCATGTTGACATCGTGGGTTTTGCCAAGCCAATTGATGCCGTCGACGTTGATCACCGCAGCCATTTTGCCAGGTGGAACGGTCGGGTTGGCGGCGAAGAATTCCGATCCCAGTAAACCCTGTTCTTCGGCACCCACGGCAGCAAATAAGATCGATCGACGAGGCCGCTCGGGCAATTCCGTACAGGCACGGGCGAGCATCAACAAGGCGGCGGTTCCGGAAGCGTTGTCGATTGCTCCGTTGTAGATGTTGTCACCGTCGGCGCTGCGTTGTGCCGCGATACCGATATGGTCATGGTGCGCCATGAAGATGACGTACTCGTCTTTTAAGTCGGTCCCTTCCAGCATGCCCAGCACGTTGGCGGTCTGTTGCTTTCTCACTTCCGCCTTAACTTGCATCGACAGCGAGGTTGGCAGCGAGATCGGTCGGAAGTCGCGTCGTTCCGCGCGTGCGCGCAGGTCATCGAGATCCATGCCGGTGGAGGCGACTAATTTCCGAGCCGCCTCTTCGGTCAACCAACCTTTCAGTTTGGTTCGGGGCTGGCCTTCGTCTTCCAGTTCAAACTCTTCGCCGCTCCAGGAGGTCTGCACCACCTGGTACGGATAACCCGCGGAGGCTTCGGTATGGATAATAAAGGCCCCGGCGGCTCCCATTTTGGCTGCCATCGCGTATTTGTAATCCCAACGCCCGTAGTACAGCCTGCGTTTACCTTCGAACAAGCCCGGGTCATCCGCCGGATCGTTGTTCATCATCACCAGGATTTTGCCGCGCACGTCGACATCTTTAAAGTCATCCCAGTCGTATTCGGGGGCTTGGATTCCGTACCCAACGAAGACCAGTGGCGCATCTTGCACCGCGACGGTCGCCTGAGCCTGACCGCTGGTGACGATGTAGTCCTCGTAGTAACGAAACGTGACCGGCTTCGCTCCCTGAAAGGTGATCGTCGGGGGGCATTCGGTTTGCACGCCGACCAGTGGGAAGGGCTGTGTCCAGCCACCATCGTTTCCGGCAGGCACTAGGCCCATGCCTTGGAACTGCGTTGCCAGGTAAATCTGTGCGATTTCGTCACCGCGTGATCCGGGGCCGCGGCCTTCGAGCAGGTCGTCGGCAAGAAAGCGAATATGGCCCCGCAAGGCCTGTTCGTTGATCGCTTCTTGGGCTTCGGCGGCGGCCGTTGGAAGCGCTAAAAGCGTCAATGCAAGTAGATGGTTCTGGAACACGAATCGAGCTTCCCGCGATGGAGTTTGGAGGGACAGGTTCGGCAACAAAGTGGAAGTTTTATCCTAGCATGCGTCGGCAATCGTTGGGCAACGGCGTCTGCTCGAAGTCGTCTACATGGCTGGAAATGCTCTGTTCGGGTTCGACAACCACTCCCTGGCCAGCCTACAATACCGGCTTCCCGCCCGGCGACTGTCTGCCCTAACTCTGCGACGTTTTTTGTCGCTTCCAACCGTGAGAATGTCATGTCACGATCTGCCAAGTTGTCTCGTCGCACGCTGCTTCGCGGAACAGGTATCGCACTCGCCTTGCCATGGTTGGATTCGGCGGCACCGCGGGCGGCATGGGCCAAAGCGGCAGGCAGTGGAGCCAGCCAGGCACCCGTCAGGTTAGCGTATTTCTACGTCCCCAACGGCGTCAACATGAATGATTGGCGGCCACAGGACGGCGAGTCACTCGACCAGCTTCCGAAGATCCTTTCGCCGTTGGAGTCGGTCAAGGAAAACGTGGTGGTCGTCAGCAACTTGGCTGCCGAACATTGCAACGGCAAGAGCGCCGGACACGAGCCGGCCGGCGGTGGTTTTCTTACCGGCGTGAAGTGTAAACATTCGGAAGAACCAGAGGTCGGTGCGGCGTCGGTCGATCAGGTGGCGGCTCGCGAGATCGGGCTGGGGACGCCTGTCGATTCGATCGCGATGGGAATCGATCCTGGCTTCCGTGGCGATCATGGTTACAGCGGAACGTATCTCTCGCACATTTCCTGGCGAAGCAAGACGACGCCGGCAGCGTTGGAACTGAATCCCAAGCAAGCTTTCGAGCGACTGTTTCGCGACGCGCCTCCGCAGCATCCCCATTGGGACGCGCCGCAAGAGCAACGCAGCGCCGAACCGTCTGCCGAGTCCAGCGTGTTAGACCTCGTCCGTGAAGACGCACGCGACCTGCAAAGACGACTCGGTTTCGAAGATCGCCGCAAAGTTGAAGAGTACCTCGACGGTTTGCGAAGTGTTGAGCGGCGCGTCGACGCTGCCAGCCGAGATAGCTACTCGCACCATCAAGAGGCCTTCAAAGATGCGGTCCCCGAACGCGATGGCTTCAGTAACCTGTTGGAGGTTGCGATCCCCGATGGACGAGGCATTCCAGAACTGTACGCCGATCACGTGAATTTGATGTTGGACATCATGACGCTGTCGTTTCAAACCGACACCACGCGCGTTGCTTCGTTTTTGTTCTCTAATGAAAAGTCAGGTCGTTCTTATCCGGAAATCGATGCGCCCGGTTCCCACCACTCCAGTTCCCACCACCGCAAAGAACCGAAATACCTCGATCAGTTAACGCGGATCAACACGCATCATATGGAGCTGTTTGCCCGCATGTTGCAACGCATGGCCGACATCCGTGAGGGAGAACGTTCGTTGCTCGACAATGTCGTGATCCTCTACGGATCGGGCTTGAGCGATGGCAATAAACACAATCACGACGATTTGCCGGTGTTGGTGGCCGGTGGTGGGGGCGGCACGATCCGTGGTGGACGACATTTGAAACTGGAACAGAAAACGCCGATCTGCAATCTCTATCTCAACATGTTAGACCGCGTCGGGGTCGACTTGAAATCGTTCGGTGACAGCACCGGTCGACTGGGTCAACTGTCGTGATGCGAACATGGAACGCTTGCATGAACCGATGCCTGCCGTTGCTGTTGGCGGCAGTCTGGGGTCTGTCGGTGGTGGCTCCCGCGTTTGCGCAGCCTGGCAAGCACGAGGAAGAACTGTCCTGGGACCGCAATATCCGAGGCTTGGTCAAGCAGTACTGCTACCGCTGCCATGCAGGCGACCAGCCGACCGGCGATGTCGATTTGAAGGCCGACGAGAATCCTCGGATGATTGCCGCGAATCGGGCCGTATGGCTGCGAGCGCTCGAGCGTTTGCAGGATGGCGAGATGCCGCCTGAGGATGCCAAACAACCCAGCGACAAAGACCGTGATTTGTTGGTAAGGTTTCTCAAGCAAACGGTCAGCGAACTTGATTGCGAGACGCTCCGCGATCCCGGTCGCCCACGCATTCGTCGCTTGAATCGGGTCGAGTATGACCATTCGATTCGCTATCTGACAGGTCTTGACCTGCGTCTTGGGGAAACGTTTTCGCCCGATCCCGATAGCTATGGTTTTGACAATATCGCCGACAGCCTCACGCTGACGCCTGCTCAGGTCGAGCAGTATCATGAGGCTGCAAAAAAATGCGTGTCGGCGCTACTTGAGCAGCAGGTGCCGAGCGGAGACGAACCGGCGAGCGTCTTTTTCATTAAACCAAGTGAAGATGTACCGCCGCGTCAGGCCGCGCAACAAATCTTGCAGCGGTTCGCGCGACGCGCCTTTCGGCGACCGGTTGAAGATGCGTATGTCGAGCGACTGCTGCGGATCTATGACATGGCGATCGACGAGGGCCAAACGCATCCTCAAGCCGTTGGGCAGTCACTGATCGGCGTCCTGCTATCGCCTCGATTCCTGATGCGGATCGAGCAGAACCAGCCCGATGCCGAAGATGCCTACCCGGTGGACCCGTTCGATCTCGCCTCGCGGCTGAGTTTTTTTCTGTGGTCGGCGCCACCCGATGAACCGCTGTTGAAGCTCGCCGAGACTGGTGAATTATCCAACCCCGACGTTTTGGAGCAACAAACACGGCGGATGCTGATTGATCCGCGCAGCCGAGCGTTGGCAGAAAACTTCTTTGGGCAATGGTTGCAGATCCGCGAACTGCAGTCGCACAAACCGGACGCCAAGGCCTTTCCGCAATTTGATGCTGTGCTGGCCACCGCGATGCAAGAAGAGGTTTACCAGATTGTGGGCGATATGTTGCAAAACGACCTGTCGCTGACGACGCTGATCGACGCCGACTTCACGCACTTGAATGAACCACTGGCCGTGCATTATGGCATTCAAAGTGTGGCAGGAGCCGACTTTCGAAAAGTAGGCCTGCAGGATCGGCGACGTGGTGGCGTGCTGACGACTGCCGCGTTGTTGATGCGGCAATCCGATCCTGGACGCACCAATGTTCCACGGCGCGGCAACTTTATTGCCGGAACCATCCTCGGAACGCCCGCGCCGCCGCCGCCGCCGAACGTGCCGGCGCTGGAGGAAACGACCAGTGACCAAGGCCCAGTGACGCTGCGTGCGATGCTGGAGCTTCATCGGCGTGATGCCCAGTGCGCCAGTTGTCATGATAAAATGGACCCGTTGGGGTTCGCTTTTGAAAACTATGACGCCATCGGCCAGTGGCGAGATCAAGAGGCCGGTGTCGCGATCGACGCCTCGGGCAAACTGCCTGGTGGACAAGCGTTTGACGGGCCGGCTGCCTTGAAGCAAATTCTGCTCGATCGACGAGAGGCATTCGCGACCACGCTGGCGAGGAATCTGACTATCTATGCATTTGGACGTGGTTTAGAGCTGGCCGACGAGTGCGTGATCGAAGAGGCTGTTGAGCAAACCACGGCCGCCGATTATCGCTTTTCGGCGCTCGTCGTTTCGATTGTGAAAAGTTACCCGTTTACTCATCGCCGCAACCCCGAGTTTTAAGCTGTTATGTCGAGAAGCTTTTTTACGCCAGATGAAACCCATGCTGCGACCTTTCGCGATACCGGTTGCTTGCTGGTGCCCGGTATGTTTGATGCGGATGAGGCGCGATTGATCAGCGCTGTGGCGCGTAAAGACCGGCAGATGGAAGCGGCCGCGACGGCACGCGCTGATTCACAAGGTGGCCGGACGGTGTTGGCAGTCCGCGACGAATTGGGCGACGATCTGTTCAGCACCATTTCGCGCTGCCGCCGGATTGCCTCCACCGCGGAGTTCCTGTTGGGCGAGGAGGTTTATCACTACCATCACAAACTGATGCTCAAGGAACCTCGGGTCGGCGGCGCGTGGGAGTGGCATCAAGATTATGGCTATTGGTACAACTATGGATGCTTAGCGCCCGACATGATCAGTTGCTACATTGCGATTGATCGTGCGACGAAAGCAAATGGCTGTTTACAGGTGATTCCGGGATCGCATCATTTGGGCCGACTGGATCATGGCAAGGTTGCCGGGCAGACGGGAGCCGATGAACGGCGAGTGCAAGCGATTATGCAACGACTGCCGCTGCAGTACGCCGAAATGGAGCCCGGCGATGCACTCTTCTTTCACGGCAACGTGCTGCATCGTTCGGATCAGAATACCAGTGAGGATCCCCGTTGGTCGTTCATCGTTTGCTACAACGCCCGCAGTAATTCGCCCTACGAAGTGCTCCGTCACAACGGTTACCAACCGCTCTCGATCGCAGCCGACGAAGCGATTGGCCAGTATGCGGTGTAGGGGTTGTGCGAGCATCGAAGTGGCTCGGAGCATGCTTCGCATTTAGTGGGTTGCCTTCATCGGGAGTGTTACGGTGTTTAGATTGGGTTGCATGGTTCGTTTTTCGTCGCTGTTGGTCTGCTGTTTTCTATGCGTTGGGATTAGTGTTTCCTGTGTCGCGCAAGATCCCCAGTCATCCGACCAGCCATCGGTGGCTTCATCGGCGGACCAACCCGATCGTCGGCAGCGGATCGAATTCCAAAGCACGCGCGATGGGTCGACGCAGGCCGCCTATCTGATCGTGCCTCGGCAAGCAGTTGCGGGAAAGCCACTGCCGATGGTGATCAGCCTGCACAGTTGGAGCGCCGATATGCAACAGCGGAACACCGCGTTGGAGGAACTGGTTTATCAACGCGGGTGGTTCTATCTCTTTCCTAACTTTCGCGGGCCCAATCAGACAACGGCGGCACTCGGTTCTCCCCTGGCACAGCAAGACATTTTGGACGCAGTCGAGTCGGTTTGTGCATCGCATTCGGTTGATCGAACGAATCTCTTTCTGACGGGAAATTCAGGCGGTGGCCATATGACGATGATGATGGCCGGCTTGTATCCGCACCGCTGGACCGCCGCGAGTGCTTGGGTTGGCATCAGCGACATCGCCGCTTGGCATTCGCGACATACTGGTAAGCGTTACGGCAACATGATGGAAAAGTGTTGCGGCGGCGCACCGGGGGATTCCGCGGTGGTCGATGAACAGTATCGATTGCGTTCACCGCTGACGCACCTTGCCGAAGCGAAAGACTTGCCGATCGACATCGCGGCCGGAGTGCACGACGGGCACCGAGGGTCGGTTCCGGTGAAGCATTCGATTGACGCCTTTAACCTGCTGGCGGTCGCGAACCAAGCACTCCCAGTCAGCCCTGAAGAGATTAAGCAGATCTCCCGTAAAACGGGGCGCCTGGATCAACCCCGCGCCGGCGACGTCGGTTTTGATAAAACCTTTGGGCGTGATTACTACCTCAGGCGGACCGCGGGACGGGCGCGGTTAACGATCTTCGAGGGAGCTCACGAAGGAATCGCCACCGCAGCGATGGCTTGGTTTGAGAAGCACCAGCGGTAAGCAGGGTTGTCCAAATCATTCCGCAGAAATCGGTGAGCCGTTTGGGCGATAGCCCCGGTTCCCGCGTTCAACCGGGGCTATCGCCCAAACGGCTCATTTGCCGGCTGACTCTTAGCTGCCTGCTTAGAGCTGTTGGGACCTATTTCGGGGCAGTGTTTTCATCTGCAGCGACTCCTTGCCGATGTGCGTTGGGGCGCGTTTGTGGGCGCTGGTGCGCATCGCGAAGGCAATGTCATGGCCGCGGCTTGTTAAGTCGAGTAAAAAACGCCACTGCGGGACTTCGGCACGCCGAGTGCATCAAGAAAGCGAAGGCGAGTTTTTACTCAAGCTGTGGCGGCGCCTGTACTCTCTTCTTGCAGTGAAGTCATGATCTACGAAGTCTCTGGGGATATCCTCCTCTCACAAGCCGCCGCGATCGCCCACGGCGTCGCCCCCGCGGATACGTTTCAGCATGGCTTGGCGTCTTCTCTCAGCCGGCAATGGCCCGCGATGTCCGAGGAGTTTCAAGAGTGGTGTCACCAAACGGATCCCAGGCCGGGGAACGTTTGGATTTGGAACGGGCCGGAAAGTTTGCGGATTATCTGCTTGCTGACGCAACAGACCTCCTCTGCAAATCATGGGCACCGTGCCGGGCAAGCGCATATTGAATATGTGAATCGCGTATTGAAACGATTGCGCCAGGTGGTTGAACAGGAGGCGATCGCTAGTCTTGCATTGCCACGTTTGGCAACCGGTGTTGGGGCGTTGGAGTGGTCGGAAGTCAAACCGTTCATCGAGCACTATCTCGGTGACTTGCCCATTCCGGTTTACCTTTACGAACAGTATCACGCTGGCGTTGCCGCCGAAGCCCCAGACGAGAGTCTCCCGGAAGTGGAATGTGTCCAGAATAATTCGACGTCAATCCCGTAAGAGATCTTATTCGGCAGCGGTGAAGTTGCCACGGGCCCAGCGTCCCGCCATGAGACCAGCGACGGGACGAGTCGACGGGAAACTTTCCAGCACGATGCGGATTCCCGCCGTGATCGGAGTCGCGAGAAACATTCCGGTGATGCCCCACATCATGCCCCAGAACATCAGTGCCAGCAGGATCACAACCGGGTGCAGGCCCGACGAATCGCCCATCAACTTTGGTTCCGCGACGTTCCCGCTGAAAACTTGGATCAACGAAGTCGCGGTGATGGCCGACACCATCCAAATCCAAGTACCTTCTGGGTGCAGGATGATGAACGGAATCGGCAAGATCGTAGCCACCAGCGGGCCCACATTCGGGATGTAATTCAGCAGGAAGGCCAACACGCCAAAGGTCAACGACATTGGCACATCGAACAGCCATAGCGTCAGACCGAACACAGCCCCGGTGATCATGGAGATGATTGTCTTGAGCGACAAATAGCTGCGGACTTGGCCATCGATTTCCCGCAAGGGACTGGATGCATCTCGAATTTCGACGGAACCCAGCAGCAAGAAAAAGACGTAAATCAAGACAATGACACTGGTCGTTGCCAAACTAAAGAGTTCCGCCGACAAGGTTGCCAACCCTTGGCGAAGAAAACCATCCAACGAGGTACGGAGTTGCTGAACTGTTTGATCGGTTGTACTACCCCCCTCCTCTGCCACGATCGGTGTTTCTGACTCTCGCGGACGGTTCGTTTCACTGTCCGTTTTGGAACTCGCTTCCGCCCGCGTAATTGCATTCGGACGCAGCACGGCGGGGCTGGTCAAATCGAAGTCTAACCAGTCCTGAGCGGAGACGATGATCGCATCGACACGTTGCCGATAGGCCTGGCCTTTTTCTGTCATCTGAAGAACTGAAAGCCAAAGGCAGAAGCCCAGCAAGACGATCATCACCAGCCCGGTTAGGAAAGTGATCGCAGCGGCAATTAGGCGATTGACTCCCAATCGTTTTTCCAATGTCTCCAGTAACGGAGTCACGCCACTGACGACGAACAAGGCAACCACAAATGGGATCAAGACCGGCCGGAGCCAATAGATCATGTAGGTCAAAACCGCTGTTGCAATGACTGCTAAACAGAGTGTCTGAATGCGCACCAAAGAGTATTTGGATTCCATGCCAATTGGCCACTGAGTAAAAAGGACAGGGGGTCGCCATAGCCAACACGATAGGTAACCGAACGTTTTGACGCAAAGCCAGCTAGGCTCTGTCAGAAAACACGCACCTCAACCTGCCCTCTCCCTGGCGGTTTGTTACCCGACGCTCAGCGGCTGACTTTGCGAACCGGACCCAGTACATAACCTGGGTGCTGTGCAAGCGCCTTGCGAGATGCGAGGTCACTGTTTTCTGCTGGAACTAAAACTTGCAATGGACGGCCGTAACGACCTGGGGCCGGCCGCAAGCTGACTTCCCACATATCCACGATGCCAGCCTGGGTGGCCAGCAGGTTCAACTTCAACATCTCGATCTGGCGTTGTTGTTGCCGATCGCGCTGGTAGGCATCCGCTTGGGATCTCATTAGAAAGCTCTCCCGGGCTTGCGCGGCGGCGTCATCCTGTTGCGATTGCCACGCTTTCCAGCCCCACTTCAGGATCTGCTGCTCGGCCGGAGCGAACATAAAGAAGGGAATGCCAATCGTGTCGCCACTCTCCAGTTCCACTTTGACCCCTTCCAGCGTATAGGTCTGCTTATCATTCTCCTGCTGGTTCGTCCATTTCAGTAACTCGGTAACATTTGATAGGGGGACGTTCTCGATTCGTGAAATCACTCGCAACGCTACCTTTTGATGTAGCGGATCAAGCGAGGAAAACGGTTCATCATTGATGAAGACCATGTTCGATGTGGCGCGAATGGTGACCGGTTCACGTCCAAAGTCGAGCACGCGGGCACGAAACCGAAAGCCTTTGTCGGTCGTCCAAGTTTGCCACGAATCGACCGAATCGACCGGCGGCGTGGCGGCTTTCTGTTGGAGATACACTCGGTCGGCGGCCGACAATTCGGAGCGTTGGACGGCGACCAAATCTCCCGATGCTTTCTTCAAAATCACAAGATCTTCATTGAACGCAATGGCGACCGCTTCGACCGAATATTGGCCATTTTTGCTATGCCACTGCCTCGCCTGAGCCGCGTTGGCAAGGCACGTGCCAAGCAGAACCGTGAGAATCAGACATGGAAGCATTCGACTCATGGGGATTCCTGAGCAAGTTTGCAATTTCTAGACACTGAAGTCTTGGTTGTCGTTGGATTCTTTCGAGTGTACTCTAGGAACCAAAGGCCATCAGGGTGTTAGCCAAAGTCCCCGCAGGATTGGGGCCGGTGGCTTGCGTCATCCCTTTCAATCCAATGGTAAGCCGCAGGGAGGCAGGAAGGGAGGCAGGCTTGCTGAAATGGCTTTCAGATTAGCAAGACGCAAGCCGTTGGGACTCCGGTCCGTATTTGAAACGAGACGCCTCCGAGCCGGCTTGGAGTGGGTCAGTCGCAACGCTCCCCTGATCGCTGCGTAAGATGATTAGACGCTTTTTTCTAAGGTTTTCACCATGTCAGCGTTGCTTCCCAAACGTTTTGGTTCTCTGTTCGCAGTCCTTATGTTTTCGGCTTGTTTGCTTGCCGAAGATCCCAAATTGAGCGGATTGCTCGAGCGAACACCGTCCCGCGCGAATGCGGCCGGATACCTTCACCTACCATCGCTAAAGAAGCTGATGGCGGCAGCAGACATTCCCTCGCAGTTATCCGATAACGTCGAAGACGTCTGGTTGATCGCTGATATGGACCCGATTGGATTAACGCCTAAATGGGAAGCCGGTTATGCGACTCTTCGTCAGCCCGTTCCGGCTGAGGGTTTGGCGTCATCGATCGGTGGATACGTCGATAAGGTGGCCGATACGGAGGTCGTTTGGTCGCCACGGCAAATGTATCTTGTCCCCGGCAAAGAAGCGAAGCTCGGCTTTTTGCGACCTGCCAATCGTCCTTTACTAGCCGATTGGCTCAGTCCTGGGCTTGCTGCTCAACCGGCACCTTACTTGGTGCAACAGGCGAAGCGTCCCGAACAGTATCTGTCGCTGATGTTTGCAATGCAGGTTCAAGATATCCTCTCGCCGGCGCCGTTGGCCAAGCGTTTGGAGAGCTTCACTTCCCTGAAAGCTAATCGTCCCGAATCGGTTGCTCGTATCCTGGCGTCGGTCCGAGGTGTCAGCGTCATTGTTGGTCGTCGTAGTTTGGCGGAATGCATTCTTTCCATTGAATTCAACAAGTCTCCCGCAAGCCTGCGGCCCATCGCCAATGAACTGCTGAAGGAGATCCTTGATCGCAACGGGACGGCGGCACCCGAAGTGTTGTCTTGGACGGTCAAGGTCGAAGAGAACACGATGAACTTTCAAGGTCCGATTTCCGAAGCATCGCTTGAAGGTGTGCTGAACCTGTTTAGCATCCGCGCTGAGGCTGAGCAGGTTGCCGACTCGATGGGCAAAGAACGCATGCAGCTCGACACCAGCAAGGGCCCGAACGGTTATCAAACCAAAGCCTACTTCGATCAAGTTCAGTCAGTGGTCCAGCGCGTTCGCAAGCACGAAGCTCAAACGCCTGGAGCGCGAGCCAAGTGGAACGACCAGCATGCTCGGAAAATCGATGAACTGGGAACGTTGAATGTCGATCCACAGATGGTTGCGTACAGCGCCGATGTCTCCAGCTTGCTGCGTAACAACGCGCTGACGATGCGGACGACCAGCATCAAGGCAGGCCAAGTCAAAGCGGGCCAAGAGCTTTCGCAGGGAGTTTCCGTTTACGGTGGTGGCGGCTATGGCTACGGTGGCGGCTATGGCTACGGTGGCGGCTATGACTACTACGATCCGAATTCCTCCGCCGATTACCAGCGAGTCATCGACGCGCAGGCTCGCGGCGCCGGATACATGGATTACCGCAGCATGTTGACAACCGTTGATAAGTTGACGGCCGAGATTCGCCGCGCGATGACCGAAAAATTCAACCTGCAGTTTTAAGCAGGTTTGCGTAAATCTTTCCGCAGAAAGCCGTCAGCCGTGTGGGCTGAGGCTCCGGTCGAATTCGGAAACCGCAGCTAACGCCAATGTGGCTTGGTTAACGGAGCGCTCCTGTCTGCCCGCTTCTTGGGCGACTGGTTTACTGGAACGGTTCGGAGCAGGCGAGCTGCCTACAAAATCGCACCCGGTCGGTAGTCGCCGGCTTCTGGAAAACGGTTTGCAATCGCGTCGACCTTGGCGACCACCGCTTCGATTTGCCGCGTTGCATTGCCGATGAATTCGGCTGGGGCTCCGATGGCGTTATGCAACGTTTGCGAATCCATTGGAATGCGGTCATCGGCAGCCAGCCGTTCGATCAAATCGTTGTCATCGCGACCCGTTTCCCGCATCGCGAGGGCGGCGGCAACGGCGTGTTCTTTGATGGCTTCGTGAGCCAACTCGCGGCCGACGCCAGCCTTGACCGCGGCGACCAAGATCTTGGTTGTGGCCAAGAACGGGAGGTACCGTCTCAGTTCACGATCGATCACTGCCGGGTAGGCACCAAAATCGACCAGCACCGTCAGGAAGGTTTCCAGTTGGCCGTCGATCGCCAGGAAGGCGTCCGGCAATGCGACCCGGCGGACGACGCTGCAACTGACGTCGCCTTCGTTCCATTGGTCGCCCAGCAGGCCTCCAACCATCGATAGATAGCCTCTCAGAATAACGCCGAAACCGTCGATCCTTTCGGCGGAGCGAGCGTTCATCTTGTGTGGCATCGCCGACGAACCGACTTGTCCCGGTTTGAATCCTTCGGTTGCCAGTTCGGCACCTGCCATCAGGCGCAGCGTCCGCGCGAAGTTAGCTGGCCCAGAAGATAACTGAACGAGCGCCGAGACGACATCAAAATCCAGTGACCGCGGGTAGACTTGGCCAACCGAATCGAAGCACGATTCAAAACCAAGTCGCTTGGCGATTCGCTGGTCCAGCGAATCGAGTTTGCCGGCATCTCCTTGGAACAGGTCCAGCATGTCTTGTTGCGTGCCGACGGGGCCTTTGACGCCGCGAAGCGGATATCTCGACAGCAAGTCGTCGATGCGCTGGAAGGCCACTAGCAACTCTTCGGCGACATTGGCAAAACGTTTTCCCATCGTGGTCACCTGAGCCGGCACGTTGTGGCTGCGGCCGGCGATTGCCAGTTCGGCAAATTCGGCGGCCCGTTGCGCCACCAGCGTCAGCGCGGTAACGGTTCGTTCCCGTACCAAAACGAGCGCTGAACGGATCTGCAGTTGTTCGACATTTTCCGTCAAGTCGCGCGAAGTCATTCCTTTGTGGACATGTTCCTGTCCGGCGATCGCGTTGAATTCTTCAATGCGAGCCTTCACGTCATGTTTGGTGACTCTTTCACGAGCATCGATCGAAGCCAAGTCGACCTGTTTGATCACGTCGCGATAGGCTTGGATGACGCCCTCGGGAACCTGCACCCCAAGGTCATGCTGAGCCTCGATGACGGCGAGCCACAGTTCTCGCTCAAGCACGACTTTGTTGGCTGGCGACCAAATGTTGACCATGGCTTGGCTGGCATATCGAGACGCGAGCACGTTGGGAAGATCGACCGACACCTGGGACTCCTAAGACAAAACGTTGGATGGAAGAGCCCAGAATATAGATGCCGTTGGCAAGTCTTCGTAGGCCTGTGCTGACGGCGAGGTCGGGTGCCGAAGAGGCAAAGTTTGGTGCGGCCCTGGGGGACCTTCTCAAGGCGTGGTAGAGTGACTTCGATGAACGACGCACCCGCCCCGCAGAACCGTCGCACCGCCATCTTGGCGTTGGTGATTGTCAACGCCATGTGGGGCTCTTCGTTTCCGATCATGAAGTGTTTGAACCTGCAAATGGATCAGCATTTCGGAGCGACCGAGTGGACGGCGTCGGGGTGGCTGCGCACCGGCTCGGCCGCCTGGATGATTGGGTTGCGATTTGGTTGTGCGTTGCTGGTTTTTTTGGTGTTCTACCGCGGCCTGCTGCGTCGTGTTCGGCGACCCCATTTCTTGGCGGGCGTTGCCATTGGAACCCTGTTTTTTCTGGGCCTGTTTTTGCAAGTCATCGGGCTGGCCACCATCCCCGCCTCGCGGAGCGGATTCCTGACCAGTCTGGCGGTGGTGTTTACTCCGCTATTCAGTGCATTGATTCGCCGCCAGCGACCGCGAGTGCCGGTGATCTCCGCCGCCCTGGTGGCTTTGTTTGGCGTGGCAATCCTGACGGGCTTGCTGGTCTGGCAAGACAGCCGATTGGTGATCGCCGCGGACGCACTGCAAAAATGGACTCTAGGCGATAGCGTGACCACGCTGGGAGCATTCTTCTTCAGTGCGCAAATCCTGTTGGTCGACCAGTTGGGAAAACGCTACGATTCCGCCGCCTTTACGCCCAGCATGTTCGCCGCCACTTCGGGACTCGCGCTGTTGACGTTTGGCGCGCTGCAGACGCAAATTCCAGAAGTGGCCGTGGGCGGTTGGACGACGCTGGCCTTGCAGCCGCAATTCTTTTTGCTGCTGATGGTGTTGGTAATTTTTCCGTCGTTGCTGGCGTTCGTGTGGATGAACAAATACCAACCCTCCTTATCCGCCGGACAGGCGGCGGTGATCTATACCTTCGAGCCTCTGTTCGCCTCGACATGGGCGATGATCGTCCCCGGTTTCCTCAGCGTTGTCTGCTTGGTGACGTACGCGAACGAGCCCTACAGTGGGACGTTGATCGTGGGCGGAGCGTTTGTGCTGTTGGCCAACCTGTTGGCGCTTTGGCCCGAAGGGAATCAGGCTTGAGATGACGCCGAATCGTCCGACGGTTGTGGCTGATCAGTCGGCGCGGCGCGGTCGCTGCTCATCGATTCGGCCGACCGCTGGATGCCGCGAATCATCGTTGGGAAGACCAAGAAGTGCAGCGGCAGGACGGAGAACCAATAGGCGATTCCCAGCAGGCCCCGTGGTCGAAAGCGTGCCATCAGGATGACACGACAACGCTGAGGTTCCAGCGGTTCGATGCGAAACTGCAATTCGGCCTCTCCGGGTAACTTCATTTCGGCATGAAGTTGAAGCAGGCGATCGGTCTCCAGTCCGCTGACACGCCAGAAATCGATCGCTTCTCCAAAGGCGATCCGCTGTGGGTGACGTCTGCCACGGCGCAGTCCCGGACCGCCAATCCACTTGTCCATCCAGCCGCGGATTCGCCATAACCAGTCGGCGCCCCAATAGCCATGGTCGCCACCGACGCGGCAGATCGCAGCATACGTCTCGCTGGCAGAAGCCTCGACGACGCGTTCGCGTACATCGCGAAACACGGTTCCGCCGGACCAAGCCGGATCGCCCGGCAATTCGCCCGCGGTCGACCAACGTGTTTCAATTTCGTCACGCTGCGATTTTCCGAGCGCCGCGTCGACCGCTTCGCTGACTCCGAACAGCGGACCAGGCATCCAGCGCTTCGCCGCATCATTGCGGCAGACGGTTCGGTTTTTCAGGCCCTCCGCCAAGGGGCGCGCGATCTTGCTGGTGACCGGCGTGACCAGACCGATCCAGCGCGAACTGAGCCGTGGCGTCAGTACCGGCACCGGCAGGATCAGTCGACGACGCAAGCCAATGGCCTTGGCCATTAAGTGCATCATGCTGCCGTAGGTCAGCACATCGGTCCCGCCGATGTCGATCGTTTGGTCGGTCGTTTCGGATACTCGCAAGCAACTGACCAGGTACCGCAATACGTCGCGAATCGCAATCGGTTGCGTTTCCGTATTCACCCACCGCGGAACGACCATGACGGGCAAACGATCGACCAGGTAACGCAGAATCTCAAACGAAGCGGAACCCGAACCGATGATCATCGCTGCGCGCAAGACCGTGGTCGGCACGCCATGCTCGCGAAGCACCGTTTCGACCTCGCGACGACTGCGCAGGTGATCGCTCAGGTCGGCACCCAATTCTCCCAAGCCACCGAGGTAGATCACGCGGTGCACTCCAGCGGACTTCATCACCTCCGCGAAACGCTGTGCAAGTTGTCGGTCGCGTTCTGCATAATCAGCGCCTGCGGATACCATTGAGTGGACTAGATAATAAGCCGCGTCGACTCCCTGGGCGGCAACTTCAATTGCGGCCGGGTCTTTCAGGTCTCCTGCGACCACTTCCACACCTGGCGCATGTCGCCAAGGGTACTCCGCCAGTTTCTCCGGTCGGCGTGCAAAGCAACGGACTCGATAGCCCTCCTCCAACAGACGGGGCACCAATCGGCCGCCGACATAACCGGTTGCACCGCAAACCAAAATCAAGGCAGGGGGTTGAATCTCCACAGCAATCCTAAGCTAACGCATCACGCTTGACTGTCGCGTGCGGGTGAAGTCCGTACGCCCGAGCAGCGTTGTGGACAGCCGATCTCTATTCTGATCATAGGTCACTGCAAAGTGGCCTCAAGCCGTTGCCAACAGTTTGCCATCGCTTCGCGTTGTAGTCGTCATCCACGAAGCGGTGACGACTGCCGGTGGCCGATCGCCGAGTTGCTAGTTCGTGCTTTGATAGATGGCGGGAATGGGCGCGTCGGACAATTCATCGATCACCCCTTGGCTGCGTTCTTGAGCATTCAAGACTTCCATCAAGCCGACAAACATCATCACCTTGCCCCCTTCTGGCAAGGCGTCTTTGATCATCTTGCCAGCCGCCCGTCCAGCCATGTAGTTGCTCGTTCCCAAGTAGAACAACCGTTCGCTTTCCGGAGCATCGCTGTCATGGCAAATCACCGGCATTGCCTGGCATGCTTTGTTGATCATGTCGACTTGGTTTTCCGGATCGATGGGACTGATCGCGATGCCGTCGAATTGCTTGACCACGTTCGATTCCAGCAACCGCTTTTGCGCTTCGATGGTCGAAGTACTGGGCGGTTGGAATTCGACTTTGACGTTGAAGTGTTCGGCCGCCTTTTGGCAGCCTTTATCGGCGAGGTTCCAAAAAGGATCGGTGCCGTTGGTGACAAAGGCGAGAGAAACCTGTTTCGAATCATCCGTTTTCTTTGTCATCGGATCGAGGATCGGGCCGTTGCCGGCGTTCATCGCATCGACCTCGTCGCCAAATTGCTGAACGTTGTCCGCGGTGATCTCGCGATAAGGAATGTAGATCCGCCCTGATGGGGGAACATCCACCGAACCGCCCCTGGCAATCGCGGTTAGAAACTCGATCGAACGGAATCCAAATGCGTAAGGTTGCTGCACAATGGTGCCGTAGACCTGCCCTTCGCGAATACCTTTCAGCGTGTCGGGGTGTTCATCGAAGCCCACGATTTGGACTTCGCCTTGTTTATCCGAAGTTTCCAAGGCCGCTAAAATCGCCGGCGTGTTGGCGCTCCATAAACCGACCATGCAACCGATGTCGGGGTGCAGCAGCAGGGTCGATTCGACATTCCCTTTGGCCAACGAATTGTCTTGACGGTCGGTCATGATCCCCAGCACGGTATATTTGCCCGCAGTCAGGGGGAAGCGATCCGAAGACCCCGCGCCGTTTGCCGCCCCGTCACCGACCCGCGTCGCGTTGGCACCCGGTGGGGGTGAAGAGTCACAACCCACAGCCACAGCGAGCAGGGGCACAAGCAGTGTCAGCAATGATGGAAAGCAGCAAGGCAATCGGCGAGTGGGCATTTGGTTTCCCTTTGGATGGTCAGGATGGCAGGCGATCGTACATTGTAAAGGATCGATGCCGGATCAACCAACGGGCTGGCGCATTGGAAAGGAGGCAGCCGTTGGTGAGGAGGCAGTCGGTTTGCGGCAAGTTTAACGGTCGCAAGGGATCCTCTACGGTGTGACGTTGGCGGAGGACGATCAGTGAGGAACGGACGGTTTGCACGGCAGCAACGTTCATTTGTGGCTCAAGGAAGATCGCATGCAATCTCGGTTGATGAATTCGGCGCCCGAAGCCCACACCAAATCGCGACGACTCGCTGCGCCGCGAACGGTTGGCATCTGGCGATTGGTTTCGGAGTTACACAGGGGACCGTGGACCGAGCTGTTCTTGGCTCAGCCAGCCGACGCGATGGGCAGTCCACGCTGTGACTATGTGCTCAAGATAGCGCGTCACTCGATGCAGGAGCAACCCGAAGGGGGGCTTCAGATTCGATCCGAGGTGGCGGCGGCGAGTGATGCTTCGCATCCGAACTTGGTGCCGGTGCTCGATGCGTCTCTTTCGGCGGCGCATCCCTATTGCGTGATGCCGCGTATTGAAGGGGACACGCTGGAGCATCTTCTGCAACGTCGACAATCGCAGCCGTTGCCGGTCGCCCTGTGGTGGTGTCGTCAGACGGCGCAGGCACTCGCGGCCTTGCACGCCGCGGGGTGGCTGCATCGCGATGTCAAACCGTCGAACCTGATGGTCAGTGATACCGGGCATGTGACGCTGATTGATCTGGGCTTTGCGGCCCAGCATCGCACGCTCAGCGATCCCGTGTTCCGTGGCACTCCCGACTATGCGGCTCCTGAAGTCCTGAGCGGCAAAGGGTCCCTGCAGGCGGGCGTCGATGTGTTTTCGCTGGGCAAGGTGATGGAGCGGATGCTTGCCCACAATAAAGAGCTACCAGAACCGGTAGCGAAGCTTCTCGAGCAGATGAGTCAGCCCGCAGCGAAAGACCGTCCAGCAGCCGAAGAGCTGGTCGATCGCTTACTAAGACTGGAAATCGAATCGCTCGGTCGCCATATTTTGCCGCCCGGTCTGGCCGCCTGAGCTTCGCAAGCTCGCCCGCAACCCATCCGATGATGGCGGTGCCTCTCTGGAAAACCAAGCGGAGATATTTAGCTAGCTAAGCCGGCTGGCCGGTCCGGCGGATTCGGTAAACTTTACCGGTTAAACGTGTCGATACAAAAGTGAGGGTTTTCTCTATCGCTTTTGGACGCCGACGGCATGTCACTGTTCAGCACCATCAATCAATCGGCAACCGCTTTGCGGGCTTCCCAGCTCGGGTTGCAGGTTGTCGGCCACAACATCGCCAACGCGAATACGCCGGGTTACATCCGGCAACAGTTGGAATTGGTGCCGGCCACCTCGACGCGAGTCGGCAAAGCGATTGTGGGCCAAGGGGTGCTGCCGCGTGGCACCACTCAGGTTTTTGACCAAGCGCTCGCCGAGCGAATGTGGAACGCGAGTACGGCGGTTTCGGGTGGGGAAACGCTGCAAGCGGCGTATGGGGAACTGGAGCAGTTGGTCGGTGGCCTGGACGGGGATGGACTGAATGAACAGTTATCGCTGTTCAATGAATCGCTGCACAACCTGTCTAATGCTCCGGCCGATCCGGCCACTCGCGATCTGGTTTTGTTACAAGCCCAGTCGTTAACAAGTGCCATCAATCAGTCCTACAACGCGGCTGCCGACGCGCAGGCACGTACCAACGAGCAGCTTCCCGGCTTGGCTCAGGAACTGAATACGATCTCCGAACGCATCGCGACCTTGAACTTGGAAATCATGGTTCTGGAAGGTGGGCGTAACCTTGGCAGTGATGCGACGGGGCTGCGTGACGAGCGCTATCAGTTGCTGGAAAAGATGGCGGGGATCGTCGACATTAATGTCCAAGAGCAGTCGAGCGGATCAGTGAGTATCTTCATTGGCGGAGACTACTTGATCTCGGAAACGAATTACCGCGAAATCTACACCGCGTTTGATCAGCAAACGGGAGGTCAAGAGCTCCGCATCAAGGAGACCGATTCCCCGCTGCTGGCGAAGAGCGGAACGATCGGTGCTTTGCAGACCGCTCGCGACGAAGTCTTTGGCAGTTACCTCGCCGAACTGGACCAATTCGCCGGCAGCCTGGCACAGATTGTCAATGAAGTCCATTCGCAGGGCCAAGGGCTCCGCGGGCACCGTCAAATGACCAGCACCGTGGAGGTGCAAACAGGGGTTCCACTGGAACGGGCTGAATTGAACTCGTTACCTCGCAACGGTTCGTTTGACATCCAGCTGGTCGATAGCGATGGGGCCCTGGTCAGCTCGCATCGCATCGAGGTTCAGCGACTGGGGATCGTCGGTGATTCAACGATCGATTCCATTCTCGCGGATATCGACGCCATTGATGGGCTCTCGGCACGAGTAAACGGGGAAGGAAAGATGGAAATCGAAGCCGACGGCGAGGGGCTGGGTTTCACCTTCAGCGATGACAACAGCGGCTTCTTGGCGGCTGCGGGGCTGAATACCTTTTTCACCGGAAACGACGCCCGCGGGCTGGCGGTGAACCCTACCTTACTGGGCAATCCGGAACTGCTGGCGGTCAGTCGCGGCGGTGTTGGCAATGACACCGACGCATTGGCTGATCTGGTCGATTTGATCAAGCGGCCCAGCGATGTGCTGAGTGGTCAATCGTTGCAGTCTTGGCACCAGAAATCGGTCGGTACCATTGCGCAAAACGTCAGCCTGCAGCGTTCCAGTGTGGAGGGCGTTAGCGACTTCTATACGACGCTGAAGTCACAGCATTTGTCCGTTACGGGCGTCAACATGGACGAGGAAGCGATCCGGATGATCGCTTACCAGCGGGCTTTTCAAGCCTCCTCGCGGGTCATCGCTACCGCCAGCGAAATGCTGGAACTGTTGGTGTCGCTATAAAAAACCACGCATCCAAAAGGACGCGTGGCTTCGACTTTGTAGTGAGAATCCGAGGTGTCGACTACCGCGACCCAGCGGTCACGTTGGCGGACGCCGAAACGCCAGTGACAGCCCGGCTATCGCTGTTGGGGCTGTCGCTGCGGCTCGATTCCGGAGCCTTGTCGACCGCTTGACTGGTCACGTAGTTCACCACCGTGAACGCTTGACGCAGTTCCACGGGGCTGAAGAAACGAATGTTGCCGGTGTACTGGCTCTCGACGCGATTCTTGAAAGCCAGCTGCCGCCAACTGAGGTTATCCGTTAAGTGCCAAGCGGCTGCTTGAGCAGTATTCTGAGCGACTTGACCGCGACCCAGCATCGAGCACAACGACGACACGCGAGCGTCTTTCGTCACAAAGTCCAGCGGCACAATCTTGTACGCCATCCGTGGATTCGGGTCGGGCTTGCCATGTTCCAGGCAGACCGTCGTCACCGCCAATTTCTGAGCCTTATTCGGTGCGACACGCATCATGCCCATGCCGCCACCCATGCCACCCATGCCACCCATGCCGCCGCCCATTCCGCCCATGCCACCGCCCATTCCGCCCATGCCACCACCCATGCCACGGCCGCCACCCATGCCCATGCCGCCACCCATTCCGCCCATGCCGCCACCCATTCCGCCCATGCCGCCGCCCATTCCGCCCATGCCGCCGCCCATTCCGCCCATGCCGAACTGAGCATTGACGGGCACGCCGGCGAACGCTTCGGGCAACTGAATATGGAGCGGTTTGTCGGTCAGGTTTTTGACCAGCACGTTGGCCGCGGCGGCGTCGCGAGGAATGAACTTGACCTCGATTTCGCCAGCGTTCATCGCTTGAAAGAATTCAACTTCCCTAGCCGCTTCAGGATCGACGCGTTCCGCCGCTGCCATGGAGGGCAGCCCGACCGCGAGCAAGATTGCGGGAATGCTGAGCAGGGCGGTAACGACCCCACGGAGTGCCGTAAAACCGTTGTTCCGAAATGACATGTGCGAACCTCTGTAGGGTTTCTCTGCGGGGAAGATGATCGTCGAAAAGCGTGGAACGGCGAAAACTCCGTCACTCAGCCTCCAGCCTAGTCGATTAGCCGGAGATCTCCAAGAAATTAAGTTTCCCCGGCATTCAAATTGCCAGATCATGGTCCGGCTGACAGTATTTTCGCTGAAACCAAGCCTCAAAGTCCTCCTTTTCGCTACGATCGGCAGCGTAACGCTTCAGCCAGCCGGCAAGCAAATCGGTCAATTCTGTCGGGGTCGCGACCTCCCCGACCGGTTTGCCAAGCCGCGTTGGGCCGCCACCGAGAAACAGCTTGCGACGCCGCGGGGCTTCGGCAATCAAACCGATCGGCGTCGTCAGCGAGTGGGCACAACCGTTGGTACAACCGCTGAGCGAAAAACGTGGCGACGAGACCCCGGCCAAGGACGCCGCACGGTGAACGGCCGTCGACCACGCGTCCCATTCCGTTTCGGCTGCCGCGACGGCTAGCGGACAGGTTGGTAACGCCGGGCAGGCGCGATACGGGAGCGTCGCGCAATCGACTTCGTTCTGCCCCAGCGACGCAGCCTCTGCCGCAGATTGACAGATGACCAGATCGTATTCGCTGCCGATGCGGATCGTCGCTGCTGCATCCGCCCACTGCCGGAGCAACTTGGCGTGTTGTGACGTCAGGCGTCCGAGGGGTGGGTGCATGCGCTGCCAAGCTTGGCCGGTGATCGTTTGACCTCTCTCCGCGTGCTGCTGTGCTGCTTGTGGAAGCGGTGCGGGAGCTTCGCGGTTCAGTTTGACGCGGTCGCCCGCCTGCTGCTGAAATTGCTCTGACAAGGTCTCGATGCCGGTCCGCCGCACGACGTACTTGAACCGTTGCAGGTGTCTTGGCCCCACGGTTTGCCGGCGACGAAACATTCCCAGCAGCATCTCCGCCGCCAAACTCGCCGCAGTGATGGGAACCGTGCCCAACCACTGGGCGAGCTGTGGAAACGAATCTCGATCGGCTGGCCGATAGGCAGTCGAACCCCCGACATACAGATCGACGTCAACGGCTTGTTGATGGCCTGTGGAGCGATCGGTCCGAACGACAAATGCCAAGTCATTGGTCAGCACGTCGATACAGTTATGGCGATCCGAAGCGATGCCGACTTTGAACTTGTGAGGCAGCGGTTGCTGGTGGTTAGTGGGCGGCGAGGGCTTCGGCTGGGAAGGCTCGCTCCAGCGGAATTCAAACGCCGGCCCGCTGGGCAATAACTCGGTCGCCAGTTGCGCCGCCAAATTGCGGACGGCCGACTGCCCTATTCCGCCAACCGGATCCGCATCGACGGGAAAAGGACAGCAGGTCAGATTGCGGACCGCATTGCCGCAACTGCCCAGCGTATGCAGCAGTCGCGATTGCAGTTCTTCCAGCACCGTTGCCGGCGCGTCCGGCGCCACGCCGTGCAACTGAATGGCTTGACGCGTTGTCAGCCGCAGCGTCCCGTCCCCGAACTGTTCGGCCAATTCGTACAGTCGCAGCAACTGCGTTGCGGTCAGTCCTCCGGCGGCCGTGCGAACGCGCACCATCCAACTGCGGCCGCTTGGCAAACGTCGCCCCGGCGGTGATTCGCCTCGTCGCTTTTGTTGATACAGCCCTCGGTTGCCGGCCGCTTGTCGCAATGGCTGGCCTAAGGATTGGCCCAGGGTTTCCCCGCTGGTGGTCACGCTGTGGAATCGCTCCCAGAACGCGTGTTCGAGCGACTCCGCTGCGGACGGTTCAGAAGCCTCCGGTGCAGCGTTGGGTTCGCTGCTTTGAAGGCTCTGCCAGCGAACGCGGTCCAGCTCGCACTCGTGTGCCAAGCGAACCGCCAATGGCCCTAAGGCTTCACTCGCCGCACCAAGGAAGCGGATCGTTCCGGCAGCCTGTTCGAGTCCGACTTCGGTGGCGACCACCACCAGATCGAGGCCGAGCGCCTGGACGTGCTGTTCCGTCGCTTGCCGTAACGTTTCCGCACTGGTGGCGGCGCTCGATTCTTGCTCCAAATCTTCTGCCGAGGCGACTCGCAGCCATTCGCCCACTAAGGCGACGTTCGCCTGTGGGTCGAGTTCCGCCAGATAATCGGCCAGCCACATCCCATCGGCCGTTTGCACGACACAGGTTTGGCCACGGGAGAGAACTGGGGTTTTAATCGTGCCGCAACCGATCACCTCACCCGCCGGACGCAATCGCACCAACAGGTGTCGAATCGTCGGCTGGGCAGGAAGATCGTGGGAGGTCATCGGAGGACTTCTGAAAAAGCGTCATGCAGTCGCTGCCGACCGATCTCGGCTTTGGTGCCGTCGATCACAGCATTCACCTGCAGTTCGCTGGTGTTGATCATTTCGACGTTGATACCGGCGTCGGCCAGCGATCGGAACATCACCGTTCCGACGTTGGTGTGGCTCCGCAGACCGATGCCGCTGACCGTTACCTTGGCGATTCCTTGGCCACTTTGGATTGTGCGCAAACCATGCCGCCGCATTAAATCTTGGGCGACGGTCAGGCACTTTTCCAGATCCTGTTCCTCGACCGTCATGCTGACGCTGGTTAAGCCATCTTCGCCATCGATGCCTTGCACGATCATGTCGACAAAGACGCCGGCGAGTGCCACGGATTCAAACATATCGGCCGCAATCCCCGGCGTATCGGGTACGCCGCGCAACGTCATGCGGGCTTGATTGGGAGTGACCGCAATGCCGGTCAACGTCAGTTCTTCCAATGCGTCGCTCTGCAGCCGAGCGACCAAGGTTTGCACATCGGTGGTTTCCTTGCGTGCCGCTCGGATTTGTTCCCACGTTTTTTTGTCGGCCGGTTCATCCGTTAATTGGAAGGCTTGATGCACCGCTCGCAGCGCCAGGTTCGCTTGCTCCCGAGAGACCAACACCGAGATTTTGATTTCGCTGGTGGTGATCATCTGGATATTGACGCCCGCCTCGGCGAGTGCGCGAAACATCTGGTGGGCAACGCCAGTTTGCACGGCCATCCCCAATCCGACGACCGAAACTTTGGAGACATGATCGTCGTGCGTGATCCCCGCCGCGCCGATGGTTTCGGCCGCTTCGCTGAGGGCTTCGAGCGTCGATTCCAGGTCACTGCGTTGGACCGTAAATGAGATGTCGGTCTTGCCGGCGGTCCCCACGTTTTGCACGATCATATCGACCGCGATTTTACGGCTGGCGATGGCGGAGAAAATGCCCAGGCTGGTCCCCGGCACGTCGGGCACATCCAGCACCGTCACGCGGGCCTCGTCACGCGTCAGCGCCGCGCCGCAAACGGATGCCGATTCCGATTCCGGTTCGGCAACGATCATCGTGCCGCTGGTATCACTGAAGCTGCTGCGGACGTGAATCGGCACTCCAAACTTTTTGGCAAACTCGATGCTGCGACTGTGCATCACGCCGGCTCCCAAACTGGCCAACTCCAGCATCTCGTCATAGC
Organism: uncultured Pirellulaceae bacterium; assembly: GCA_964477385.1. GTDB lineage: Bacteria > Planctomycetota > Planctomycetia > Pirellulales > Pirellulaceae > Roseimaritima. The sequence continues at coordinate 51,383 of CAYZHQ010000003.1, forward strand.
TGATCACGTCGACCCGCCGCGCCTCGGGCAAGACCCGCGGGTCGGTGGTGTAAACGCCATCGACGTCGGTGTAGATCTCGCAGGCCTGGGCACCGAGGACGGCTGCTAGCGCAACGGCCGTTGTGTCGCTGCCGCCGCGTCCCAAGGTGGTGATGTTTAGGTCTTCATCGATGCCTTGAAAACCGGCAGCGATGACAATGTTTCCGGCGTCGACCAAGCGTTCAATGCGCTCGGTCGAAATCGACTGGATTCGTGCTTTTGTAAACGTGTTGTCGGTGCGAATGCCGATCTGTCCGCCGGTCAGGCTGACCGCTTTGGCACCCATGCTGTGGATCGCCATCGCGACCAGAGCCACGCTGACCTGTTCGCCAGTACTGAGCAGCATATCCAACTCACGAGCCGGCGGCTGCTCGTTGATCTGGGAGGCTAGGTCGAGCAGCGTGTCGGTGTTTTTGCCCATCGCGCTGACGACCATGACCACCTTGTGCCCTTGCTGTTGAGCTCGCACAGCCTTGCGAGCGGCGGCCCGGATTTTTTCGGCGTCGGCGACACTCGTTCCACCAAACTTTTGAACAATCAGCGACATCGCTTTATCGGATCTACGTAAGAAGAAAGAAGCAAAATCAAAAGGACCACGACAGCTTTGTTTGCTGCGGAGGAAGTTAGCTGCGGAGCACATTATCCGCGAATGAACCGCTCCATCAGGTCCCATCCTGCCGGCAGGTTGCATCCCGTGCTGGCCGCCGCCACTTCGTCGTAAGTGGCAGCGGTATCGGCATCGATGCCGGTCCCGGCGATCACAAAGGGGACCATCCCGTGGCTATGCTTCTTCGTCCCGCAGGGTGTGGGATGATCGGGTGTCACCAAGATGCGGTAGTCACCGTAGGTCGCAAGGGCCTCTGTCAAAGGACCGACAATGTGCTGATCGATCTGCTGCAAGGCTTCGATTTTGGCGTCGTGCCGTCCTTCATGCGAAGCCTCGTCGGGGGCTTCAATGTGCACGCACACCAAGTCGTTAGTCTCGAGGGCTGCGATTGCCGCCTGACCTTTGCCGGCGTAGTTCGTGTCGAGATAGCCGGTCGCTCCCTCCACTTCGATCCGAGGCCAACCGACCAGCGCCGCGATTCCACGCAGCAAGTCGACCGCCGTGATCATCGTTCCTTGCAGCCCAAAGCGATCGGCGAACGAAGGTAATTGAGGAGCTTTACCGAGTCCCCACAGCCACACATTGGTCGCCGGTCGCTTGCCGGCGGCGAGGCGTTGCTGGTTTACCGGGTGGTCTCGGAAGACTTCAAAACTGGCGTCCATCCACTTCTGCAACGCTTGGCTGCCGGGGCCGCGAGGGAAATCGTCGGTGACCGACAGATCGGTCAGGTCGTGCGGAGCGGTCGTTCGTGTTTCGGCCGAGAACGGTGGCGGCGAACCGGCTTCACCACGGTACAGCAACAGATTGCGATAGCTGACCCCGGGGACGAATTCAAACCGCCCTGGTCCGGCATAGTCCGCCAAAATCTGTTCCTGAGCCGCTGCCAACAACTGCCGCGACTCCTCGGTCGAAATGTGATCGGCGGTAAAGTCGACCATGATCTGGTCTTCGATGGTCACCAAGTTGCAGCGTACCGCCCAGTCGTCAGGCCCCAGTTCGATCCCTTGGGCGGCCGCTTCCAAGGGAGCTCGACCGGTAAAATACTGATCCGGGTCGTAGCCCAGCAGGCAGAGATTGGCGACCTCACTACCGGCGGGCAAATGAGCCGGTGTGTTATTTGCCAGTCCAACCGAGCCGGCAGCGGCCAACGCATCCATCGCGGGCAACTGGGCAGCTTGCAGCGGCGTACGGCCGGCGAGTGCGTCGATCGGTTCGTCGGCACATCCGTCGGGTATAATAATGGCGTATTTCATCACGGAGTCCTGTAAAACGCAGCAGTTTAGCTACCTGTAGGCAAATAACCAGTAGCCGTTCAATCGGCCCGAAGCCTCGGACGTCTCAGCTTTGCCAACCGTGGCTTGACTCTCATTCTCTGTCTCGTTCCCCTTTTCACAAGCCGCTTTACGATGAACCAATCTGCTCCACTTGTGCTATTTCGTTGGTTGGCCTGCATGGCGATCGCTTTTTGCCTGCCCACTGGGGACGCGTCGGCGCAAGTTGCCGATAAGTCATTCGAGCAAGCGGCGCGGGCGGCGATTCGGAGAGCGAGCGCATTCTATTCCCAGAAAGCCGCGTTGCACGGTGGCTATGTTTACTACTACAGCCCCGATCTACAAAAACGCCTGGGCGAAGGCCCCGCATTGCCAACGCAGGTCTGGGTCCAGCCCCCCGGCACGCCAACGGTCGGCCTCGCGTTTCTGGCGGCCTACGATGCCACGGGCGATCGCGACTGTTTGCTGGCGGGTCGCGATGCGGCGCGCGTTTTGGTCTATGGTCAATTTCGCAATGGCGGCTGGACGAACGCCATCGATACGCTGGCTCTGCAGCAAGGCTATCGGTATGCGGGCGGCAAACAGAGACGAGATGGCAACGCCTCCCTGGATGACGGCCAAACCCAGTCCGCGCTGATGCTGTTGATGCAAGCCGACAAGGCACTGAAGTTTCAGGACGATGCGATCCATCGCGCCGCACGCGGAGGACTCGACGCGCTGCTCGCGGCGCAATTCCCCAGCGGCGCGTTTCCGCAAGTTTGGAAGGGGCCGACTGCCAAGCCACCGGCGGTGCGGGCCAACTATCCAACTCACGATTGGAGAACCGAAGGCCGGATCAAAAACTACTGGGACATGGCAACGCTGAACGATAACGTGTGCGGCTACGTTGCCGAAACGTTGATGATGGCCGATCAGGTTTACGGCGACGCCAAGTACCGCGAGTCGCTGAAACGTTTGGGCGAGTTCTTGCTATTAGCGCAAATGCCCGCGCCGCAACCCGCGTGGTGCCAACAATACAATCACCAGATGCAACCTATCTGGGCGCGGAAGTTCGAACCGCCCGCCATTGCCGCGGACGAATCGCAGGAGGTGATCGCGACGTTGATGAAAATCAGCCGAGCGACTGGCAATGCAAAGTACCTCCAGCCGATTCCTGCGGCGATCGAATATCTGCGAGCTTCACGACTGCCCGACGGTCAACTGGCACGCTACTACCAATTGCAGACCAACGAGCCGCTCTACATGGGACGCCGCGGCAAAAAGTATTTTCTAACCAACAGCGATGCCGATCTGCCCAAACATTACGGTTGGAAGTGGCCTTCGCGGCTGGACGCTTTGGAAGCGGAATACGAATCGCTCAAGAAATCTCTGGGTAAGCCGGTGCCGCGGGACGAACCGGCCAGCGTTTCGGCGGCCGAAGTCGCACGCATCATCGAGCAGCTGGACGAGCAAGGTCGTTGGATCAGCATCTACGCGGGGGAGCCGCTGGTGGGCCAGCCGAAATTCACGATCGGAGAACCGTATCTGTCTAGCGCCGTGTTCAGCGAAAACCTAACCAAGCTGAGTATCTACATCGCCGCTCATTCGCCCTGAGCTACGGCTCATTCGCCCTGAGCACCGATTGGGAAGAAGGTGCCTGATTGGCAATGCGGCAAAGGCTGCTTAGCAAGCCCGTTCAGGTTATCCACCAGCGGTGTGAATCGAATTTCGCTGGCCACCGGTCCAGGCAAGTGGCTTCTCGCTTGGAAAGAGTTGGGGACGCATGGCCGTCACCACGAATACTTGGTCCCGCGTCTGGACTCCGTCCCAGCCCTGCGGAGGCTCAGGACTAATTTCTGACGTGCCGCTGTCCAGAGGCCAGGCCGCTATACCGCGGCGCGCGATTCGATTTTTCCGCGGCGCTGTAGCGCCGCGTCGATCTCCTGCAGCGCCGTCGCGTCTAGTTCCCAGCCCATTGCCTGCGCGGTTTCTTCGATCTGGTAGGCGCGTTTGGCACCGCACAAAGCAGCGGTAATGGCCGGTTGCCGAAACGTCCAAGCGACGACTAACTGCGCCACCGTTTTGTCGAGTCGCTTGGCGATGCTTCGCAGATCCTCGACAAAATCTTGGTTGCGTTCCCATTGCTCGCCTTGAAACATCGGGTATTTCGCGCGCCCATCATTATCGGCAAAGTGATGATCGCGAGCCAATCTGCCGGCCAGCAGCCCCTTCATCAATGGCCAATAGACGACCAATGAAGCCTGATGCTGTACGCACCAAGGTACGATGTCGTCTTCGATTTCACGTTGCAGCATGTTGTAGTGCGGTTGTACCGCGGTGATCGGACAGACCGCCTGAAACGCCTGCAATTGTGGTACCGTAAAATTCGAGACGCCGATGCTGCGCGTTTTGCCCGCCTCCAACAGAGCTCGTAGCGCGGCCGCGGATTCCTCGACCGGTACGTTGGGATCGGGAGCATGGAGATACAGCAAATCGACATGGTCGGTGCCGAGACGCTGCAAGCTCTGTTCGCACTCGGCGGTTAAGGTCTTCGGTCGGCCATCGAATACCCGGTGGCCCGCGGCATCCCAATGGACGCCTCCCTTGGTTGCAATCACGATCGATTCACGCTCGGCCGACAAGGCACGGGCGATCAGTTTTTCGCTCTCTCCGTGCTGTCCGTAGCAGTACGCGGTATCGAAAAAGTTGATGCCTGCATCGAAGGCGGCTCGGAGCGTTTTCAGGCTGTCGTCATCGTTGACATGCAGGCTGGTCATACCGGCGATCGGCCAGCAACCCATCGCCACCGGCGTGACTTCAATGTCGGTTTGCCCCAAGACGCGTCGTTCGATGTTCATCCAGAAAATCCTCTTTGTAACTTACTTTCGCCGGCCCACAGTCGTTACGCCAACAGTGGCTCGATGACATGGCCATGCACATCGGTTAAGCGGTGATCGATTCCATTGTGCCGGACGGTCAGCCATTGATGATCCAGCCCCAGCAGATGCAAGATCGTGGCATGTACATCGTACACCTGCGTTACGTCTTGTCGATCGAGCAGCTTGTAACCCCGTTCGTCGGGCTGTCGATGCATCGTGCCGCCGCGAATGCCGCCACCGGCCAACCCGTTGGTGAACACATACGGGTTATGGTCCCGACCGATGCTGCCTCGAGTACTGGGCATGCGTCCGAACTCGGTCGTCCACAGCACGATCGTGTCATCGAGCCATTCCGATTGTTTGAGTTCCTTCAGTAAGGCCGCCGCGCCGGCTGCCATGCAACGGGCGCCGCGGCTGGTGGTCACGCCGGATGTCTTTGTGCGAATCCCAATTGCGGCGAGTGAAACCGTTATCATTGCCGGACCAAATTTGGACGAAGCGGACACCGCGTTCCAGCAACCGTCGCGCGATCAAACATTTGCGGCCGAAGTATTCGGTAGCTGATCCAAGAGCCCATTCCCGGAAAACCTGGCAACTGGAATCGGCTGCCGGTGCCGGCGAAGTCATCGTGGGAGGGGCGTAGTATGATCTTTGCGATTTCATGCGAATTACCCAGATCGAACTGCACCCATTTTGGCAGATGACTCCTTCCCCAGGAAATACCGCCAACGGATCGTCTTAGCGAAAATTTGGCTCGGTGGTCATCGCTAGGATACGCTTGTCATGGTGACGCTTGCTGTCTTGGGCTATCTCGTAATCACGATTCTAATCGGCGTGTATGCTTCGCGTCGTGTGCATGGTGCGGCCGACTTTATGGTCGCCGGGCGTTCTTTGCCGTTGGCGATGAATTTCATCTGTGTCTTTGCGACTTGGTTTGGGGCCGAAACGGTGATATCGGTCTCGGCAACCTTTGCCAGGGATGGGCTGAGCTCGATTCCTGGGGATCCGTTTGGGTTTTCGCTCTGTCTAGTCTTGGTGGCCTTGTTTTTCGCACGCGTCTTCTATCGTCTGAATTTATTGACGATCGGAGACTTTTATCGGCAACGCTATGGCAAGCCTGTCGAAGTGGCGACATCGATCGTGATCACTTTGTCTTATCTAGGCTGGGCTGGAGCCCAATTGACCGCCCTGGGATTGGTGTTGTTGGTGTTGGGGCGAGGTGCCGGGCTGAGCGGGTTGACGTTGAATCAGGCGATCGTGATCGACCGCGCTTATCAAGAGCTTTTTGCGCACGCCGATGAGCGAGAAGTGCAGCGGATCTTGCCGGAGCTGATCATGGCCAAGACACCCTATTGGATTCAAGTGATGTTCTTGGGAGCTTTGATTTCGGCCATCTTGTCGACCGCCAGTGGCACGTTGTTGGCACCTTCCAGTCTGATGGTGGAAAACGTTTTACGGCCACTGACGGGGCGGCTGAACGAACGCAACATGTTGCCAGTGCTGCGCATCGTGCTGGTGTTATTCGCGGTCTTTGCGGCGCTGCAAGCGATTAACAGCAGCAGCACGATGTATGAGATGGTGCAAGGTGCCTGCAGCGTACCGTTGGTTGGGGCGTTGGTGCCGTTGGCGATGGGGATCTATTGGCGGAGAGCGACCACGCAAGGCGCGGCGGTTTCGATTGTCTCCGGTATCACCGTTTGGTTGGTGGTGTTGTTCGGAGTAACCGATCCGCTGATTCCAGCACAACTGTGGGGCTTAGCGGCTAGCTTGATCGGCATGGTGATCGGTAGTTTGGTGCCGCAATGCATCTCGGGACCGGTGTGGTCGGGCACTCCGGTGGCAACGGCGGTGCCTGACTAGACCCGCCGATTCGCTGGTGATGCTAAGGACGGGAGCAAACGGGTTGAAGCGAGCGGCGCGTGCCCGACCGATCGGTGAAAATAATTCCCGTTTTGCGTAGCAGCTTCACGTTCTCTTCAGGTTGCATCGACTAAGTTTCGGCCATGCGAAGTGCATGTCCCGAAAGTGATCCGTTACACCTTAGGAAATGAAATGAAGTTGCCATGGAATTCAGTCGTCGTTGGGCTCGGTCTGTTATGCAGCACTGCGGCATTTGCTCAGCCGCCCGGTGGTCGCGGAGGCCCTGACGGTGGACGTCGTCCCGGGGGGCCACCGATGGAACGCGAAGGGCGTGACCATGATCGTCGCCCCCCCGATCCATTAATGCGTCTGTTCGATACCGACGGCGATCACGTGATCTCAGCCGAAGAAATCAAAGCTGCGTCGAGCGTGCTCGCTAAACTGGATCAGAACGGCGACGGCAAGTTGAGCGACGAGGAAGTCCGTCCCAAACCTCCGGAACGTGGTGGCCCTGATGGGCGGCGTGGTCCCGGAGGTCCAGAGGGACGTCCCGGGCCAGGACCGGGCGGCGCTGGGTTTGGCCCCGGTGGCTCTGGCCCCCGTTCAGGATTCGGTGGACGATCCGGCCCTGGTGGCCCTGATGGGCGACCTGCCCCTGGTGGCCCTGAATTTGGTCCCGGTGGTCCTGGGGGACGTCCCGGTCCCGGCGGTCCTGGCCCTGATCCGGAACGATTTGTCGAGCACGCGTTGGAATTTGATGCCGATCAAGATGGTAAGCTTGATAAGCAGGAACTGTTGGAATTTGCTCGGTCGATGCCGCAACATCGCCCCGGTGGCGGACCGGGCGGACCTCCGGAAGGTCGCCGTCGCGGCCCCGGCGGTGACGAGTCCTCGCGACCCGCACGTCCGACGCGGCCCGCTTCGGACGAGTAAGCTCGGCCGTTCCTGATACATCGCTACTTGGCAAAACCAAGGTAGCGATCTCGGTTTGTGCCCGTCCCGTTTCCTCTCTTGTCGAGCTTTCTCTTGCGTTTACTCGTCGTGGAAGATGAACCCGATTTGCGCAGCGCAATCGTGCAAGCTTTGGTTGAAGAAGGGTTTGCGGTCGATCAGGCGGGCGACGGCGAAGACGGATTGTACAAAGCACTTAGCTGGGAGTACGACGTCGTGGTGTTGGACTTGATGCTACCTGGCAAGAGTGGCTGGGATGTGTTGCAGGAGCTGCGTCAAACGAAGCCGACGCCGGTGCTGATTCTGACCGCCCGCGATGCCGTTAACGATCGCGTTCGCGGCCTGAACGATGGAGCGGACGACTACTTAGTAAAACCGTTTTCGATCGATGAATTAATCGCTCGGCTGCGAGCATTGATCCGTCGCTCCGCGGGACAGGCACATTCGGTCTTGCAGATTGGCAACGTGACGGTGGACCTTTCCTGCCGTACCGTGCTGTTAGGCGAGGAACCGATCGCACTGACAGCCCGAGAATACGCGTTGGTGGAGCTGTTGGCTTTGCAACGCGGTAAACTGGTTACCCGCACCATGATTTATGATCACATTTTTGGCGAAGAGGATGATTCACTGTCGAACGTGGTGGACGTCCACATCTCGCACATACGCAAGAAGTTGGGGGCTGGTTTTATCGAGACGCGGCGCGGGCAAGGCTATTTGATTCATGCTTAAATCGCTTCGTTGGCGTCTGCAATTGTGGCATGCATTGATCCTTGGCATCGTGCTGGTCGTGTTCGGTGCCGTCTTTTATCGAGTGCTCCAACGTTCCACGTTCAGCGACATCGACAACGATTTGCTTCGCAGCGCCCGAGACCTAGAACGCTCAATGCGTGGGATGCCTGAGGCAGGTTTCGAAGCCGCGGTTGCCGATTGGCCGTTGCAGTTGCCGCAGCCGCCGATAGCTCGCTTTGGTCCTCCCCGTCCACCGCCACCCGACGGCCCGCGTTCGGGACCTCCAGAAGGACCTCAGGATCGATTTGGCGACCCACGGCGGCGGGATCCGCGAGAGCCACCGCGACGAGAGTCCAGCTACTTCGTGATCTTTACCAGCGATGGCCAGCGGTTGCGCGCCGAGCCTCCCGGGCAGGCGACGGAGTGGTCACCGCTGCAACGTGGCGTGGAATTCCGCAATGTCGAGGGACGCCGTGAAGTGGTGATCCCGGGCCCGAGAGGGACCGGGATCATTGTCGGACGCGACATCCAGCACGTCTTTGATCGTTTACATCAATCGTTGATAATGTTGATCGGAATGGGGCTCGCTGTGCTGGCGTTTGGGGTGCTGGGGGGATGGTGGTTGTCGGGACGAGCCATCCGGCCGATCGCCGATATTAGCCATACCGCGGCGAGTATTTCGTCGGACAATCTTTCGGCGCGGATTGCAGCCGAAAGCATGGATGCCGAACTACGCTCTTTGGCAAACACTTTGAACTCGATGCTCGGTCGGCTAGAGGGTTCGTTTCAGAAGCAGTTGCAATTCACCGCCGACGCGTCGCATGAGTTGCGAACTCCGATCGCGGTGCTGCTGTCGCATTGTGAGTTGGCACTTCGACGCGAACGATCGACCGACGAATACCAGCAAACCTTAGCAACTTGCCAAACGGCGGGTCAGCGGATGCAAGGCTTGGTGGAAGGCTTGTTGACACTTGCTCGAGCCGATGGCGGTGGTTTGGATTTGGCGAGTGAACAGGTCGATCTGCGGGGGCTTGCCGAGCAGACGGTTGCGCTGCTGCGACCGCTGGCGGCTCAGCATCGGTTGACTTTGAAATGCAGCGGAACCGAGGCGATTTGTAAAGCGGATTCCCCTCAGATCTCCCAAGTGCTTTCGAATCTGGTTCACAACGCGATTCTCTACAACCGACCTGGCGGCAGCGTCACGATCGTGAGCTCACAAACCGACAACGAAGCGGTGCTTACCGTTGAAGACACCGGTGTTGGCATTCCCGAAAGTTCGCTGCCACGGCTGTTCGATCGTTTTTATCGCGTCGACGAGGCCCGGTCACGTTCGACCGGCGGGAGTGGATTGGGGCTGGCGATTTGCAAGAGCATCGTCGATGCCCATGGAGGCAGCTTAAAGGTCACCAGCAACCTCGGAACCGGCAGCCGCTTTGATATGCGTCTGCCGAAGAGGTAATTGCCGAGACGATGCAGTTGCGGCTTGGGCTCCGTCTCGAGCCACCTGCGGCGAAAGGTCTCGAGCCACCTGCGGCGAAGTTGCGTTCTACTTTGGGATCGCCGTTAAGGTGACTTGAGTTTTGTATCGCCGACCGTCGCGATAAATAATGACGGGCACTGCGGAGCCGACGGGTGTCAGGCCGACGCGTGCGACAAGGTGATCATCGTTGTCGACCGGCAAGTCGCCGAATTGCACGATCACATCGCCGCGAAGAATTTGAGCGGCGGCGGCTGGCGAGCCCGGCCGGATGTCTTTTACCAACGCTCCACCGGCAGATCCCACGCCGTCGCGCAGCGCGTCGGCGGCCGTGTAGTTCGGATCCAGGGTCACGCCGAGGTAGGCCCGCTGGAAGCGGCCAAATCGCACCAGTTGATCGGCAACTTCAATGGCCATATTGATCGGAATGGCAAATCCAATCCCTTCACTGCCACCGCTGCTGCTGGCAATCGCGGTGTTCAAGGCGATCACCTCTCCACGTAAGTTCAGCAGCGGACCACCACTATTGCCGGGATTGATTGCCGCATCGGTTTGAAAAAAATCTTGCAGTTCAATCTTTTCATCGCCAAGCGTCAAGTCCCGTCGCCCCTTGGCGCTGAGGATGCCAAAGGTGACCGAATGGCTAAGCCCGAAGGGGCTGCCGATCGCCAGCACGAAGTCACCAATTTCGACAGCCCTGCTGTCTCCCAAGCGAGCGGGCGACAATTTGTTGTCGCGAACTTCGATCAGCGCGATATCGGTGTTAATGTCCGAAATCACCTGCAAGGCACGAATCTGACGCCCGTCGCTCAGCCGCAGCGTGATTTTGCTCGGTCCGGCACCTTTGATCACATGCCGATTCGTCAGTACCCACAGCCGTTTATCGAGTTGGACGATGACCCCCGAGCCGGCTTCTTCAAAAGATTCTTGTCGACCACGTTGTTCCTCGGTCTTCTGCGCTTCGATGTGTACCACGTTGGGTCGCACCAAACGCGCCACGCGTTTAACCAAATTCTCCATCCGCTCCAAGGCGGCGACTTCGCTGGCCAGTTCTTCATACAGCTTGGCCCGCTCGGCCGCTTGTTCTTGAGCTGCCGGCGAGTCGACTTCGGTTAGTGGTTGTGCCGCGGGTTGACCAAACACCGGTGGCTGGGCGAGCACCTGATGGCCCTCGGGTCGGGCTAAAAAAGAGGTAGCCAATGCCGTCACCATCCACAGGACTGCGGCTCGATTGCTGGGAGTCATCATCACACTTTCACAACTTACAACGAGAGGACGAGACCGAGGAAAGCAGGAGCAGCCTGCGGTAGCACAACCTTTCTTTCATCGCCCGACCGACGTCGCCAAGCCTATTGCAGCATGCTGCGCCGGCGCATCTGGAATAACTCGAAACGGTTCCCTAGACCGCGCAGGCGTGACGATGATCACTCCCGCCGGGATGTTATCAAAAAACCACTTTTCCGCAGATCAACCTCAGCGACTCAAAAGTCGGCACGTTTTGGTTTTGGTTTTGGTTTGGCCGACTCTTGGGAAGACTTGGCTGCGGTATCGGTCGACGGCTCGACATGTTGCGTATCGACGGTCGCATCGACCACCAAGCGGTCGTCGTACTGTGCCAATTGGGCGCTGAGTCCACGAAACCAAGTTAGCACCGGACTGGTATAGGTCTCCGGTGCATGTTCTGGCGGGGCTGCCGTATCCTGGTTCCAAGCGGTGCTGACCCATTGCTGCCCGCGATCGGTTTCAGCCCACTGGTATTCGCCACCGAGCGGGCAGACCAGTTCTCCGCCAAGCAACTCGCTGGCGGCTTGTTGAGCCGCGTCGGGAGGTAATTTCAGCTCGTACGTCACACGCTTTAGAAACGCCGCACCGGCTTGCGACATCTTGGCCGCCTGTTGGTAGAGTTGATCGTTGACCCAGTTTTCCAATTTACTGTCGACTAAATTTCCGACATGCAAACGGACTTGAGCGTCATTGTCGGTTTGCACCGCGGCCAATTCCGGCAGGGTTTGCGTGAGGATATCCTGTTGGAAGGAGAGCACGCTGAAGCCGCCATCTTGGTAGCGGTACAGGCCTCCCAGCAGGCGATGGATACCCGGCGACACCGGTGTTCCCTGTCCCAAACCCCACGGCAGGCGATCAAGTAATCCCGGTTGCGGCCACGCGCCTAAATAACCGGGAACCGACCGCAGTGCTAAATAGGATCGAACAATCCCCTTCCACTGCTCGGGTTCTGGCAGTTCGGCATCTTTGATCGCCGCAAACAGATAGTGTGGCGGTATCATGCCTCCCAGGCGGTTGGAAACCACATGGGCGTGTCCCGCCACGATGTCATCTTCGGCGAACTGAATTGCCGTCGTCGTCGGAGGGCCCAATTGTTTGGCGACCCAGCCGTACTTGCCTGGCTTAAAGGGTGCGATTTCGGCGTGAATCTGGAGACGCTCCCAATCGCCTGCCGAATCGGCGGCTTCCACTTTGGAACGCTGAATGCCAACCATAATTGGATCGATCTGTCGCCAGTTTTCACTGAAGTAATCGGCGCTACGTTTGTACCAATCGCTTTCGATTTGCGTCACCGTGGTGGGAGCGGCATCGGCGATCGGTAGAAAAGTACCCTCGCCACCACGCATCGAATCGCGGACCGTTTGGCCATCGACAACCAAGGTGCTGCCATCGGCACGCTGCCCAAATCCCCGCGGTAGGTAACCATTATCGACCAAGGTTTCGATCGACTGGTAGTCATGCCCTTCGGCGGCAGCGGCCAAGCGAGCCACCCGCAGCAGCGCCATTTCGGCTTGGGAAAACAGCCTTCGTCGCCGTTCGATTTGGTAAGCCGGTTCGACAAGGTTCCGTAGCATGGCCGGAGAAAAATAGGCGAATAGCGTGTCTTCACGGTCGAGCGGCATTAATTGGCGCGCGAGCTGGAATTCAGCGGTCTGGGCCAAAGACTGGCCACCGTCGGCGACGGCATAGAAGCGTTCCACCAGCGTTCGGCTGTTGGTGACAAAAATCGTATTTCCTTCCAACGCCAGGAACGATCGCAGACGGTTGTCGGGCGTCGATAAGAAACTGACCGTACGGCCGGCAATCGTTTCGTCTTCGAGCGTTGCACCGGAGACGGCGTTTTGGGTAGCCGCGCGATCGGTGCGGAGCGATGTTTCCAGCAGAAAGCGGTTGCGAGCTTGGATCAGCACGCCCAACGAAGCTCCTTCGGCGAGAAACAAATCGGTCCCGATGATCGCTTGGTCTTCGATCACCGTCGCCCCAAGCATCCGTGATAGTTCGGTCAGCTTGACCGCCAGTTGGTCTTCTATCCTCTTTGTGCCTCCATTGCGGATTCCACGGAGCCGAAACATTTGCGAGATGTCGCCGCCATACATCTGAGAGAGATCGCGAAACCAGAGGTAGTTTGCGAACGAACCGAAGCGCAGGTAGAAGCATTCCGGTGGAACGTGCCGAGCCGTTGTCTCGATTTCGATGTCCTCTTCCACGACCGCTGGCGGGACGTCGTTCCAGTCCGGCGAAGCGGGCAATTCCAAGTTGGCCGCCGACTGTTCGAGATCCGCTGTGACCGCCGCTGACTGAAGGATCGCTGTCTTCAATTTTTCGGTGCCTGCGATCAATTCGAGTGTCGCAGCCAATTGATTTTCGTCTTCATCGACGGTCTCGGTCGTCGCGTCAGGAAAGGACAGCGTGTCGGGGAGAGGGAGTTCCAAACGACGACTGAGCGTCGTCAGCAAATAGGTTTCAACGATCGGAGGATACTTCGATTTCTCGAGACGCTCATTTGTTGCGTTGGTGTAAGCTGACCACCACGACTCCAGCGATGAACGCCACTGCTGTGGATCACGTTTGGGGCGAAGCGTGACGCTGGTCGAAGTCGCCCCGGTCAGTTGAACGGTCAGCGGATCATCGCCTTGAAACAAAAATAAAATTTCTCGGCCGGCAGCGCGTTGGTTGGGGGCGGCCGATAGGTTCCGAATGGCCGATTCCAACCGAGCCAGCAACCTTCCGCCACCGATGCGACGCGATCGCGGGTCGTTCACGTCGCCCGACTTCGGTGGGGCTTCGCCTGGTTGGAGAATCGGGCGCGAGGCGCTGTACAGGACGCGGCCTTCGGCATCTTCGACCTGAACCTCCCCATCGGGGAGCAGGAATTCAGAGAACGACAGCGGCAGTTCGATCCGCGCGACACCGAACGGTTCGCCTGCCACCGCGACCACGTTGGTCACGTCCTGGCGCGCCGCGGTATTCCGGCGACCAATTTCCTGAGCTATCGCTTGCGGAATCGGCCACAGCAGCAGTACTGACATCCAAACGCAGTTCAACCCTTGCCGTCGCATTGGTGTTCTCCCTCAGGGTACATCAAGTTCTTCCTAGGATGGTAGCACGCGGTCGCCGCGAGACGTAGGCAGAAGACGCCACAACAAGCAAATCCATTGCTAAAATGAAACCTCCGGTGAACGGACATCCCCTCACGATCTGCCGAGATGCCAGCTTGCCAGGGCGGTCTATGATGGGCAACCTGTCGAATTCCGAATCATTCGGGCAAGGGGGCGGCGCTCCACAGTTTCGGCAACAGTTCCGTGACTGCCGGATCGTGGGCAGCTAGCTCTTCGCGGTTGAAGGGGAAAAAATCGTTGCTCGAAAAATAGGCTTCGGTCGTTTCCGCGAAATACTCTTGCGGGTTCGTCAATGCATAAGCCCGATCGAGGCGTTTGCGACCTTCGGAATCTTGACGTTCGACACGATCGTAAGTGCCGCTCGCCTTGGCCCGCTGGTAGGCCGATTTTAATTGCGGATTCTGAAAGCCTTGCGGCAGGAATCGATGGTGATAGGCGTGAGCCAATTCATGCAAGGCAAAATTCGGCATCCGCCGTGTCTCGGCTTCGAAGACACGAATGTTCGTAAATTCGATGCACCGCTCCATTGCCGGATCGCGTCCGTTATCTCGCAGCCAGCCCGCGCCGGGATGGTATTCTGCTCGTGGTTGGGTGCCCGGATACTCAGGTGAAAACCACAGTGGCACTTTTCGAAGTTCGACCACCGCGGCTGGCGGTACCTGTTCGACAATCTCCTCTAACTGGACGGTCAACAATTCGATCGCACGCTCGGTCATCTTTCGCTGATCTTCGGTTAGCAGAGCCTTGTGAATCGATAGTTTCCAACCGAGCAAGTCACGCACTTTGTGAGTAGCGGCGTCGGCTTCGCGTTGCCGTGCCTGTTGCTGAATCACCTGCTTCGCCTGTTGCAGTCGCCGCGGCCACGCAAACCGCGGCGCCGCGGCGGGATCGTAGCCGAGCAGGTGATTGGTCTGCCCTGGAATCGAATCGGCTTCCAGGCGTTGCGTCGGCTTGGTGTATCGGATGGCCGTCTCCCCGAAGACTTCGCGACAGATCGCCGCCAAGCCGGGATCGTAGGCCAACAGTTCTGCCCGCGTGTTGACGTGGTTGTGGTCGTGGTCGTCTTCGCGGTTGTCGTCAAACCACGATTGCACCCCTTCGGCAAAATACTCGTGGTGGTTCACGCTCGCGTATTTGCCTTTCCACAGCCCCCGCTGCATCGCTTGTTGGTAGGTGCGTTTTAGCCGAGCGTCAAACTGCGGATCGAGATTCGACATTCCGCGAAGGTGAATGCAATGCGCGAACTCGTGGATCAAAATACATTCCGCGGCGTAAGGATCGCCTGGATAAGCCAACAAATTTTCTTCACCGCAGGAACAAAACGGATCGGTTGTGCTGCCACCGGTGCCGCGCGCCCGCGCGTCCCAATAATCCTTTGGATCAAGTTGCGGAAAACCGCGCACCGAAGAGCGTGCCAGCGGAGCGAACTCAGGCAAGTCGGTGGTGAACTCGTTGTAAGCGATGATGCACATCCGAGCTCCGCTGTCGATCAACGCTTGCCGCAAGTCATCGCGTTGGGCCAGCATCTGATTGATCAAGTAAGTCGCTTCCCGTAGCGCATAGGGATTGACGGTCGCCGATGCGACAACGGGAAACCCGCCAGCGCTGGCCTGCTGGGTGTAAAACGGTGGCACGCCGTCGCGACCGTCAGGATCCCAGCGGAAGCCTTGCACTAATACTTTACTGGTCACCGTGGCGAGCGTTTCGCCATCGAGGTTCGCGATTTCGAAACGATGGCCCAGCGTCGTGCGGATCACCTTGTCTTCTCCGGCGGCCAAACGCCCATTGGGCACGCGGTCGCCGTCATCGTTCAGCCAAAACAGGTCGACAGCAACATCGCCGCCGTTGATGATTTGCAGTTGGGGTCTTGGAGTCGACTCTGCGGCCGAGACAGTGACAGATATCTGTACAGCAATCTGTACTACCAAAAAAGTCACTACAGCACAGCCCAATGGCGTGGATCGCATCGCGGTTCTCGAAAGCATGACAAAGAAGCGGTTTTCGTTCTCTTGGGGAGACAAACGAGTATAACCGATTCCATCAAACGGTTGCGGGACCCATCGCTCGACCGCCGAACGATGGGCTAGGCGTCGAACGATGGGCTAGGCGTCGAACGATGGGCTAGGCGTCGAACTAGAAAGCCGATGTGGCTGGACAGATCGGTGACTGGGTCAGGTCAACGAAGGGGACGGATAGGTACTGTTTCGCGAGGTTCCCAGTGGCGTCGACGGGGTAGGATACCCACCGTAAAAGCGTTTGATCCAGTGCCGCCCTTTCCAGTGCAGGCAATGTTGTTCCCAGCCCCAGCGTTTGAGCAACCGGTCGCTGATGGAACGAGTGCTGATGTGCGCCACGATGGCGAGGCTGCCGCGGATCCGAGCGACCTCATCAAGCGTCATCACGGCGCGGCGAAAGCTTGCGAAACTCGTCTGCGGACCGCTGCGAACGTAGTCCAAGGTCAGGAAACCAGGAGAGCCCCAAGGCTGATGGAAATCGAGCACACATCGATCGGCTTGACCAGGCGAGAAATAGCTGTCCCACCAGACGCGGGCCACCGAGACCTGGGCAGGAAGCCAAAGGCGCGTTATCGAAACCAACTGCCCGGCATCCACGATAATGCGGCCACTGCGCATGCGGCACAGTCGGGTCGTATCGATTAGTGGTTGCTGGACAGGCATCGGAGGAATCCATTGCAATGAAAGACGGCGCGAAAGTAGGCGTTTGGAAGCATAGCTTTCATTCACCACTGGTGACGCGACGGTCGGTCTTAGGACTCCTATTGAGTTCCAAAATAAAAAACATTCGCACCCCTCTGGTTGATGGCTTCAGGCCGCCGGGTCCTTTAGAATCTCGGCTTTGGATCGGATAGGATCGTTTACAAAATCAGCCATCCACAGGAGTTGGAAATGCGTTGTTTATTGCTTGTTGCGATTGGACTGTGCGGGGTTTTGGTCAGCTCGGCACAGGGGCAAGAAATCCCCAGCACCAGTGAGTTCTTTTTTGGTCGTTTAATCGCCGAAAACGACACCACTCAATTGCTCTACGCCGTTAGTATCCCGGTTACGGAGGAAGTGGAACAAACTTACACGGTGGAGGTTCCTTACTCCGAAACGGTTGTTACCAATGACGGCCGCGAAACCGTCGTGACCAAAACCCGGACTGAAACGCGGACCCGTGTGGTGCCGGTAACTAGGCAAGTGACGGAGATGCGAACAGCGCTGCTCGCACCAAACCGTTTTCAGTTCACCACGATGGCGGGGCAAGTGGTCGCGTACGAGGACTTGTCGCGGTTTGATGCGGCTCCGGTCGTCGTCTTTTCAAACGTAGAGGCTACGATCCCCCCTTTTCATCGCAGCGTTTTTAAACCGGAGACGTTAGTCTTGCTGCGCCGTCCCACTCCGCCCCAACCTGCTCGTTAGTGCGGTTTGGTTTCATCTCGGCAGTTGCTAGACCGCTTCGCGCCGGCGGTGCGGTTGATGGATCAGACGCACGCGTTCGATTTGGCGGTTGGTCGCTTTGATGATCTCGACTAGTAACGGGCCAATTTCCAGTTGCTCGCCATCTTCGGGAATCCCGCCGGTGTGATGCAGGATATAGCCGGCGATCGTTTCGTAGTCTTCGCTTTCGGGTAATTCCCAACCAAGCAACTCATTCAGGTCGTCCACCATCACCCGACCGTCGGCCTCGGCCGTTTCGTTGTCGATCACCAGCACGCCGGACTCTTCTTGCTCATCCGATTCGTCCACGATCTCTCCGACGATCTCCTCCAGCACGTCCTCGATCGTGACCACGCCGACCGTTTGGTGGAATTCGTCGACCACGATCGCCATATGGCTGCGACTGTGCAGGAATTCGCGGAGCAATTGTTCGACCGTGCGGTCAGCCGGCACGCTCCACGCATTTCGCAGCAATTCCTGCAGTGGGGCTTTGGGTTTGCCGTCTTCGATCAATTGTTCCATGAGGTCTTTGGCATACAGCACGCCGACGATTTTATCGAGCGTCCCGTCATAGACCGGCATGCGCGTCCGATTGCAGTCGGCGACAAACCGTAGCACTTCGGGCCACGGAGTGTTGAGTTCGACCGCGTCGACTTCGCTGCGTGGCGTCATGATGTGTCCGACCGTGTCGTCATCCAGGTCCATCACCCCCTGAATCATTTCACGAATCCCGGGACCGAAGTAGCCTTCGCGGGTTCCCGCGGCCACCATGGTGCGGATTTCATCTTCGAGTTGCTCTTCCTCTTCGTATTCGTTCTCTTGGGTTCCCGTCAGCCGTCGCGTGACCAGGGAGAGCAAAACTTCGGGGGCCGAAAAGGGACGCATTGCGATCGACAAAAACATCCAGAAGGGCCAGGTATGAAACAGCAACGGCGAAGAGGCAAACCGAGTGACCGCCCCAGGAAACCACAGATGGGTAAACATCATCAGCCCGCCGGCGCTAACGGCCCAGGCCACCAGTTGCGTGTTGCTCGGATCGGATTCGCCAGAAAACATTGCCGACGTTCCACAAATCAGGAACGTCACGGTGCCAATGACACGAAAATACTCCGCGGCGTGCATCGCCTCTTCATAGTTATCCAGCACCGCTCCGAACCGTTCTCGGCGTTGTCGCAACCGGCAGTACGCTTCCAGCGAGCGGCCGGCAAAGCGGTCCAGCAACTCGGCTCCCAGTCCTCCGGTGGCACCGGCGAGAAAACCGATGAACGACAAAATGAGAAAGATTGGCGTCATTGTTGGCAGCCCTGAGAGGAAGCTGGATCGCCACTGTCGGGGCTGAACCGCTGGGCGTTTTCAATTCCTAATTCCGCCAGCACCGTCTGTTCGGCGTGCCGCATGATCTGACGATCTTCGCGCGTGGTGTCCTCCAAACCGCAAATGTGCAGCGTGCCATGGATAACGTACAGCAGCAATTCGCTTTCCAGAGTCCAACCCAACCGGTGGGCTTCGCGCTCGGCCGTTTCTCGGCTGACGATCAATTCCCCTGCACCATGATTCTCCCGCAGTCCGTAGCCGAAACTGATGACATCCGTGGGGTAGTCGTGATCGAGATGTTGCCGGTTAATCACTTCGATGGCCGCGTCATCGACCACGGCGACACCGATTTCGCCCTCGAGGATCCCGCGGAACCGAGCCGCGGCGCGGACGGCGACCACGATTTGTTTTCGCAGGGACTCCGGCAGTTCAGTGGAGTCGTTGATTTCGACAAGCAAGCGGTCGGGGGACAAATCGTTCACGTTAGGCAGACTGTTGTCCGGGATACTTAACACGTGCGTGATAGATAGCCGTCAGCGACTTCACCAGGCTCAGCTTGATGCGATCGAGTTGCATCAGCGTTAAGCCACATTCGTCAAATTGGCCATCGCTTAGTTTCTTCATCGCAATCGCATCGACTAAGCTTTTGATGCGCGCGGGAGTGGGATCGACCAGCGTACGACTGGCACTTTCGACCGTATCAGCCAGCATCATCACGGCCGCTTCCAAAGTCTGCGGTTTGGGCCCAGGGTAACGAAAGTCTTTGTCCGAAACCTCTTCACCATTGGGATCTTCTTCGCTGCGTTTGGCAGCTTCGCGGTAAAAATACTCTACCAACGTGGTGCCGTGGTGTTGCAAGATAAAATCGATAATTGACTCGGGCAGGTGATGGGTGCGCGCCAAGTCGGCGCCGTCTTTCACGTGCGCGATGATCACCAGCGTGCTCATCGCGGGCTGCAACGAGTCATGTTGATTGGGACCTTGTCCTTGGTTTTCGATGAAATAGTTCGGCTTGAACATCTTCCCGATGTCGTGGAAGTAGGCGCCGACACGAACCAACAGGCCATTGGCACCGATGGCATCGGCCGCCGCTTCGCCGATCGAGGCCACGTTGATGGAGTGGTTGTAAGTGCCCGGCGCACGCTGTGCCAATTGTCGCAGCAGCGGATGCCCAGCGTCCCCTAGTTCCAACAAACTGAGATCGGTTTGGACGCCAAAAATGCGTTCGACCGCGGGCAGTAAGCCGGTCATCGCCAGACACGATACGATTACGCACCCGCCCACCCAGACCGCTTCGTGAAACAGCATCTGCAGTAAATCGTTTAAGTACGAAGCGCGAATCAACGCTTCTTGCCCTGCGCCAGCGCTGCCGGCCGAGAGCGACTGGCCAGTGACGATTCCGACACCGACGACGGTCGCCGCCACGATCGCCGCGACGGTGGCGCCCAGGTACAGCAACCGTGTGCGACTGCGAAGTCGCCCGAGTAACAGAATGCAACTTGTCGCAGCCGCCGCCATCGTGACCAGTTCCGCCAAATCACTGCCGTTGAAGAGGGTGACCGCCAGACAGACCGAAGCCATCAGCAGCAAGGCCAATTCACGGCCATAGACCACCGTCGTGGTAATGGAGGCGATCACTAACGGGATCGTGGCAGCCTGCCATTGTTCGCGCGCCGTCCAGTGACACAACGCCACCGTCAGGACCATAAACCCCAGCAACAGCGCCAGCTTGTACGGCTCGGTCAGTAGTTCCCGGTTATCGACGAAGTAGATATAGGAACCACACAGCAGATAAATGGCGATGATCATGCCGGCATAGGCCAGCACACGCAGGACGCGATCCGACCATGCCATGCGATCCGTCAGGACGTTCCACTCGGTGCGCAGTAATTCCAGTTGAACGGTGTCGATCGGCCGCCCGGCCTCCGCGATGGGAGTCACACCGCTGCGATAAGGCATCATCACGGTGCCGACTTCCCGTGCTGCTTCGACTCGTGCCTGCTCGCTCCGCTTCTCATCATAGGTGAGCGTCTCGGGCAGGCGGCTGAGCAACCAATGATTGATCATTTTGGCGGCCGCTTCGTAGGGCTGGTCTCCGAACCGTTGCCGAAACTGGTCGGTTAACATCGACGCCAGTTCGTCTCGCGCTTGCACAACACGGACGGTCGAAATTTCCACTTGGCGAGCTTCGCTGGGTTGTTCCACGGGATAGACGTAGATCACCCGCTGATTGCCTTTGTCGATGTCGTGGCTCGGTACGTTCAGCAAGCCATTGGTGTACATGTCACCCATCGCCATTTTGGCCGCCGCGTCGAGTTCCGAGAGAGAGCTATCGACCGCTAGAGTGCTCTTCAGTGCGGCAAACTGAGCGGCGGGTCCGGCTTCCTCGGGAGACCTTTCGTCGCCAATCCAAAAGTCCGCGAAAACCTTTCGTTGCTCAGACGTCATCTGCTCATGCGAAGGCGCGTCGAGGATGACAAACAGCTGGTTTTTTAGGTTCTCACGCAACTGATTCAGCGGTTTCGGATCGTTGCTGTAGTAGGTCACCACCTCCGAGCGCCTGCGGGCTTGAGCGACCTGCGTCCCCGCAATATCGGGAACTTCAAAATCGATCCGCGCGACGATGTCGCGCGGCGGAATAAAACCGGTGCGGTAGGAGAACGGTGGCTTCCAGGTTTGGCAAGCCAGCAACATCAGTACCGCCGCACCCGTAGCGAGCGCCAACCGCGTCATCACACCGACTTCGGAAAATTCCTGCAACATTTTTCGCAGGCGAGGCGGCTGTGTGCCTAACGACTGAGCGCGTTCAGACCGCGTGCGTTTGGATGGGTTGCCGCTCATGGCAGACGAACGATCGCGGGTAACCGCTAACTACCGCTCTCTTGTTCCTCGTACGCATTGACGATTTTCTGAACCAGTTGATGACGCACGATATCGGAGGTTCCTAGCCGAACCACACCGATGTCGCGAATCGACGAGAGCCGGTCTAACGCATCGGATAAGCCGCTGGTTACCCCACGTGGCAAATCGAGTTGCGTAATGTCACCGGACACTACCATGCGGCTGCCTTCGCCCATCCGTGTGAGAAACATTTTCATCTGCGCCACGGTCGTGTTTTGGGCTTCGTCCAAAATGATGAATGCTTCGTTTAACGTCCGTCCCCGCATATAGGCCAACGGGATGACTTCGATCACATCCAATTCCATTAAGTTTCGCGTCTGATCGTAGTCGATCATCTCACTTAACGCATCCAGCAGCGGTCGCAGATAGGGATTTAGTTTGGCGCGTAAATCGCCGGGCAAAAATCCGAGGCTCTCGCCAGCTTCGACTGCCGGGCGAACCAACACGATTTTGCGAACTTGCTGACTCTTCAATGCTTCGACGGCCGTCGCCACGGCCAGGAACGTTTTTCCCGTTCCGGCGGGGCCGATGCAGAATGTCAGATCGTATTTGCGAATCGCTTCGATATATGCCGCTTGTCCGGGGGTGCGTGGCTTTACTTGGCGACCGGCTTGTTGAATATCGACCCCCCCCATTATCGCCCGCTTCTTGGGCAAGCGGCCTTCGCCGGGAACGACCGGTTCGGTGACCGCCGGAGCCGGTTCCCCACTAGCGACCGCTTCGACATCTTCGATCGATAGCGCCCCTCGCCGCTGCGCCAAACTGCGCAGCTGCTCCAGAACACGCGTCGCCTGCTTGACATTATCGGCCGCTCCGGTGATGCGAATTCGCCCATCACGCTGCGTAATGGCTACGTCGAACATCCGCCTCAG
The DNA here is from genome assembly GCA_964477385.1 of uncultured Pirellulaceae bacterium. Taxonomy (GTDB): domain Bacteria; phylum Planctomycetota; class Planctomycetia; order Pirellulales; family Pirellulaceae; genus Roseimaritima. Next base: position 74,102 of record CAYZHQ010000003.1, read on the forward strand.
CATGCGTAGATTTTGGTCACGCGGACCAAAAATGTTCAGCAGCTCGTCGGGTTGAGTCCCTGGAAGGGTCGCTTCTGTCATAAACCTATGCAGTCAAAAAGACAGTCTGGGTGGTGCTCTTCATTATAGGGTGCTTCACGAACGACAAGCTACGATCCTGCCAAGCCTCCTGCCAAGCACAAAAAGCCGGGGGCTGACGCTGCAATCAGCGAATCCGTTACATCCCACACCCCGCCCAATCCAGGCAGCATCGACCCACTATCTTTCGCACCCGTATCGCGTTTTATCAACGATTCGGCCAAATCTCCCAACATTCCCGATAATGCACAGGCGATGCCAAAAATCAGGGGCCCCCACCAAGGAGGAGGGGTGGTCGCGGTTTCGGTTAAAGCGGGAAAGAGCCAATGGACACATCCATAAGCGACGGCGACCGAGAAGCAGACGCCTCCGATCGAGCCTTCCCAGGTCTTACCTGGACTGAGTCTTGGAATCAGTTTGTGCCGGCCCAATAACTGACCCGTGAAGTACGCGCCCGCATCACTCGATTTCGTCACCGCAATCAACGAGATCAACGCCGCTAGGCCCCAGTTGGGATTGGCACCCTCGAGATTCCTGACCGCTACCAGCAAGGACATGGGGATCCCGACGTAGGCGGCCACAAACACGCCAGCCTGGAGCCGTTCGGTAGCTCCCGCGGGACCTCGGCCGTACTGCGACATCTCGACCAGCAACAGACAACCGATGGCCAATACCGCGCCAATCGCCATCCAACCCACGCGACCAACAGGGCAATCGGCCGGATAGGTTTGCGAAGCCAGTTCCCATCCGTAGGGAATGCAAGCGGCTAGCGGGATCAATGCCGTGGCAACAAGCGTGGCAGGTTTGTTAACTAGGCGGTTCGCGCCTTGAAATAACCGGACCATGTCATTGGCCGTGCCGACTGCCAGCAACAGCAGCAGCGGCACCAGCCACAACCCATGCACGCCCAGTGGCGGGAAACGTGCATCCAGCCACAGCAGCAAGCCGACCAGCGATAACAGGATCGCTGAGGAAAACAGCCGATCCTTTAGCATGTCAACATTACGTCCGTGCTTCGGGTTGGCTGCGTTGGATCATCCACAACAACAACGGGCTGGCGACGAAGATCGAACTGTAGGTACCGACCATCACGCCGATCACCAAAGCGAACGCGAAGGCATGGATCCCCTCGCCCCCAAAGGCATACAGCACAGCAACGACGAACAGTGTTGTCAACGATGTCAGCAAGGTCCGGCTGAGCGTCATGCTGATGCTCGAATTCACCATCTCTTCGGTCAACCGAGGGCTCTTGCCTTTGGTTTCGCGGATGCGGTCGAAGACGACGATCGTATCGTTTAACGAATAACCGATGATCGTCAGCAATGCCGCCACCACGGTCAAGCTGATCTTGAACTCGTCGATCAACAAGAAACCCAAGGCATTGGCGACGTAAGCACTGACCGCGATCGCACCCAAGGTAATCAGCACGTCGTGGATCAAAGCGGCCACGGCGGCGAGGCCATACATCACGCGTTGGAAGCGGAACCAGATGTAGCCGATAATGCACAGCAAGCTGGCGAATAACGCACCCGCGGCACGATTGACCATGTCACCGGCGACACGCTTGCCGATGCTGCTACTGGAAATCCAGATCGGGTCACTGCTGAGCGACTCCTTCAGTTGCTGTGTCACCAGCATGCCGGTTTCGCGATCGGTTCGGAGGTTGATTTCCCAAGCGCTAAAGGTCAGCGCCGAATCAGGGGTCCAGTCTTCCACGTCGGAATCCGCGGGACGAACCGATACCGCCGTTTCACCAAGCGTCACACCGATCTTTTCGGCCGCCTTATAAATCAATTCTTGCAGTACGGCACCGTTCAACTTCGCCGTCTCCGCGTTTGCGTCCTCTTCAACGCTGAGCTGGATCGTCGCCGAAAATTCCTCGGTCATCGCTGCATCCGAATCGCTCGGAGCCAGCACACCCACCGAAGGCATGTCCGTCGGAGTCACCTCGGCTGCCGGAGCTTCTTCTTCTGCTGGAGCTTCTTCTTCTGCTGGAGCTTCTTCTTCTGCTGGAGCTTCCTCGGCTGGCGGTGCTTCTTCTTCTGCTGGAGCTTCTTCTTCTGCTGGAGCTTCTTCTTCTGCTGGAGCTTCCTCGGCTGGCGGTGCTTCTTCTTCTGCCGGAGCTTCTTCTTCTGCCGGAGCTTCTTCTTCTGCTGGAGCTTCCTCGGCTGGCGGTGCTTCCCCTTCTGCTGGAGCGGGATCTTGAGGGCGGAAGGCGACGAACTGCGTATCGGTCGCTGGGTGAACCAGCGAACTGTCCTCGACCGCTGGCTGGTTGCCTGGCATCAATTCGACGCTGTAGGTCACCAGCTCGATGTCCTCTTCTGCCCCAAAACCTTCGCGGATCATGGCTTTCAATTCATTCACGTCTTCGATCGCGGTATCAACTTTGTAGACCAAGCGATCGGCATCTTCGCCAAGCGAATTGATGGTCACGCTGTTAAGCGTGAACTGAATCCGATCTTGTTCGGGACTCGGATTCAGGGCTTTCTCGACAAACCCACGAACAATGTTGGCATCGCGGGGTTCCTTCAGTTGGAAGGTCAACGATGACCCGCCGGCAAAGTCGATATCGAGAATCGTCGCTCCACGAGCATAGATCGCCAACCCGCCCGCGACGACCAGCACCAGCGAAGCGAGCAAGGTCACGCGGCCCAACTGAATGAAGTTGAAGGGCGCGCCTTCGCCGCGCACCCGATTGGCAAGGTCGGACATCGACAGCGAAATAAACCCGCGACGCTCGGCGATATCAAAGAACGTTCGCGACATGTAAATCGCGGTGAACATACTGAACAGAATTCCCAGGATTAACGTCACGGCAAAGCCACGAATCTGGTCGGTGCCGATCGCATACAGCACGATTGCTGTGATCAACGTCGTCAAGTTCGCATCGATAATCGTCGTGGTGGCTCGCGCAAATCCGTTGCGAATCGCCATGCGGCCCGCAGCACCCTTTTTCAGTTCCTCTCGGATGCGTTCAAAGATCAGCACGTTGGCGTCGACCGACATTCCGACCGTCAATACCAGCCCGGCTAGGCCCGGCAGAGTGATCGGTTGGCTGATCAGGATCATCACCGCCACGGTCATCGCCAGGTTCAACACCAAAGCGATGCAGGCGACGATTCCGGCAAAACGGTAGTAAATCAAGATAAACACCAGTACCGCGGCTAACGAACCGCCGATTGCCCACAATCCTTTGCTGATCGTGTCAGCCCCCAGGGTCGAGCCGATCTGGTTTTCCGCGATCGGTTGCTGCGTCAGGGCGGCAGGCAACGCTCCGGCTTGGAGAATGTTGACCAATTCGTCAACTTCTTCGGTTGTAAAATTTCCGCTGATGATGCCGGCACCGGAAATCGGTGAATTCAGCGAGGGAGCGGACAGTAGGGCGTCGTCCAACACGATTCCCAGGCGTCGCTTGAAGTTGCCTTCGGGCTTGTTTTCCAGCGTCAGGCGATAGAAGCGTTTTCCGCCAGGCCCGTCCATCTTGAAGTTCACTGCGGGACTGCCGTCGGTGTCGAGTCCACGCGAGGACATCGCTAGATCTTCACCGGTGACATCCATGCCGGGACGATTGGCCATCAAGATCTGAATCTGCTCGATGCCTGCCTGAGCAAGGTACAACGCGGCCGCTTCGGGGTCGGCCGCCGCGGCGGGAGGCAATTGAATCAAACGACCGGTGGCGCGATTGCGGACCGTGCTGTCCGAAGGGGCCACGCGGAGCGGACGCAAGCCCGATGGGGTGGGCTTCGTTTCGCGGTCGACGGTGGCCCAATATCCCGCGGCCCGACCGGAAGGATCGAACACGACTTTGGCCATCCGCAAATTTGGATCTTGCTGCGATGCTTGGGCGGTTGCCAGACGAATCAATTCGGCATCATCGCGGCCGTTGGCAACGATGGAGAACTTCAGGATACCGGCTTGCTCGATAATGTTTTTAATCCGGCCGACTTCGTTTTGGTCGACTTCGGGAATGATGATTTCGATCTGTTCTTCGCCGTAGGGCCGAACGACGATTTCCTGGGTGCCCGCTGGATTGATTCGCTTGATCAAGAAAGGCACTACATCTTCGGCGGTGACGCGTGATTCACCCGCCAAAGCCCGTTCTCGTGCCGCCTCCGGAGCCATCTCGTAGACCAGGATCGTGCCGCCGCTCAAGTCGACGCCGTACTTCAACGTCCCGAACACCAGCACGCACACCGAAGCGATCAACGCCAGCAATACGACGCCAATCCGCGTACCGTCGGCAGGCATCCGCAGTTGCTTGGCAAAGAAATTACCAAGCACGAACGGCAGAATTAAGACGGCCGCAACGCCAACCAGCCAAGCGAGCTTGACCCAGTCGAAGCCTTCTTCCACGACCTCCTGTTGCTGTACCTCGTTGGCCAGCATCAGGAATTGACCGAATGCAACTTGGCCCCCATCGGCCAAGGCGGAAAAATTCAAAAGATCCATCATGGAATTAAACGGTATCGGGGAAGAAATGAGGTTGAAATGTCAGGGATTTCTTTAAACGGACAGCCGAACAGCGATTTCTCGCCGAGTCGGCTCAAGAATCCGATTCTTTTTTGGCGTCGCTTTTTTCATCGTCCAGCACCGTCGCGATCGCCGATCGATTGATCCGCAGGCGACTGTTGCTGCTTTCGTCGGTTTTGATAGTCACCACATCCGAATCCGCTGGGGCGGAGACAATCACGCCGTGAATCCCGCCGACGGTAACAATCCGAGTGTTCTTTTTCAGCAAGCTGAGTTGTTTGGCGGCTTGCTGTTTCTTGCGTTTTTCTGGCAATAACACCATGATGTAAAACAACGCCAGCAACCCACCACCCAGCACGAAGGGGCTGCCTAAAATCCGCTGTAGCGGACTGATGGGCTCGGCTTCACCACCAGCCCCTTCTCCACCGAGCTCCTGAGCCAGCAGAAAGAAGGCGTCACAAAGACGATAAGCGGAGGACTCAGCAAATAAAGCGAGCGGCTTTAGGGGGATCACAGTCAGGTTCGTCGGTAATGCGGACGTGTGGCGGGAACTTCTTGAGAACCCGCATTCCTTCACGAGATCGTCAAACGCGGCATAATAGGCCGTTGGAAAACCAGCCACAAGCCCAGCCCTCCGCCGACGAACTAACGATTGCCTGCCCAAATCAAGCCTCCCCATTGGCCTTCCTGGCCGCCCGACTGGCCGGAGATCGGTGAATCGATCGCCGAGACTTTACGGTCTGGACAGTGGGGGCAGTACCATGCGCCGATCACGGTCACGCTGGCCGAGCGGCTGGCGGAACAATTCGAGGCTCCCTCGGTGCAGTTGTGCGCCAGCGGTACCGCGGCCATTGAGTTGGCTCTGCGGGCAGGCCGGTTGGCACCGGGAGACGAGGTCGCCGTCTGTGCTTTCGATTTCCCTGGAATTCGCCGGACGGTTGAGTTGCTGGGAATGAAGCCGCTGTTGGTCGACTGCTTGCCGCGATCGGTCGCCGTGGACGCCGAGCAACTAAAGCTTGCCGCGACCACGCAGACGCGAGCCGCCGTGGTGTCGCACCTCTACGGTGCCTTGGCCGATATGCCGAGCCTCCGAGCCTGGGCCGACGCGAACGACGTGCTACTGATCGAGGACGCTTGCCACTGCCCAGGGGCGGTGCTAGCCGGGCGACCGGTCGGCAACTGGGGGCATGTGGGAATCCTCAGCTTCGGCGGCAGCAAAACATTGACTAGTGGTCATGGCGGAGCCCTGTTGACCGCCGATCGGAGGCTCGCCCAACGTGCCGCGGTGATAGCAAACCGCCCGAGCGACAGCGTTCCGCTCAGTCCGCTGCAGGCTGCGGCATTGCTGCCTCAGTTGGCTCGCTTACCGGAAATGAAGCGTAAAAGAATTGCCGCCGTTTCGCGGCTTTCCACGGCCGTTGCTCGTTATCAGACCGCCGGTTGGTGGCTAAACAAACAGCCAAGCTTGGCTAGCTCCCCTGCCGATATGGAGCCCGATTACTACAAATGGGCATGGTTCGCTCCCGATGCGAGGACTCGCAACCGAGCCGTCGAGGTTGCGAGCGATTGGAACCTGCCGATCCGGACAGGCTATCGTTCGGCCGGGAAAGTCTCGCCGCGACGCTGCCGGATTCCTTTTGCCTTGCCAAATGCCGATCATGCGGCCAACTGTTTATTGACGATTGATCATCCTGTGCTGTCAGCCGAAGCTGATTTGCTAGCGAGGTTGGGCGAAGGCGTGGAGGATGTGCTTCGGCGGGCGCTGCGTTAAGGGCCGTGCTGTCACTGTGGGGGATCGGTTCCTCGGTCCAGCGGCCCCTCCGTCTAGCGGAGCCAGGCAGCCATCGATCAAGCCGCATCCGCTCTCGCCTTCGTGCTCAGCCTCTGGACCCCCGGTCTCAAACCCTGTTCTGAAACCCCGTTCTCGGCCGAAAATTTTCGTTTCGCGATTCAGGTACTTTTCGAAGCATGCATATCTTGCTGACCAATGATGATGGCATCGACGCTCCGGGACTGTCAGCTTTACGTGACAGTGTCGCCCGGTTGACCCACCTGGGTGTGCGGTATTCGATTGTGGCCCCTGACCGGCAGCGCAGTGAATGCGGTCATAGCGTGACGACGCGGCGTCCGCTGCGGATGTTCCAGAAAGCACCGCGGGAGTGGGCCGTGGATGGGACTCCGGTCGATTGCGTGCGGCTGGCGATGACCAAGCTTGCACCCGACGCGCAGTTGGTGCTTTCAGGCGTCAACGACGGCGGAAACTTGGGGGTCGACTTATTAATGAGCGGCACCTTTGCCGCGGCCAAAGAGGCCTTTCTGCGCGGCTTGCCAGCCGTCGCGATCTCACATTACCGGCATCCTCAGCGGCCACGTACCTGGGACCATGTGCCTGCCTGGATCTATGATCTCCTCACCGAAGCGATCACCCACGTGCCGCAGGGGCCCTTTCTGCGAAACGTCAATCTGCCGGCGATTGATCCGGGGGATTCACCACCACGGCAGATTTGCGACGTCGATGATTCGCCCATGGACGTGCAATTCATGGATTTGGAGTCACAAGGCTTTCAGTTCACTTCCAATTATCAAAATCGGCCACGGAAAATGGGAAGCGATGTCGCACATTGCTTTGCTGGCAAATTGACGATCTCTCACTTGCACGAACCCTTGGCTCGTCAATGACGGACTGGCAAGGGGTGCGCGACGAAGCATTTTCCGTAGCACGCAATCGGCTCAGCCCACCATGCTTTCCAGTTGAGCTGCGTCGAGTTCAATGAAGGCCATCTGCGTCGATCGCTGGTTCGAGGGGGGCTGGTCGGTCGACTCCCGGGAAGGTTTCGCCTGTTGAGGGGCAGGGCCTTTGGGTTCCAGTTCCCCACGCACAATCCGAACGTCACGCGGAGCTTCGATGCCCAGCGTGATGCGATTGCCGGAGATGCGATTGACGGTGATGATCACGTTTTCGCCGATGACCAAACGCTCGCCTTCTTTTCGACTGAGTACCAACATGCTTGGGATTCCTTCCAATTAGTGAAAAAACAAAAACTCGTTAGGGAGGCCTTTAGAACAAAAAGCGTGCCGTCAAATGAAGATCCAACAGAATTATCGGAATCACTTGACTTTACGGACTCGCCGGATCGATACCAAACAATTGCGAGTCGCCCTTTATCAAGAAACTCTGCTAGCAAGACTCGCAATGAGACGCATGGTCTCAAATTGCGATTCCTGTCCGCAAGCCGTTGCTTGACAGAACACGTTATCGCATGGCTCGTTGACACCTTAGGTCCAAGCCAACTCGGCTTGGTTCGTTGAGGCCTGTTTTTCGCTTCTCGCCGCCGGCCCGTTCGTCTGCGAAAAAAACTCGCCTACCGAAGGGACGCGGGGTTTTGCTACATGGCAACTCGAAGTTGCTGAATTCCCTGGACAGAGGTCCGAAAATGTTGCGTTGTTCGTTGTTTCTGATTGCTGGTTTGTGCGTGACCCTTTCCGGTTGCCATGACGGGCCGCTGTACGCGCTGAAGCACGCAAATCCCTATTTTGTCCGGGAGTGGAAAAAAGATGAGGCGTTGGGGGTGACCGACTTTCAGCGTCGCAAAGAGCTGGAATTGCTGGTGCGGACGGTCCCCGCAATGCCTCCTGAAGAGCGTACGCAGTGGTTGGTTCATCTGAATAAGATCATGGCGAACGATCCAAGTTCGGATATGCGGCACTTGGCCGTGCGGGCCACCGAAGCGATTCAAGGCGAGGCCGCTTTAACGTTGGTTGAAGAAGCGTTGACCGATGAGAGTCTGAAGGTCCGCATGGCAGCCTGTGACGTGCTGGGAAATCGTCCGGAACCTCAGGCGGCAGAACTGTTGGCAAAAACGGCTGGCGAGTCGACAAACGCGGATGTCCGCCAGGCTGCCCTGCGATCGATCGCGCGGCATCGTGGACAGTTGGTTTCCGATTCGCTCAAGTTGGCTCTGGCCGATCGCGACCCCGCCATTCGGCTGACTGCCATCGAGTCCCTCGAGGAGGTGACGGGCGAAAAGTTGGGCAACGATCCCGAAGTCTGGGTGGCTTACCTGGAGGGGCGTCAAGCGACCCCGGATAACGGTAGCATCACCGATCGCCTGAAAGACCTGTTCTAAGCACGCCGGCACAAATCCTTCGGTTTAATTAGAGGTTCACGGCCTACGGCTAGCGCCTGAGGTTCACGGCCTACGGCTAGCGCCTGAGGTTCACGGGCCACGGCTGGCGCTGGTCGCTTCAATGGCGAAGCCATGGCAGGCTGTAGCCACGGACGTGAGTCCGTGGTGCCAAGCTTTGCGTTCGGCTGCGCGAACGAGTAAAGTTCAACTTCGGAAGATGCTTGCTACGCCTCGTTTGCTCAATCCGTCGGGTGTCGATCGAGACGTCTTTTTGCCTGTCGATGACCTGGTTGCCCGCCCCCCGCCCCTGCGATGTTTGAACATTCAAGCCTTGCTCTCGCGAAAGCGCTCCTTATGCTTGCTCCCGCTCACTGTCTGCGACTCGTGTTAAGCGGGTCATTGCTAATCGCTTGTGGCATCAGCCCACCTGTTGCCAAAGCCCAGTCACCGCGGAACCCCGTACCGCAAGGTCTCGAGCAGCGATTGTTGAGCGAAGACGTTCAGCAGTTGGCAAGCGACGCGAAGCAATCGGGAGATGCCCAGCGAGGTGCTATTCTGTTTCATCAGCAGTGGATGACCTGTACCCAGTGCCACAGTAACGGGCCGTCCGAAATCGCTTGGGCGCCTGACTTGACGGTGGCCGATTCGCGTCGCAGCGATGTGCAATTGGTGCAGTCCGTGTTGCGACCAAGCTTGGAAATCGAGCCTGCCTACAAAGTCGTGTCGGTCGTCACGGTCGATGGCCGAGTGGTGACCGGTTTGCGCGTCGACGATGCCAACGACCAGCAACTTCAATTGCGCAACCCGACCGATGGCTCGATGCAAACCCTTGCCGCCGAGATGGTCGAAGAAGTCACGCCGCAAGCCAACTCGGCAATGCCCGCCGGTTTGGTGAATCAACTGACCAGTCGCACGCAGTTTCTAGACCTGATCGCCTACCTGCGAGAGATCCGCGACGGCGGAGTCGCACGGGCGCGGCAACTGCAGCCACTGCCGTCGCAATTGGCCAGCAAACCGTTGCCGGAATACGAAGCCCACGTCGATCATGCGAAATTGATCGGGCAATGGAATCAAGATTCGTTCAAACGTGGCAAGGCGATCTATCAGCGATTGTGCATCAACTGTCATGGGACGGTCGACCAGCCGGGATCGATGCCGACGTCCCCCCGCTTCGCCACGGCCAAGCTCAAAAACGGTAGTGACCCGTTTTCGATGTACCAAACGTTGACGCGCGGTTTCGGTGCCATGATCGCCCAGTCATGGATGGTGCCGCGACAAAAGTACGACGTGATTCATTACATTCGCGAAGCCTACCTGAAGGAGCATCATCCGGCGGGCGTGACCGAGGTCAGCGATGACTATTTGGCAGCGCTGCCGGTCGGTGACACCCTCGGGCCGGAACCGTCGGAAACGCAGCCTTGGCAACAGATGGATTACGGTCCCAATCTGATCGCGACCATCGAAGTCGGTTCCGATGGCCACAACTTTGCGCAAAAAGGTAACTCGATTCGGTTGGATCACGGAGCCGGCGGCGTTTCGCAAGGCAGCCACTGGATCGTCTATGACACCGATACGATGCGCGTTGCCGCGGCGTGGCGGGCAACTCCCGGCAGCCAGGAAAGATTCATCGATTACAACTGCATTCACTTCAATGGGCGACACGGCGTGCATCCGCGCGTCGTCGGAGAACTGCTGTTCGAGAACGGCACCGGACCTGGCTGGGGCGACGCGGCCGGAGATTTCACCGACCGACGAGTTCCAGGACGCGACGATCGTCAATACGGTCCGCTGCGACGCGATTGGGCACACTACAAAGGGATGTCCGCCCATGGGCCCGACACGCTGTTGCATTACACCGTCGGCGACGCGTCCATCGTCGAGATGCCTTCGCTGGAACAACTTGCCGCCTCGTCGGCCACCACCAAAAACGAATCGGTAAACGAAACGCAGGCGGCTGCTGCGGTGGACGTGGTACGGCGACACTTGCAGGTCCAGCCGCATCAGCAACCGCTGGTCATGCAAGTCGCACAGCTCGATCCCTCGGCAACGCTGAAGTCACTCCCCGCACTGGACCCGCGGACTTGGCAGCAGGTGGTGGTCGAAGCGGACGCTTTTTCGTCACGGATGCTGGCAGGACAGTTCGACGGCCAAGCTTACCTGCACGTTCCCGATGCGCAGGCGATCAACATGTTCGATCAAGACTACACGTTGATCGTCCGCTTTCGGACCCGGCAGGATGGAACGCTGGTCGCCAAGACCGCGCCTCAAGCGGCTTGGGTTCCCGATGCCAAAGCACTGTTCGTGCGCGGCGGACAGCTCTGTTTCGACATCGGTTGGGTGGGGGCGCTGAAAACGAAACGGCGCGTCGATGACGGTCGGCCTCACACGGCGGCGGTGATCTATCAGGCCGCGACAGGCGAAGTGACGCTGCTGGTCGATGGCAAGCGCGAAGCCCACGGAACATTGCGACCGAAGCAAAGCGTGGCGGGGCATGAACTGCGGATCGGCCTGGCGGCGGAAAACTTTCCCGCGAAGTCGCCGTTTCGCGGCACGATCGAGCGGGTTGCGTTCTTCCAGCAATCGATTTCCGAAACCGAATGGGAAGCCAAAACCCAAATCCAATCAGATACAGCGGGTCGCGACGAGGCATCCGCAGCGCGGTTGGTCGACCTGCGGTTCAGCCCCGGTGCCGAAGCGACGCGTGTCGAAGATGCCAGCGGTCAAGGACACCATGCGGTCCCCGTCGCCGCCGACGCTGTGTCGTCAATGACGCAGCCTCTGACCGTCGGTTTGCAAGGCATGACCGACGGTCTGCAGTGGAGCTGGGAAGCGGGCAATCTGCGACTCCAGATTCCGCCGACCGCGACGACTCGGTCTTTCACGATTCATCACCTCCGCACCGACGATGCCACCACGGCCGCCGCGGTGGCGGAACGTGTCGACGCACAGCCGGGAGTGATCGACCTGCAGGCCAAGACGAACGGTGGCCCGAAACGCTGGCGGACGACCATCGAGACGGAACCCGAGGTGATGTTTGACCAAGGGCCGTTCGCGGTCGATCAATTGACCTATCCACGTCAGAATCCTTGGTTTTGTCGCATGCGGTTAACCGGGATCGATTTCTTTTCCAACGGCGACAGTGCGGCGGTGTCCGATTGGGACGGCAACGTGTGGCGCGTCGATGGTTTGTTAAGGACAGCGCCGGCCGACGCCGTTCCAACCGCCGAAGCGACTGCGGGGAAGCCAACGACGGGCGACGCCCCGAAGTTGCGCTGGACGCGGATCGCATCGGGACTGTTCCAGCCGCTGGGGGTGAAGATTTTAGATGACCAAGTCTTCGTGAGTTGTCGGGATCAAATCTGCATCTTGCGCGACCTGAATGGCGACGGCGAAACCGATTACTACGAGAGCTTCAATAACGATCATCAGGTCACCGAACACTTCCATGAGTTTGCCATGGGCCTGCAAGCCGACGCGGAGGGCAATCTGTATTACGCCAAATCGGCGCGGCACGCGTTGAAGGCTGTCGTGCCGCATCATGGCACGCTGCTGAAGGTCTCCAGCGACGGCAGCGAAACCAAAATTTTGGCGACCGGATTTCGTGCCGCCAACGGCGTTTGTTTGAATCCTGACGGAACCTTTTTTGTGACCGATCAAGAGGGCCACTGGAATCCAAAGAACCGCATTAACTGGGTCCGCGAAGGCGGGTTCTACGGCAATATGTTTGGCTACCACGATGTCACCGATTCCTCCGATTCGGCGATGCAGCCACCGCTGTGCTGGATCACCAATGCCTTTGATCGCTCTCCGGCGGAATTGCTGTGGGTCGACAGCGATCGTTGGGGACCGCTGAACGGATCGCTGCTGAATCTCTCTTACGGCTACGGCAAGGCGTACATCGTGCCGCATGAGCAGCTTGGCGATGTGGCTCAAGGCGGCATGTGCGAGCTGCCGATCCCGATGTTTCCCACCGGAGTGCATCGCGGGCGTTTCCATCCCACCGACGGTCAACTGTATCTGTGCGGCATGTTTGCTTGGGCCGGGACCCAGCACGAAGATGGCGGGTTGTTTCGGTTGCGATACACGGGCCGTCCGGCGGGCTTACCGACGCAGTTGAAGGCGAAGGACAAGACACTGACGCTCCAGTTCAGCGAGTCGCTGGGGCCGGCCGTGCCGCAGCCCGAAGATTTTCAGATCACCACCTGGGGATTGAAGCGGACGGCGAATTACGGTTCGAAACATTACGACACCAAGACGCTGCCCGTTACGACCGCACAGCGGAGCGAAGATGGACGTACCGTCACGTTGAGCGTTCCCGATATGCAGCCCACGTGGTGCATGGAAATCCGCTGTCGAGTCCAATTGGCTGACGGAGAAGTCGTCGAACGAGTCATCCATAACTCGATCCACCGCCTCTAGTGCGAGCGATTAGGTGTCGCGTTGCCAGACCGCCGGATGACGATTGGGTCGCTGGGCGATCCGCTCGGGATCGGCTAGGGTATCGATTCCCTCCTCCGCTTTCGCGACCCCCTTTTCCCAACATTGGGCTAATGAGCGTTCCCACTGAACACGACGTCCGGCAACCACCGCAATCGGTTCCTGGGATTTTGCGATATGCGGGGCCTGGTTTGATCGTCGCCGGTTCGATCGTTGGCTCTGGAGAATTAATCGCGACGACCAAAACCGGTGCTCAAGCCGGGTTCTCCCTGCTGTGGCTGATCGTGATCGGCTGTGTGGTGAAGGTGTTCACTCAGATCGAATTTGGTCGCTACACGTTGATCAGCGGCAAGACAACGCTGCACGCGTTATCCGAAGTGCCTGGCCCCAGGATTCGCGGACGCGGAAACTGGTTGGTTTGGTATTGGTTGATCATGTGGATCGCCAGCATCAGTCAGCTTGGCGGGATTGTCGGTGGCGTGGGTCAAGCGTTGGCGATCAGTGTGCCGCTGACGCAGATGGGACGCGATTATAACGCAGCCGAAGATGCCGAAAAACGCGAGCTGATCATGCAACGTGCCGGCGCTGCGAAAAAATTGTCGACGTCCGAAACCGCTGACTCGGATGCGCCCTCAGCGGAAGCATTGCGCACCGCCTACGACGTTCGGTACAGCGTCCGCCAAGATGGTCAACTCATGACGCGTGCACCCGCGGATGCCGCGATGTGGGCGGCGATTGTGGCGGGCTTGACCTCGGTGCTGTTGGTTGTCGGGCGCTATCGTTTGATTCAGTCGTTGTCGACGGCGCTGGTGGCGACCTTCACCGCCTTGACGGTCGGCAATCTATTTTTGTTGCAGCGACAGGACGCATGGCGAGTCACCTCGGAAAATTTGCTGACCGGTTTCACTCCCGGCCTGCCCGACGGGTCGGCGACGATGGCGATCGCCACCGCTTTGGCAACTTTCGGAATCATCGGGGTCGGTGCGGCGGAATTGGTGACGTATCCCTACTGGTGTTTGGAACGCGGCTACGCACGCTTTACCGGTCGCTACGAACAAACCGCGGAGTGGCTGACGCGGGCCAAAGGCTGGCTGCGTGTGATGCAGTACGATTCGTGGGGAGCGATGGTGATTTACACCTTTGCCACGATTGCGTTCTACTTGCTCGGAGCGGCCATCCTGCATCCGCTGCGATTAGATCCTGCTGGGGATGGCATGGTGCGAACGCTCGCCGTGATGTACGTTCCCGTCTTTTCCGCCTGGGCGGCACCGATCTTTTTGTTCGGTGCATTTGCCGTTTTATACAGCACGTTTTTTATTGCCAACGCCAGCCACGCGAGGGTCTTTTCGGATGCTTTGCGTGTGGTCGGTTTGATCGCGGACGATCCGGACACACGGCAGAAATGGGTAGTCCGGCTGAGTGGCTTCTTCCCCGTTTTATGTTTGGTGATTTACTTGGTTGTCGGCGAACCTGCCAAGTTGGTATTGCTCAGCGGTGTTGCACAGGGCGTGATGCTGCCGATGCTGGCTGCCGCCGCCTTGTATTTCCGCTACCATCGCTGTGTCGACGGTCTGCGTCCGGGAACTTGGTGGGACGCTTGCTTGTGGATTTCGGCCGGGCTGATGGTGGTTACCGGGGCTTGGACGATCTACGCAAAATTTGCCTCTTTTTAAGCTTTACAGGTTGCCATGCGCTTTGGAATTCTGGGTACAGGACGTATCACGCGGCGATTGGTCGCCGACCTGCAATCGACGCCCGACGTGGAGGTCGTGGCGATTGCCAGTCGAGATTCCGAGCGTGCCGATTGGTATGCACAGCAATACGGCGCCGGAACTGGCGTGAGCGGCTATCAAGCTTTGCTGGACCGGTCCGATATCGATGCCGTCTATGTCGCACTGCCGCCCGCGCTGCATTGCCAATGGTCGGTCGCCGCCGCCAATGCGGGCAAGCACGTGCTGTGTGAGAAACCGCTGGCCACCTCCAGCGAAGAGGCGGGACAAATTGCCGCCGCTTGTGCACAACGACAAGTCCGCTGGATGGACGCCACCGGATGGTTGCATCACCCGCGGAGCGAACAATTCTCCGCCATCGCGCGGCGCGGGGAACTGGGATCGCTGCGGCACCTGACGACGGCGGTTTCCTTCTACGAACCCTTTCAGTCGGGAGACCATCGGCTACAGCCCGCTCTCGGCGGCGGCTGTTTGCTCGATCTGGGTTGGTATGCCACCGGCCTGCCGATTTGGTTCGCTGGACGTCCCGAAGCCGTTTTCGCAACCGGCAGTTACTCCCAAGACGTGCTCTACCGAGTGACGGCCTTGCTGTGGTTTCCCGGCGACGTGACGGCAACGGTCAACTGTGGCTACGATACAACGACGCGAAAATGGTTCGAGGTCGCCGGCGATGCGGGCTCGATTGTCTGCGATGATTTTACCCGCTGTTGGCCTGACAAGGCGGCCCGGTTTTGGACGCACGACCGGACCGGCGCGGCGCAGGTTCACGAATCGATCGGAAACCAGGAACAGAAGATGATTGCGGCGTTTGTAAATCCCGATTTTGATCTATCGCCGCTGCACCAACATTCGCTGGCAACCCAGCAGACACTGGACGCAATGCTGGCCAGCATCCAAGCCGGTACCCGCGTCGAATTGCCTACTCCGATTCAGGAACTGTAATGCGTCTGGTCATAGCTATTATTCAACCGACCAAATTGGTCGTGGTTCGGGAAGCGTTGGATCATCTGGGGATCGAGCATATCACGGTCCTGGATGCGGAAGGTTACGCGCGGCAACGCGGTCAAACCGCCACCTATCGCGGCGTCGAATATCAAGTCGATTTGCTGAGGAAGCTTGCCATCGAAATTGTGGTGCAGGATGACTCTGTCGAAGAGGTCCTCAGTGTGCTGCGCGAGTCGGCGCTGACGGGTCGCGAGGGGCAAATCGGAGACGGCAAGATCTTCGTGATGCCCGTCGTCGAAGCGATCCGGATCGCCGATGGTCAAAGCGGACATGACGTTGTTGAACATGCTCGGAAGGAAAGTTTCTAATGACCGCGAAAACGATCTGGCTGCTGTCCGGAGATCTCATGTTTGGCTCGCGCGTCCGCGCGGCAGCCGAAGCGGCTGGGTATGCGTTCCGGATGTCGGGCAACCTTCCGCCGGAACGGACAACCGCTGACGATGCCAACGCGCCTACTACCGACGTGGAAGCTGACCAACCGCCCGATCTGGCCTGGATCGTGCTCGACCTAGCCACACGCAGCAATCTCTTGCCGGCAATCTACACGGTCGGCAGCCAACGCTTTCCCACGGCACGCTGGATCGCTTTCGGCCCGCATGTGCAAGTCGGTAAATTAAAAGCGGCCCGCGCCGCAGGCATTGAAACGGTGCTCACCCGCGGCCAATTCGACGCCCAATTGGGAACGCTCTTCACTGCCTAGCAGCACGCGTCGGGCGGCACCCACAACGACCTGCGCCTTTCGCCAGCCGCCTCACAGGCGGCTACTGAGAATTCTCTAGATGCGTCTTTAAAAACGACTTCAATTTCCGGCTGCGGAGATGCTTGACGTCAGTCAAGTGCAACGTGACATGGGTTTCGCCATTCTGTTCGACCGCGACCGGTTGCCCGACTTTTAAACCGGCCAGTTGTTCGGTGTCGATCGCCCCTTTGGGACCGGCTAAAGTCACCTTGAGCGACTCGAGGGCTTTGGTTTCCAGCACGGCCCAGTGGTCTGACGAGCCCGCCGGATGGACTTGGACGCGGTCGGGATGTTCGAAGGCCAACGAGTCCTCCCCAGCGATTTCTTCCATCAAGGCAAACGCGCGGTCCACCAATTCCAATGGCCAATCGGGCGTGCCATTTTGAGGAAACCCTTTGCCCAACGTGTGCCAGCGACGGCCGAGGGCTTGCCATGGTAGTAAGGCCTTGGAGGGTTTTGCTTTGACCTCTTCGCCATCGGTGGTCGGTTTCGACACGGCATCTACGGCCAGATTTTTCTTCGTCTTCGTCTTCGTCTTCGTCTTCGTCTTCGTCGACTCGGTGTCTCGACGCGTTGCCGGGGTTGCCTGCTGCAGTGCCTCGTGCAGAAACTCGCCGGTATAACTTCGCGGCATTCGGGTCCGTTTGCGTCCTCTTGCTTGTTGCGCTTCCAGCGCGTAGGCACTGACCTGTTCGGGAGACCCCGCCACGACCACGCGTCCCCCTTCCGCACCCGCTTCGGGACCCATGTCGATCACCCAGTCCGCACACTTGATGACATCCAAGTTGTGTTCGATCACCAATACGCTGTTGCCGGCGTCGACCAAGCGTTGCATCACCGAAAGCAATTTGATGATGTCTTCAAAATGCAGTCCGGTCGTCGGTTCATCCAACAAGTACATCGTGCGGCCAGTGTCGGGACGAGCTAACTCGGCAGCCAGTTTGACCCGCTGTGCTTCGCCGCCCGAAAGGGTCGGCGCGGGCTGGCCCAAGGTGACGTAATCCAATCCCACGTCACAGATCGTTTGCAGTACGCGCGCGATGCGTGATTGATCGCCGAACAGGTGCAGCGCGTCGCCGCAAGACAAATTCAAGACGTCCGAAATGCTGTGACCGTGGTACTTCACCTCCAACACTTCTTCCGTGTAACGTCGCCCTTGGCACTCCTCACACTGTACCCACACGTCGGGCAAAAAGTGCATTTCGATTTTGCGTTGTCCTGACCCTTCACACGCTTCGCAGCGTCCCGCGGGGACGTTGAAACTGAACTGTCTGGCGGTGAATCGTCGCTCCTGGGCGGCGGGCAACAAAGCGAACTCATTGCGGATCAGATCGAACATCCCGGTGTAGGTCGCCGGGTTGCTGGACGGCGAATTTCCCAGCGGCGATTGGTCGACACGGATGACCTTGTCGAGGTTTCGCAGCCCTTCGATGCGATCGTGACGTCCCGGTTTGACCCGTGCCCGATGCAGTAACCTCGCCAACGAAGGATACAGAATGTCGTCTATTAAAGAACTTTTTCCGCTGCCCGACGGTCCCGTGACGGCGACAAACACACCCAGCGGAATCGAGACATCGACCTCTTTCAGGTTGTTCTCCGCGGCACCGTAAATGGTCAGCCAGTCCGGGGCACGCGACGAGGAATCGCTCGCGTCGTGTGCCACGATCGGTCGTCGATTGGTGGGGTAAGGGATGCTGCGCGTGCCGTTGATGTACGGAGCGGTCACCGATGCGGAGATCGGCTGGACGGACAGTGGCGGTCCTTCGGCAACGATTTGACCTCCGTGACGCCCCGCCGCGGGGCCAAAATCGCAGAGGTAATCACTCCCTCCGATCACATCGTGATCGTGTTCCACAACCAGCAGCGTGTTGCCCAAGTCACGCAACCGATGCAGGGCGCTAAGCAACCGCTGGTTGTCTCGCGGATGCAAACCGATCGTCGGCTCGTCCAACACGTACAGGACGCCGCAGAGACCGCTGCCGAGTTGCGACGCCAACCGTATTCGCTGCGCTTCGCCACCCGACAAGGTTGCCGCACCCCGTCCAATGGTTAAGTAATCCAGTCCCACGTCGAGCAAGAATTTGGTCCGTTGTTTGATCTCTTGCACCAACTCGCCTGCGATCTTTTTCTCGCGCCGATCGAGCTTCCATTTGGCGACCGTGTCGGCTAGACGCGACAGCGGCATCCGGACGTAGTCGCCGATCGTCAAATTCCCAAACCGAACCGCCGCGGCATCCTCCCGCACGCGTGTGCCCTGGCACGCCGAGCAATCGATTTCGTCGACGTATTGGTCCAGCCGCATGCGGAGTTTTGCGGACAACCGGGCGGCTTCTTCTAACGCGGGATAGAAGCCTTTGAATTGAAAGCGAAACAGCACCGGCGACGAATCGTCTTCGGACAACAGGTCGGCTTCGCTGTCGGCACTGTCCGATTTCGCCGCCTGCTTTTTGGCTTGATCCGCATCGACGTCCGACTGTCGGATTTCGATCCAGCGATTGCCGGTGCCGTGATACAAGGTCCGCCGCTGGATCACCGACAGTTCGTCCATCGGAACATTCAATGGCACGCCGGTTTGCCGCGAAAAAGCCGACAGCATCCAACGTGAAACCGAGTGATTCAAACTGGGCCACAGCAGGGCCGCCCCGTCGGCTAACGTCGCCCGCGGATCGCTTAACAAGGCCGCGGGATTGGTCCCCGTCTGCGTTCCCAGCCCATCGCATTGTGGGCACCAGCCGACGGCGGAATTAAACGAAAAGTGATGGGGGGTGAGCGGAGTGAAGGAGCGGCCACAGTCTTCGCAGGCAAGGTGTTGGCTGTGACGGATCTCGGTCCATTGCGTCTCGTCACGCTCTTCATCGGCCAGCGCGATGCTGATGACGCCGATCCCTAAACTGAGTCCCTGTTCGACACTGTCTGCGATCCGGCTTTGCTCTTCTGGGCGGACGACAATCCGGTCGACGACAACCTGCAGGCGATGCGTACGCCGCACATCCAGCGGGGGCGCTTCGTCAATCGGATAAGTCTTCCCGTCAACGCGCACCCGCGCGAAACCGCTTTGCTTTAATTCGTTCCACATGTCTGCCGGGTCTTGATGCGGAGCCCGTTCGAGCGGCGCACACAGTAAGGCACGCGTCCCTTCTGGCAGCGCCAAGACTTTGTCGGCAATCTGATCGGAGGTTTGAGTTCCAATCGGTTTTTGGCAAGTCGGGCAATACATCGTGCCAGCCCGCGCCATCAATATCCGAAAGTAATCGTAGATCTCGGTCACCGTGCCGACCGTACTGCGCGGCGAGTGCCCCAGATTCTTCTGCTCCAGCGCCACCGCCGGCGAGAGCCCCTCGATCCGCTCGACCTTTGGCTTCTGAACTTGGCCGATGAACTGCCTCGCATACGAAGACAGCGACTCGACATAGCGACGTTGCCCTTCGGCATAGATGGTGTCCATCGCCAGCGATGACTTGCCGCTGCCGCTGGGCCCACAAAAGACCGTCATCGCGTCGCGCGGGATAATGGCGTTGACCGACTTGAGGTTGTGCTGTTCGGCCCCCTCGACGGTAATGTCCTGGGCCGTCGCGATTGAAGGCACCGGCATCGTCGCGGCTCTCGGCTTGGTGCGCGATGAATCCTGGCGAGCGATGCCCATCACTTTCGCCAAAGCTCGACCAGTATAGCTGTCGGGATGGGCGGCCACTTCGGCGGGCGTTCCCGCCACAATCACCTGACCGCCGCCGTTGCCTCCTTCGGGCCCCAGGTCGATCACCCAGTCCGCCGTTTTGATCACATCTTGGTTGTGCTCGACGATCAGCACCGTGTTGCCTAAATCGGTCAAGCCATGCAACACATTCAGCAGTAGGCGAATGTCGGCAAAGTGCAGTCCGGTCGTCGGCTCGTCCAGCACATACAACGTCCGCCCCGTCGAGCGTTTGCTCAGTTCTCTTGATAGCTTGATCCGCTGGGCTTCGCCACCCGACAAGGTCGGCGAGGGCTGGCCCAGTTTGAGATACTCCAGCCCGACATCGACCAGCGTTTGCAGTTTTGTGGCGACCTTGGGAATGTTCTTGAACAGTTTCAGGGCTTGAGCAATGTCCAGCTCCAAGACATCCGCAATCGAATGCCCCTTAAACTTCACCGCCAAGGTTTCGCGGTTGTAACGGTGGCCGCTACAGACGGGGCAAGTCACCCAGATGTCCGCCATGAAATCCATCTCCAGCTTGTTGGCGCCATTGCCATCACAAGCGCTGCATCGGCCGCCGTCGACGTTGAAACTGAAGCGGCTGGAGGTATAGCCGCGCGCCTTCGATTCCGAAAGTTGAGCAAACAGGTTACGGATCTCGTCAAACACTTTGACGTAGGTCGCCGGATTGCTGCGCGGCGTGCGGCCGATCGGTGTCTGGTCGATGGCGATCGTTTTGTCCAGATGTTCCAGGCCATCGATGCCCTCGTGTTCGCCCGGTTCCGATTCGGCACCATTCAAGTCGCGGCGCAAGGCCGGCTCGAGTATGTCCCCGATCAGCGAACTCTTGCCGCTTCCCGAAACGCCCGTCACACAGCACAGCGTGCCGAGCGGAAGCGTCACGGTGATGTTCTTGAGATTGTTATGGGTAGCCCCGCGAATCGTCAGCAGACGCTCGTCGGTCTTGCGGAGCGTCGCCGGAATCGCGATCTGTTCGGCACCGGAGAGAAACTTGCCGGTGATGCTTTTGGGTTTGGCAGCGATCGCATCGCAGTCGCCCATCGCCACAATTTGGCCGCCGCGAACCCCGGGACCTGGGCCAAAGTCGACGATCAGATCGGAGGCCCGCATCGTGTCCTCGTCGTGCTCCACCACGATCAACGTATTGCCCGCATCGCGCAGATGCAGCAGCGTTTCGATCAGCCGATCGTTGTCACGCGGATGCAACCCGATCGACGGCTCGTCCAGAATATACAGCACGCCCACCAAGCCACTGCCGATCTGAGCCGCCAAACGAATCCGCTGGGATTCGCCACCAGAGAGCGTCGGCGCCGTCCGCGCAAGCGTCAAGTAATCCAGCCCCACGCCCAGCAAGAAGCCGATCCGTGTGCAGATTTCTTTTAACGCTTCTCCCGCGATCAGTTGTCCGGTGGAACTCAACTTCACGTTCGCGAAGAACCTGGCCAGTTGTTCGATCGACAGGTCCGAGACTTCACAGATCGACAACGAAGCTTGCTCGAACGCAGGGTCATCGGTCGTCAATCGCACCGCCCGAGCTTGTGGATTCAGACGGTTGCCTTTGCAATCGGGACAGTCCATGGTGCTCATGAACTTTTCCAACTGCCGCAGTTGCATTTTGTTGTTCGTGTTCCGGTAGCGTTCCAGCAATTCGGGAATGAAACCGTCGAAATTGTCTTCGTATTTGGTGGCCTTGCGGCCGCTTCGCCAAATAAAGTCGATCGATTCGTCACCGCCCCACAACCACAGGTGCTGGGCTTGAGGTGGCAGGTCGCGCCACGGAGTTTGCAGCGATGCCCCATCCTCTAGCTCAGCCGTAAATTCGATCCATTGCGCAACGCTGTTGTAAATGTGTTGACGATAACGGCCAATGTCGGCCCATTTGCCCAGCAGCGCGACGGCACCATTTTTCAGCGACAACGAATCGTCGGGAATCAGCAACTCCGGCACAAACGTGTAGAGGTGTCCGATCCCATCGCACGCAGTACACATCCCTTGCGGGCTGTTAAAACTGAACAGCTGCGGCGACGGAGCTGGAAAGCTGAGCCCACAGTTTGCACAGGCATACTCCGACGAGAAGAGAACGTCACGCTCTGGCGGGGAGGCCTCGGGAGCGTCACTATCGATCGACAACGACACGATCAGATTGCCGTCGCCGCGCTTGAGGGCCGTATCGACCGCTTCGCCTAACCGGCCCCGATCCCGTTGATCTGGCAGCACGCGATCGACCACCACTTCGACATCATGCCGACGTTGGCGATCAAGCTGGGGTGGCTCGGCCAGCACGATCACTTCGCCATCGACACGTGCGCGGGCAAAGCCCTTTTTCCGCAGTTCCTCGAACAGGTCCCGGAATTCGCCTTTCTGTTTGCGAATCAGCGGAGCCAGGATGGTGAGCGTCGCTTCCTCTGGCAAGGCGAGCAACTGCCCCATGATCGCGTCGCGAGTCTGCGCCGTGATCGCCGAGTCGCAAACGGGACAATGGGGCGTCCCCACACGAGCGTACAGCACCCGCAGGAAGTCATACAGTTCCGTGATTGTCCCCACGGTGCTGCGTGGATTGTTGCCGGTCGATTTTTGGCTAACCGAAATCGAAGGGCTCAGCCCGCTGATGTACTCCACGTCGGGCTTGGACATCTGCCCCATGAATTGCCGCGCATGATTGCTGAGCGATTCCACATAACGACGCTGACCCTCGGCATACAACGTGTCGAAAGCGAGCGAAGATTTTCCGCTGCCCGAGACCCCGGTGAAGCAAATCATTTTGCCGCGGGGAAGCTTTAAACTGACGTCGCGAAGATTATGTTCTCTCGCGCCACGGACCGTGATTTCGGTTGTCGTCATAACAAGTTTTGTGCGTGCCCAGCCTTGGCGGAAGCGTGGAAGCGGCAATTACCGGCGGCAAAAACCGAACTGGTGATTGTCGGCACCGGCCGCACATTCGAACAGGGGGGCGTCAAAGATAAGCCAATCAGCGGTCGCTGAAGGTGCCGGCAACCGAGAAACTCGCCGGAGTTCGGAGCGTTCCCTCTCGTTGGGGGTCGTCACAATGGCGTGCTGCGATGAACCGCGTTAAGCAGGTTAGTAGGAATGATGCCGCGGAACTCTGTTTAGCCGTTTTGGCGATAGCCACGGTTCAATCCAGGAACCGCGGCTATCGCCAAGGCGGCTCATTTACCGGATGACTCCTGCCTGCGTGCCTGCTTAGCCATGCCCGCCGTTTGTTTGGGCTGTCGACCAACGCTGCCTGTTCAGGCCGCCGCGGGTGCCGAGGAGGCTGATTTCCCGGCCGCGGCGGTGCGCAGATTGACTCGCAAATCGCGGTACCGCTGAATCAGCTTTGACATGTGGATGATCAAGTAGGCATTGGCGACCAAAGACAGCAACAACAGGCCGTTGAAAACTTGCTGCGGCAATCCGCGGTTTTCCTCTTCGCCACCTGGACCGCGTCCAGCCAAGCCCGGCTTGCTCGCTTCGCGGTTCTCCGCGTCCGGCAGCAAGCTGGCGGGGCGTGCGGGGACGTAAGGATAGGCCGGCGGTTGCTGGTAACCCGGCGCCGAAGAGCCCGGACGGTTGATGCTGGCCAATTGCTCTGTGGGTCCGTATTGCCCTTGCGCATACTGGCTTTGCGGATGCTGGCTTTGGGGATGCTGGCCTTGGGTGTACTGGCCTTGCGGATTCTGGCCTTGGGCGTACTGGCTTTGCGGATTCTGGCCTTGGGCATACTGGCTTTGTGGATTCTGGCCTTGGGCATACTGCCCACTAGAGGTATTTGCAGCGCCTTGATAGCCTGCCGGTGGCCCGCCCGTGTAGCCGCTCGGTGGGACATTCCCGCTCCCATGCGAAGCCGGTGCGGCGGACTGGCCAAGGGCTTGGTTGGCGTTCGCCTGGTAACCGGGGTTTGCTGTCGGGTTCTGTAAATTGGTCGAGGCGGAACCATCGGCGTATCCAGCCTGCGGGTTCGTTCCCGAAACCATCTGCCGCGGATCATGAACCCCAGGAGGAGGGGCGCCAAAATTGCCCGCCGCGGCGGTCGACGAGTTCGCACTGCGTGGCGAGGTGCTAGGAGTTGCGGCCGCTGTCCGCGATGCCGTCGGTTCGCGGTTCCACTGATTATCACGCTGTGGATCACGCTGTCCGTAAGCCGCGTTGTTCGGGTTGTCGGTCGCCGTCGTGGCCGTGCCGCGTGGCATGTTCGGCATCTGCATCCCCGGTGCGTTCGTCGTCGCCGTCGGCGCGGGCGGTCCGACGGGGCCGGTGGCTGGATTCGCTCCGCCAGGATTCGTGGTCGCGGTGGCACGGTAGGGATTGTTGTCGCCTGCCGCCGTCGGGGCAGCACCATTTAAGCGATATAATGGATCACGGACCGCATCCGCGGCGGCGTTGGCCATCGTGTCCATCGTTCGGTTCGCAGCATCCTGCAGCCCCTGGCCTGCCTGATCGACCAACTGCTGACCGCGCTGACGCAAATCCTCGGCGGTCGATGCGGCAACCGGTGCGGTCGAAGGGTAGGACATGGTTGGCGCGTCTTGCGGTTTCGCGCTCGTCACCGGGGAGGCCGGGCGATCGGGCATCGCCGGAATCGGGGCCGCTGCGCTGGCGGTCATCTCGGGGATGGGCACAAACGCGCGGTCTGCCGCGGCGTCAAAGGCTTGTGCTTGAGCCACCGTGTCGCCCGGCGGCGGTGGCGGTCCGGCGTCTCGTGGCAATTTCCCTTTGCCAACGCGAACCACGAACCGTGAAACGCGTCCACGAACCGACGGATCGACGACGCTGGAGATCTCGCCCGCCTGTTTGGCATGTTCGAGCTCCTCGGGAGTCATCTGCACGATGTACTCCACGCCGCCTTTGCCATCGGGCTGGTAGCCGTAATCCACCGTCACGGCGGCTAAGGCTAATAGAATCGGGACTCCGCCCATCGAACCATTCCTTGTTGTTGCGCCACGTCGTGCAGGCGCTGTTCCAAATGTAAACGTCGGGGCCTGCGCAAGCCGCGACGGACTGGATGAGAAAATAATAGCCGAACCGGGGAAGATCGGTAAAGAGCGGTACACGGTCAAGCTTCCGCATTGCTAGCATGCCGCTGCGGCGGACCTTGCGGACCACTACGAGCCTACGCCTCGCGTCGACTAGGATAGACCTCACTCTTTACGCTTTGGAATTTGCATGCCATCGGCTCGTCCCTATCGGATCACCGCGACGCTTGCGGCAGCAGGCTTGCTGGTGCTGCTCGGCGGCGTGCTGCTCGGCGGCCAGCGTTTGGCCTTTCGCGACGTGGGGCATTTCTATGCTCCGCTCTATGCGGCCATCGGACAGCAAACCGCGGCGGGCCAGTTCTCGCTGTGGAACCCGCTCGATCACACGGGCATTCCGTTGGCCGGCGAGACCACCACCGCATGGTTTTACCCCCCACGATTGGTGTTCGCGTTACCTTTGTCCGCTTCGATCGCGATGGGGATATACGTCGGCTTGCACCTGTTGTTGGCGGCCGTCAGTGCCGCTGGGGCGTCACGGCAAGCGGGCGTTTCGGCAGCCACGGCCAGCTTTGTCGGCATCGCCTACGCGTTCTCCGGTCCGATCGTTTTTCTGTATTGCAATCCACCGTTCTTAGTCGGCGCAGCTTGGTTGCCTGCGGGACTCGCCGCCGGTCTGAGGTTGCTCGTCACCAACGACCGCCGCAGCGTGGCAGTCGCCGCGTTCCTCTTCGCGATGCCGGTCTTGGGAGGCGACCCTCAAACACCATTGCACATCGCCATTTTCCTAGCCTTCGTCCAGCTAACGCGGTGGCTTCTGCGGAAAAGGTGTC
>CAYZHQ010000003.1:100287-111674 GCA_964477385.1 uncultured Pirellulaceae bacterium
TCTGCGGAAAAGGTGTCCGGTACCGTTTTCGCCTGCGCATCCCTCGCGGCACGGTCGCGGCTTGCTGTCGGCGATCGCGCTGGCGGTCTTGGTCACCATGCCACAGCTCGCCGCTTCGCTCGATTGGTCGCGGCACAGTGCGCGGCGTTTCGCACCGCCTTCCGGCGTCAGCCGTTTGCTCGGCCCGCACGTGGCGGCGGAGACCGCTTGGTGGCAACCGCCTGCCGCGGGGACTCACGCCGCGGAGGTCTATGCTTTCAGCGTCGCCCCTTGGCAGTGCTTGGATCTTTTTGTGCCCGCTGCCTGCGGCCCGTTATTTCCGCAGTTCGAGCGTTGGAGCACGCTGCTGCCCGACGACAGTCGCATTTGGGCGGTGTCGCTGTACGGCGGGGTGTTGGTATTGTTGCTAGCGCTGCTTCGTTGGAGTGGCTGCCGTCGATTGGATGCCGGTCGATTGGATGTTTGGGACAGCCTGGCGCTACTGGGCATCGCGATGGCCCTGGGGCGCTTCGGACCAGTTTGGTTCTTGCAACAGGGCTGGTTGTTATGCGGCGGTGCGGAAGATTCCGGTTTGCAGCAGCTCCACTCCGCACTGCTCAGTCCCTACTGGACGCTGACAACCTGCTTGCCCGGCTACGGCTCGTTCCGCTATCCAGCCAAGTGGTTGCCCTTTGTGTCGTTGGGATTGGCCATCGCCGCCGGTCGACAACTCGACACCATCACGCGAACGCGCGTTGCGCCGCTGCGTTGGCTTGGCGGTGCGACACTCCTCGCCAGCTTGATCGCTACCGGTTTGAGTTTACCAGCCGCTCGCGCGGCGCTGCTGGCTTGGCTGCCACCCGCCACGACGAGCGATGCGTATTGGGGGCCGCTCGAATTAGCCTCCGCCTTTCAAGGCTTGGCATACGCATGTCGTCACACCGCCCTCTTCGCCGGCCTCGCGTTTGGCGTCTGCTGGTGGAGCACGCGCCCGATGCGTGCGCGTCAAACCATTTCGTGGTTGCCTTACCTAACTAGCGGTTTGCTGTTAGTCGATTTACTGCTCGCCAATCAACCGTTGGTGGCTACGGTTGACGTCGCCCAAGAACAGCAATGGCTACAGAGGCATCCGCTGGAACGAGCCACAACGGGCTCAATGCCACGGCAGGCTGCGCTCCGCACCGGCGCCGAAGGCCCGCTGGTCTGGCAACGAACCGCGGGCCTTGGAAGGGTCGATGAGGTCGCCGCGAGCGAACGCAGGAGCCTGCAGGGTCGCTGGCACCTTGTCCATGGCGTCCGCGTCTTGAACAGCGCCACCTCGTTGCCTCCGCAGCGCTACCAAGCCTTCGCCAGCGCCACGCATCGAATCACGCAATCGTTGGCGTTGCACGAGCGCCCCGCCTTCTGGCAGCACATTGGCCAGCGACTGCAGTTAACCGGTTACCTTCACACTTCAGGCGATGCCTTGGTTGCCGAGTTCCTCTCGGGACGCCCCGCGCGGTTGATGGATACGCAGTGGATACCGATACAGCCGAGGCTCGCTCCCGCTTCAGGGCTCGTCGAACGCTACGACGGCAAGCAGGCTTCGGTCAGGTTGTTTACCCACTGGCAAGCCATTCCGCCGCAGCGTCTGGTGACGACCGAGGATTGGACCGATCTGTTGCAGCGTTGGGTCGCCGACGACCAGTCGGTGCCGCCACAAGTCGAGCTCGCCGTGCCGTTACCTGCGGAGTCTCGCTCTGCGGTTCCGCAGGACTCGGCTACGACAGAAATCTCCGGTGTCACGGAAAGTTCCGACCGCATCCGCTTGCGCGTGACCACCAATCGAGCCGCCTTGTTGTCTCGGGACACGCTGCAAGATGGCAACTGGAAATGCCGTTATCGAAAGCTCGACGCCGCTTCGTTCGCTGGTGACGATGATCAAAAGGCGTCCGCAGTACCGATGTCAGCGTGGCAAACGCTCCCGGTCCATCCCGTCGACTATCTGCATCAAGGTGTCTGTTTGCCCGCCGGTCGTTGGCAAGTCGAATTCGCTTACCGTCCTTGGTGGCGGTGGCCGTCCTACTTGGCAGCCGCCGTCGGTTGTTTCGGACTGTGCTGGCTCGTCCGTCAAACGCGACAGCGAACCGATGGATGCATGACGCGTCTGTGAACCGCACGCCCATTTAAGCAGGCGGGGGGCATCCGGTAAACGAACCGCCTTAGCAATAGCCGCGGGCCCCGACCAGTGAACCTCAGCCGCTAGTCGCGGGCCCTACCCGTGAACCTCAGCCGCTAGCCGTGGGCCGTTTCCCAAAAGCGAAGCGATCATCGGCACAAACCTGGGCGGCAGCTCCTAGGAAAAAGTATCCGATTCCTGCCGTCGCTTTGCGACTGACGCTTCCCCCCTGCATAGCACCACGGACTCACGTCCGTGGCTACAACCTGCCATGGCTTCGCCATTGAAGCGAACCCATCCCGCGTAAATCCAAATCGCCGCAGCCCCAACTTAGCCGTAAACCTCAGCCGCAACCCTTACCCGTAAACCTCAGAGGCTAGCCGTGGGCCCTACCCGTGAACCTCAGGCGCTAGCCGTGGGCCTCTATCAGCCCAGGCTAGCCTCTATCAGCCCAGGCTAGCCTCTAGCAGCCCAGGCCAGCGTCCAAACGGCTATGCAGAGTTCTGCTAACCTGCTTATCAAGCTGCAAAAAGGGCGAGGGCGACGGGTGCTGACTTTCGTCTTTTCCACCGGCTCCCGCCGACGAAAATCGCACCTCGTCGCCCTCGCACACAGACGCTTCTCTTCCCCCCGTCGGAGAAACGTCCGCATTGATTCTTTACGGCGTTCGCAATGGCGTCAGCCGGCCGCCTCCTGCGGCTGCCGCATTGTTCGCCGTGGTGGCTCGCAGCGGAGTCAAGTAACGGAACTTGGAAAACGGCAGATTGGTTTCAGTGAAGTTAAACGCCGTTGCGTCCTGGCCGGGACCGAGCACGATCTGCGAAAACAGGTCATTGCCAACAGTCGCGTTGGTGTCATTTCCGTCAACGGTACCTTCCTGTTCTGGGCCGTCCCCAAAACCCACGGGTTGCGTTTGCGTCACCGAATAGGTCCCCGCGGGCAAATCGGAAAACGTATACTGCCCCGCCGCATTGGTCGTCGTCGTTGGCCGCGTCACCGGAATGCCCAGCGTATCGACGCCCGCGAGAGCAATCGTGACGCCCGCCAAGGCTTCGCCGGTATCTTGCGTTCCGTTGTTATTAAGGTCGACAAACACCGAACCGGAAATGCTCGACAGCACCGGATCGACGGTCGTGCTGGCCGAGGCCGCATTGTTATCGTCATTCGTTTCCGCCGTTGCGGTGGCCACCGAAACGTTGTTTTCCAACTCTCCGCTGGCGTCGGCATTGATCGAAGCGATAATCGTGAAGCTGGTCGAACCGCCAGCGGCCAGAGTACCGATCGTCACAGGAATCGATTGTCCGTTGGCGGTCGCCACCGGCGTGACCCCCGCTGCCGCTCCGGTTCCGCTGACAAAGGTCACTCCGCTAGGCAAGAGGTCGGTCGCGGTGACACCGGTCGCCGTCGAATTCCCCGTGTTGTTCACCGTGATTTCATAAGTCAACTCGGTGCCGGGGGTCGCGGCACTCGCCGAGACCGTCTTGCTGACCGTCAAATCGACGTCCGGGACAAGCTCGGTCACGGCATCGTCGGTGTTGTTCGCTTGAGACAGTTCTCCGGCGTTGGAACGCACCGTGGCGGTATTGCTCAACTCGCCCGTGGCCCCCGCAGCGACCGCGACGGTTATCGTCGCCGTCGCGGTGGAACCCGATGCGAGAATACCCGCATTGATTTCGACTTCGTTGCCCGTGATGGTGGGTTGGACGGTGACATTGTTCAGTGTGGCACTGACAAACGTCACGCTCGCTGGCAGGGTGTCGGTAATGAACACTCCCGTCGCATCGCTGGGACCGTTTGTGTTGAGGACCTGAATGGTGTAACTCAGATTCGCACCGGGGGCGATGGTCGCTGCCGCCGTTTTGTTCAGCACCAAGTCGAACTGTGGTGCGAGCGGCGTTTGCAGATCCGCGTCGTTGTTGTCCGGATTCGATTCCGTCTCGGTCCCTTCGACACGCGCTTCATTGATCAGCTCGCCGGTCGCCGCCGCATCAATGCGGCCGCTGATGCTGACCGAAAAACTCTCGCCGGCAGCTAGGTCGCCGATCGTAAACGTGCTCACGCCGTTACTGTTCACGTGCGTCGAACCATTGGCGACTACCGACAACAGGTTGAACTCCGCAGGCAACGTATCGATGATGCGAACATTGCTGGCGTCGCTGGGGCCGTTGTTCGAAGCCGTCAAGTTGTAGGTAATCTGTTGGCCGGGTATGCCATCGGTGACGTTGTCATCCTTTGTCACTGTCAAATCAATTTGACGTGCGACGGTGACCGGTACGGTTGAACTGTTGTTCCCCGCCACCGTATCGGTGTCGCTGGTCGTCACCACGGCCGTGTTCGGGATCTGCGTGTTATCGACGACGGTCGGATCAATCAGCACATCCACGGTGAAGGTCAGGTCATCCCCCGCGGCCAGCGTGTCGAGGTCAAACTCGAGGTCCTGTCCCGTTCGGTCAAGCGTGGCACCGCTTGTCAACGCATTGAAGGCGTCGAACGTAAAACTGTCATTCAGCGTGTCGGTCACCGTGACGTTGCGGGCGTCTCCCGTTCCAACGTTCTCCACAAGAAAGGTAAACGTCATCACGTTACCTGCGATCGGATTGGCGCTGGCCGTTTTGGTAATCGCCAGATCGACTTGTCGCTCGACCGTTGTCACCGCATTGTCGCTGTCGTTGCCGGTCACGGCGTCCGTGTCGGGTGTGTTGCCAACGGTTGCCGAATTGTCGATCGTGTCGGGAGCATTGCTCGCCACATCGACGTTGATGGTGACCGTCTTCGATTGGCCGCTAGCCAAGTCGCCTACGTCCGCAGTCACGATGCCGTTCGTAATCGTGACCGCCGCCGCGTCCCCTTCCACATTACCGCCGGTGAAACTCAGGCCGGTCGGCAGTTCGTCTTCAACAAAGACTCCCGTCGCATCGCTGGGGCCATCATTGGTGACCACGATGGTGTAGCTCAACGTGCCACCACTGACCACCGTTGCCGCTCCGGTCTTTTCTAGTCGCAGGTCGGTCACAACGGTGATCGGAACGGGAACCTCGGATGCGTCGTTGTCCGCGACCGGGTCCTGCTCATCGGCCGTTACCGTCGCCTCATTGATAATCGCGTTGCCGGTTGTGGACGAGGGAATGTCGACAACGATGTCGAACGACAGCGAATTGCCAATCCCCAAGGTGGCTGCACTCGCGGTGACGGTGCTGCCAGCGATCGGATTGACAGTCAAGCCCGCCGCTACATTTTCGACGCGGTCAAAGACCAAACCCGCCGGAATCACGTCGGTAACCAACACATTATTAGCAACCGAATTGCCATTGTTTGTGACGGTAATCCGAAAGGTCGCTTCTTCGCCTGCGGTGGGTGTCGTTGTCAGCAGCGTTTTGACAACCGCCAAGTCCGTTTCGGGGACAAAGCCAAAATCGAGCGTTAGGTTGGTGTTCGGATCGGTATCGCCATCATTGATCGGTTCTCCCAGCGAAACCAGCGTGATCGCTTGCGACGCGACGCCGAATCCTGTCACCACGGAGCCGTTGTCGTCCCCATCGACATCGTCATCGGGATCGGGCGTCGGCGCATTGCCGGTGCTCGTCACCATCCCAAACAGCGGTCCGCCCCCCGCGAATTGCGAAGCCGGGATTTGAACGATGTAGTCACCCGGCAGCAGCCCATCAAACGAATAAGCTCCGCCAGCGCCAGTACTGGTCGAAGTCTGCAGCGTGTCGCCAGCATCCAGTACGCCGGGCGTGGTGCCATCATCGAGATAAAGATTGACGTCGACGCCAGGCAGGCCCGGTTCGCCACCATCTTGCACGCCGTTGTTGTTGTCGTCGCGGAAGATGACATCGCCAAGCGTTACCGGATCAAAATTCACCAGATTCCGCACCGTCTCCACAGGAGCATGCGAACCGATCAACGCAATCGCTCCATCGAGCGAGGCGACGCCATTGATTTCAAATTCAATCGCGCCAACGTTCTCGAAATCCGCAGGGCCATCCACGCCAATCTGTGTGAAATCCTCAAATGCGACGAAAAATTCGTCAAACGCAACTTGATTCAGGATCGTGACGGTCGTCTCCGATGCATTCGTGGCATCGGTGTAAATGCGGATCACGATTTCACCACCGACCTGGTCGGCACGGGAACTGAGTAGCAATCCCGCACCACGGTTTCCCTGCACCAAGTCAGCGCCTGCCAGTCCCACGGTGTTGAGTGGTGCGACACCATCCGCGTCCCCATCGTATTGCACCAAAGCACCAAGCACTGACTGCTGTGCCGAGTTAAATTGCAACTCATTGTTGCTCACTCTTAAGTCGACGGCGTTACCTCCGGCACCTGGCACCGCATCGTCCTCATTGGACAAAATAACCACGCGGTTGCCACCTAAGATATCAGGGTCGGTGGTGAAGCCAATCGCGTCGGGGTCGGTGTCTTCTAGAACGACCAACTGAGCCAGATCGACTGAAAAATCGTCGATGGCCTGCACCGTCTGCCCGCTGTCATTCACAACGGTGACCGGTACCACCGCCGCTTCGCTCAGCAAGCCAGCTACCGCATCTTGAACCAGCAGATAATCGTCGGGGGACAGGCCGTCAAACCGGAACACCCCGTCCGCTTCGGTCGGATCGGAGCCCGTCGTGTACGTTCCGACCAGCTCGTCCTGCCCCGGGCCCAGTTCGAGGGTGCCGTTATTGTTCACGTCCCGATAAAGGGTTACATCGACCCCATTTAACAACGGGTCGTTAACCGTCGCGCCGCTCGTGTTGACGATCGAGTTGACCGTATCGTCGTCGGCCAAGTCGGTGTAGACGACGCCGGTGATCATCCCCAGGTCGGCCGCCAACAATTCACGGTTCGCCAGTCGCTGCAGTTGCAAGCGACGCTGACCGCGCCGAGGTTGCGATTTAGGCTTGGTGGTTCGGAAACGATTTAACAGACGGCGAAACATTGGTGGGAATCCTTTCCACGACCATAACGCGGCGGGCATGCTCAAGTGTGGTGCGGGGTATCCGCGACAGCACACTTGGTGTTGTATCGGCAACGGTTCTCGACGGCATAAACGTTACCAGCGATATTCCCCGCCGAAGCTGATCCCCTGGACCCAGTAATCGGAGTCCACAAAGGTAAAGTCGGGTCGAGCTGGACCCCCGGTTTGACCGCTGAAGGGAATCAGGTTCGGATTGATGTCCAGATCGATCTGGTCGCCTGCTCGAACAACGTTCGACCAATAGATGAAGGTGTATCCGACCGTCGCACGCAGGTGGTCGGTCAACTGATAACCCAGCGTCGCTCCCAATTCGGGTACTACCGAAAAACGATCGCGTTTGAACCGGCCGATGTTGGCTCCAGGCAAAGCGAGAATGCCGCCGTCAGCTGTTTCGACTGCGGGCTGGTCGCGTGTCGTCGAGCCGCTGATGTTGACCGTTTGACGCGTCGTGCCGATGGCCAGCTTAGCCAGCAAATCCAGCGTCCAGCAACCACGTGCCCGGCGGTAGCTGGCACCAAAGTCGACGCCATTGAATTGAGACCGTGATTCAAAGCGATCGGTGACGTCGAAGTTACCCGGCGTGTCGAGCGTCGTCAGGTCTTCGTGGATCGTGACCGAATCATCCAGTTCCACAAAGCGATATCCAATTAAGCCATCCAAACGGTGCGTGTAGGCCGCCGGTACATTGGCGAAGAAGGTGTCGCCGCAGCCGTCGCCTTGAGCAAGCAAACGACGAAAGCTGACGCCGCCTCCCTGCAGTTGCGTGTCGGCGTGGACCGAAACCGTGCCGGCAATCCGTCCAGGAAACGCAATCAGCTCGGCGCGTTCCTGCCCATTGACCAGATCATAAAAGGGGCGACCGAGCACCGGCTGTCCGCCGCTGGTCTGCGAAAAAGAAACCTCTTCGGTCGCGGTCGAGAAGAACTCGCCTTCCACCGCCCAGGTCTGACAGGCATCCAACCACAAGCCCACCCGTAGGCGGCCACCGTTCAGCGAATCGGTTAAGTATTCGTCATCGCCAAACAAAACTTCCAACCCCCGAGTCCCACGGACACCCGCGTCAACCTCAGCAATGTCGTTGGGGCTGCGAGTGACCAACGGCGGCAAGTCCATGCCGTCTTGGTACCACAACAGATATTCGAACGAGACCCAACCACTGCGAGGAAAGCAGAGCGTGACGCAAGGACGCCACCCGCAGGCAGCTCCGCCACGGCAATCGTTACAGCCACGCACACCACAACCAGGCGAATCACATCCCATCGCGTCGCAGGCCATCGCGTCACAGGCCATCGGCCCGAAATCTTCCATCCCACCGCCGTAGAAAGGCTCCAGCATCACCTCACCGCCAGGCGTCGGTGCAGCCTGCTGCCACTGTTCGGTCTCCGACCACTGCTCGCGGCCTTCCAGACGAGCAGGCACCTCTTCGGGCACAAGCTCTCCGGCCAATGGCTCCGAGGGCTCTTCATTTTGAACCGTTCGCACCGGTTGCCACTGTGCCCGCGCCATCCGTTCCTGTTTGTCGATCGCGGGACGGCGATGCTCTTGAGCCATCGCGGAAGCGGCCATGCAGCAAGCCACAGACCAACTGAGGATCGAGTAAAAGGTTCTAGCGTTCAGCTTGGAGATAATTCGCACGGTAAGACACCGAGATGCTGGGGGAGTGTGGATCGCGTCGCGAGGGGAGCCACGGGATCATGCAGGCCGAGCCGCAGGCCTACCTAAGCGGCAGGCCGGAGCTCTTTCATTAAGGGCATCGGCAAAGAAGGCCGAAGAGGTTTGCCCTAAATCCGAAAAATCGGAAAAAACGTCAGTCTCCGCGTAACCGGAACCTTTTGACTGACTTCGCTAAGTTCAACTGCGCCTCAGACGCTAGCCATAGGCCCGATTCCCATCCCACCTCTCACGCGCAACGGGAGAGGTCGGCCTGTCAGGGCCGGGAGGGGGCTGGAAGAAGTTGCGATTGCCCAGACTCACCTCTCCCGCGCAGCGGGGGAGGTCGGCCTGTCAGGGCCGGGAGGGGGCCAGAAGAAGTTGCGAGTGCCCAAATTCACCTCTCCCCGCGCAGCGGAGGAGGTCAGGATCTCAGGATCTCAGGCCCGAGCGGCTGCTCCAGCAGCCGACTAAGCCGCAACCGCTTGACGCTCGAACTGATGCAGCACTTCCGCGGCAAGCTGAAGATAGTCCTCCGCACCATTGCTGTCCGGAGCGTACTGGAAAATCGACTGACCAAAACTAGGCGCCTCGGCCAACCGCACATTCCGACGCACACGGGTGTCGAAGAATTTGGCGTCGGCAAAAATACCGCCCTGCGTCTGCGTATTGGTAAAGAACTCCTCCACGTCGCGACTCACTTCAGCAGCTAACCGCGTATTCGAGTCGTACATGCACAACGCAACTCCCGACAGACGCAAGCGATTGTTCAAACGACGCGACACCACTTCGATCGTTCGCAACAACTTGCTCAGGCCATGCAACGCCAGGAAATGCGGCTGCAGCGGCAGGAAGACTTCATCAACCGCCACCAACGCATTGATCGTCAACACACCCAAGCTGGGCGGGCAGTCGAGAATTATAAAATCGAACGGCTCCTCGTCGGCTTCCAGACGATCCTTCAAAATCACCTCACGGCCGACTTCGCAAGCCAATTCCATCTCCGCGGCAGCCAAGTCCAGATTGGCAGGCACCAACGCCAAATTTTCATTGATCCAGCATCGTGCACTGGCGATCGAAGCTTCGCCACATAAGATTTCGTACATGCTGTCTCCCTCGGGCATCGAAACGCCCAAGTGCAGCGACGCGTGAGCTTGAGGATCCAAGTCCAACAAACAGACACGCTTGCCCGCTTCCGCCAAAGCTGCCGACAGATTGACCGCGCTGGTTGTCTTGCCAACACCGCCCTTTTGATTGATCACTGCGATCGAACGCATGGCTTCGACTCCGTTCTGGTAACGTGGCTCGCTTGGTCGCCGTCCCAACGACCTTCTCCCGTTTGTCATACCAATCCTGTGATTTACATGCCAGAGCGTTTTTTGTCGGCATCGAGATTATCAGTCCGCGCGGCGATTTCGCTGGCAATCACGTTGACGGCGAATCGCGGAAAACGCTACCGTCCCGCCATGAGCGACCTCGATGCCGAACCGACCCTCCCTGATCCGCGAGTCGGGCCCCGCGCGCGATGCTGGAGAATCTCCGCGCGATGCCTCTGGACGGTCGGCCTCGCGTTTGTCTGGAGCGCGTCGTGGAGTGGCTGTGCCCAATGGACGGCCGATCCCGAAAACAGCGAACATCGCCACTTGCCGCCCGCGTCCGTCGCCAGCGAAGCGACCGTGCTGGATGTCATTTTTTGGCCGCTTCCTGATCGCCTGCCGGCTGCGGAATTCAATCAAAAACGCGGCGACGCGAGCGACGAGACAATGGACCCCTTGGTCATGCTGTGGCAAGCGGCCGATGAATTGGCGGTCGACCATCCGACCCGCCAGACCTTGCTCTCCAATGGATTGCGAGCCGGCAAGATCGACCACATCGAGCAGTTCATCGAACGCATCGGCAAACCACTGCCCGCCGATGCGGCCGAAAAACTGCTGCAGGATGCGTCGATCTCCTCGGAAATCGCCCACACCCAACATCGAATTCCCTTCCGCAGCGGACAGCAACAAGAATTCGCTGTCCGGCAAACGGCAAACGAGAATCGCAGTGTGATTATTCGTCAAGGAGAAAACACCATCGGCAGAACGCTGGTCCAGCCCCAGTTCTTACTGTCGGTGCAAGCTCGCCCCGAGACCGACGGTCGCGTACTCGTGCGAGCTTGGCCACGCATTGAGCATGGGCCGTTTCGGCAATCATTCGTCAGTAACGAACAAGCCATTCGAATGAACAGCCGACGCGACCGCTGGATCTTGCACGAGCTAGCTGTGGCGACACGGTTGGACCAAAATCAAACGCTCCTGATCGCGCCCCAAGTCGATCCCTTCGGAATCGGTAAGCAAATGCTGACCGCCCAGCGACCCGACGGGACCACCGAACGCGTTGTGATCCTCATTCGAGTCGCCCGGAAACCCGCACCCGATCTTTAGAACCGAGTTCACAACGCACCCGTGAACCGCACACGCCAGCCCCTGGGCCCAATTCTCAACTCACCTCGCCCCGCGCAGCAGGGGAGGTCGGCCTGTCAGGGCCGGGAGGGGGCCCGGCTTTCTTGCCACGCGTCAGTGAACCTCAGGCGCTAGCCGTGGGCACGTTTCGCCACGCGCCAGTGAACCTCAGGCGCTAGCC
>CAYZHQ010000004.1:0-20249 GCA_964477385.1 uncultured Pirellulaceae bacterium
TCCGGGAAGACCGTTGCGGCGTCCCCAGTCATTCACGTGAATAATCCGGGCTAGCCGCGGGCCGTTTTTTGCTCCACCACGAAACACACCAAACACACGAAAGCGAGCAAGATTTGCTTCGTGTGATTCGTGTCTTTCGTGGTCACCCGATCTTCCCCGTTTTTTCCCACTGCCCTCTTCCCCACGCCCACGCCCACGCCCTCGCAACTCGCAACTCGCAACTCGCAACTCGCAACTCGCAACTCGCAACTTACTTCAGCGATGGGGCGGGAAATTTGAGGATGGTTGGGGTGGATTCGCGGCGGGTGGGGGCGTGTTGGCGAGCTTCCTCGACGGTTGCCCGGTCGGCTTCGATGGCCGCGCGATGGGCGTGCGGTTGGCTGTGCGGATAGCCGCCGGCGATCAAGATAATGTCGTCCGGTGCGGCATGCTCCACCGCCCATTGGATGGCTCGTTTTCGATCAGCGATCAAGCGTGGCAAAGCGGGTTGCTTGACACCGTCGAGCAGTGCGTGGGCGGTTTGCAAAAAGCCCTCCTTGCCTGCGTCGCCGGTGGTGTAGACCACCTGATCGGCGAAACGTTCGGCCGTCCGGCCTAGACCGGCGTGCTGGATATCGGAAGCTTGACTGGGTGCGGCGAGGACACACCACAACCGTCCTCCCTGACGTTCGCGCCGCAAACCGCGAAGCGTTTCGGCGAGTCGGCCCTGCGAGCCCGCGCTGTCGAGCACCACAGCGGCGGAATCGAATCCGGAGACGCGGTCCATACGGCCGGGAATCTGCTTGACCACGCGAATCGCTTCGATGGCTGTCGGCAGGTCCAGTTCCGTCAGCAGACCGACGGCGATGGCCGCCAACTGGTTCGCCGCCATCGAGGGTCCCGTCATGTTGGTTTCCATGACTGCGGTACAATCGCCGGCGGTGACCAGCAACGTCGTTTGGCCCAGCACTTGTTCGTAAATTTTGGCCGAGACATCGGCGTCGTGCCGCAAGCCGTAAGTCAGCCGCGACACGCCGGCGTCGGCCACCATCCGCACCGCTTGGGGGCTGTCAGCCGACACGACAGCCATCCCGCTCAGACGCAGTCGATCGAGGGCCGCTTGCAAGCGATGCGGCCCGAATTCACCGGTCCGGCCTGGGTTTCCGGTCACGACCAACAGATCGAGTTGCAACGGCTCGAGGCAATGATTGGTCAGCAGTTCATCGGTCAGCTCGAGGATCGCGATCGCACAACCACAGTCCCGTGCATCGCTCAGCCACTGCGAGTGCTCGACCGGCGAACACGCCAATTGCTTGGGCGTCATCTGCAGCACGCCATCGCACGTTCCGAGATCGGTGTTATAAGCGGTACGAATTCCGGCGGCGCGAAGGACCGCGGCGACCAACAACGCCGTCGTCGTCTTGCCCGCTTCGCCGATCACGCCAACGGTGAAGATATCTTTGGTGGGACATCCGGCCAGCGAATCGGCCAAGACCGCCGTGGCTGCCAACGCATCGGGCACCAAACATTGCGGCAACGGGCAGGGCAAAAGTTGCTCGCAGAGAATCCCCACGGCACCGCGTGAGAGCGCATCCGAGGCGGCTTGCTGCGGATCGTCTGCCGCACAATCGATGATCGCTAAATCACCGGGCCGGCAAGTCCGCGGCGAGGCAGCGAGCCGAGAAACTTGAATGTCCGTACCGCCGATGAAACGTGCCTGAGGAAACAGACCACGAAGACTGACGGAGCGCTGCTTGCGCGATTCGGTCCCAACCATGTTCGGCCTCCTTGCCGTTGATTTGGTGATTCCTACCCCGACCGTCCTCCTGGACCGTCGTAGCGAAACCAGCTTCCTGTCCAACACCTATCCGAATCGACTTATCCAAATCGATTCCACGTCTTCCTTGACGCTCCACCACGCGGGGTAAGCGACCACGATTGTCGGCGCCCGCTCAAATTGGTCAAGGCGAAAATGGAACTCTCTTGACACTTTCCCATGCTAGCACTGGCGGATCCTGACTGGACAGGCTGACGGCGGCGTGACAGGATGCTTGGTTTGGGAGAACGGTTGCTGCCGTTTTCGTTACCCGATCGGCATCGTGCGGAACCGCGTTGGTTTCCAGAACGTTGCTGACAATGGTTCTTTTAACTAGCGCTAAAATAATTGGGCCGATCGTGGAAGACTTTGACCTTGGACACTTAGCCGCCTTTTTGCACCTGACCCCCGACCAAGTCACTCGGATGGCCGAGCGAGGCAAGTTACCGGGCCGTCGCGTACAGGGAGAGTGGCGTTTTTCCGAAGCCGAAATCCATCATTACCTGGAAGAGCGGATCGGCGACAGCGACGCCGAGCAACTCGGGCATGTCGAAGCGTTGCTTGACCGCAGCAAATCGAGCCACGAGCCGGTTGGTCGGATCGTCGACCTATGCCCCCTTGAGGCGATTGAAGTCGGCCTGAACGCGCGGACTCGCGGCTCGGTGATCCGTTCGATGGCCAACCTCGCGGCCAAGACCGGCTTGATGTGGGATGCGCCGGCGATGGCCGAAGCGGTGCGGCAGCGTGAAGAGCTGCATCCGACGGCGCTCGATTGCGGCGTCGCCTTGCTCCACCCTCGGCGGCCTCAAACGTCCATCTTGGCGCAATCGTTGATCGCCATCGGCGTCTGCTCCGCACCGATCCCCTTTTCCGATCAGGGGCATTTAACCGACGTGTTTTTTTTGGTCTGCAGCTACGACGACCGCTCGCACCTAAAGATCCTCGCTCGTCTGAGCCGAATGATTTCGGCGATCGATATGTTGACGCGCATCCGTTCCGCGGCGACTCCGGCGGAAGTCCGGGCGGCGTTGGAAGAGGCGGAAGCGGCGATTGAGGACGATGCATGAGTGGGTCGACAGGAACGCTGCTCTGGATCGGTCCACGTGACACGGCGGAAACGGCACCAGCGTTTGGTTACTGCCAGCGACAGGCTTCGCAATTGGCACTGCGCGATGACTTTGCCGATGCCGCGGCCCGTCGGGCCGATGCGGTGACGACGATTGTTGCGGTGCGCGCGTGGCGAGCGGCTGTGCCCAGCGGTGACTTGAAGAGGGTTGAATCGCGTTACCCGGATGCGCGGCGCATCCAATTGGTCGGCAGCCAATGCGAGGGCGAAGCGCGGACCGGTCATCCTTGGCCTGACTGGCAGCGTCTGCGTTGGCACGCCTGGAATCAGGTCATGCCGGGCTGGTTTGAGGACCGAGCGGACCCAGACCGACTCGATGCCGTTCCCCTCGACGGCCACGTAGGATGGGGAGTGACGATGATCGTCGCCGCATCGCGTCAAGCGGCCGCTCCGTTGCTCGATCTGTTAACGGCAAATTCGGCAACCGGCTTGTGGACACCGCCCGCCCGCGTCGGCATGGCAACCAACGTTCAGCGGGTGATTTGGGACGATTCGGCCGCTCCAGCGACTTCGGCGGCCCACTGGCGGGAACGTCTGGGCACCGTTGCCACCGCGCCGGGAGCGAGGCATGCTTGGACGATGAATTACCCCCGTGCGGCGGAACTTGCCGCGGCTCGCGAAGGCGGCGTTGACGCGATGTTTAGCAAACCGTATTTACGCCAGCCTTGGCTGCATTTTCTTTCCAACGAATCGATTGCCTCATGATCCTTGTTGTCAGTGCCAGCCTCCATCCAAACAGCCGCAGCCGCCTGCTGGCTCAAGCGGTTTGTGAGCGACTGCGTAAAACCGAACGCCCCTTTGAACTGCTTGACCTGCGGGAACATCCGCTACCTTTTTGTGATGGCGCGACCGCTTATGGCGACCCCGCGACGGCCAAAGCGTTGCAACTCGTAACGGATGCAACGGCAATCCTGATTGCATCCCCGGTGTATAACTTCGACGTCAATGCGGCGGCAAAGAACTTGGTCGAGCTGACCGGTCGCGCTTGGACCGGAAAAGTGGTCGGGATTCTATTGGCCGCGGGAGGGCAGGGCAGCTACATGTCGGCGATGGGCTTGGCCAATAGCCTGATGCTGGACTTCCGCTGCCTAGTAGTTCCACGGTTCGTCTACACGCTGGGCGACGCCTTTGAAGATGAACAGATCACCGATGAAAATGCGTTGGTGCGGATCGATGAATTGGTTGAAGAAACGCTGCGAATCGCTGATGCAGTGCGGCCCATCGAGAGTTAACCGGGCATCGCAAACCGCCCATTTCGATGATCAGCTCCGCGTCGACTCATTTTATGTCGTAGAGTTTTTTTAGAAGGAACACTTGGTTCATTCTGAAAAATTCGCTGGGGGCAGCGTTGCACAAAACTGAAGGGGCAACTGATGTGGTTTGGATTTGACTTGGTGGACGAAGGTCTGATTTCCTCGGCGGACTTATGTGCGGCCATGCGTCGCCAAATGCAGTATCGCCGCCCCATTGGTCAACTGGCCGTCGAAGCTGGCTACATGACGATCGCTCGCGTGTTTGACGTCTTGGCAACCCAACACGAATGGCATCGTCCGTTTGGCGAAGTCGCCTTGGAACTGGGGTACCTTAAGCGCGAGCAGCTCGGTTTGTTGCTGCTTCAACAGAACGACTCGGTGCCCTCTCTGGAGGAATCGCTTCTCGCCGCGGGAGCAGTCACCAAGGAAGCGCTCGACGCTTGGATCCGCGAATACCGCTCGCGTCTGGGCGGGACGAGCTGCGAGATCCCCGACATCATCCCGCTGAGCGAATTGCCGGTGGGCTAGCAGCCCGTATTCCTGTCGTCGCTTTGCGACTGACGTTTCCACCCTGCTTAGCACCACGGACTCACGTCCGTGGCTACAACCTGCCATGGCTTCGCCATTGAAGCGGCCAGCGCTAGCCGTGACCCGTGAACCTCAGACGCTAGCCGTGGGCCCGTGTTCCTCAGGCGCTAGTTCCACCCTGCTTAGCACCACGGACTCACGTCCGCGGCGACAACCTGCCATGGCTTCGCCATTGACGGGCCCCCTTCCCGCGCAATTCCAAATCGCCGCAACCCCCAATTTTTAGCAGTCCAAGCTAGGGCGGCGAAAGACCGCTGCGGTGGCTAGAATGGCGATCCTGGAACCGATCACCCGCAGGACCCCGACCACGGCCGACTTGATGAACGATGCTGATCCCCAGTTGCGTGAAGCGCTGCAGGATTTCCGAAACGATTTCGTGGGCCTCCGCAAAGAAGTGGGGGAGGTGATCGTAGGCCAACGGGAAACGGTCGATGGCGTGCTGATTGCGATGGTCGCCGGCGGCCATGTGTTGCTTGAAGGCGTACCCGGTTTGGGAAAAACGTTGCTGGTGCGAACCCTCGCCGATGTGCTCGATTCGCGGTTCTCGCGGATCCAGTTCACACCCGACTTGATGCCGGCCGACTTGCTGGGCACGAACATCCTGGTCGAAGCGGCCGATGGTTCGAAGCGGTTTCAGTTCGAACGAGGGCCGATCTTTGCCAACGTTTTGCTGGCCGACGAGATCAACCGGGCGACCCCCAAAACGCAATCCGCGCTGCTGGAAGCAATGCAGGAACACAGCGTGACGATCGCCGGCATTTCGCACCCGCTGGAGGGTCTGTTTTTTGTCTTGGCCACGCAAAACCCGCTAGAGATGGAAGGCACCTATCCGCTACCGGAAGCGCAACTCGATCGGTTTCTATTCAAGTTGATCGTCCCTTTCCCGACGACCGCGGAGATGGAAAGGATCATGGATCGCACCACCGAGACCACCATCACGGCAGCCACAAAACAGATCACTCAAGAGCGTTTGTTGGAGATGAGCCGCTTGGCCAGACAGATCCCGATCGCCGATTCGGTGCGCCGCTATGCGATCGAAGTGGTGATGGGCAGTCACCCCGAACACGCCTTGGCAACTCCGATGGTGAAGCAGTTCGTTCGCTACGGCAGCAGCCCCCGCGGAGCTCAGGCGTTGATCCTCGCCGCCAAGATCAACGCCGTTCTCGACGGTCGCTTTCATGTGGCTCGCGAAGACATCCGCACGATGGCTCACGCGGCACTGCGGCATCGGATCTTGCTGAATTTCGAAGGCCAAGCCGAATCGTTGCAGACCGATCACGTGATCGACGAACTATTGGGCCCCCCGGCGTCAGGTGGAACGAGCCGTTAGGCATGCCGACAGGAATCTGTCGGCAGAACCTGATGAGCTGAATCGATTTAGGCGAGCGGACAATCACTTCAGCGCAATGGCTTGCTGCAGCGGACGCAGGACATTGGCGACCAAATAGTCGTCGGCAATTTCGCGACACAAGCTGGCCAGGCGCTCGAATTCCGCCCCGTAATCCTCCTTGCTGCCCAAGCTGTCGTAACGGCGGACCGCCAAGTAGACGCTCAACTGGTCTTCGGGGAAATCCCCGGTGCGGACGTGGTAGGCCGACGTGCGGGTTTCAAAGCCGATGCGGCATTGGGTTCGGCACTCTTCATCGAGTGCAAACTGAATCGAAGGCTCGTTGCACAACACGCGGCTATGCGGCATCTCGAGCAGTTTCTCGAACCCTGGGATGACCCCCAAAGCTTCGGTCATGACCGCATTCTGATCACCGCGGAAGGTGAAATCAAAACCCATCATCACGTTCAACGATTCGCAATCCAGTGGACTGACCGAGAGCGTGTAGGGGACCAGTTCCAGCACACTGCGATGCAGCTCCATGGCCGCCTCGTAGGAAGGTGGATTGATCGCGCCGCTGTTGACTCGTCGCTGTTCGATCGAGGTCCAACGATAGGCACCGTGTTCTTTCTCTTCTTCCAGCACGTACTCGGTCGGTTCGCGAGAATAAAAGTTGTGCATCGTCGGAAACCGACGCTTGAGTTGCTCGAAGTGATGCAGCACCGTTTCGCGATTCTGGGGCAGATCCATTTCGGTGCCCAGGTTCATGTTGAGATAAAAATCGTCGCTAAAGGCGCCGTACCCTTCCATCCAGAAACTCCTGGCTGAT
Organism: uncultured Pirellulaceae bacterium; assembly: GCA_964477385.1. Lineage (GTDB taxonomy): Bacteria > Planctomycetota > Planctomycetia > Pirellulales > Pirellulaceae > Roseimaritima. Next base: position 6,919 of record CAYZHQ010000004.1, read on the forward strand.
AACAATGGTGAAATGCAAATCCGCGTCAGAAAAGCAGCCTCCGGTCGCGGATCTCGGAAGTCGGTCGGAGGCCGATCAGAGGCCTATAGTATAGGCGCTGGCGGTCGCCACGGCCAACCGACGCAGCCGGGATTACCGCCTGGCTCGCGGCGACCCAATGTTCCGCAAGCCCTTACCACAGAAGACGTTATGAAATCGACACTAATTCGTTCCGCGGCTGCGCCTGCGTTTTTAGCCACCGGCCACCACCCCTCACCACTCGGACAGCTCCGGTCCTCTTGGACTGCGAACGGTCTGTGGGGCTTGAACTGGCAGTCTCCCGCAGACCGTTCGGAGGGCGAGGAAGCTGCCAGCTGTGATCAGCCACCGGCAGCCATCGGGCTTGAGCTGGAACGGCTCTCCGGTGCCTTGGCGGAATACTTTGCCGACGGCGACGCCGCGGGCTTGGCGAGTCTAAAGATCGACGACGCCGGCTGGACACCCTTTTTCAGCCAAGTCTATCGAGCTTGTCGGGCGATCGCTCCCGGGGAGACGATGCTGTACAGCCAATTGGCGGCCGCGGCGGGACGCCCCGCCGCGGTCCGAGCGGTCGGCCAAGCGATGGCGCGCAACCGCCTGCTGCTGGTCATCCCCTGCCACCGCGTCGTCAGTCGACAAGGCCTCCGCGGCTTCAGCGCGCCGGGCGGCTTGAAAACCAAACAGTGGTTGCTGGATCTGGAACGCCGCCAACCTTGCAGAAATTAACCCAGCGATGCCGGCCGGCCTTCGCCGCGTAGCACTCCATTTCGGTTACCTCGTAAATTTGGGCACCGCTTCAGCGATGCGAATGCCATCGTGATGCAGCACGCTGGCATCCAGTCCTTGCCCACAGGCACGCGTGATCGCTCGATCCACCAACAAGCGATCGGGCGGTGACAAGTCGACCACGGCGAGGTTCCAGTAGTCGCGGTCGGTTGCCAGCCAACTGGCGAGCTGCGACGCGGTATCGTGTTGTCGCGGCCGCAACGTCAAGCGAATCCGCTGGACGCGAGCCGCTTGTTCCGCATCGAGCCGATCGTTTGGGATTGCATCGAGCTGCCGCATGACCGGCAACCCGAAGCTTAACAATTCCGCTTCGGCGGCACTGCGGACCGAGCGTTTCGGAGACCGCATCTGGTCGAGGCAATCGCGAACCTCGTCGGCCGTGGGAAGCCGCCGACCGACGGTCACTTGCACCATCTGTTCCGCCGCCGCGATACGCAGCGTTGTCAGCGAAGGACCTTCGAGCAGGTAAGGCAACAGCGGTTGCAGATGGTCATCAAAGAGTTGCGGATGAGCCGCCTGGAAATGCAACAAGCTGGCTACGTGAAGCGTTTGGTCGCCCGCTGCCTGATCGACTTGAACCGTGATGGGGCCGGTAACCGGCTGGGTCAGAGTAACGCGTTCTGGACGGTCGACCCGCTGAGAAAGGATTTGCACCCGTTGTGCATCGACCACATCGACAATGGCCTGCTGAGTCGTGGTCTCGAACGTGTAGTGCAGCGAAGGAATGCCGCGTCGAGAATCAACCGTGATGGTTTCGGTCAGCGGGTCCGGGGCCTCCCGCGTCGCCGTTTTGGACCCTTTTCGATGACGAGCCGGGTCGAGCTCGAGTCTGCCAAGAACCAATCGGAAATGAACGATGCCCGAGTCATGGATCAGGCCGTCGGATCCTTTTTCAAGGTGGGTTGGCGGCGGCTCGGTTGCCAACAAAAATCGTCGTTCGATCGGAAAACTTGCAACAATAGCGATGCCGAGCAAGACGCTCAGCCGCGGTCGCCTTATCATTGCTCTCCCTCCCTTCCTGGGGTAAGTCACCTGTTGGGGTGACGGGACGCAAAACATAGGACGGCCGGGCTGGTCCCGGTAGCACGGGACAAAACCCGACTGATTCCAAGAGTTTGTTATCGACTTTCCATTCCCGCCGCTAGAGCAAAATTGTTATAGCGCCCCAAACGATTAGCCACACTTATACTGCAAGCAGTCCGCTTGCTGCCTCGAAGGGTCCCTAGATGCCTCCATGTTCCTTTCTTTCCCTGCACTAAACGCCGCCTGCCTGTGACCAACGATCGAAATTTGTGCGAGGCAAAGGGGAACCTTCAGGTTACGACCTGGGTGGCCTCCAATGGACCTCCGGGTCTTCATCCGGGAGCCCCATTGTGATGACAGAAATGCTGTTGGTGGTTGGCTGGCTGCTGATCGCTTTGGGGATTCGCCGCGTCATTCCGTTACTGGCAGCGGTACGGATTCCCGCGTCGTTGATTGCCGGAGCGATCGGTTTAGCAATGCTGCAGGGCTTGCGGTACCTAGCAACCGATTTATCGACGAGCGCAACGTGGAGCCCCCTCGGCGAGGCCTCGGCGGGATGGGGGGACAACCTGCGCGCGTGGCCGGGAGTTTTAATTGCCGTGGTCTTTGCCGGGTTATTACTAGCCAAGGCGGGCGGCGGCCGCCTGGGCGTGGCTGGCGCCGGCCCGGCGAACCGCTTGCGTCGGGTGGGGCGGCAAGGCTTGATGGTATGGATCATCGTCTTGGGTCAAACGACGGTCGGGATGTGGATTACCTGGCTGCTGATTCAGCCGAGTTACGAACTGCCTAACGCGACAGGGATGTTGATCGAAACGGGATTTGCAGGAGGGCACGGCACGGCGGCGGCGATGGGAACCGTGTTTGCGCATCCCAGCGTTAATCTACCGGCCGGTTTGGATCTGGGCATTTTGATGGCCACCGCAGGGCTCGGTTTTGGATTGGTCTCGGGCATCGTGTGGATCAACCTTGCGATCTGGCTGCGCTGGTATCAACCGCCCGCTGACACCCGTTCGCCGGACTCGCCAGCACCCGCGAAGCTGGCCTCCGCCACCGACGCCACCGACGCCACCGACGCGTCGGGCAATGTGCAGGGCAATGCGATCGTCGGCCCACCGTTGGGGAAGCCGCGGATCGAAGGCAGCAACATCGACCCATTGCTGTTTCAATTGCTCTGGTTACTAGCCGCCTTTGGGATCGGTTTTGGCCTACAGCAACTGGTCAGTTGGGGCGGCGTGCAAGTCGATCAATGGCGCGGCGTCGCGGAGTCTGGCGGTGCGGCGGCGGAAGAAGCCGGCGACGCAGCGATGCGGCAGCGGCTGACCGTGGCGGGCGTGCTGGGTGCGTTTCCGCTGTTTATCTACACGCTGTTTGGCGGTGCGATCGTGCGGTGGTTGCTGCAGCGAGCCGGCCAGGCGCAACGCATTGACGCCGACTCGATTGCTCGGCTGGTGGGGACGGCGATGGATCTGTTAGTCGTCGCCGCCGTGGCGTCGATGAATCTGACGGCGGTCGCTTCGATGTGGGTGCCGTTTACTTGCCTGTTCCTCGGTGGCGCGATTTGGTCGTCGTTTTGCCTGCTGTTTCTATCTCGGCAGATCCTGCCCGATGATGTCTGGCTTCCGCTGGGCCTGATTAATTACGGCATGTCGACCGGCACCACGGCGACCGGTTTTGTGTTACTGCGCGTCGTCGATCCGCATTTGCAGAGCAGGGCAGGGGAGGAGTACGCCCTGGCGGCCCCCCTCTCGGCCCCGTTCATCGGCGGCGGGATCGTCACGGTCGCCTTGCCGCTGCTGGTCCTCCAGCGAGTCCCGATCGGTTGGTCGACGCTGGTCCTGACAGCCTTGTTGCTGGGCTTCATCATCGTTGGCATCCGCAGCAAACGCGTCGGCACCGGTTTGTAGATCGCTTTAGCCGGGCGGCCAATGCAACGGGCGACCGCCCATTAGATGGAAGTGCAGATGGGGCACGCTTTGGCCCCCTTCGTCCCCGCTGTTGGTCACCAAGCGATAGCCTTTGTCCAACCCCAGTTGTTCGGCCACCCGAGCGGCTGTCAGCAGCAGGTGGCCTGCCAAACTTTGGTGCTGCGTTTGCAATTCGGCGAGCGACACAATCGGCTCTTTGGGAATGATCAAAACATGCGTGGGGGCTTGGGGATCGACATCATGGAACGCCAAACAAAGCTCGTCTTCGTAGACAATCTTGGCGGGAACTTCGCGACGGATGATTTTGCTAAAAATGGTTTCCGGCATCGAAAGGGCTCATCATGGGCGGGTGAGGAAGCGGGTAGGCAACGAATCCACATGCCCGCAGTGTGTGAGGCAAACCGCGGGTCGGCAAGACGTGGGCCGCCGCGTGGCGACCGGCTCCGCGGTTACTTCGGAAATCACCATGCATTACTTTGGAAACCGTGCAGTACGGTAGCAACATTGCCGTGCTGTAGAATCAAGCGTCACCTTCGGCCTGTTACCCCTCGCATCCACGATGCCATTCTCATTGCGTGAACACGAACTCTTTGCCTACTGACTTGCCGCCTGACTCTCGCCAGCGGTCGAATTCTCGCCAGCGACTATCGCTGCGGGCCAAGCGTTGGCTGCTGCTGTTGGCGACCCTGTCAGGCTGTTTCTTGGTGCTGGAAATCGCGCTCCGAATACTCGGCTTGGGCGTTCCGCCGACGTCGATGTACCGCTTCGATCCCCACACCGGTGCACGGTTGGTCGCCAACTACTCTGGCTGGCAAACGCGCGAAGGCCGGACGTTGGTGACCACCAATGACCGGGGACTGCGTGACGTCCCGCATGCGATGACCAAGCCTGCGGAAACGTTTCGGATTGCCGTCATCGGCGACTCGTTTGCCGAAGCGGCTCAGGTGGAGATCGAAGAGACCTTTTGGAAGATTGCAGAAAGCGAACTACAACGCTGCCAGTTTGCCGGGGACCAGAAAATCGAAGTGTTGAACTTTGGGGTTTCGGGATTCGGTACAGCGCAGGAACTGCTGATGCTGCGGCACTACGTGTGGCAGTACGAGCCCGACATGATCCTGTTGTCGTTCTTTCCTGACAACGACATTCAAAACAATTCCCCCATCCTTGAACCGGAAAAACAGCGGCCATTTTTTTCGGTTCAGGACAATCGATTGGTACTGGATGACTCGCGGCTTGCGGACCCCGAACGAGAGCAGTTCGAACGCTCGATGTGGATTCGCGGCAAGGACTTTGCGATTCGTCACATTCGCCTCCTGGGGCTGGCCTATCAAGCCAAACAGCGTCTTGGCCAGCGCGCCGCGGCGGCGGATTCCGGCGACGCGGCGTCCGGCGACGTTGCCACCGAAGCGGGACTGAACGCGGAAGTTTTCGCGCCGCCGACGGGGGCCTGGGAAACGGCTTGGGAGTTGACCGATCGCCTGATCGAGACGATCGCTGAAGAAGCGACGGCGCATCAGGCGTCGTTTGCCGTCTTGGTCGTCACTTCGGGCATCCGCGTCGATCCCGATCCGCGACCAGCTGCGCAATTAGCCACCGAACTGGGCGTGGACGACCTTGGCTATGCCGACCGACGACTGCTTGAACTGGGCCAGCGGAACGGCTTTCCGGTCATCGTGCTGACCGCTGCAATGCGGCGTTATGCCCAGCAGCACGACCAACCGTTGCATGGTTTTGAAAACGCGGTGCTTGGTCGCGGTCACTGGAACCGGCATGGGCACGCACTGGCCGGCAAGTTGCTGGCCGAGGCGTTGTGCGAGACGCCGCCGCAGTGATCGTTTCCGCGGGTGTGGGTATGGTTGCGACTAGCCGTTCCACTGTTGGGCATCCAACGCGTACCGTCGAATTTTTCGATCCAGCGTACTGCGTTCGATGCCGAGGATCGACGAAGCCCGACTCTTGTTGCCGCCGGTCGCTTTCAGCACTTGCACGATGTGCCGCTGTTCCAATGCTTCCAGCGAGATCAATTCGGTTTGGCTTCCGGTGCCGCCTAGCGTTGCCGAGGCCGACGCGGCGGGCGCCGCGGGCGCGGAGGGCGCCGCGTCGAGCCGCACATTGGAGAGGACCAGATCGCTGGCATCGACGACCGGATGGGTTGACAACACCACCGCGCGCTCAATCACATTCTTCAGTTCACGGACATTACCCGGCCAGTCGTAGCTGGCCAGATGCTGCTGTGCCGCGGCGGTAAAGCCATCGATCTTGCGTCCCATTTGCAGTGCGAACCGGCGAAGAAAAAACTCGGCTAATCGCAGGACATCTTTGCCTCGCTGCCGTAGCGGAGGGATCACGATTTCGACCACATGCAAGCGAAAGTAAAGATCGGCACGAAACTTTCCATCGCGAACGGCTTGTTCCAAATCACGATTGGTCGCCGCCACGACGCGGACGTTGGCGCGGATCGGTTTGTTACCTCCCACGCGTTCGAACGGGTGGCCTTCCAGCACACGGAGAAACTTAGCCTGAATCTCTTGATTCATCTCTCCGATTTCGTCCAGCATCAGCGTGCCTCCATCGGCCGCTTCGAACTTTCCCAGCTTGCGTTCCGTCGCTCCGGTGAAGGCTCCTTTTTCGTGGCCAAACAGTTCGCTTTCCAGCAACGTGGGCGAGAGCGCCGCACAATTGAGGCAGACAAAAGGGCCGTCCGCGCGATCACTCGAATGATGGATCGCCGCGGCAACGAGTTCCTTGCCGGTGCCGCTTTCCCCGCGAACAAGCACAATGGCACCGGTAGGCGCGGCGCGGCGAATGTTTTCCTTGACGCCAACAATCGCGTCACTGGTGCCGACGATCTTGGTTGTGTCGGCTAATTGTTCGCGTAGTTGATGCACATGGCGGCGTGTTTTCCGCAGCGTGTCGCTAAGCTGTTGCTCGCGTTGCAGGTTGCGCAGCGCCAGCGACAGGCTTTCGCCGACAGCCACGATGAATTCCAGATCCTCCGGCGTCAGATCGCGTTGCCCTTCGTCGGCGTAAACGTGCAGCACGCCGATCGGCCCCCGTTTGTCCCGCAGCGGCGTACAGACGGTGCTGGTGGTCGAAAGTTGGCCTTGGCTATCGGGCGTTGCCAACATCGCATCATCACGAATATTCCGAGCCAGCACCGCTTCGTTACCCTCCAGCACGGTCCTTGCCAGCAGGTCGGGCAGGCGATGATAGGAACGTTCGCCCTGTTGGTGCGTTGCGATCACCGCCAAATTGCCAACCTCTGCGGACGTTCCGGTCGACTCTTTCTCGAGCAACACCGCCCCACTGCCGACGCCCAGATAACCGGCGATGCCTTGCAGAGCCGTCATGGCTGCCGATTCCGCGGTGTCGCAGCGAGCCAGCTCGAAAGATTGTCGAAACAGCTCGCGGCCGACTTCGCTATCGGCCGCGACGGTCCCAGTCGTCACCGCCGTACCACCCGCGAGATTTTTGCCCGCGAGATTTTTGCCCGGTTGGGGATGGTCTTGGGGCTGGAGATAAGCACTACGGTCGCGGCGGTGGGTGATGGTGGCGGACTCACCACCGGTCGTTTGTTGATCGTCCCCTTGGCCGCAGGGAGCCAAAGCGGGCCCTTGACCGCCACCGAAGGCTTCGGCGATGCGTCGCACAAAGGTCATTTGGCAACCCACCACCTCGATCGTCTCCCCTTCGGCCAGCACATGGTCCTCTTCGATCGGGCGGTTATCGACCAGCGTTCCATTTCGGCTGCCGAGATCCCGCACGACCCAGTCACCACCATCCTGAACCGGAAAAATTTCGGTATGCTGCCGACTGCAACGCTCGCTGTGGATCACAATTTGGCTCGTGCTGGCTCGTCCAATCAGCACTCGCCGGCCTGGCATCAGCCTTAAGACGTCGGTCCAGCGACCACCTTGCCGGATGACGAGGTAGGCAGAGGGACGGTTGGAGGGATTGGGGGACCGGTTTGCCAACGGACAGTTAAGCGGGGCTGGAGGGGAATCTGTTGAAAGGATCGCGGCAGGCAACTATTCTAGCAACTGTTGCCTTGCCGAAGGCGCTCCCTGTGCCGCTGCAATTGTATGATTGTCAGTCGACCAACCTTTTCATTTAAGCCGCGATCGTTCGACGATTGCTCCTCGGAGTCGTTCATGAAACCTCTATCCATTCTGTTATCGCTGGCCGTGGTGTGCTGTGCTTCGATTTTGCACGCTGGCGTAGGGGGAGGGGGTTTTCGACAGAACGCCGTCGGAGGAGTGATGATCGATGCTCAAGGACTAGTACGGTCAGCGACCGTCGCCGATCGTGAAGACCTGCTGAATCGGCTGCGTGCGGAAGTTCAATTGCCAGCCGGTGAACTGCGGGAACGGACCAATCTGCGAATGGTTTCGTTAACTAAGCTGCAAAACGCCATCCGCGACGTCAAAGCCAAAGGGGGATCGCTGCCTGACGAAATGAAATACATGGCGGGCCTGCAGCGGATCGAGTACGTGTTCGTTTATCCAGACCAGAACGACATCGTGTTAGCCGGACCGGCGGAACCGTGGATCATTCGCGATGACGCCACCGTGGTCGGAGCCAACAGCGGGCAACCGACATTATTGTTGGACGATTTGATGGTGGCCATGCAATCGGTCGAATCGTCGCGGAACGCGGGCATCAGTTGCTCGATCGAACCGACCGCCGAGGGACGCCAACGCTTGAACGCACTGTTGCGTCGCGTCCAACTGCGTCCGCAGCAGAATCCTCGTCAACTCGAACCGGCGATGCGCGAAGCCTTTGGACCGCAAACGATCAAGCTGACCGGAATTCCGACCGACAGTCGTTATGCTCGCGTGCTGGTCGCGGCGGACTTTGAAATGAAACGCCTGGCGATGCATTTGGTCGATGCGCCCGTGGCAGGTCTGCCCAGTTACATGGAAATGGCTCGTAACCAGCGTCAGTCGGCCTCCAGCAATCCTCGCTGGTGGATGACAACCAACTACGACGCGGTCCAGCGAACGGCCGACCGATTGGCGTGGCGCGTCAGCGGACAGGGTGTCAAAACGATGACCGAAATCGACCGGCTGACCGCCGACGGGAATGTCGAACGGACTGGCAAAGTCGACAAGACGGCGCAGCAGTGGGCCGAGCAAATGACCGAAAAGTTCACCGAGCTGTCTCAGAAACAGGCGATTTTTGGCGAACTGCGTAACATCATGGACCTCAGCGTGATCGCGACCTTGATCCAACAAGAGCGTTTGGATCAAGTCGCCCAGTGTGACCTGTCAGTGCTGATGGGCACTGAACCGATCGTCGAAATGAGCTCGTTCCAAATCCCGACGGCGATTGAACCGCAATGCAGTTTCATTCGCGGCACCCGGGGCTGGGTCGTTAGCACCTCAGGCGGAGTCAGCGTGAACGCCTTCGAAGTGGTCTCCAAGCAAGAAGTGAGCGAGCGTTTGGCGGAGACTCACAAGCAAGCCACCGCGGCAGCCGACGGCAAGGACGCGAAGGCTTGGTGGTGGAACAGCTAACGTCACCACGACGGGCCTGATGTTGATAAAATCGTCACAGCCGACTGCGTCCGCAGTCGGCTGTTTTTTTGTCGTGCCCCAGCCTGCCTGGGGCGCACCTTCGCGTCTCCTCCAGCCCCCAATGAACGGATGAAAACTCCAGCTCGGCTCCGGCAAGAAGCGCTGCGGCATGCTTCACGGCGTCAGTTCCTGCAGGCCTGCCCGGCAGGCGTAGCGGCGCTGGGGCTTGCCGCCAACGGTTCTACAGCGGCGGCCGCAAGCCTCGGCCACGACTTGCCCGCGGCGGCACAGGGTTTGTCTGATGCGTTCGTGCCAACCGTCGCTCGGGCACAACGAGTGATCCATTTGAACATGCTCGGCGGCCCCAGCCAATTTGAACTGTTCGACTATAAGCCGATGCTACGGCGATGGTCTGGCAGCCGCGGCCCGGCGGAGTGGAGGGTCGATCGACGTGCGGTCGACCCATGGGCCGGTCGCCTCTTGGGCCCGCAATGCTCGTTTTCACAGCATGGTGAATCGGGGACGTGGGTCAGCGACCGCTTGCCGGCTTTTTCTCAAATCGTCGATTCGGTGTCGTTCATTCATACCGTCCATACGGACGCGTTCGACCACGCCTCGGCGCAGCGTCGGTTGCACTGCGGCCATGCAGCCCAAGAACAGGTCGGCAGCCTGCCGCAATACGGTGCTTCACTCGGTGCCCGCGTGACGGCCGGGCTTGGCTGCGTCTCCCCCAACCTGCCTGGCCACGTGGTGCTGTTCTCTGGCGGCAGCTTACCGGCGGCCGGACCGTTGGCTTGGGGGCATGGGCATCTGCCGAGCAACTGCCAGGGGATTCGCTGCCTTGGCAACGGCGATCCGGTGCTCTTTTTGTGCGACCCTGCGGAAAGCCAGCGGCCGCCTTGCAGCGAGCTGGTTCCGGCCATCAGTCGCTTCCATCGCCAAGCTTACCAACGGCTGGGCAACCCTTTGGGAATCGCGCGCGTGGGCCGGGCTGCAACGACCTATGCGATGCAAGCCGCGGCGGCCGAAGCGACCGATCTGGCGCAAGAGACCCGCGAAGTGCGGCAGCTGTACGGCGTCCGTCCAGGGCGAGAAAGTTTTGCCAATCATTGCCTGCTGGCGCGGCGTTTGGTGGAACGCGGCGTCCGTTACGTGCAATTGTTTAACGACGGCTGGGATGCCCACGGCCGGACCGCTGCCGAGTCGCTGCAGGGTGGCTTTCAGCGGAAGTGTGGCGAGATCGATCGACCGATCGCGGCGCTGCTGATCGACCTGGAACGCAGCGGCCTGCTGGACGACACGCTGGTGGTTTGGGGCGGCGAATTTGGCCGCACCCCGACCCGTTCCGCTGTTCCTGGGACAAGCCCGCGGTGGGCTGGCCGGGATCATCATCCGGCGGCCTCGACGATGTGGCTGGCCGGAGCCGGAATTCGCCCCGGAGTGCATTATGGTCAGACCGATGAACTGGGCTATGCAGCCGTCGAGAACCCCGTATCGGTCGACGACGTGCAAGCTACCGTGCTGGAGCTGGCGGGTTTGAACACCGAGCCCTTGTCCGATGGCCAGCGGCCCCAAATGATCGCACCCGATTCCATCTTGGCATGAAGCTGTCGAGCTAGCCCGGATTATTCACGTGAATGACTGGGGACGCCGCAACGGTCTTCCCGGATTGGACTTGCTTCAATGCCTTGTTTAGCAGGCTGCTGTTGGTAACCCGATGCGTGAACGAGGGATGTATCGGTGATCCCTCGCTTACGCGCCGGGTTATCAATAATCCGAGCTAGAACTTGGTCGAGCTAGGACGGGAGACGACCGGTCCGCGATTGCGGAAGATCTGCTTGCTGCGCGATGGCACATAGCTGTCTCGCAGGGCGTCGTCTTCGACAATCGATCCGCCCAATGGAGTTGGCTCGCCACCGATGTGATGCGGCCCGTCGATGTAGTACGGTTCGCTTGGTGGCATCGGCCCTGATCCATAGACCGGCATTCCGCCGCCGTGCCCACAATCGCAACCGCCGCCGTCGCAGGCACCGTCACAGGCACCGGCACAGCTGTCGCAGCCGACGCCCGCACAACCGCAGCCCGCGTCATAGCGGTAGCCCCACAGACTGGCCACACCATTGAAGACCGGCCGGCAACTGCCGCAACCCTGTCCATTGTACTGCCCGCAGTCGTTGCACGGATCACGACAAGCAGCCGGCTCGTTGATCCAAGGGTCGATGTAGCATTCTCCGCAACCACTGGCACATCCGCCGCCACCACAGCCCATCGGACCACAGGCCCAAGGCCCACAACAACCTGTTGCAAACAAGGCACAAGCGGCAACGCTCAGGAGGGAAGCAATATTCGGCAGACGCATGGATCGACTTCCTGTCTTTCGGCACGTAACGTGGGAGAGATTGGCAGACGCTCGGAACGACTGCCTGGGATTGGTATCGGCCGCCCGATCGTCAGACTTCAGCTAATCCAAAAAACCGGCACATTCCTCCCATCCCCCCGGCCCCATTCTTCTCCTCCCCCGCCCATTGGCTCCGCAGATGGCTCGATCTCCCGAACGACGCGAAGACTTGATCGGAGAAGCGACCGCGATGCCCGCGCGTGGCGAAGTCCACTGGAAAGGCGAAGCCGAAGCGTGCGTGATCGGATTTCGTCCCACCGGAGCGGCGAGCGTCTACTTTGGCGAGCAACCGGTCCTGCATTTCGACCCTGCGGGAAAACTGAGACGACTGTTTCACCAAGACCAGCAAATCTTGGGCGTCGGTGGCACGTTGCAGGTCCGACGTCGACTCGGCGAAGGAGCCCGCATGTCGGGCGAACTGTGTCCACTCAGCCCACCCGAAGCCGACGCGTTGCGGAAAATGCTGGAGCCGCGACTGCGAGGGCTGCTTGAAGCCATTGTGTCGGGGGATGCCGTTTGGGGACGCACGACGGTGGACGCCGCCGAACTGGACCGACGAATCGCACGGTTGGCCGAGCAGACCGAGGGCGGCCTGCGGATCGGCTCCGTCTAACTGGCAAGGCCTGCGGAACGGGGCTTCGCTTTACGCGATATTAATATGCTCGCAGCCACCTGGAGGCCAAAAGACGCCGATTTCCGAGCCAGCAAACCTTTGACCTGGCAGCGGGAATCGACGATAATGCGTCCCGAGGGCGGTCGCTTTTTTTTATTATGTGGCTCGCCCCCCCACAGGCACCAATTCCACCATTATTTTGATTGTTTATTCGCAGTGACGGCGTGCTTCCGTGAGCGCCGTAGGAGCGAGTGTGGAGGAGGTCGTGATCTTGTCCCTACTCGCACGGAAACTCCGAGGCCTCCTGTGGCAATACCTCCCGCAGCAATATCTGCTCCCTCCACGGCAACCGACGAGGAACTGTTGCACCAGTACCACCAGACTGGGCAACGCTCGCTGTTCGAACAGCTGATAAGTCGTTACGAGATCGAAATCTTTAGTTATCTGCGGCGGTATTTGGGAAATGCGGAATTGGCGGAGGACGCTTTTCAAAGCACCTTCCTCCAAGTCCACTTGAAGTCGGGCTCGTTCGATAGCAGCCGTCGCTTCCGACCGTGGGTTTACGCGATCGCCACCAATCAAGCGATCGATGTGCGGCGGAAGAATAAGCGTCATAACATTGCCAGCTTGGATCGCTCCCACGGCGCCGAAGACGACGAGGGCAAATGGTCGGAAAAACTGGTTGCCGAAGCCCCTGATCCTTTTCTCGAAGCCTCGCTGCGTGAAAATGGCCAATGGGTCCATCAAGCGGTCGAAACGCTTTCCGATTCGATGCGACAAGTGGTTGAATTGGTTTATTACCAGGGATTGAAGTACCGCGAAGCTGCCGAGGCGCTCGATGTCCCTGTCGGAACGGTCAAAAGCCGTCTGCATGCGGCCGTTCAACGATTGCGGCAATTGTGGGAAGAAAGCCACGCATCGGCTCCTTACTAGCCGCCACCGCACTATCGAGAGGCCTACCAGCGGTCGGTTTGGCATCTCGTTCGTCGGGAGCGTCGACCGCGGGAGCCGGCCAGGACCGCGGGAGCCGGCCAGGAAACCGCTGGTGGCAT
>CAYZHQ010000004.1:20349-44587 GCA_964477385.1 uncultured Pirellulaceae bacterium
GACCGCGGGAGCCGGCCAGGACCGCGGGAGCCGGCCAGGAAACCGCTGGTGGCATGAACCCCAATTCGATCCAGTCCGTATTAACTTGCAAGATCACGGTGTGGCGTTTGCAGTGTCGATTGCGTGAATGCCTCCATTTTTCGTTCTCGTTACGATGCCTGTGTTATGCATGAAGACCTGCTTGGCTATCTGCTCGGTGCGCTCGAACCGCACGAGATGGAGCAAGTCGAGGCGGCGCTACGCCACAGCGCGGCGCTGCGGGCGGAACTGGAACTACTGAAGCGGTCACTGGAACCGCTCGACACGGACCAGCCCCCCCGATTCCAACCGCCGAGCGATCTGATCGGACGGACGTTGGCGTTCATTGACAACGCGGAACAAGAACGTTCCGAAGAATCACTTCCTGGCCTGGCTTCGGCGAAGAAAAGTGCCAACAAGCTTCCGCCTGCGGAACGTTCCTCATTCAGCACCATCTCGCCCAACTCGCGGGGCAACCGGTTTCGCTGGGGCGACGTGGTGGCAAGTGCGATTGCCGCGACCGCTTTGATCGGGGTGGCGTTACCGAGCATCCTGCAGAGCCGCTATGAGGCTCGCAAGGTGGCCTGCCAAGATAACCTGCGGCAAGCGGGCATGGCGGTGACCACCTACGCCATGCGAGATCCCGAGCAGCGACTGCCGCCACTGGCAAGCGAAGGGCCTGAAGCTTTCGCAGGGATCTACTCGGTCCGACTTCGCGAAGCCGGGTTGCTCGATTCGCTTCAGTCGCTGTGGTGCCCGTCGCTCGACCCACCCGCGTGGCTGCAACGCGATATTCCGGCCGTCGCCGAACTGCATTCAGTCCGCGCGGACGACTTGTCGGTCCTGCAGCGGGAAACCGGCGGTAGTTACGGCTATACACTTGGTGTGATGGACGGCCAACAATACCATTCGCCGCGCTACCAAGCCCGCGCGACCTTTGCGATCCTAGGGGACATGCCGGCGAGGGCGTTGCCACTGGCGACAGACGCGACATCCAAAGTGCCCGGCGGGCACGATTCACGCGGCGTTAATTTGCTGTACGAAGATGGGCATGTGCGTTTTCTGCCGATTGAACAAGTCGCCCAGACGGGGGACGATCCCTTTTTGAACCACCACGGGGAACTGGAAGCAGGAGTGACCACGGACGATTCCATCTTGGCCCCGAGTTGGCACCCACCTTTCAACGACGTTCGGCAACGCTAAGTCGCCACTGACAATTCGCCACTGACCCGTCGGGGCTAGCGGTGGGAGGCGGTTGAGTTTTCAATACGTGGCATGAACAACGTACCGCAACCGTTAACTCCTCCGGACGACGCCGCCGACGACGACGCCGCCGCATCTCCGGCATCCATTGCCGCCATGCTGAAACAGCGGCAGGCGACCGCCTATCACGAAGCGGGTCATGCGGTGATGGCCGTGTCGGTGGGTCGCTCGATTCAAAAAGTCACGATCGCCCCCGGACAGCTATCAACGGGCGGCATGCGACTGGGAATCTGCGAAATCCAAAAAGGCCGCGCCAAGGCGTCTCGTGATTCACTCGAAGACGACGTGCTGATCTTGCTGGCGGGAATGGTCGCGGAAGCTCGTTTCACCGGCCAATACTGCCCGCGTGGCGCCGCCCAAGACCTACAAGCGGCGCGGCGACTGCTCGCCACCCGCGCCGGCAGGGAACGTCAAGTCGAACGGTTGGAACGTCGCTTACTCGACAAAACCGAACATCTGCTGAACGATCCGGCGCACGTCGCTGCGATGGAATCGGTGGTGGCGGAGCTGGTACAAAAAACGACGATCAGCGGCCGCGCGGTGCGCCACTTTTTCTCTCAAGCCTCAGCCCAGTACTCCTGAATCGAAATCGAGCCCTCCCGATGGACCAACCGTTTGCTGCCGCAGCCCATGCTGGGGCAATCGCACGAGAATTGAATCTGCCGATTCGCCAAGTGACCTCAGCCATTGAATTACTTCAGGCGGGCAACACGATTCCGTTCATCGCCCGCTACCGCAAAGAAGCGACTCAGGGGTTGGATGAAATCGCCCTCCGCGCGATCGAAGATGCGCTCGAAAAAGCAACCGCCTTGGCAGCTCGGAAAACAACCGTTCTGAAAACCATTGAAGGACAGGGGCTGCTGACCGACAGCCTGCGTTTGCAAATCGAGCAGTGCGTCGACATGCAAACTTTGGAAGTGCTGTATCTGCCGTACAAACCAAAACGTCGCACCCGTGCGACGATCGCTCGCGAAAAGGGACTGCAACCGCTGGCCGATCTGCTGCTGCAACAGACCCCTTTGGGACGCTCCAAAGATGCAACTCTGGCAGCCTTCGTGAATCCTGAGAAAGAGGTTCCCGACGCCGAATCGGCCTTGCAAGGGGCACTCGATATTGTGGCGGAACAGTGGTCCGAAGATGCGTCAACACGCACCTGGATGCTGCAGCAAGCGTTCACGTCCGGCCAGATCACTTCGCAGGTCAAACGCGGTAAGAAAGACGAAGCGGGCAAGTTCGAGCAATACCTCGATCGTCAGGAACCGCTCCGTCGCCTGCCATCGCATCGCTTGCTGGCGATGCTGCGTGGCGAAGCCGAAGGCATCTTGCGCGTCGGCATGCAACTGGACGACGCGGAAATGCTGCGCAGCTTGAAACCCAAACTCGTTTCCGAGCGGCAATTCGAGTTCCATCACGAACTGCTCTCGACGGTCGCGGATTGCTACCAGCGGCTATTGATGCCAGCCACCCAGTCGGCCGTCTTGCAAAACTTGAAAGAGCAAGCCGACGAAGAGGCGATCAGCGTCTTTGGAAAGAACCTGCGCGAATTGCTGATGGCACCGCCCGCCGGTCCGCGCGTCACCGCGGGGATCGACCCTGGCTTCCGCACCGGCTGCAAGGTCGCGATCGTCGACGGCACGGGAAAGTTTCTCGACAACGCCACGATCTATCCCACCCCGCCCAAGAGCGACACAACCGCCGCAGCGCGCGTCTTGCTGGGGCTGATCCAACGGCACGCAGTGGAACTGATTGCGATCGGTAACGGCACCGCATCTCGCGAAACCGACGCCTTCGTCGGAGAACTGATACGCGAACATAAGCTACCGATCACCAAAGTCATGGTCAGTGAATCGGGCGCATCGATCTATTCGGCAAGCGAGTTGGCCGCGGCCGAATTCCCCGACTTGGACATCACCGTCCGCGGTGCCATCAGTATCGCGCGACGCCTGCAGGATCCGCTGGCCGAACTGGTCAAGACCGATCCGAAATCGATCGGCGTGGGCCAGTACCAACACGACGTGAACCAATCGCAATTGCGCAAGTGCCTCGATCGCACGGTGGAATCGTGCGTCAACAGTGTGGGCGTCGATTTGAACATGGCCAGCGTGCCGCTGCTGTCTCACGTCGCCGGCATCGGACCGAAATTAGCCGAAAACATCGTCGCGTTCCGCAACAGCAATGGACGCTTTACGAATCGCAAACAACTGACCAAGGTTCCCAAGTTGGGCAAGAAAGCTTTCGAACAAGCGGCCGGTTTTTTGCGCATTCATGGCGGCGAGGAACCGCTCGACAATTCGGCCGTCCACCCGGAAAGCTATGCCGTTGTCAGCCGCATGGCGAAGAAACTGCGGACCGATTCGAAAGCGTTAGTCGGCAACGCCACACTGAGCCAGAAATTAAAGCCCGAAGAATTCGTCGATGGGGCGTTCGGCATCCCGACCGTGGTCGACATCATCGCCGAATTGGGCAAACCAGGCCGCGACCCGCGGAGCGAATTTCGCGTCGTTCAGTTCGACGACACGGTCAACGACATCGAAGACTTGAAACCGAACATGATCCTGGAAGGGGTGATCACCAACGTCACCCACTTCGGTGCGTTCATTGACTTGGGGGTACATCAAGACGGCTTGATCCACGTTTCTCAACTAGCCGACACCTTCGTCAGCGACCCGAACGAAATCGTCGCCGTCGGCGATGTGGTGAAAGTCAAAGTGCTGGAGATCGACGTGGCGCGCAAACGGATTTCGGTAACGCGCAAGTTCTGATCCTCGCACGTCTTGCCCCTCCGCCCAGCGTGAAGCTCGCAATTTTCGCGGGGCATGGAATTCGCTAGCAACTTGCTCCGTGGTTGGCTGTCGCACCGTGAAGCCACAGTGTGGGGCAATTGCCCGCCATCGTCCCACCTTTGAGGCCGGATCCGGTGGGCGGTTATCGACAGACCCACTACCTTTGGAGACAATTTGAGTTGCCTTTCAGTCGGATACGATCGAAAAACAAGCTAGGTTAATACGAACGCTCACCTCCGATTCGGTCGATAACCGAAATGTCGAGCATGAGTGGGTACGGACTCGCTTTCTTTGATAGCAACTTTTAGCCAACAAAGACCTAATATGACGAATACGCTGGAGCAGAAACCGGAAATGGCTACAACCGCGCAAGACATCCTAGGTCCACTCCCTGTCGAACTCCGGCGCCACCTCTACTACACGCTGGGCCATCACGACAAAAATGGTGACCCGCGTTACTACTACCGCGCTTTGGCACTTGCGGTACGCGACCGGATCAGCGAGCAATGGCGGATGACGCGAGAGCGTTTCGCGGCATCGACCAGCCGCCGTGTCCACTACTTATCGCTCGAATTCCTGCTTGGCCGCTCGCTCAACAATGCGGTGCTGAACCTCGATCTAGAGCAATCGGTACGCGATGCGCTTCAGCAGTACGGCTGTAAGTTGGAAGAGGTTGCCGAAGCCGAACTCGATGCGGGCTTGGGCAATGGTGGGCTGGGGCGATTGGCCGCATGCTTCCTCGATAGCTGTGCCAACTTGCAACTGCCGGTCGCTGGTTACGGCATTCGGTATGAGTTCGGCATGTTCCATCAGCACATCGAAGACGGCCGCCAAGTCGAAGACCCCGATCATTGGTTGCGTGATGGCAACCCGTGGGAAATCGAGCGTCCAGAGTACACGCGAACGATCAAGCTGTATGGTCATACGCAACGGTATCGCGACGACGAGGGCATTCCGCACAGCCGCTGGGTCGGCACACAAGACCTACTGGCGGTGCCTTATGACATGCCGATCCCTGGCAACAAGAATGGCACGGTCAATACGCTGCGATTGTGGAAAGCCGCCGCGACGGACGTGTTTGATTTACAGGAGTTCAATTCGGGTAGCTATCCCGAAGCGGTCGCGGAAAAGAACAACGCCGAACAGATCTCGATGGTGTTGTATCCCAACGATGCCAGCGAGAACGGCAAGGAACTACGACTGAAGCAGCAGTACTTTCTCGTCTCGGCCAGCCTGCAAGATGTGCTGCACCACTGGATCGAACAGAACGGTCACGACTTTACCGACTTTGGTAAGAAGAATTGCTTTCAACTGAACGATACGCATCCCGCCAACGCCGTTCCCGAATTGATGCGATTGTTGATGGACGAGCATCAACTGGATTGGGACACCGCTTGGGGAATCACGACCGAGTGCATGGCGTACACCAACCACACGTTGCTGCCCGAGGCGCTGGAGCGTTGGTCGGTCTCGTTGTTCAGTCACCTGCTGCCGCGGTTGCTGGAAATCATTTACGAAATCAACGAACGGTTCTTGAACGAAGTTGCCGAACGTTGCCCAGGTGACATGGAACTGCGAAAACGCGTCTCTTTGATTGAAGAGGGCGACCAACCACATATCCGGATGGCTTACCTCAGCATCGTCGGAAGTTTTTCGGTGAACGGCGTTGCTCACCTGCACACCGAATTGCTCAAGGCGGGCCTGTTCCAAGACTTCTATCAAATCTGGCCGGAGAAATTTAACAACAAGACCAATGGCGTCACGCAGCGGCGTTGGTTGTCACATTGCAATCCACGCCTGCGAAACCTGTTGAACAAAACGATTGGCAACGAGTGGGAATCCGATTTGGAGCAGATGTCCAAACTCGTTCCTTACGCCGAAGATGCCGCGTTCCGCAAGGAATGGGGCCAGGTCAAACTGGAGAACAAGCGTCGCCTGATCGATTACGTTCGCAAAAACACGGGGGTGGAATTTAGTGAAGCGGCGATGTTCGATGTCCAGGTCAAACGGATCCACGAGTACAAGCGGCAATTGCTGAATGTGTTGCATGTGATCCACCTGTACGACCGGATTCGTCGTGGCGAAACGCAAGGCATGGTGCCACGCTGCGTGCTGATCGGTGGCAAGGCTGCACCGGGTTACCACGTGGCCAAACTGATTGTCAAATTGGTCAACAATGTGGCGGCGGTGGTCAACGCCGACAAAGCCTGCGGCGACTTGCTGAAGATGGTCTTCTTTCCCAACTACCGCGTTTCGGCGATGGAAATCATCTGCCCCGGCACCGAACTATCGGAACAGATTTCGACAGCCGGCAAAGAGGCTTCGGGAACCGGCAATATGAAGTTCATGATGAACGGCGCGATCACCATTGGAACGCTCGATGGAGCCAACATCGAGATTCGCGACAAAGCGGGCGAGGATAACTTTTTCCTGTTCGGCATGGATGCGAAAGAAGTCACCGAGATGCGTCCCGTTTACGCTCCGAACGAAATCATTTCCGGCGATGCCGATATCCGTCGGGTAATGGAACTGCTCGAAGGAGGCCACTTCAACCCGTCGGAACCAGGCATTTTTGACCTGCTGACGACGGGCCTGCGAAATCCCAACGATCAATGGCTAACAATCGGCGACTTCCGCAGCTTTATCGATGCCCAACAGGCCGCCAACGACACGTATAGCGATCAAGATACATGGAACCGCAAGAGCATCCTCAATGCGGCTCACAGTGGTTGGTTTTCCAGTGACCGCACGATTCAGCAATACGCCGACGAGATTTGGGGCGTCAAGCCTCTGGAGCACTAGAGTCCATCATGCGTTTTCCCCGCTCGGCTGGCATCCTGCTGCACATTACGAGTTTGCCCAGCCCCGACGGGATCGGGGACTTGGGTCAGCCCGCGCATGCGTTTGTCGATTTCTTGGCAGCGGCGGGCCAGCGGGTTTGGCAGATCCTACCGCTCGGGCCTCCAGCAGAAGGCAATTCTCCCTACAGTGCGTTCTCTGCGTTCGCTGGCAATCCGCTGCTGATCAGCCTTCCGGGGCTGATCGAAGAGGGGTTACTAAGCACGACCGATGTGCCGCCCAGTGCCGCTTTGGCGACCGCCAGCGATCGAGTCGATTACACGGCGGTGGCGGCGTATAAGCTGCCTCGACTGCGCACCGCTTTCGAGAACTTTCAGCAGCACGCCTCGACCAGCCTGCGGGCGGAGCTGGCCACCTTCTGCACCGAGAATGCGTGGTGGCTGACCGACTACTGTCGCTTCGAATCGCTGATGCTGCATTTTGGCAATCCCGACTGGACCACCTGGGATCCCGATTTGGTCCAGCGATCCGAAGTGGCGATTGCAAACTGGGACCGTCAACTGGAGGCATCGATCGAGTATTCCCGATTCGTGCAGTTCCTGTTCGACCGCCAATGGAAGCGATTGAAAAAATATGCCAACGAACGGGATATTCAGATGTACGGCGATATGCCGATTTTTGTCGCACATGAAAGTGCCGATGTGTGGGCGAATCAGCGGCTATTCACATTGAATCAGGTTGGCGAGCCCGAATTGGTTGCCGGCGTTCCGCCCGATTACTTCAGTGCGACGGGGCAATTGTGGGGCAACCCACTCTATCGCTGGGACGTCCTTGAAACCGAGAACTACGCTTGGTGGACATCGCGATTTGGCGCGGCACTGCGGCATTTTGATTTACTGCGAGTCGACCATTTCCGTGGCTTTGAATCGTATTGGGAGATCCCTGCCGACGCCGAGACCGCCGTCGCCGGCCAATGGCGACCGGGGCCCGGTGAAAAGCCGTTCTTGGCAGCGCGGGCGGAACTGGGCGAACTGCCGATCATTGCCGAAGACCTTGGATTGATTACCGACGAAGTCCACCAACTCCGCGAGCGACTCGGCTTTCCCGGCATGCGCGTCCTACAGTTTGGCTTTGCCACCGAAGAGGATGCCTTCCACCGACCGTCGCACTATCCACCCCACTCGGTCGCCTACACCGGCACGCATGACAACGACACCTTGATGGGTTGGTACCGCCAACGCGAACCGATTGCCGCCGGTATCGATCCGCTGGAAGCTTACCTGCAGGGTAACCAGCCGATTCACATCCAACTGATTCAAGCCGTCCTCGACTCTCCCGCAGATACGGCGATCGTGCCGATGCAAGATGTGCTGGGATTGGGGAACGAAGCACGCATGAACATTCCCGGACAAGCCAAAGGCAATTGGACATGGCGGGTGGCCGCTGAATCACTAACGCCTGATCTGGCTAGGCAGTGGCACGAACGGACTCAACGGGCAAAACGGCTTTAGCGGAGGATGTCGCAGGTGGGTGGTTAGTCAGTCGAACCGGGGCGATTACACTAGGAGCTTTAGATTTCCATCCTTCGTCTCGCCGCTTGAGTAAACGCCCCCATGCGCCGTCTGCTGACTCACCTCCTTCTTTACGCTGCCTGCTTGCCGATCTCCTTGGTTCACGCTCAAGAGGCGAAACCCAAAACGGTAAGCCAACCCCAGGATCAGGCTCGTCCCATCCAAGCCCTCCTCGTCACCGGCGGTTGTTGCCATGACTACGACCGGCAGAAGCTGATCCTGACCCGAGGCATCAGTGCTCGGGCCAATGTGCAATGGACCGTCGTCCAGCAGGGTGGCAGCACCACCGACACAGCCATTCCGCTGTACAACGATCCAAACTGGGCGGACGGTTTTGACATTGTGGTTCACAATGAATGCTTTGCCGCGGTCACCGACCCTCAATTCGTCGATCGCATTCTAAAACCGCACCGCGAAGGCAAGCCCGGCATCCTGATTCACTGTGCGATGCATTGTTACCGCGTGGGAGATCAGCGATGGTTTGATTTTGTCGGCCTGCAATCCCCCGGACACGGACCGCACTATTCCTTCACCGCGGAAAACCTGCAGCCCGAGCATCCGATCATGAAGGGGCTGGGCGATGCATTTGTCGCGGCCAAGGGCGAACTGTATCACACGATCAAAATCTTTGATTCGGCCACGCCTTTAGCCCAAGCCAAGCGTCAATCGGACGGACAGCCTCAAGTCTGTGTGTGGACCAATGACTACCACGGCACACGCGTGTTCGGTACCACCATCGGCCATTACAACGAGACGATGGCCGAGCCTAAGTACTTGGACATGGTCACCAAAGGTTTACTGTGGGCGGTGCAGCGCGATCCGGCGACCGAGTTCACGCCCGCCGATGAGGCGACGAACGAATCGATCCGAGCCCTCGTGAATGCTCCCAAGTCCGCCAGTGCCAGCAATCAACTGCCACAGAACTGCTGCGGCGAAGGGAACCTGGCGTACAAGAAACCGGTTCAAGCCAAGAGCGTCCAAAATCCAAACTTTGCGAAACACCTCACCGATGGCCTACTCAATACGCGTTGGTGTGCCTCGGGATCGCAAACCAACGAATGGGTTACCGTCGACCTGGAGAAACCGCAGCATCTTCGCGCGGTGCGTCTGCACTGGGAAAAACGAACCGGCACGGCCTACCGTTACACCATCGAAGGTTCCGCCGATGGAGAAAAGTGGAACTCGCTGGTCGATGCATCGGAGAACAAAGAGGTCGGTGGCCTGCGCGCTCACGAAATCGACGCTCCCGAAACCCGTTATCTAAAAGTCACCTTCCTGGGTGCCAACGCTGGGCTCTGGGGTTCGCTGTGGGAACTGGAAGCGGTGGCCGACGAACTGCCGGAACTGGCAGAAATCACCGACAGCAGTGCTCCTTCGGCATCGATCGCGGACGTCAAAATCGCGGATGGATTCAATGTCACGATGTTCGGCCAACCACCGGAAGTGAACTATCCGGTCTGTTTGACAACCGCGTCGACCGGTGAAGTGTTTGTCGGTGTCGACGAACAGGGTTCGCTGGGCAAGGCGGCCAATGGCGGCCGAGTGCTGCGTTGCATCGACACCGATGGCGACGGCATCGCCGACAAAGTCAACGTGTTCGCCAGCATGGATCACCCCCGCGGCTTGGTCTATGACAATGGCTCGCTGTGGGTTTTGCATCCGCCTTATTTAACGGTGTTTCACGACCGCGATGGAGATGGCACGGCGGAGGAAAGCGAAGTCCTCATCGAGGGCATCAGCACCGACGAAGTCAATCGACGCGGGGCCGACCATACGACCAATGGCATTCGCATGGGAATCGACGGCTGGATCTACATTGCCGTCGGGGACTTTGGTTTCACCAACGCCGTGGCCAAAGATGGTACCTCGCTCAGTCGGCGCGGTGGCGGAATCGTGCGGATCCGTCCGGACGGCAGCGACATGGAAATTTTCGCTTGGGGCCTGCGAAACATCATGGATGTTTCGATCGACCCGCTGATGAATATTTTTACCCGGGACAACACCAACGATGGCGGTGGCTGGGACATTCGTGTCTCTCACATCTTGCAGACAGCGAACTATGGCTACCCCTCGCTGTATAAAAACTTCACTGCCGAAACGATGCCGCCACTGGCCGATTATGGCGGCGGCTCGGGATGCGGAACGATGTATTTTCAGGACAGTCGTTGGCCCGACAGCACGAACGATTTGCTGTTGACCTGTGACTGGGGACGCAGTGCGGTCTTTAGCCACAAGTTGCCCGTCAACGGCGCGACTTTTGATCCACAGCAAGACACGTTTATCAAACTACCTCGTCCGACCGATATCGATGTCGATGCCAGCGGACGCATGTACGTGAGCAGTTGGAAGAACGGCGGCTTCAGTTTCAGTGGCCCCGATGTGGGCTTCGTGGCTCAGGTCACACCGGTCGGATTTGTCCCGCACCCGGTCCCGAATATCGATTCGCTGACCAGCACTGAATTGGTCGACCAGCTCATACACCCTAGTGCGGCATGGCGTTTGACGCTGCAACGAGAAATCCTGCGTCGCGCCGCAGACGACTCGAGCGTGCTCTTACCAGCCCTCGAAACGCTCGGCGGTAACGCCCAGGCATCCCTCTTTAGTCGCGTGGCGGCGGTCTTTACGCTGGGCCAACTGCAAGCTCCGGCAGCGCGGGAAGCGTTGTGGCGTTTGGCCGCACAAGACGACTTGCAGGAGTACGTCTTGCGAGCCCTAACCGATCGTCGCGATGACGCGCGCCAAACGCGCAGCGACGCCATCGTCGCTCGACTCCAAAGCGATTCGCCTCGGGTGCAAGCGGCTGCTTTGATTGCCCTCGGCCGAGTTTATTCCAGCGACGGTCCCGTCGCTGCGGGCGAACAACCTACCGCCGACGAAGTCGCCAAGGCCGTCCTGCCGTTAACCCGCATCGACGGTTCGGTATCGACCGCCACAGGCGATGACTGGCGAGTCCCCCATCCCGAACGCGTGCTGCCTCACCTAGCCGTCAAAACGTTGGTTCAGATGAATGCCGTCGAAAGCTGCCTGGAAGCACTCGAGGGGCCGTACCAAGCCGGCGCGTTGTGGGCTCTGAAGAGCATGCATGAGGGGCGAACGATCGACGGACTGTTCCAAAAACTAGGCTCCGTTCGCGACGAAGCTCTGCGGCGCGAACTGTGGACGACACTGATTCGTCTGTATCACCAAGAAGGCCGCTTCGAGAAGGGTTGGTGGGGCACGCGTCCTGATACCACGGGCCCCTACTATGATCGCCAAACGTGGGAACAATCACCGCGGATCGCGTCGGCAATTCAAGTCGCCCTCTCCGAAGCCAACGCATCGTTGGCAGCTCACATCACGTCGCAACTGCAGCGGCATGTCGTCAAACTCGATGGCACCGCAACCGATGTGATGGCGGAGGAAAATGAAAAGGCGATTGAGATTCCTAAAGTGGATCCCAACAATCCCAATCAAATCGCCAACATGGCTTATGCCGACGTGCTCGCTCGCACCCTGCAGGCCACCGGAAACGCCGAATCGGGCAAAGCCATTTTTCGGTCCCAGTCGTGTATCAACTGCCACAGCTTTGCCAACGGCCAGCAACCCAAGGGTCCCCACCTAGTCGATATCAGCAAGCGTTACAAACCGGCCGAACTGATTGAATCGATTGTCAAACCGAGCGAAAAGATCGCGCAAGGTTTTGATACCTGGGGATTCCTGATGGCCGAAGGATCGGTCTATACAGGATTCGTCGTGCTCGAGAGCGCCGAAACGGTCAACATTCGTCAAAACGATGGCTTGTCGAAAGAATTGCCGCAGGATGACATCGAAGATCGCATCAAACGTGAAGATTCGATGATGCCCAAAGGAATTGTCGACAACCTGACGCCCGAGCAGCTTGCCGACTTGTTGGCTTACCTGGAATCGCTGCACTGATGACGGCGGAATTGCCCACGATCGAGACGCGCTCCTTACCTGACAATGCCTCCATGCGACAACAAAGTTCCTTCCGGCTCACGATCAATCGGAACTGGCCGGCCGTGTGGCTGGTGGCGCTGCCGCTGGCATTGAGTGCCGCTTGGTCGCAAGCAGCCGTTGGGGAGGAAAGGTCGCCCGCGCCGGTAGGCTCCTCCGCCGCGATCACAGCGCTGCGTGCCTACTTGGCGATCGATGCCGCAGAGCGACCTGCGCTGGAGCAACAAGCCTTCGCGACCATACCGCTGGGCCGCGATGGTATCGAACAAGCCCGCCAACGGTTATCGGCAGATCGACTAGCGCAGATTCGGCGGGAGCGTGCCGCCGAGATGCAGTCGCGCACGCTGAGCCTTGGAAAACTCCAAATGCCGTTTGCCTATCGGACCTTCGGCAAACGACCTGCCGATGGCTGGAGCCTGTACATTTCGCTGCATGGCGGAGGCGGTACCGCGGCGCGAGTGAACGACCAGCAATGGGAGAACCAGAAGCGGCTGTATGCACTAGAAGAAGGTATCTATGTCGCTCCGCGGGCTCCGACGAACACTTGGAACCTGTGGCACGAGCCGCACATCGATACCTTGCTTGACCGATTGATCGAGAACTTCGTCGCCTTGGAAGCGGTCAACTGGAACCGCGTCTACGTGATGGGCTATTCGGCCGGTGGCGACGGAGTCTACCAACTTGCACCACGGATGGCGGATCGCTGGGCAGCGGCGGCGATGATGGCGGGGCATCCGAATGAAACTTCGCCGCGGGGACTGCGCAACGTGCCGTTCGCACTGCAGGTCGGTGGGCGCGATGCCGCTTACAACCGCAATACCATCGCCCAGCAGTGGAGCGAGAAACTATCCGCCTTGCAGAAAGCCGATCCGGAGGGCTACGCGCACTTCGTCAAGGTCTATCCTGGCAAGGGGCACTGGATGGATCGCGAAGATGCGGTGGCGATTCCATGGATGGCGCAGCACACCCGCGATCCCGTACCCAAGCGGATTGTCTGGAAGCAAGACGACGTGACGCATCGACAACTGTACTGGTTGGGCATTCCCGACACAGCCGAGCCCGCTCGACGGGAAATCATCGCCAGCGTGGCGGGCCAAACCATCACACTTGCCAGCGACGAACCGGGCGACGTGATTGTCTATCTGGACGATCGGTTGCTCGACTTAGATCAGCCGATCACCATCCAAGCGGGCGACAAGGTTTTGTTCGCGGGGCCAGCTCCGCCACGAACCATCCAGTCGCTGGCCACGTTACTGGAACGCCGGAGCGATCCACAACTCAGCTTTCCCTGCTCGGTCACCGTCTCGCTGGAGTAACTCACTGCCGCAATGATCAGTCGGGCGTGAGGATGCTCTTAACCACTTCGCCAGAGTGCATTTTCTCGAACGCGGTATGCCAATCGGTGATCGACCAAACGCCACCGATGATCGGCTGAACATCCAACTGACCGCTGGCAAGCAGCGCGAGGACGCGTTCCCAAATCGGCCAGTTGTGGCTAAAGCTACCTTGCAGGGTGACGTTCTTCTGGACCAACGGATCGAGGTTGAATCCCAACGGCTGCGGTCCCCAACCGACTTTACTGATCCAACCGGCCGGACGCACCCAATCGATGGCCAGCTTCAGCGTTGCGCTCGCACCCGCCGCGTCGATCACGCCATCGCAGCCTAAACCATCGCGTTGCATGGCCCACGAGCGGGCATCGCCGACAATCGTTTCGCAACCGTATTGCCGACCGATCTCCAGTCGTTGTCGATCGGCTTCCAAACCGACGATCGCGACCTCAGCACCGCACAACCTGGCCATTGCGGCACACAGGATGCCGATCGTGCCAGGCCCGAGCACGACCACACGGTCCCCCGGTTCGATGCGACCATTCTTGACCACCGCGTTGTAGGCCACGCAACAGGGTTCCGTTAAGCAAGCCCGTTCCAGCGGCAGCGCGTCGGGCACCGCATGCAGAACCCTCGCCGGCACACAGACATGCTTGGTCATCGCTCCGTTGACACCATACCCGAACCCTTTGCGAGTCGGATCGAGGTTGTACAGTCCGCGGCGAGTCATTGGATTGTTTTGACTGATGATGGCCGCCGTTTCACTGACGACGCGTTGCCCCTCGTGCCAACCTTCGACGCGACTACCAAGTTGGGCGATGCGGCCACTGAATTCGTGCCCCAAGACGACCGGATAGTTGACCGGCCAAGAGTGATCGGCGGTCCATTGATGCAGGTCGCTGCCACAAACTCCGACATTGGCAACTTCCAGCAAGACATCCTCGTCTCCGATTTCCGGTCGCTCGATTTCTCGAATTTCGACGCACCCTTTTTCGGGAGCGTAATTCACCACGGCTGCGGACGACATGTGCTTTCTACTCGCTTTCAGATTGGGCGTGGATCGCATCACAGATCAGCCTCAGCGAGCCTTCGAGATCCCCGTCGGCGGTTCGGAACGCATCGGCATCGATCGTCAACGGAGCCCCCAAGACGACCAACGGAGCGCCATACTTGGGACAGGCGATCGCTTGCTCGAGGCTCAAGCCACCGACCGCTTGCACGGGGACTTTGACCGCAGCGACGACCTCGCGAAGTTGATCCAGTGGGCTGGGCATCGGTTGGCCGGCTGCCGCGATTCCGCGACGCTCGTCATAACCGATGTGATGCACAATGAAATCGCAGCCCAGGTCTTCAAGAAACTTGGCACCGGCCACCATGTCGGGGCAGACCATATTGTCGCCCATCACGGCACAGCCAAAATCGGCTCCCGCTTTGACAACGCATTTAATCGTTTCGGCATGTGCCCGAGCCATGACCACCACGTGGGTCGCCCCAGCGGTGGCCATCATTTCCGCTTCCAAGTAACCGCCGTCCATCGTCTTCAGATCGGCGACAATCGGGACTTTGGGAAATGCGCGGCGAAGCTCTCGCACGCCATGCAGGCCTTCTGCCAGAATCAGAGGAGTGCCCGCTTCCAGCCAATCGACGCCCGCCCGTAACGCCATCTCGGCGGTCGCCAGAGCTTCGTCGATGTTTGTCAGATCAAGCGAAATTTGAACCAGCGGTTTCATCGGCAAACGACCGGGGAGTTAGGAAGCGGGAGGCCGGGGGGAGCTACAAGCGGCAGTTGGCGATGGAGGTTTCCAGGATCGCCGAGGCGCCTAGGAGCTCCAACTGTTCCATCGCATCGATCACCGCCTTGCGCTTTACCATCGAGCGAACGGAACACCAACGTTCATCCTCCAAGATACCGATGGTCGGCGAATGAAACCCGGGAGTGATCGCTTCGGCGGCGGCCAGTTTTTCGCGTGGGATGTTGTATTCCAGCAGCGAGTAGTCGCGGGCAATCGTGACCCCTTCCAGACGTCGCACAACCCGGTCTGCTGTTTCCAGGTCGCGACATTGCTGGTTCTGAATCAGCACCGTTTCGTAAGATCCGATCTCTTCCAAAATCCGCAACCGGTTGGCCGCCAAGGTGCTGCCCGTTTCCACTAGGTCGACGATCGCGTCGGCGACTCCTAATTGGATCATCACCTCCACGCTGCCCGAGAGCGAAACCAGATGAGCCGAGGCACCGAAGCGAGCCAGGTAGCGTTTTGTCAAAGAGGGAAAGCTGGTCGCGATGCGAGCCTCATCGAGATCGGCGGCCGAAGTGTAGGCCGAGTCTTCTGGAACGCAAATCGCCAAACGACACTGTCCCACGCCGAGTGGCATTCGGACCGTCGTATCGACGTCGGCTTCGGCCAGCAGGTCGCTCCCGGTGATTCCCATGTCGATGGCCCCTTCGGCGCATAACGTGGGAATGTCATCGGTCCGCAGAAAGGTCAGGTCGATAGGTAGACCACTGACGCGAGCAAACAGGCCTCGGTCTTGGCGTCGAAAACGGAGTCCTGCTTGCCGCAGCAATTCGCCGGCCAAGTCACTCAGGCGGCCTTTACTGGGCAAGCCGATGCGAAGATTGGTGTGTTCGTTCAAGGCACTCGGTACGTTGGTCATTCGTTTGATTCTTTCGGGGCCCGTTGGGCTTTTTCTTCCAAGCCGGAGGTGCCTTCGCGTCGTTCTAGTTCTTGGATGATTTCATCGATGTCGACGTCGCGCCACGCCAACATCACCATGGTGTGATACAGCAGATCGGCCGCTTCGTAGACAAAGTGTTTCCGTCCTGCATCGCCCGTTTCCGCGGCGGCCTCGATCAGTTCCTCCGCCTCTTCGCGGATTTTGTCGCCGATTTTGGCGGGCCCCCCATCGAGCAATTTGGTCGTGTACGACTTGGGCGGTCGATTCTTCGCACGTTGCTGCAGCGTCTGCATCAACCGGCGCAGTCCCGCGGGCGTTTCGGTAGGAGGCATCACAACTCCCCTTCGCCGTGGTCTCCGCCCGCTTCCATGTCACCACACCAGCGATGCAAAGCCGCGATCAGGGTATCGCGTTCTTCGCGATTCGCCCACAACGACTCATCGACTTCGAGGCGGACCTCATAGCGGCCTTCGCACAAGCAATCTTCTTCTCCACAAAAGTGCGGAGTGTCCGAAACCCACAACACGCGGTACAGGGGCAAGTGCTTATCGTCGACCAAGCAAAGCGGCGACTCCATGGATTCAAATCTCCATCGCTTAAAAAATGTAATAACACCGATTACGAGCTGGCCCCGAGTGTTTTGCTGCGGGCCGCGGCAGCCGCCACCGCTTGGATCAAGGCGGAGCGAATACCATTCTCTTCCAATGCCGCCAAGCCAGCAATGGTTGTCCCACCGGGGCTCGC
Organism: uncultured Pirellulaceae bacterium; assembly: GCA_964477385.1. Lineage (GTDB taxonomy): Bacteria > Planctomycetota > Planctomycetia > Pirellulales > Pirellulaceae > Roseimaritima. Next base: position 37,489 of record CAYZHQ010000004.1, read on the forward strand.
CACGGCATCCTTCAGAACGGCCGGATGCTCCCCCGTTTCCAGTACCATTTTAGCCCCTCCCAGGATGGTCTGAGCCGCCAAACGCTGGGCTAGCTCGCGGGGCAGGCCAGCAGCGACCCCACCGTCGGCCAACGCTTCGATCATTACAAACACATAGGCAGGTCCCGAACCGCTCAGCCCCGTGACCGCATCGAGCATTTTTTCCTCGACCTGCGCCACATCGCCCACCGCGCCAAGAATCGTCTGCACCGTTTGGGCGTGCCTTTCGGAAACGCCTGGACCACAGGCGAAAGCCGACGCCCCGGCGCCGACCAAGCAGGGCGTATTGGGCATCACTCGGACCACACAATCGGTCTCAAGCCATTCCTGAAGCCTCGCCAGCGTAACTCCGGCAGCGACGGAAATCACCAGCCGACCACTCCAGCGACCCAGATGGGCCCGCGCCACCCCAGCGATCACGCCAGGTTTGACGGCTAAGATGACCGTTTCCGCCGACTCGATGGCCAAATCGGCCGATGTTGCCGTCGTGACCCCCTCGACATGGTCTTGCCACCACTGCAACGACTGGGAATGGGTGTCAACGACCGTCACCTGGGGAGCTTCGATCACGCCGGCGGCCAGCATGCCTTGCACCATGGCACGGCCCATTTTTCCACCACCCAGGATAGTGATTTTGCCTTCGATGCGATTCATGTCGCTGCGGGGGGTTACCGTAAAAGGATCGTTTGAAAGCGAGGCAGCTTAACGTGAGGGCGTTTGTCGGTCCACCTAGCCACAATTGACAGTTCCCCTGATTAGCTCCTAGATTGATCGGTTTTTCCAGCTCGGAACAGTCCCCCCGCTTTTCCTTCAGGGAGCTTCGGCAGCGTGCAAGAAGCAATTCAGAAAGCCAATACGCTGATCGAAGCGATGGGTTGGATCCGTCGCTTTCGTGGCAAGACGACCGTCATCAAATTGGGCGGCAGCCTGCTCGATGACGAGGCGGCGCTGCAGCACATCCTGGTCGACGTCATTTTCATGGAAACGGTCGGCATGCGGCCGGTCATCGTGCATGGCGGTGGCAAAGCGATTTCTCGTGCTTTGCAGGAGGCAGGCATCACGCCGCAATTCGCTCATGGTCGCCGCATCACCGATGGAGCGACACGCGATATCGTTCGCAAAGTCCTCGCCGGCGAACTGAACGAGTACGTAACCGAGCAGATCGAGTACCTCGGGGGCCGCGCCATGAACCTCTCGGTACACACCACGAACGTGCTGTTCGGCCAACGCCTCGAGCTGCCAGAAGTCCCCACGGGCTTGGGCTATGTCGGGGAAGTCACCCGCGTGGAACGCCAAGTGATCGAAGGCCTTTCGTACACCGATCAAGTTCCCGTCATCCCTTCGATGTGCGTCGATGAAACGGACGGCGAGCACCTGAACGTCAACGCGGACACAGCAGCCATGGCGGTGGCTCAAGCCCTTGGTGCGGAAAAGTTGGTGTTTCTCAGTGATGTCAACGGCGTCCGCCGCACCAAAGACGACCCGACCTCGGTCATCAATTCGCTGACCGCAGCCGAAGCGCGACAATTGATCGCCGAGGAAGTCATCGAAGGCGGCATGATCCCCAAGGTTGAAGCTTGCCTGGCGACGCTCGACCGGGGTGTCGGAAAAGTCCACATTATTGACGGCAGTTTGCGACACTCACTGCTGCTGGAAATCTACACGACCAGCGGCGTTGGCACGCAGATCGTTCCTTAGCCGACGACCCAACCACTAGAGTGACGCAATGGATTCCGATCCGATGACTAGGGTTCCAGATGACGACCAAGATCCGCTGCCACAACCAGCGGCCGACGATGCCGGCCCGCAAGTCGCTGCCGACGATGCCGACGTGATCTTGGATCTCTTTCCGCGGCATGGCGAAGCGATGTTGGGCTCGGCTGCCCCCGCGCTGGACGAGGTGTTGAACGAATATGGTGGCGGCCGATGGACGACCGCCACGGCAGCGGACGTGGCACAAACGTTGCGTGAGAACTTGTCGCGACGCACCTTTGGCACCGTGGCCGCGCTGACCAGTGGCCGAGACCTCGCCGTGGAGTGGGCCATCGCGGCAGCACGACGCCGCCACCAAGGACAGAAATTCAAGATCATCACCTTTGTCGGCAGCTACCACGGCCAGACGCTAGCCTGCCGAGCGGCGTCGGGAGATCCCCGTTATCAACGCGATCTCGGTCCGTTGGTGGCCGGCTTTATTCACTGCCCGGCGGAACCCGATGCGGTGGCGCAGGCGATCGATGACCAAACCGCGGCCATCCTGGTTCAGCCGATTCACTCGCACGATGGCTTTACCTTTTTTCCCGATGGTTTCCTCACCGAACTGCGACGCTTAGCCGATCAGCACGAACTGTTGCTGATCATCGATGAGAGCCAATTCCCGATCGGCAGCAGCGGCCAATTCGCCTGCCACACCGCGGTACCGGGCGGCCTGGAAGGGACGCCCGATGGCTTGATTTTGTCAGCCGGCTTGGCGGGCGGCCTGCCTTTCGGAGCGGTCATCGCCGCCTCTTCGTTGGCAGAATCAACGGCCCAGTCGGCCGCTTCGGATGGCGAACCCCTCGCCCCGCTGTTGCCCGCTTTGGCCAACGCCACGCTGCAAGCGATCGATGACGGAAACCTGCTGTCGGCCGCCGCAACGCAAGCCGAGGTATTGAAAGCCCTGCTCGCCCCACTGCGGGAAGACTTCGAATTCGTCCGAGCGATTCGGCAGTGTGGCTTGATGGTCGCCCTGGAATTGGACCTCGACGCCGCCTCGGTTCAGAAACATCTGCTGCGAGAGGGTATGCTGGTCGGCACCGCGGGAGCCCATACGTTGCGTTTGCAACCCGCGCTGACGGTCACCGAAGCCACGATTCGGCAGTCGGCCGACCTGCTGCGAGCGGTCTTTCAGGCGGTTGAACGTGAACCGGCAATCACCTGAAACCCGCGATCCCCTGAACTGTCTCCTGACCACTTGGAGGCTCGTTTCGAGCCTTATCTTTTTTCGATTCCTGACGACTAGCTGGCTTTGAGAAGCGACGCATGCGACACCTACTCACACTGTTCGACTTAACAGCGACCGAAGTCCGCACCATCCTCGCAACCGCGGTCAAGCTGAAGCGGTTGCTGAACGCTGGAGAACGCCCGCCGATCTTGGCTGGCCAGACAGTTGGACTGTTGTTCGAAAAACCAAGCCTGCGTACGCGTGTTAGTTTTGAAGCGGGTATGAATCAATTGGGTGGTGGCAGCCTGTTCCTAGGAGAAGACGTGGGCTGGGGCAAACGCGAGTCACCCGCCGATTTTACTCGCGTCCTGGGACAATTCCTCGATGCGGTGATCTGTCGCGCCAAAGCCCACTCGCGCGTGGAGGAATTAGCACGCTTCGATGCCATGCCGGTGATCAATGGGTTGACCGATGTCAGCCATCCCTGCCAAGCACTCGCCGACATCCTGACCGTCGGCGAAGTCTTCAGCCAAGCCGATAATTTTGACGTCGACGCCTTGGCCGGCCGGCATGTGCTGTTCGTGGGAGACGGCAACAACGTGGCGCGGTCGCTGGCTTTGATCTGTGCGATTCTAGACATGCCGTTCACGTTGGCTTGCCCCAACGGATACGAAATCGATCAAGCGTGGATCGAGCGGATTCAGCAAGCGTATCCGAATGCCAAGTTGTCGCGCGTCGAGCAACCGGCCGATGCGATCGAGAGCGCCGACGTGATCTACACCGACGTCTGGACCAGCATGGGACAAGAAGCCGAACAGGCCGAGCGTCGCAGAATCTTCGCACCCTACCGCGTCGACAGCACATTGCTGGGCGGCGCTCCCAAGACCGCTTGCGTCCTGCACTGCTTACCCGCCATTCGCGGCGAAGAGATCACGCAAGAGGTCATCGATGGTCCGCAAAGCGAAATCATCCGGCAGGCTGGTAACCGGATGCATGCCCAGAAGGGTTTACTGGTCTGGCTGTTAGCACCCCAATGGGTCGCCGAAAATATCCAACTGTAGACCGGCTGGGCAGGAAGAAAAACTGCCCAGCGAGGCCTTCTCGCTGCGCCGCTTTGCAGAGGGCGCCCGGTCGGCAGTTCGCAGCCTCGGCCATACGCTCAGTCGACGTCTTCCCAGTCCTCTTCGTACTCGGCTTCCTCGTCGGACGCCGCGGCGGGAGTGTCCGCCGCCCGATCCTCAGCTTCGCTCGGCTCCAGCCCTTGCATCGCCTCCCAATCGGTAATCGACATGATCACGTCGCGGGCCTTGGAGCCGTTGTAGTGTCCCACGATGCCATCTTCGGCCATAAAGTCGATCAGACGAGCGGCACGGCCATAACCGATCCCCAAACTGCGTTGCAGCAGTGAACAACTGCCACGGCCTTCGCGAATCACCACATCGACGGCGCTTTCGTACAGGTCATCACGGGCGCGGATCGAGTCGGCCGAAACGGCTTCGGAGCCGGCTCCCTCCTCGTCGACTTTCAGCGTCATCAGCTCACCAACAAAATTCTGCTCGGTGCTGTTACTGCAATGGTTGCAAACGCTCTCGATTTCCTCGTCGGACAGGTACGTCCCCTGCCCACGAATCAGCGTGCTGGTTCCCGGCCATAGGAACAGCATGTCGCCGTTGCCCAACAGCTTGTCGGCACCGTTCTCATCGAGCACCACGCGACTATCGGTTTTGCTGGCCACCTGGAACGACAGCCGTGCCGGCAGGTTGCTTTTGATCAAACCGGTGATCACGTCGACAGTCGGTTTTTGCGTCGCCAAAATCAAGTGAATTCCGACCGCGCGTGATTTCTGTGCCAGCCGAATAATGTGCTGCTCGACATCCTTGCCGGCGGTCATCATCAAGTCGGCCATTTCATCGGCGACAATCACAATGAATGGCAGGTGGTCCGGCACGCTGTCGGAATCGTCGTCATCGATTTCCAGCCGCCGAGCCAATTCGTCGCGTCCCAAATCGTTGTAGCTGTTGATGTGACGGACACCGACCTTGGCAAGCAACGAATAGCGTTCTTCCATCTTCTCAACCGCCCAAGCCAGGATCGCTTCGGCCTTTTTCATGTCGGTGATGACCGGGTGCATCAAATGTGGCAAGCGCCCATAGCCGCTCAGTTCGACCATCTTGGGGTCGATCATCAGCATGCGCACTTCATCAGGGCGGCACATCATCAGAATCGAGGCGATGATCGCATTCAAGCAAACCGACTTTCCCGTGCCCGTTCGACCGGCGATCAGCAGGTGGGGCATTTTGGCCAGGTCCACGGTCATTGCGTTGCCCGAGACATCTTTCCCCAGGAAGACGGGGATGTTCATCTTCTTGGTCGACTGCCCCGCCTCTTCGATCACCTCGCGCAGCCGGACGACTTGGCGGTTCTCGTTAGGCACTTCCACGCCGACAGTATTTTTGCCTGGAATGGGAGCCACAATCCGGACACTCGGGACGCGCAGGGCGATCGCCACATCGTCGGCCAAGCCGGTGATCTTGCTCAGCCGCAGCCCCGCCTCGAGTTCGATTTCATACTGAGCAATGACAGGTCCTGTTTCGATTTCAACGACCCTTACATCAAAACCAAAACTCTTGAAGGTCGCCTCCAGGATCTGGGCCTTGCGTTTGACTTCGCGTAGCTGATCGTCGTAGCAGATATCGTCGGACTCGGTCAGCAGTTCGATGCTGGGCAAGTAGTACTCTTCCACGCCAACGGGCAGGGCTTCGCTGACGTTATCGAATACCTGCTGCCGTTCATCGGTCGATCGCCGTGGCGTTTTGACGCGAATCTTGGGCTCCGGGTGAGCCGCGTCTTGCCGCACGATCAACTCCTCCCCACCCACTTCCACGGTGCGCAGCGAGCCGTCCGGTTCGTCCTCGCCGTGCTCCTCGTCATCTTCAAATTCGGTATCGTCGCCGTTCCCATCAGGCGGCTCGGAGTGGTCCTGCTCGTCGTCAGCGGCATACCCAACGTGTTCGTTTGCTTCGGAATCGGCAATCGATGATGCGGCGGCACCGCTCACCGCCTTGGCAGCTGACAAATCGTCCAACTGCCGACCACGAATCTTAATGGCCGGCTCGCCCGCGGCACTGATCACCGTGTGCGTATTCTCCTCGCCGCTAATTTCCACCTGCCCAGGCGGTTCCGCACCATCGGTGAAAGGCGCCCGGTTGCGGCGCGGCAATGCGCCGCGGACCTTGCGAATGCCTCCCGCCGACGCCGCGGCACTGGAAGCCAACGCCACACGCCCGGCCTGCAGCAAGACGTAGTCGGTCGTCAGCAGCGTTCCAAAGGCGAGTAACGTGAGCGTCAGGATCCAGGTTCCAAAAATCGCAAAATGTTCGCCCAACCACGTGCTGGTCATGGCGCCCAAACAGCCTCCTGGACCGACAACCGGCATCCCGCTGGGACGCCACGGCGAGAGGGCCGCGGCGGTTGCGACAGCCACCAAAATGATCGTCATTCCCAACGACCGCATCGCTGGAGCTTGCAGTCCGCCGCGCACCAGTAGATTGCCTGCGTAGACACTGATCGAAAGCACGATCAGGCTGGAAGCCAATCCGGTCGCCTGCAACATCGCTTGCGAAGCGAGCGCACCCCAATATCCACACGCGTTATGGATCGAAAGGTTGGTCGGGTGCACGCTGTTGCTGGGTGAAAACAGCAAGTCGAGCGGCCAGACCGGTTTGTCGATCGGGTCGGCCGGATCATGAGTGACCAAGGAAACGGTTAGAAACAAGGCGAGCGCGCAGAGGGCGATGGCGGCGAGATCGCGTCCCATGTGTCGCGGTGTTTCTGTCATAGATCCTTCGCCCAACGAATACGGCTCCGTTCAAACGGCATGCTCTCAGCCCGCTTGTTCTCAGCCCAAGAAGACGCGCTTCTTTGGTTATCGACCGCGGGCCGCCCGTCACACGAACCTACACGCGGTAACTGGCCGGCTTTTCGTAAACCGGAAAACGGCCAAGCCTTGAACAAGCCTTACGATCGCTGCAATCGCTACCGTTTCCCCATTTCCCAGGGTGGCGGAAATGCCCAGGGTGGCGGAAATGCCCAGGGCAGCGGAAATGCCCAGGGCAGCGGAAATTTTCAGGGCAGCGGAAA
>CAYZHQ010000004.1:44687-97504 GCA_964477385.1 uncultured Pirellulaceae bacterium
CAGGGCAGCGGAAATTTTCAGGGCAGCGGAAAGCAACGGTGGGCGCGCCAACCGCCGTCGCGTGGGACCAGGAGGGCACGAAAACGCTGCTCGCTGTCGACCGCGGCAATTTGCGATGTATCCGGCGCCACGGCCGCCAAAGCCTCTCCAGGCAACGCCACGACTTGCCCATGCTGAATCCGCTGCATGATCGGATCGGAGACCGTGACATGCGGCAGGTTGGGCACCGCCAGCAAGGGAGAACACAGCATCGGTTCCAGCGGCTCGGTGCGCAGCGCATCGAGCGGATGTGCGGCCTCCAGGGTGAAGCCCCCGATCGCGGTCCGAACCAGCGAAGCCATCACCGCCACGGTGTCGCACAACTTCGCCAGATCGCTGCCGATGGTGCGGACGTAGGTGCCCGACCCACACTCGATCTTCAGCCTCAACCGAGGATACTGGTACTCCACAACGTCGATACCGTGGATGTCCACGGTCCGCGCCGGCATCGCAACCGTCTCGCCACGTCGCACCAACTTATACGCACGCTGCCCGCCGACTTTGATCGCCGAGTGCGCCGGCGGGACCTGTTCGATCCGGCCGATCAGTTGCCTCGCCGCCGACTCGACTTGCGAAGCGTTGGGAATCGGCGCATCGGCCAACGGTAGCGGCTCGTCTTCTAGGTCGCCCGAAGCCGTTTCCACTCCCAACTGGAACACCGCGTCGTACCGCTTGGGCAGTTCCTGCAGGTACGACGTCAGCCTTACCGCGGGGCCGACCGGCACCAGCAACACACCGGTCGCCAACGGATCAAGCGTCCCCGCGTGCCCGACTTTGACAGGTCGCATACGACGCTGCACGACATTGACCACGTCGCGCGACGTGACGCCGATCGGTTTATGGCAATTCAAGACACCAAACATGCCAGGCGGCTATCCTTCTTCGGCAAGTGGCGGGGGATCGGTGGAGACCAGCGAACGATCATGCTCGGGACGCCGTGCGGTCCACTGCACCAGCCCCACTCCAACGGCCACACCGAGGCCAGCGGGGATCAACACCATCAACGGTAAGTGTTGTTCGCTATCGACATCCAAGCCGCTGACCTGCAACCATTTTTCGTACCGAATCACCAACATCAACAAGGCATCATGCGTGAAGTGCAGCACCATTGCGGGATAGATCGAACCGGCACGCCAAGAGACCCAGCCCAACGCTAAACCGACAAAGGTGGACGGAATGAACCGTTCGACACGCAGCACGTTGCCGGTCAAAACATGGAACAAGCCGAACACGACCGCACAGACAATGATCGTGCGGAGCGGCCGCAAACGACGCTGGAGAGCGGCAAACAAATAGCCGCGGTAGCACAACTCTTCGATCACTCCCGGGGTCAGAGCAAAGGTCGCCAACAGCAACCACGGCGAGAGTTGCTGCATCTTTTCCTTCGCATCCTGCGCCAACGCGACGTTGCTGGTGTCGAGGGCGCGGATCCCCAAGGTTTCGGCAAAGAGAATCGCTTCGAAAGCGAACGCCCACAGACCCAGCCCCATCAAGAAGGCACCGACCAGCGATCCGGCAGTGGCGGGAAATAAACGGAACGTCGAACGCAGGCGATCTTTGCTAACCAAAGCCACCAACAATGGGATTCCGCCAAACAACAAGATCAACGCCACGGCGTTGACGACCAAGCGTCCCGCCATCGTTTCGGGAGCAAGCAAACTCAATCCATTGGAGGCAACGAAGTAGATCGGAAACAAGATCGCCATCGTCATCATCGCCGCGCTGACGGTCGGCACGGCACGCGGCTTTTCAGGACGTGCGAACATCGAACCGATCGACAATTCACTACCGCGGAGTACCGCGTCGGATCCAAACAGACGTGCAGCAATGCCGAGTGCGGCGGCGGCATAAGCGATCGTGGAAACAATCGCAGCGATGGCCGGGACTGTCGGCACCGTCCCAGAGAGGACTTCGCGGGTCAGCAAAATAATATTGACTAACGGCACGACGGCCAACGGACCGGTCAGTTCGATGCCTGGCAACAGCGACAACACCCCGGGTGCCAAGGACAGCAACATCAAGGGAATCAAGTAAGCTTGAGCTTCTTTAAAACTGCGAGCAAAACTGGTCAGTGCCAACAGCACGGCCGAGAAAAATCCGCTGAACAAGACCAACAAGACGAGCACCTGACAGATTTCCAGCCACGGAAACGGCGCGTCTTTGCCGAGCAACAATTCCATCAATCCGCCGGTCCACAGCGTCACAAACATGGCGAACAGATTGACGACGGCAGTCAACATGGCCACCGTGACGACCGCGATGTATTTAGCGAACAAGATGCTGCTGCGCGGCACCGGCGAGGCGATCACCGCTTCGATCGTCCCCCGTTCCCGCTCGCCGGCGGTTAAGTCGATTGCCGGATAGACCGCACCGGTGATCGTCATCAATACCAACATCAAGGGCACCACCGTGGCGAGCAGCGGCGTGCTCGATTCGCCCTCGATTTCGTGGGTGCTGACTTCCAGGGCCGGCGGAACCGCTTGACCGCTGAGGTTTTCCAGTTGCTCACGAGCCACCGCGGCGTTGTACCACTGCGTCCGCTCGACCAAAATCCGTCGCGCTTGTTGGCTCGCTGCATTGCCCTGCAAAGCGGTAAAGACCAACTGCCGCGGCGATGACTCGACGACCTTGGCCGCGACATGGATCCGGCCGGCCCGCAGGTTTTCCATCGGCGACACCTCGCCGCCGGCGTAGTATTCGAACTTCGCCAGCGGCAAATCGGGCGCCGTATCGCGGATCGCTTCTGGCGGTGTACTGCGCGGATCGTCGATAATGAAACTCAGAAATTCCGCGTGCTCCCCAGTGTCGGCTTGCAGCATGTAGGTGGTCGGTGCCTCCGCAGTCGCACTGACCAAGAACCGGTTCAGGGTCATGCTAAGCAACGGATAGATCAACAGCGGCATCAACACCAACGTGATGATCGTACGCCGATCACGAAGGGTTTCCTTCAGTTCCTTGCGGCACAGACGAGCGAGGCGACCAGAGGGTGCGGGCATGGCAACGTTTCAGAGGAGGTTTAATATCAAAGGAGGCTTGCACGTCAGACCGCGTGGCCGACCGAACCGGCCGGCGTGGGTTCCCCCAGCAGTTCCACAAACATCTCCACCAGGGTTTTCTTGTCGGTTTGTTGACGAAGTTCTTCGAGAGTTCCTTCGTAACGCAAGCACCCATGATGCAGTAACCCAAACCGATCGCACAGGCGTTCCGCCTCGTCCAGCCGATGGGTGCAGACCACCACCGCTTTGCCAACGGTACGTAGGTGGGCGATGTATTCGAAGATCGTTTGGCTGCCGACCACATCCAGCCCCCGAGTCGGCTCGTCGAGCAGCATGACCGGCGGATCGTGAATCAATCCACGAACCAACGTGACGCGTTGCCGCTGACCGGTGCTCAGCGCGCCGGCACGGCGATCGAGCAGCGGGGTAATCCGCATCAACTCGGCCAGCATTTCCAGCCGCTCGCTGGCAACGGCCGGTTCCACCGCATACAAGTCGGCGAAGTACAACAGCATCTCGCGCACCGACAACCACGGGTACACGCCATCGCTGGCAGACACGAACCCTAATCTTGCTTTGACGCTGTCCGGATCTTCAGAGGTGCGAAACCCATCGATCTGGGCGTAGCCCGCATCGGGCTCCAGCAAGCCTAAAATCATCCGCAGGGTAGTCGTTTTCCCCGCGCCGTTGGGCCCCATCAGTCCATAGACTTCGCCCGGAGAGACATGAAAGGAAAGGCCATCGACCGCCTTGAGCTGGCCGTGCTCAAGCGCGAAGGTTTTCTCGAAATCGCGTGCTTCCAACATTCTGCGTTCGCCATAAAAGAAAAGAGCGAGAACCGCTATCCTCGGCAGGCGCGTCGACCCCGCCGCACAGCACCCGCCGCATGTAGCCTAACCATACCATCGATCCTCAAATCGATGTTACGCGGTAGGAAATGCCTCGGCGCGAACCTAACCCTTGCCACGAGCAATAGGCTGACTCAGTGAACGGGCCACCACGAGCAACGAGCAACGAGCAGCGAAAGCGAACCATTTACATCGAAAAAGAGACCCGACCGGGCATCAAACGCCGCTCGGGCTGACCGAGGCTCATGCCCAGATAGCGCACCATCGCAGCTTGGGTCGCATCGAGATTGCCGTCGGCGGTAAGCGCCGAATAGCACGCTTCGGCGATTCGCATTCGTAAGGGCGAGGTAGTCTGCACCGCCTTGCGAAGCGACTCTTCCAGGTCGGACCACGCCAGCACATCGGCCGGCAGGACTCCCGCTGGCGGCAATCCCAATCGTCCCCATGCGCGATGAAAACGAAAGTCGGACAATCCTCCATCTTCGGCCACCACCGAAACGATCGAAATCAATTCCACCAGATCACGGAAGATCGGCGTCAACTTGGCGATTCTAGTGCGAGGCATTTTCGGCAACCCGCGGAGATCGGCATGGAGCAAGCTCCGCCACGCCTGCAGCCCCCACGCACGGTCACCAGCAAAATCAGCGAGCTGGTCGACAAGCGTTAAAACCTCCGTCGCCGCGGCTTTTGGAAGGTTGGACAGGGTCTTGCGGTTCCGATCGATCAGGGCGACACGTTCCTCGTCCTGGAGCCCTTCGAGCACCTCCCACAGCGATTCCACCGGGCTCGCCAAACGGCCGCCTTGGACGTGCTGAACCAAGCGACGCTGCGAAGGATCGAACAGCAACAGCGATGGTAGCGTGACAATGCAAGCCGTCGGATCTTCAAACAACGACAACACTTCAGCCGAGATTTTGCTCAGTGGCCCCAGTTCGCGGATGTCCGTTTGCCGGCCGGGCGCCAGCCGTTCGGCGGCTGGTTGCTGAGCGACGCTGGGCTCCGCGTCGGCAACTTCGAACAGCGGCACACCATCCCACTTTTTTTCCCGACGGTAAATCCGCGTCTGCAAAGTGGGGTGCGAACCGAGAAAACCTCCCGACACGCCGTTGGCTTGTGCGAACATAACGTGCCCACAGGCGCGCAGCTGTGGGTTGGTCAACCGTGATCCGATTTGGTCGCCGAGGACCATTTTCAAGGCGTCGGCAATAGCCGCCGGATCGCCCAGGACGGCCGCGGCGATACGGTCGGCACGGAGCTCGCGGCGACGATTGGTAAACGCCAACATCAAAGACCCGACCAACGATCCCACAATGCCCATCGGGTAACAGACCAGCCCCAACAGAATGCAGAAGATGCCCGACTGCACCTGAAACATCGCCATCCGCCAATATCGCGATGGCGAATTCAGCCCACGGATGCCCCGGTTGATCAATTTGTGCGCCGTCGATTGCACCGACTTCAGTCCCAGCACCACGGCCAACATCCGCATGTTGTGCTGCATGTCGCCGTTACAAATATGAGCCATCTCATGAGCGACGATCCCGCGCAATTGCGGTTCGCCCATCCGCCGCATCCCGCGGGTGACACCGATCACCGCCGTCCGTGGATTCTTGCCGGCTGCGAAAGCGTTCATGCTGTCTTCTTGTGGCAACCAATAAAGCGTCGGTGTGGTAATCCCAAACATCGCCGCCACCTCTCGCGTGATCTCCGGCAGAGCGGACAGCGCGCCGGGAGCCGCTTCTTCGTCGAAAGGAACTCCACCGAGCGATTCAGCGATTGCAGGGCCGCCTAGCGAAAGACGATACAGGTGATACAGCGTCGATCCGGTAATTAAAGTCGACGTGACGCCGGCACCCAGAATAAACCCGACCACTCCCAACGCACCCAGCACGGCATAGTCTTCATCAAGCACCGCTTGCCACTGATAGATCGACATCAGATACCCCGTTGCGATGCCGGTTAAGATCACGGTCAGCAATTGGGCAACGAGTGCCAGTCCGATAATGCTGAGCCAAGAATAGAATTTTCGAAACATGGCGGAACATCGTCAGCGAGAGGGATAACCAAGATCGGCCGCGTGAACAACGCACGCAGGCCTCGGAGGGCATTGGAACATTAGCTTTTAGCGAACACAAAACGACGGAATCGCCTCACAAGAACGGTTGCGGCCGCCCGAGACGATAACGATTCCGCCGGTCCTGGCAATTATCAGTGCCCCCCGCGAGGTAGATTCGCCACTTCCATCTAGAGATCTCGCAAACGGCTCCGCGGAAGCCCCCGCAGGGGGCCACATCTGGGAAATAAATCGCCCGGCTTGCCGATTTTGAGGCGGTCTTTTAACCTCTGGCCTCGTATTTTTCTCAGATCGTTGGCTAACCGGAGGGTTTCTGGTGCCCGGAACATGTGTGATTGGTTTGCAGTGGGGCGACGAAGCAAAGGGCAAATTGGTTGACCTGCTGGCCAACGAGTTTGAATTGGTGGTGCGCTATCAGGGTGGTGCCAACGCTGGGCATACCGTCGTTGCCGGCGATGAAGTTTATAAACTTCATCACATTCCTAGCGGGATTTTGCACCCTCAAGTCCAGAACTTGATCACGCCGGGCGTGGTCATCAACCCAGCCACGTTGCTGGACGAAGTCGACGGCTTGGCCAAACGAGGCGTCAACGTGCTGGACAACCTGCTGATCAGTGAACGAGCCCATTTGGTGATGCCGTGGCATATCGCCGAAGATCGCACGATCAATCAACAACGGATCAGCAATGAGTCGATCGGAACAACCAACCGCGGCATTGGCCCTTGCTACCGTGACAAGGTCGGCCGAACGCATGCGATCCGAGCGGTTGATCTGATTTCTCCGGGTCGGGATGAGCGAATCAAAGCGGTCGCAGAGCAAAAACGGACGATGCTGCGGCTGATGGGCGGAAGCGATGAGGAACTCGCCGAGATCGCACCGGACCGGGTGGCCGAGTTGGCTGCCGGCTGGGCGGAACGTTTGCGTCCCATGATCGGCGACACGACCTACAAGCTGTTAGATGCGGCCGAGAGCGATCGGCGCATTTTGTTCGAAGGTGCTCAAGGAGCCCTGCTGGATATCGATCACGGGACCTACCCGTTTGTGACCAGCAGCAACAGCAGTGGGGTAGGCATTTGTGCCGGCGCGGGAGTCCCTCCGCGATGGATTGGCGAAGTCATCGGCGTCTGCAAAGCCTACAGCACCCGTGTTGGCGGAGGTCCCTTCCCGACCGAACTGGATGACGAAGTGGGCGAAAAAATCCGGCGGCTGGGCAACGAGTTCGGCACCACAACCGGACGGCCACGGCGGTGCGGTTGGATCGATGCGGTGGCCCTCCGTTACACCGCTCGCCTGAGTGGCGTGACACGACTGGCGCTGATGATGATGGATGTGCTGAGCCATCTGGAAGAAATTCAAATTTGTGTGGCTTACGAATTGGACGGACAGCGGATCGAGCAGTTACCCTGTCATGCAGAAACCCTTCGTCGCTGCAAACCAATTTACGAAACCATGGACGGCTGGATGCAACCGGTCGACGATGCCAAAACGGTCGACGACTTTCCCGCCGGCGCGATGGAATATGTGCGTCGCATCGAGCAGTTGGTGGGGGTGCCGGTCGGCATTCTTTCGGTCGGACCCGATCGAGCTCAAACGATTTTTGTGGATCGCAGCCCGGCAGCGATTGCAGCGGCTGTCAACCGCTAACGCAAACCGTCCAGCGGGCGGGATTTGCAAACGAGCAATGAATGGTCGAAACAGAATCACCCGAAGTCATCGCCCTGCGACGGGAAGTGCCACCGGCGTCGATCCCGCGGCACGTGGCGATCATTATGGACGGCAACGGCCGCTGGGCCGAGCGTCAGGGGCGGCCTCGCATCGAAGGCCACCGCAATGGGGTGCGCACGGTGCGGATGGTCAGCGAAACCTGTACGCAACTGAAAATCGAAGCGGTCACGCTGTACTGCTTGTCGAGCGAAAACTGGAAACGGCCCCCCGCCGAACTCGACTTTCTTATGCACTTGCTGGAGCAATACCTGATCGAAGAACGGCGGCTGATCATGCGGCAGGGCGTGCGACTGAAGGTGATCGGCCGGCGCGATCGCTTGCCCGATTCGGTCCTCCAAGAGATGAACCGCACGCTGGAGATGAGCCGAGAAAATCAGGGCACCGAATTGGTCCTGGCGATCGATTACGGCGGACGCGATGAACTCACACGCGTCATGCGCACTCTGGCACAAGAGGTCCGCAGTGGCAGTTTAGCTCCGGCCGACATCCAAGAAGAAACCATCGCCGAGCGGCTCGACACGGCCGGTTTGCCCGATCCTGACTTACTGATCCGCACCGGTGGTGACATGCGAATCAGCAACTACCTGCTGTGGCAAATCAGCTACTCTGAACTTTGGGTGACCGACCGTTGTTGGCCGGAATTTACGCAGGCTGAATTCCTACAAGCGATCCGCGATTACGCCTTCCGTGATCGTCGCTTCGGCGGTTTGTCCTAAACCAAACCCCAGGGCGGCTATTCTTCCGCCGTCCGCTCCTGCGCCGCGGTCGGCAAAAAGCGATACCCGGCGTCCCGGATTGTCAGCAAATGAATCGGGGCTGCCGGATTGCGTTCGATCGCCTTCCGCAATCGAGCGATGAACTGATCGACCGCCCGTGTCTGCAGGTTGCCGCTCATTTCCCAAACCTCACGCAGCAGTTCTTGGCGGCTGATCACGCGATTGGGATTCTCGACAAAGTACTTCAGCAGGCGCAGTTCCTTGGGTGTCATCCGAAAAGGCTGACCCTCTTTGATGACTTCGTGGGTTTCAAAATCCACTTCCATCTCACCGAACTGTGTCTGTTTGACCGCCACGGTTCGAGTGGGCTCCGCCGTCGGCTCGGCAACCCTGGCACTGCTAAGCAAATTCTTGACACGACTGATCAGCTCGACCAATTCAAAAGGCTTGGCGAGATACTGATTGGCCCCCACATCAAACCCGCGTGATCGATCCTCGGCCAGCGTGCGCGCCGAAAGCATCAACACCGGCACGTTGGAACCGCCTTCTCGAATCGACTCGCAGACCGCATAGCCGCTCATGCCCGGCAACATCAAATCCAACACGATCAGCTCGATGCTGTCCCGCGAATGGTTGAATAATCGCAACGCCGTGGGTCCATCCTCGACCAACGTGACGCGAAATCCCTCCGCTTCGAGGTTGTATTTGATGCCAACGCCGAGATGCTTTTCGTCCTCGACGACCAAAATGTGCTGTCTCATTGCATCGCTTCCTGTGGAGCTTCGGCCGACTCCGCCGCCGAACCTTGCAAGCCCGGCAGGAGAACTTCGAATTCCGTTCCCGGCCCATCCTTGCGATCCTGCACCCGCACCGAACCTCCCAGGGAGCGAGCGATATTCCGGACCAAGTAGAGCCCCAACCCCGTCCCCGGCCGCGACCGCTCCAACTCACTGCCCAAACGGACAAACCGCCCAAACACCTTGCGGCGCTGATTCGCGGGGATCCCCGCACCGTTGTCAATCACCTTCACCAACACCTGGTTATTCTCGACCTGCTTGGCCTGCACAATCACTTCCGGTGGAGAGCCACCGTACTTCACCGCATTGTCAATCAAATTCCGAAACATGATTTCCAACTGCACCTGCTTGGACCACAGCGTCGTCTCGGGAACTTCCAACCGCACCGTCTCGGACGGCAGACGATAACGTAAACAAGTTAATTCAGCTGCTGATTTCAACAAGTCCTCCAACTGGAGCAGTTCGTCGTCGCCGGTCGCCAAGTTGGCTTTCTCGATCCGACCGGCATCGAGCAGATGATTGATCAGTTGGTCGAGCCGCTCGACATCGTCCAGCATGAAGCGGTGAAAGTCGGCGCGCTGTTCCGCGTCCACCTCCCGCATCGTTAGCGTCTGCAGATAAAGCTTCAAAGACGCGATCGGACT
Organism: uncultured Pirellulaceae bacterium; assembly: GCA_964477385.1. GTDB lineage: Bacteria > Planctomycetota > Planctomycetia > Pirellulales > Pirellulaceae > Roseimaritima. Next base: position 54,528 of record CAYZHQ010000004.1, read on the forward strand.
TTTCAGCTCGTGCGTGACGCTGTCGATAAAGTTTGACTGACGACGGCTGAGGTTAATGGCCTTGACCGACAAGGTAAGATAGGCAATTACCCCCCCCAAAACGCAGATCAGCAGCACCGTTCCAAAGGCCATCAAAACCCAGAAAAAACCGGCTGGAAAGTCTTTATTGGCCGCAATGATGGTGACCAAAATCCAGGCCACCGTCAGGACCACGACCAGGACGATCATCACCACCCCCAGCGTGATGGGCCCCTTCAAGGATCGTCGTTCGAACATGCTCGGCCCGCTATTTGCGGCTCCATCGAATTCCATTTATGAAAATCAAGGGGCACGCGGAGGAAAATCAAAAAGGTCAGGAACCGGCATTTTATCTTCAAATCGACGTGACGGTTGAGTGGTTGAGGCGATAAAATGCGGGAGTCCCGATTGGGTGCGCTGTGGTCTGCGTACCAATGGCGATGCCCGCTAATTTCTTGCATGAAGGGTGGACCGATGCGGTCGGAAACCGGTACCCAACAATTCGATAAACGAACCATGCGTCAGGTCGCCTCTGACGCCATGCGTGCCATCGCGAGGCAAAATTACTTCACCGAGCGATCGGTGCTCGAACATCTGCAATGTGTCGATTGCCAGCCCGAGTGCGAAACGGAGTTCGGCAGACAACTGTGGTATTTCGATGCCACGGTGGTCGATGAACAGGACCGACAATCGACGGTTTACGGGGCGATTGAGTACAGCATTCAGTATGAACTGAACGAAGTGGTCGATGACAGCATCTTCCTCACGCCCGATCAACGCAACCGGTTCGAGGAGGTCTACCGTCGCGAACCGGCTAAGCCCAATTGGCGGCACCCGGCCCATCTGTGGTTGCTCGCCGGTGTCGTACTGTTGGCTACCGGATACCTCTCGGTGCTGTTGCTTCAAAAGCTATTGCAGTAAGGTTGAGTGGCACGGTTTGGTACAGTCCACCTCTCGAGCACCTCATTGCTAACGGCTTCGCATGGTTTCTAACGCCTCGACAGGTTCTGCATCGATCGTCGAAGTCGACGACTTACGAAAGACCTATCGATCGGGTCTGTTTGGCACGAAACGGCTCGAAGCCCTCCAGGGCGTTTCTCTTGACGTTCGCGCGGGTGAAATCTTTGGCCTACTCGGGCCCAACGGCGCCGGCAAGACGACGCTGATCAAGACTCTGCTGGGGATCGTTCGCAAGTCGAGTGGCACCGCGACGCTGTTCGGCCAGCCCGTCGGCACCACGCGGTCACGCTATCGCATCGGTTACCTGCCTGAGAACCTGCGTGTGGAAAAACACCACACCGCCAGAACGGCGTTGCACCTGTATGGAAAACTCAGTCGGATGCCATCCCGCACGATCGCGGAACGGACCGAGCAGTTAATTCAAAAAGTCGGTTTGGCAGGACGCGATTGTGAATCGGTGCGCCGCTTTAGCAAAGGGATGTACCAACGTCTTGGACTGGCTCAGGCGCTGATGCACGATCCCGATCTGCTGGTGTTGGACGAACCGACCGATGGGCTCGACCCGGTCGGTCGCCTGGAGATGCGCAACCTGCTGCGACAACTTCGTACCGAAGGTAAAACCATTTTCCTCAACAGCCATATCCTGCAAGAAGTCGAAGCGGTGTGTGACCGAGTTGCCGTCATGGCCAAGGGTACGCTCCGGGGCATCGGCTCGATCAAAGACCTAACGGCCGGCCGCCAAGAAAAACCGCTTCAATTGCTGCTGCTAGCCACACCCGAGGTCGCCCTGGCAGCTTTGCCTGCCGAACTGGCCACCCACGCAACGGCGAGTGATTGCACCATCGCGGAAGAGGCGACCGCCTGCCAACTGGTCGTCACCTGCAGCGAGCAGGATCAAGTCGATCATACCGTCGACGCGATTCGTCAGGCGGGCATCCCCATCCGAAAACTGCAGTTGGCGACGCAATCGTTAGAAGACGCGTTCTTTGAAATGATCGGCGATACGCCCGAGGCAAGCCACTGATGAGTCCCTACCTGTCTGTGATCGCCGACTCGTTTCGTGCCGCTTCGTCGTCGCGAATTTTGTGGATCGCGCTCTGCTGTGTGGTGCTGTTCCTGGCGGCGCTGGCACCGATCGGTTATCGCGAAAACGTGGTGGCTCGAATTTCCCCCACGGAAATCGTCAACGCCGAGCGTTTAACGGCGAGGTTCGCAAGCGATCTGCAAGCGCCTAGCGAAACGCCGTCGTCGCGGATCGCGGCTGCGTTCCCACCAAAGTTGCAATCGCGAATCCTCCGCGGCGGGCAGGCCGGTGGCCAACCGATTCGCGAAGAAGACTACGCAGAGGCCTTCAACCAACTGATCGAACAAGAAGACGCTTGGCATGACCGTGAGATCTGGTCATCCACCACGCGGTTGAGGGAACTGCGCGAACTGGATGAACAGTCGACCGATCGCTTGAGTCCCTCGCTGCTGGGACGTCGCTCCCGTTTAAGGCTGGAAGCGGGCCTCCGCGGCTCGATTCGCCCGCGTCCCGAAAAAACGCTTTCGATCACCTACGCCACCCTTGAAACTCCCGCCGAATGGCCGCTGTCACGCGACCTGTTTCAGCAGTATCTCACCGGGGTAGTGCTGCCGCTGGTGCTGAACGGGATGCTGGGGTACATCGGCGTCGTTTTGGGCATTCTGGTCACCGCACCGATTTTGCCCGACATGCTGCAACCGGGCTCGCTGCACCTGTTGCTCAGCAAACCGATCTCACGACCGCTGCTGTATGTCTCCAAGTTCCTCGGTGGCTGTGCGTTCATGCTGATGTGTGTGGGGCCGTTGCTAGTCGGCGTGTGGCTGATCCTCGGCCTGCGGTTTGACCTGTGGATGAAGGGTCTGTTCTATTGCATTCCAGTCTACATCCTGCTGTTCATGGTCTACTACAGCGTCTCCTGCTTGGCCGCACTCCGCTGGAAATCCTCGATTGTCGCGGCGCTGGTCGCAGTCGGTTTCTGGGTCGCCTGCGGTATCATCGGATTTGCCGGCAGCCTGACAGAAGACTTAGTCGCCGAACCGGCTCGCCTGGAGCAACTAACTGTGTACGGCGACGGGGACCAACGAACGGTCTTTGCGGCAACCAAAGGTGGCGAACTGGTCCACTGGAACGCCACCGAGCAGACATGGAACACCGCACCACTGCTGGACTACGAAGGGAATCTGGTGCTGGGGCCGGTCCCACTGGGCGAAGGCGACTTTGCCGCCACACGCAAAATCGTGACCCCCGTCGGCCTACGAGGCGAAGGCGTGCTGGCGATTTTGACACCGGATGAAGAATTCAAAATACGTCGCGGCACCAAACTGCCGCGCGGCACGACCCACTTGTTGTCGGTTTCCAATAACGGCGTGCTGGCCAGCGGTTCGGGCGGCATTTTCCACGCCAGTGCCGAAACCCTCCAAGGACAACCTGCCGCAGCGACGACGGCGGGTGGTTTTTTGGGAGAACTGGCGCGGATGCTGGAACCCAAAGCCGAGGGGTTTCAATCCATTCTGCCCGACAACTTTTTCATTCAGTCGCCGTCGCAGGTTCAACTTCTCGACTCGGACGAACTGATCATCTATTCGGCCGGTTTACTCGCACGTTTGACGCCCAACGAGGCGCGAACCAAATGGACCGTCGCGGCCAAGGTAGAGGTCGACGGCAACGTCGCGCGAGAAACCAAGATCGCCGTCTGTCAATCGATGGTCATCACCAGCCGCAACGAGGAACCGCTGCGACTGTTTGATTTAAAAACGCTAGCCGCGGAAGGCGAACTGGCCGTCCCCGGAACACAGAAGATCGCCGCCATGTCCGGCGATCCACAACAGCCTCGATTCGCCGTGTTGTTCAGCAATCACACCGGATCGCTGATCGATGTCGCGAGCACTCCGCAATTCGCAAAGCTGCCGGGCCCGATCGCCAGCAAGTCCCTGGAACAGATGCACTATGATGCCGCGGGGAATCTACTGGTGGTGCATTCGCTCGACTCGGTGATCGCCTTGCCAGCCAAAGCCGGGGAGCCTGTCTTTGAACTCCAGCCGCGTCTGTCCAAGTGGCGTCTGGCCCATCATTACTTCGTCCAGCCGCTCCGCAGCATCATTCCACAAACGGGGGAACTGCGCGCCGAAACGGTCCGGGCTGCCCTCTCCGGGGAAACCTCGCAGGAACTCGGCCAAGGCTTCTTCGCCGAGAAAACACGGAGTCAACTAAACGTTCGCCGACCGGTGCTAACCTGCGTCGGCTTCACCTTGGTGATGCTCCTGATTGGCGGCGTGATGATCAGCCGCCAAGACTTCTAGGCATCCACAAAAACCAAACGTTATTGCCCCGTAATGCGAATCAACTGCTCGGGCGTGCGAAGCAACAAGTCGTTCTCAATCGGCACGACACTCGCCACGGTGAAGACGTTGCCTTGGCCGGCCTCGTTCGTCTGCACAAGCTTTGCCGTTTGCAGTTCAATCACGAAAGTGGTGCCATCTTCGCGGGTTGCGTAAAGATGCTTCTCGGTGACCAGCGGTGAAGCGGTAAAGCCATTTCGCGAACGAGGCAACTCCACGGTCCACAGATCCTCGCCGGTTTGAGCGTCGACACACACGACCCCCTCCTTGTCACGCAAGACATATACCTTGCCATCTTTCGCCGCCGGCGTGGGGACGTCGGCTCCCAAGTCATCGCGAAACCAAAGGATTGCATCGGAGCCTTCCCCAGCCAACAGCCGCTTCGCGTCGACCGTCGTAATCGTCGCGCCGCGAGCGTAAGGACAAACAATCGTGTTGCCCGTTGCGACGGGTGAAGCGATCGACCGAAAATAGCGTTGACCGTCGGGATTGAAACCTCCCAGACGAGCCAGCTCCTTACCCGATTCGGCGTCATGCAACGTCAAGTGATCGGCCCCCAAGACGGCCAAGATGGGACGCCCATCGACTTCCATTCGCAGCGGAGTGGTGTAACTCTGCGCGGCCTCTTCGGGCGCCCCCAGCATGCGGTCCACCTTCCAGGATTCGCTGCCCGTTTCCTTGTTCAACCCGACCAAGTAACTGGCGCCGGTTTGCATGACCGCCACCACGACTTCGTTGTCGGTCAAGATCGGTGTCGTACCAAGGTTCCACCACAGCGTGTCTTCGCCGTACTTGTCTTGCAAGTTGAGATGCCACTGCTTGGCCCCCGCGGTCGTCACGCAAGCCAAATCCCCGCTGCGATAGTAGGCGAACAGCCGATCTCCATCGATCACGACCGACGGATTGCTGCCACTCCCTTTCCGATGATTCTTGCCATGCTTACTGACCCGCTCGGGCCCCAATTCGACGTCCCAAGCCACCGAACCATCCGCGGCCGAAATTGCCATCAAATGGTTTACTCCTTCAACGCCACTGGTGACAAAAATCATGCCGTTGGCATGCACCGGAGTACTGCCACCTCGGCCGGGCAGTTCGACCTGCCACTCGATTCCCCGATCATTACTCCACTGGACGGGAAAATCACCTCCCTCCACAACCCCGTTCTGGTCCAGGCCGCGCCATTGGGGCCAACTATCAGCCGCATTGGCGAAACCGCCCACAGCCAGCAAAACGAGTGAAAAAGTCCAACGCAGCATGTTTAAATCCTTATCCTGAATCGTGAGCAATCGTGCGACGCCCATGGGCGACTCTAGTACACTGAAGGAAACAATTTTAACTCCTCGGATGATTCTCGTGTTCACATATTGCACTGCGGCAATCAAGGAAGCGATGACAATCTCTCGGCTAACCACGGGGGGATCGCTATTACTGCTGGCTTTTTTAGCACACGGAGCCTCGGCCCAGTCGGAACTGGAAAATCTGGGAGCTCGCGATTATGCGCAGCGCCAGAACGCGACGCGACAATTGTGGAGCCAGCGAGCGACGGCGCGAGAGGATGTCGAGCGTGCTGCGAGGAGTCCTGATCCCGAAGTTGCCGCTCGAGCCCGATGGATCCTGAATCGTTGGCAGCAAGGCCTGTTGCCCGACACACCTCCCGAAGTGCTGCGTCAACTATCAGGCAGCGAGGGAATTGAACGCCTCGAAGGACTGCTCGATGCAGGCCTGTTCCAAGCGGTGATTGTGGCGGTCGAGCAAGCATCGGGTGCCGCGACGGGACCGCAATTGCGAAATGACGTCAGCGAGTCGATTGAACGACGCTTTCCGTTCTATCTCCGCACCGCGGTTGAATTGAATCAACTGGACGCTTTCCTGCAACTGCTGCAGGTGGCAACGGAAAGCCCCGCGTTGGCGGTCGCCCGTGCGGAACTGCTGATTCACCTTGGATTCGATCTGCAGCAACACGGCCTGTTGCCGGCCACCGCTCAGCGGTGGCCGGAACGCCAGCGAACGCGGACCGAGATCCTGGTGCTGGCCGTGTTGGGCGATGTCGAGCGAGCTTTGCAAACCGCTCGAGACACGAACCAAGACGACATGGTCCGCGCTTGCCATATCTTGCTTGGCAATTGGGAAGAGCTGATCGGAGAATCGCAACGAGAAGCCGAAGCGGCGACACCGGGAAGTTTAATCGCCACACGGAATTGGTCGGATTTACTGGTAGCTGCCACGCGTGGGGGGCAGGAAACACTGGCCGATCAGGCGGCCGCCAAGTTGGCTGGCCCCGCATCGTCCGCCACCGGTTTACCTGGAGCGGGGCAGGCCGAGCTTCTGGCAGCCGACTTGCGCTGGCGCTGCCTGCTCATCCACGGTTATGTGGAGCCCGCCTTGAAGATCCTGCGGAATTCCAATCCTGTCGACGCCGCCGAGGTGCTGAGCTACCTAGGGCGTTTTGACGAGGCGTTCGAAGTATTGGATATCGATCCGCAAAACTTGGCCGCGGACCTGCAAGCCTTGTTCGAAGCGGCTCGGCGCGAGCAGAACCGAGCAGCGGATACCCCCAACCGACCCGCCGGAACCCCACAAGGCTTGGACGAAGAAACCGATGCGATGTCACGGTTGCTGATGGGCGGCAAGCTGATGCTGCGGGTCGGCAATTCGGTGCGGGCACGCCAGCTATTCGAACAGGTGGCGATGCTGGACGAACAGGCACCGCCGAGCAACGACGGAAGGAACGCGACGAACGCTTCGCGCGCCCGCTATGAAGCGGTGATGGCCCTCTGGAGCATGGGCCGTACCGACTGGGCAATCGACTTGAGCGCCGCCGAAGGGCAGGGGACGATTGAGCCGAACATCTTGTATCGATTGATTCGACAAATGGCACGCTATGACGACGAATCGGCCAAAGCGATCGCTTCGGTTTGGGAGGCGACGCTGAAGATGTACCCGGACTGGCCCGCCACTGATCGGCTGCGGTTGGTTTATCAATTGTTTCAAGGCGAAACTCCCTGGGATCAAGAGATTGACAGCCAATTTGAAGATCTGTACGGACACCTGCAGGGTGGCAAACCGAGCGTTCGTCGGGTCAACGGACGACTGGTGATCACTGGCCGCGGATACGCCAACGCGGCCTTGGCAGATTTCTTTTTGCAACTTGGGCAGGCCGACTATGCCAAACAAATTTACTCCCAGCTTTCGGCGTCAGGCGACTCCAACGCGGACCTGCGTCTGGCCGATCTAGAATTGGCCAGCGGTGACGCGCGTGAAGCGATCACCATCTATCGACGCATCTGGGACCGCCATAGTGGTTTTCGAGCGCAGCGCCATCGCGTCAACACGGCCGATGCGGATCTGACGGCAGCCCTCAAGGCGGCGGTCGGCGAGATGACGGCGATCGACCGAATGGGCGATGAAATCGAAGCCAACAAACAGCGGCAATTGATTCGCTGGATGCTCTGCTGCCCATCGGGCTCGGTTCGCAAGGAATTTTCCGAACACCTAGTCGAGATCGGGCAGCAAGATTTGGCCAAAGAAACTTTGCAACGCTTGATGAGGTACACCGCGTTTGGTGGCGACGAAACGTTGGACTTTGGCCAGATCGCGGCGGCCTATGGTTCGCTGCTGGAAACCGATGACCCGCTGGAGTCGGCCCGCTGGAACGACTTGGCCCTGTCCGGAACGCTCGAATCGAGTGCCTATTATGCCCGGGGATATTTGATCCTGCCGGCGAAACATCACGCCCTCCGAGCCCTCGCCGCGGCGGAGGAGCACGACTCGGTTGCGGTGGTCAAACACCTGCAAGATTCGCTTCAGCTCTACCCGATGAACATCACTTTGGCCGAAGAGACTCTCGGCGCGTTGCGGAAGCAGGGCCTTGATGAAGAAGCCAACGCGGCCTTGGGTCAGATTTTTGAAGTGGGGCTGAAGCATCTGGAACGCTTTCCCGAAGACGCCCAGGTGTCCAACAATTTGGCGTGGGTCGCCGCACTGGCGGGCGAACGTCTCGACCAAGCCTTCGAACTGTCGCAGCGTGCCTGTTTCCTGGAACCCGACAGTGTCTCCTACCGCGATACGTTGGCCGAAGTGCTGTATCGACGCGGAGAGGTCGAAGCGGCCTTGCAGATCGAACGACTCTGCCTACTAGACGAACCCGGTTTGTGGCATCTCCACGAACAAATTGCTCGCTTCGAAGCGGGCGACTGATCGCCCGCACCCGGCCAATGGCCTCGCTTTAAAAACGATCCTGCTCGGGCTCGGCCCAGATCCGCGGCGATTCCTCATCGAACAAATCGATATGAATCACACTCGGGCGGCAACAGACCGGACAATCCTCGACGTAACTTTGTGAGACACCTCCGCTGGGATCGAGCGGAATCACGATCTCTTCGCCGCATCCATCACAAAGATAACTCCCTTCGTTTTGCATTGCTTGATTCCTTGATTTGTCGGTTCAATGCTCGGTTCAATGCTCGGTTCTGCCGAAGCCCGATCAGCCGCACCAATGGGCAATCGCTGCTTCGTAAATCTCGGTGCCCGAGCGCAACTGCGTTTCGCTGATCCATTCATCCGCCGTATGGGCCTGAGCGATATCGCCGGGTCCCAACACCAGCAATTGTTTCAGCTCGGTGAATTGACCGCCATCGGTACCGTAGCAAACCGTTTGGGGCTGAGCACACCGCGCTAGGCGACACATTTGGACAATGCAGTCGCTGGTCGGTTCGATCCAAATCGGAGGCCCGCCATGGAGCGGTTCGACGCTCAAGCCGTTGGATTCCGCACAGCGAACTAACTGGTCGACCAATGGCTGGCCGTCGACGCCAGGCATGGGACGAAAACAAACCCAGGCTCGACTGACCTCGGGCGTGATGTTCACAGCCGTCGCATGATCACTGACGCCAAAATTCCATGTCAGCGTCGGTGGGTCAAAATCGGGATGCCGAAGCGCCGGATCGGATTCGCTTTGCTCATATAAACGCTTCAGTTCCACCAATACCGGAACCATGGCCAGATTCGCATTCACCCCTTCACGCGTGCTGCTGTGCGCTGCGCGGCCATGGCTGGTGATGCGATAACCGGCAATTCCCTTGTGAGCATAAACGACCTGCATCGAGGTCGGTTCCCCAATCACGGCGACCGGTTGCTCTGCGACCAATTGCCGAAACAGCCGCGAACGCCGCGCCACCTGGCGGGCTCCTTCAAAACCGACCTCTTCGTCTGCGGTGCAGACAATCGTCAACGGCGACTGTTGCTGTGCGCCATCAATGCGACTCGCCGCCTCCAACATGCACGCCAACGAGCCCTTCATGTCGCAACTTCCGCGTCCGTAGATGCGACCTGACTGACGAACCGGCTCAAAAGGATCGCACCTGCCCGCCGCATCGGCTGGCCCCTGCCAGTTCTCCGCCGGCACCACATCCGAATGCGAGAAATAGGCCAGGCCTGGGCCTCCCGCGGGACCGCGGCGTCCCAACACGTTGCACTTATTGACACCCGCGGCATCACGGTACTCGATCGTTTCGGTCTGAAACCCGAGTTCTTCCAACCGATCGGTCACCCACTGCGTCACCGCTTGATTGCTGGTGTTGCTGACCGAAGGAAATCGGATCATCGCATCGAGCAAATTGTCGGCCGACCACCGTGTAACAGCCATAAATAAACGTGTTCGCTTGAAATGATCAGGAAGCGGGAAATAAACGCTCGAGCGTCACAGCGATCTCGTGAGGATGACTGCCTTCGATCTCCGCGGGCAACTCCTTCAGCCACTGTGCCGCTTGCTGCCGGTCTTGCGGCAACGCCTTCAAAGAGATGGCTTGGTAGACCGCTTTGGCCGCCATCACGACAGGGTCTTCTTTGGTCATCGTAAAGGTACCCAGCTTGTGCACCAACACGAAAGGCATCTCTTCCACCGGAAACGATTTGGACCGACCGTTGACCTGCAGCACCAGTTCCGTCGCGGAAGCTTCGACCACGGCAACTTCGACCCCCTCGGTCAACATAAAGGTGTTGCCCGATTTTAGATCGCCCAGCGCCTTGATGATCCCCTGTCGGTAATAATCGGCCAGATCTGCGACCTCGAATAGCTGCTGAGCCATCGTCTTCTGCTGATCCGTTGCCGCCACCTCCTGAGCCATCTCGGCAAGCGGTTTCATCTGTTTCCAATCGCGATTTCGAATCGCCGCTTCCGCCGATTGCAAGGCCTTGTCGGCAACCTGCATCTCCGCATCGGTAGGTTGCATCGGCTCAGGCCGCGTCGGCTCCGGTGCAACCACTGGTGTGACCTCCATCATCGACTCCTGTTCCCTGCCCGGTGGCTCCGTCATCGGCGGACCATCGGCAGCATCATTTCCGTCCATGCCACCCATGTTTGTGACCGGGGATGCATTGCCGCCCCGATTCATCGGCGGTTGTCGCGTCGCGCGGTCATCGGTTTGCGTGTCAGCCACGCGACGCGGCGACGATCCACCCCCCATCACCGGGTCGACCACTCGCGGACCAACTTCCGCCGCGGCATTGCCCGCGTTTGGCTGTGCGCCGTTGGAACCAGATTGAGCGACGTCGGCTTGTGCAACGGCAGGCGAGTTACGCGTTTTCTCGCGTTCGACCAACTGATATATCCCCCACCCAACGCCGCTCAACATGGTCACCGTCAGCAGGCCGATCACGATCATCGTCACCGGCATCCCGCGACGTCGACGCCGAACAGGTGCCCGGGACACCTTCGGTGGGCTTGGCACGGCTAGCGCATCGAGCCCATCCTCGGGTTCGGTTTCCGCCTCCGCTTCATCAAATTCCAAGACCTCGTCGTCAAAACTCGACGCATCGACTTCCACTGGAGGCGGAGCTTGGATGTTCGGAGGCAAGTCGACATCCGGTGGCAGTCGGGGCGGTTCGCGTCGAGGCGAGTTGGCGGCACGTCGCGCGGCGGCATCCATATCGAACGGAGCCAGCGGATCGATCGCCGGCAACAGGCCTCGCAGTGGATCGAGCGCCGCTTCACCGCGAGGTTGCACTTTGCGAGGTTGCCCTTTGCGAGGTTGCCCTTTGCGAGGTTGCACTTTGCGAGGTTGCCCTTTGCCAGGCTGTGTGGCGACCGCCGCGGCATTGCTCGATAAGTGGGAACCGGTACCCGAATGGGAGCGGAGCTTGGCATCGTAGGCCGATTTGGCCGCGGGTTCGACCAACAGCTTCTTCGCTTTACTGACCGCCAGCGCAGCCCGTTTCCAGGTCGCAACATCGGTGGAGTCTTGCCGCTGCTTTAACCGCTGAACCGTTGCCCCAATGGCAGCCTGAATGCGGTCGACGTCCGACTCTCCGGTTGCCAGCCCGAACAGTTCGTACGCGTTGGGTTTCTCGCAACGGGGATCGATGCCCAGAATTTCTGTCAGCTTGTCGCGCATGCCGTTCCCGATTTTTCCCGAAATGTTCCCAAGTTCCTTTCTCTCTATCATAACCCGACTTGGGCAATAAAGCCCGTTAAGGCAACGATTTCGAGGCTATCACAGCCCAAATGGCCTCCTCGACCAGCCGACTATCAACGGCATGCGGTACTCGAACCCCCTGGCTGATCCGGGCCGCATCACCGCCGGTCAACCACAAAGGAACTTCCGCGTCACAGGTCTGACGAACCCGGGTGGTGAAGGCTTCAATCGTCGCCGCAACGCTGGTGTAGACCCCCGTTGCGATCGCCGCCACGGTATCGGTTCCTGGATATCCTGGGGCTTGCAGGGCGCCTGCGGCGTGCTCCGCGGCGACCTGCCGCACCGCCCCCTGTAGCGCCGGCGTATGATCGGCCAGCGCCTGGAGCTGCATTTCGATCCCCGGCAAGATCGCTCCGCCTTGAAAGGTGCCTGACGCGTCGACCCAATCGACCGTCAGCGCCGATCCAGCGTCGGCGATCACCACCGCTGTTTGCAGCTTGGTCCAGGCGCCCCAAGCTGCCAGCAGGCGATCGACTCCCACCGCATCGGGCGCATGCAAAGAAGTCTTGATCGGCACATCGGTGCTTTTCAATTCGTGCCAAACATCGCTGGTGAACCGGAGTTCAATCTGCTTTCGAATCAGTGCGGCCGTTTGACGATTGACACTCGCGACCAGCCACTCCACCGAAGCGTCAGCGGTCGCGGGACGGTGTAAATCGCCAGACGAGTCACTGAAAAACGGGGCGGCCCGCCAGGCGAGCAACGCCTCCAACCAACCATCGCCGTGCAACGCGCTCTCGAAGCGAAGCGGTGCCTGCGCTCCAATTCGTTTTGGGCCCCAGCATTTTACTCGCGTATTGCCGAGATCGACCGCCACACGTCGCCGGTTCACCGCGGTGCGTCCTCGGAATAATCTTTCGCTTGGTGCTCATTGGAGAGCTCTGCGGTCGGTCCCGCGAGATGCGGTGGCAAACGTCGCGGTGGCTTGGCGGGCGAAACCGATTCCGCGGCCTCGGGCACGCTGTCGGCCCTGTCCGGTTCGCTTCCATCCGCCGCAGGAAGTTCCTCCGCTGGCAGTTCGGGCCGCATGCGGTCCAAGGCAGCGACGACCTCGTGTTGCAGCTCTCGCAAACCGGCTCCGGTGACGGCACTGATGCGATGCACGGGCTGGTCCAAGTGTTCGGCCAACGCCTGCTGGACAGCTAGACTGCTGGGCAACTCGGCTTTGGTGACCGCCACAATTTCGGGGCGTCCGGCCAGCTCCTGGCTGTACGCGTCCAGCTCGCCACGAATGGAGATATAGTTCTCCAGTGCATCGGTTTGATCGGTCGGCTCGGGCTCGACCAGATGCAGCAGAATTCCGGCCCGCTCGACATGCCGCAGGAACTCGTGCCCCAACCCGACCCCTTGGCTGGCGCCATCGATCAAACCGGGAATATCGGCCAGTACGAACGACCGCTCGGCGTCGACGCGGACCATTCCCAAATTGGGATGCTTGGTGGTGAACGGATAATCGGCGATCTCGGGGCGCGCCTTGGACAAGCGGCTCAGCAGAGTGCTTTTGCCCGCGTTAGGCTTGCCCACCAAACCGACATCGGCGATCGACTTCAGCTCCAGAATCACGGCTCGCGATTCACCGGGCTCGCCGCGCGTACACTGCCGCGGCGCTTGATTGGTAGAACTCTTGAAATGCATATTTCCATAACCGCCTTTACCGGCGCGCGCAATGACGATCGAATCTCCCGGTTCGATCAGATCCTTGATCACGAACCCTTGTTCGGCATCGATCACCGCGGTTCCCGGCGGGACGTTCAGATGCAGATCCTTGCCGCGCCGCCCGTGGCATCCGGAACCTTGTCCCGGCATCCCCTTGGGGGCTCGCCAAAAGTGCCGGCCTGCAAACGCGGACAAGCTGTTGACCCCGGAGCGCGCCGTCAGGACGATGCTGCCACCATGCCCGCCGTTACCGCCATCGGGGCCCCCTTTGGGAATATAGATTTCACGGCGAAAGCTCGAGCAGCCATCGCCCCCCTTACCCGCTTCTAGTTGAATTTCGACTCGGTCGACAAACATGACTTCCGTCCAAAAAGAAAGGGCCGACTCGCGCGATAAAAGCGCAAATCGGCCCAATGCAAAAACTGAATAGGACGCAGCGAATGAACGGGCTTTACGCCACGTCCACGTTCACGCGGCGGCCTTTGCGATCAAATCGCACGACCCCTTCGGTCAAAGCAAAGAGCGTATAATCGTTACCCATTCCTACGTTTTGTCCAGGATGGAACTTGGTGCCCACCTGGCGGATCAAAATGCAGCCCGGCGTAACCTGTTGGCCACCAAATCGCTTTACTCCGCGACGCTGAGCGTTACTGTCGCGACCGTTGCGGCTGGAGCCCTGTCCTTTCTTATGTGCCATCGTACTACTTGGTTGGGTGTGGGGTGATTTGCTGTCAGATTGTTATTTGTTCGGCTCAAGTGCCTCAAACAGCCTATGGACTGTGCGAATTGACGCGAGCCGGAATAATTTGAGTCGGTAGATTAGCGGTAAATCCACTGGTAATCAAGCCGCTTATCGAGGTCGTACTGCCGCAGAATGTACCCCTGTTCTTCTTCATTGGTGTAAGCGGGGATGCCAAACCGGATTTCATCGTCTGTTTGCCGAACGGTATCGCCAGGCCGATAAAAATTCAGTTGCAGAACTTTCTTGGGCAACTGGACATTTCCATCGGCATCCTCGTCACGACGAAACGCATTGGTCAATCCTGAAACGTAGACCGAAAAGAAGTCGATATTCGGGTCGACATCTTCCCAGGTCGCCACCCCCCACACGCCGGGAGCCGCTTCATCGGTAGAGCGTGGAATCGGCACCGAACCGATCTCCACCGTATTGTGCAGTGGAGCGGTAATTTTCTCACGTCTGGCAATTTTGTCCTTTACCGCCGGCATGATGCGATCGAGGTATTCCTTGCCGGTGGCTTGATTCGCCAACACGAACAGCGGAAATAGGCGACGCGACTTGTAACTGATCGATTCGATGCGGCCATACGGCGAATCGGTTTGGCTATCCGCGGCGGCCCGCAGGTCGCCCCCCAAGTAACGGGCCCGGTACACCATATACCAGACCAGCTTCCGCTTCATCCGCCCGTCGGGCTGCGGCACGTCCACATAAATCTGCCGCAACGGCTTGAAGGAGAACTCCATGCAATAAACTTCGCGTCGCAAAATCACCTGCTGAGCCATCTCCGGCAGGGTGCGTGTCCGCGGATCGCTATAGGGACGACCATCTTTAAAATCGGGAGCTTTCCAGGCGATCTCGGGATGCGCGTTGATGAACTCGCGGAGCGAAATAGGCCCGGTAAAGGTCTCCTCCGCCGTGGGCTGCGGAGGGACAACCGTCACCGTTCCCGGTGCAAAACGGGTCGATTCGACGCGAACTTCAGGCAGCGGTTGCCCCTGAACACCAAAATCTTGAGCCACCGTTGTGGGCATTGGGGCCAACAGGCCACAACCCAAGAGCGCCATGGCGGTGGAGAAACGGACAAACAACAACATGATTCGGGACCAGCGGTCGGGGTGGACAAGAAGATCAAGCGACCGAACCGAACGGTTCGGACCGCTATAGTTTAACTGCCAATCCCCGAAAAGGCTCTGATTTTATCGCTGCGAATTCGTTTCCGTGGCTTTCAACTGCGCACTTTGTTCGCTCGGTGCCGTTTGTGGGGAGGGCAACTCGAGGAACCGCAGCGACTGCACGAACTGCTCGTCGGCCCCCGCAAAGGTCTCCACGTTCTCGGCCGCCATCGTGAACGTCGCGAGCAGCCGCCCTCCTTGATCGTCGCTGCAGTGGGCAAATACCCACTGCACAGGGACCCCTTCAACGGCCCCCAACGCATGAATCCGAATGATCCGCAGTTGGCTGCTGTTGGTCTCTTCGACCGCCTTTAAGAATTCACTGAATTGCGTCCCCAATGAACGCTGGACGTCAGATTGCAACGCTTCCATCGTGAGTTGCTGACCCGGCTTGAGCGACGGCAGCCGCCGGATATCACACTGTGCGATGTCCCGGTCGCTCTCAACCATCCGCATTGTCGACAAATTGGGAGTCTGAGTGATCATCTGCCAGCGGCGGTCCAGCAACACGCCGTAGCGACCGCTGGGGCTGTATAAGTTCACCAGCAACCGATCGGCACGGGGCTTGTCGGCCAAAGGGACTCCGTCGACCGCCACCGTTTCTTGCAGCGGCTTGCGAATCATTTTGACGGTCGCGGCGACTTCAAAACCAGGTTCCGCCTTGCCGATTTCGCGCCGTTCACGAATCGCCATCGCGACCCAAGTACAGGTGCGTTGTTGAAGATCAAAGGTGAGCTTACCGGCCAGATCGATCACCGTCGGAACGCCGGCCACCGATCCCTGAACCGTGCCCTGCAGTTCCAGTCGTGCCGCCTGATTCTCCACCGCGACCAGCTTGCCGCTGACGTCGCTGGCCTGCAAACCATCCAAGTCGAGCATCCGCTGCAAAGCCTGTTGATTGACGGTGAAGGGCTCGCCGACGGCTAACGGTTGGGCCGGCAACACGCCGTCCACGGCCAAACTGTTGACCGGAATTTCCAGCAGATCGAGCTCCTCGTGCGTCAAATACGACTGCAACGCGTAAGTCACACTGTGGCCTTTGCCAAGATGCGTGGCAACCTGCCGAGCCGACTTGCGGAGCTCGATCTGATTCGGAGTCCCCCCCGTTTTGCCTTCGCTGGACGCTTCGTGATAGTAGCGTCGGGCTCCAACCACTTCTTGGTCATTACTACGATACAGACGCTCTTCGTAATCCAGCACCGACTGATAGTCGATCGGCACCTGGCGGCTGCGTTGCTTGGAAACCAATTCGTTCTCGGCCAGATGGATGTTGCCCTGGATGGCCATCTCCATCCGAACCCGGTACAGCTCGGTGGTGGTGGGCCGCAGCATGACCGGTTTTCCTTGCGAAGCTTCCGCATTGGCCTCATCCGCCCACAACAACGCAGGACGCGAGGCTCCCAATGAAGCGAGAGCCGCGCTGCCGAGCAAGAAATGACGTCGTCGAATCATTGATTCTGCCTTCGATTGACAAGATCGCATTGAAAGGATTTCCAGAATGCCGGCTACCGACCAGCCCGCCGTCCCAGGTGGGCTTGGCAGAAACACCGCCGCACCCCACTCAGGAGATCGTCTGAAACGGCCTCCGACATCCAAAAAAATTGACTTGGCTTCTGCCAAGGCCGCAACTTCGGACTCGCGAGCCTGTTCAAAGATCAACCAAGTTCTGCTTGCAAAGCAAGAGAGGCTGTCAATTCGGCAGTGACGAGGAAATCAAAATGACGCACTCTTTTCAAACCAATGAAGCTTTTTCAAAACCGAATAGCTACTAGGAACCGAGCCCAAACTCAGGAGA
Source organism: uncultured Pirellulaceae bacterium (assembly GCA_964477385.1). GTDB lineage: Bacteria > Planctomycetota > Planctomycetia > Pirellulales > Pirellulaceae > Roseimaritima. The sequence goes on from CAYZHQ010000004.1 coordinate 71,703, forward strand.
AATGCGTAACCGGTTTCCACAGAAGGACTTAGGCACCGCGGGCGGCACAATCCAACGCGATTTTGACCCGTTGGCCCCAAATTTTCTATATAGCTTGGTCAGTCGGTACGAAGCGTCACGGCAGACAAACCATTCAGTGCCTATACGCTTCCCGACGCAAACGACGTAAGACTCGACTTTCAGGTAACTTATGCCTTTTTGTCGAACCAATTTGCAGATTTTGAGTCTATGACTAGAGAACTGTGAGGCGCGGTTTACGCGTAACATAAGTGAACCGGTCGGCAAGGAGCCGGACGGTGTTGGAGAGAACAGGGCAGCGAATGCGTAGCGGATCCTTCGCCACGGTTGTGCCAGCCAGTGATCTTCGGTTTTAAGGATTCAGGCCTTCAAGACGAAGGACTCCCCGGGCTGTCTGAGGATCGGTCGAGCGACCCGCCGGGGTCGCAAGGAAGAATTCGACATACGATGCTCCTTGACTGGGAAAATAGTGCGATGCACGAAGAATATCGCGACCAAAATATTAAAGAACTGCGTGACCAACAGGTCCGCTTTGCACCCCGAGCGAAGAAGCTGGAACAAGCTTCACGGGCGGAGAATCTGCTCGCAGAGTTAGATGACGCACGTGATTACTCGTTCGACTTCGTCTGCTTTCGGGTTACCGACTACCGTCCAGAACGGTCCACTCGTCGCACCATGAAAGGGGTCGACCTGAGGCACGATCTGCGGCTGTTAGTAGACGATATGTCCGAAGCGGCCGACGTGGCCGTGGAAGACGCGGCCGAACCGGTCCACACCGTGGGCGACCTCAGCCGCATGTTTAATGTCTCGACCAAGACTATCGGTCGCTGGCGCGATCAGGGGCTGGTCAGCCGCCGGTTTCTAGTCGGCGGTCGCAAACGCGTTGGATTCTTGCAAAGTAGCGTGGACCGATTTATCGCTGCGAACCGCGCCCGAATCCGTCGTGGTGAGCGCTTCAGTCAACTGACCGAAGAAGAGAAGGGGGAAATCATCGAGCGGGCAAGGCAACTGGCCGAGGATGGCGCGACGCTGTCCGAAGTGACTCGCCAACTTGCCGTTCAGATGAACCGTAGCCCGGAAACGGTGCGTTATACGCTGAAGAATTTTGACAAGCAAAACTCAGCCCTGGCGATCTTTCCAAACCACCGCGGCACGTTGACCGAGGAAGACAAGCGGTCGATCTTTCAGCAATTCCATCGGGGCACTTCGGTGCCTCAGTTGTGCAAGCGATACGGACGCTCGCGAAGTAGTATCCAACGCATTTTGCTGGATGTGCGGATGGCACGCACGATGGAACTGCCGCTCGACTACATGTACAACGAGGACTTCGAAGACGCATCGCGCGAAGCGGAGTTCTTGGGCGACATGCCGGCGGCCGACAAGGCGACGCGACGGCCACGGGTGCCGTCGGGCTTGCCTCCCTACTTGGCCGCTCTTTACGACGTGCCACTGCTGAATCGCGAACAGGAACATCACCTATTTCGCAAGATGAACTACCTCAAACACAAAGCCCACCAACTGCGGGGGACTTTGGATCGGTGCGAGGATCGTGCGCAGACGATGGACGAAATCCATCGTCTGTACGAATCGGCCGTGGCGGTGAAAAACAAAATCGTCCAAGCCAACCTGCGCCTAGTCGTCTCGATCGCGAAACGACACATGAGCAGTACGGATGACTTTTTTGCACTCGTCAGCGATGGCAACATGTCGCTGATCCGCGCCGCCGAAAAGTTCGACTATGGTCGCGGAAATAAATTCAGCACTTACGCGACCTGGGCGATCATGAAGAACTTCGCTCGGACGATTCCGACCGAATTCAAGCATCGTGATCGATTCCGTACGACCGCCGAGGAACTGTTCTTGGCCCAGAGCGACGACCGGAGCAATCCGTTCCTCGCAGAATCGACGCAACGACAGCGGCAGCGCGAAGTCGGCCGGATCCTGAACCGGCTGGACGATCGTGAACAAAAGATCATCAGCGCTCGTTTTGGCCTCGCCAAAGGCAGCGAACCGCTGACGCTGAAGGAAGTCGGCGAAGAGATGGGGGTGACCAAAGAACGGATCCGCCAGCTCGAAGCACGCGCCCTGACGAAACTGCGCGAGGCCGCTCAAGAGGCCAAAATCGACGTCGACCTGGAAAACTAGTCAGCTCCACAAAACGACGCTCCAACGCGACCCAACCCCGCGCTGCCACGCAGCGCGGGGTTTTTTTATGCAGTCGACCGCCTCCTTTTTCACTCAACCCGACGGCGGCAACCGACGATACTTGACTATCTAGATCATGTATGTACCCTTTGTGCTCATGACCTGCTGCACTCGCGTTCTGTCACCGTCTTGAAAGACTGCTGCGATGGCCCTCAAACCGCAATCGACCTCACAACCGACCGCCGCGCTGCCCGACTCGGATTCGGCACGGTTGCCGCCGACCGCTTCCTCAACGCTACAGGTACGGACGGAAGATCCTGCCGAAGATGCCTCGCGTGGAGCCCTGGCGGCCGATCCTCCGCTGGTCCCCACGGACGCTTTTCTGGACGAACTGGCTGCCGAAAGCGAGCAGCTTGAATCGGCGACCCCCCAAGAGATTTTGCGTTGGGCCGTGGACCGGTTTGCTCCCAAGTTCACGATGGCGACCGCGTTTGGCCCCGAGGGCATGACGATCATTCACATGCTGTCCGAGATCGCTCCGGAAACGCCGATTTTCAATCTGGAGACCGGCTATCAGTTCGCTGAAACGCTGGCCCTGCGTGAGACGGTCAAATCGCGGTACGGGATCGAAGTCGAATTCAAACGTCCCGAACTGTCGGTCGAGGACTATGAAAAGTTGCACGGGGGACCGCTGTACAAAACGGATCCTAACCGCTGCTGCTTCGATCGCAAGATTCGGGTGCTGCACGATGCTGCTCGCGGCTGGCACGCTTGGGCCAGTGCCATTCGGCGCGACCAAAGCCCTGACCGCGCCAAGGCCCCGATCGTTGGCTGGGATCGCAAGTTTCAATTGGTCAAGATCAGCCCGCTGGCGAACTGGACCAAAAAGCAAGTCTGGAATTTGATTAGCAAGGAAAACATCCCCTACAACGAACTGCACGATAAAGGGTTTCCCAGCGTCGGTTGCCAACCCTGCACGCGCGTCGTGCAGATTGGGGAAGACGAACGGGCCGGTCGCTGGAGCGGATTCCAGAAAACCGAATGTGGGCTTCACACTTCCTAGGACTGCGAACCGCTGACGCTGCTGTTACTTCCGAGGAGTCGCTCCGATGCAAATCCCCGCTCGTGTCCATTACGCTTGCCTGGCGATGCTTGAACTGGCCGCCCAGACCCGCGGTGACAAACCGGTCGCGTTGCGAGAAATCACGCAGCGACATGGGATCCCGCAGCCGTTTCTAGTGCAGATCCTACAGCAGCTAAAGGCCGCCGGATGGGTGACCAGCACGCGTGGGGCACAAGGTGGCTATCGCTTGCTGGTCCAGCCCACCGAATTGACGCTGCTGGATATTGTCCAACAGATCGGCTATCGCGAAAGTGGCTGCGGTGGTGGCGATGACGATACGGCCGAAGCGCAGGTGCTGCGTGCGGTCTGGGAACGCGCCAGCGAAGCGTTTCGCGAGACCCTGGCACAAACCCGGCTGAGCGATCTGGCGATCCGCTGCGCTGAACCATCCGCAGCGATGTTCTACATTTAAGCTGCCAAAAACTGGACTGCCGCGTCTGCAATCGACTACGATACATCAAGGTTTTCTGTTTTACCTTTGGGTGTGAGGATTGCCATGCTTCGATCGTGCTTCGTTCTGCTGTGGATGACGGTCGTCGGCCCGCTCTGCATGCCCGCTTCGGTCGCCCATGGCCAAGTCGTCTTGCTCCCCACGCAGAACCGTTTTCAGTACCGCGGCAGCGTCTTGGTTCCCGACGGCGGCTCGGTTTATTTAGGGGGCAATCGCACCTACGCCAGCGGTTCCTCTCGACGTGGATTCCGCCCCTTCGGCTCCTCCTTTGGTTCGACGATCGGATCGAGTGGCATGTCGATTTCGGCCACAATCATCGATCACCAAGAGATCGATCGTCAGTTGCTCGGTGGCACGCCCGAGGAATTTCTCGCACGCGAACGAGCCAAGGAATCCGCGCGTGCATTGCCGTTTTCGCGCCCAGCCCCCGCACCCCCGTCCCCCACGCCTTCGCAAATCGAAGCCGGCAAAGCGCTGGTCCGCCATGCGAGAAAATTGCATGCCGCAGGGCACGGGGAACGCAGCCAAACGGCCTACCGCTTGGCCCTGCCATTACTCACTCCCGAGCTGCAACAATTGGCCCTCGCCGAATCGCGTCGCGCCGCCAACAGCGGCCCCTAAACTTTCGTACGCGCACCGGCAGACAGACGCGTCTGACAGATTCTTCCGCCAAGGCGAGTGGCACCACCACCAACGGCGTGTCCGCCTTCAAAACTGAAAAACTCCTCTTTTCTTGAGGATTTGCCTTGGCCTATCCTGTCCACTCTTGCCTGTGGTGGGCTGGCATTGTCGCTACCTCGGATGTTGATCGATCGAGCTTTGCTATGACGGATTCCCTGCAACAGCTTACCTGTCGGCTGGTCATGTTGGCGATGTTTGTCAGCGCGATGACGCCGCACCTCTCCGCGCAAGCTCCTGCGCCAAGCGACCCCCACCAGCCAACGTTGGCGGAGCTCAACCCGCCGCGCGTGATCGTGAAACTCGATACCCAGCGGATGCTGCACGGCGTCGTACCAATGGACGCTGTAGCCCCCGGGGGCCAGTACGTCGTGCTCGGCCAACACGGTCGTCCGCTCCAACGTGCAAGATGCAGCCCTACGGGAGCGTTTACATTGGGCCCGCTAAAACCGGGAGATTACGAAATCGCGTCCACCGAGGCGGCAGCTTTCCTCCGCGTCGTACCGGCTGCTGCCGAAGGTGAGCGAACCATCGAGGTCTCGCGCCGCGCCACGATCGCTCGGGGGCAGAATCCAAACGGTGCCTTGATGCACCGGTTACTGATCGGGCTGGTGATTGGCGGGGCGATCGCGATCCCCTTCAGCTTCGACGAGGACGACGATGTGGCCAGTTGACCCGTGCGCGTTTCAACCCACCTGAGCGTCCGTACACCCGTCTTCCCGAAACCGGTTTGCAAACGAACTCGCGGCCTTCCCCTTCGCAACGGGCATCGATACGGATCACAATGGTATCTTACCGGCTAGCGATGGCATCTTCGCCGCAGCCTGTTTCTTCGTTGATCGGTTTCTCTCGTCTGCCTAGCGACTTAGCTCATGCCCCTTTCTCGACTCGGCCCCCTCGCGATTGAATCGCCTCTCGGACGATCGTCCGAGGCCAGCAGCTACTGGCGAGCGGTGCATGTGGAGCAACGCAAGAGTATCGCCCTCAAGCTGTTCTCGGTTCCGTTCGGGGGCACCCCCGAAGCCAAACGCGAATTCATGGAAGAGTGGGAGACGCTGAAAAAGCTGCGTCAGCCTGCGATCGCACGGTGCTATGGTGGGGGCTTCGAAGGCAATCACGCTTACTTAGCTTATGAATTGATCGATGGCCAATCGCTGAGCGAACAAATCGAAGACCGTGGCAGCTACCCCTGGCAAGCCGTGCTCGATCTGGCCGAGCCTTTAGCCGAAGCCCTTGCATATGCGCATGACCGCGCCGTTTTACATGGTGGTTTGGAACCGGACAAAATCCGCATGGCGGGACTCTCGCCGGTAATCGTCGATTTCCGCGCCGCGCGCGCGACGTCGGTTTTTCGCTCCCAACGCGTCCCGACGATCGAAGACTACGCCTACCGGGCTCCAGAAACCTTTCCCGACGCATCCTCGGCATCGCCCAAGAGCGATCTGTATGCGCTCGGTGGGATCCTCTTCTTCGCCCTCACCGGTCGGCATCCGATCAACGGCAGCACGCCAGAAGAGATGACCACCAACGCGCTGCACCAAGTCCCTCCCAACGTATCGACCGAAGTTTTTGAATGCCCCACGTTCCTCAGCGCCGTCGTCGAGCAACTGCTGCACAAGGATCCCCTGCAACGTCCTCACAGCGCCGAAGCGGTCATCTTGGCACTCCGCGAAGTCCGACGTCGTGCGGCCGAGGGAACAGGTGTTGCCGAACATGTCTCGGCAGGCTTCAGTCCGCTGCGTGTCCACGCCGACAGTAAAGAGGCGAGGGAACTGCTCGGCCGCGCCAGCCAAGAATTAGAAAAAGCTCCCGAACCTCCGGCTCCCTTTTGGGAACGCCCGTGGTTTCTGGTTTTGATCCTGATGGGGCTGTGCGTCATCGTCGGCTGGTTGATGTGGCCACTGAATGAGGACCAACTCCGCGCACGTGGCGAAAAATTGCTCGAGGATGGTGGACGGATCGACATGGTCCAAGCCAAAGACCAATACCTGTACGCGATCCTCCGCCGCTTTCCCGATGGCAAACATGCCATTTGGGCGCGAGAGCAAATCGATCGTGTCGAAATGATCGAAGCGGAGCACGCATTGACCATCAAACTAAGACGTGGCTTTAAACTCCGTAACGAAGCCGAACGGTTGTATGCCGAAGCCCAACGCTACGAACAATTCGGCGATCCATCCACCGCGATCGACAAGTACCGCAGCATGGTGACTCTGTTTGACGGCGAAGAGGATCAACGCGTGTTCGTCAATCTGGCGCGACGGCAGATTGCCGAAATCGAAGCGGCGGGAATTCGTGGCGGCGCTGCCGAGCGTATCCTTCGTGAACAACTAGCCGAAGCTGACAAATTGCTCCGCGCGGGCCGCGTCTTCGAAGCCAAAGAGATCTGGAACAGCATCCTTGAGCTGTATCGCACCAACGACAGCGTGCAGGCTCAGGTGATGGTTGCCGAAGAACGCCTCGAGGAACTGAAACGTTCGGCGGATTAACTGCGACCGTTGATTCACGACAGCAACGCGACGTCGACACTGACCGACAGCGACGTTTGGCCACCACCGATCGCAACCCCACGCATCGGACTGACGTCGCGATAATCCCGCCCAATACAAATCGGCACATGGTCGGCTTTGACCAAACAAGCGTTGGTCGGATCGCAATCGATCCAACCCAATTCTGCTCCGCCATACACGCTGATCCAAGCATGCGATTCGTCCGCGCCGATCAATCGCTCTTGCCCTGCCTTGGGAATCGTCCGCAAGTAACCGCTGACATAACGCGCCGCAAATCCTAACGACCGCAAACAGGCGATTTGGACGTGAGCAAAGTCTTGGCAAACTCCCGCGCGCAGTGCGAAAGCATCCGCGGTGCTGGTGTCGACATTCGTCGCACTGGTGTCGTAACGAAAATCGGCATTCACTCGCTTCGTCAAGTCGACAACGGCATCAATAAAATCGGCGTTCGCCGCAAAAGAGGGCTCGGCATATTCCGCGAACGCGGGTCGGACCGGAATCATCGGTGATTCGTAACAGAACTCCTTGGCCGCGAGGGTCGCCGCGTCCGACGAATCGGCTAATTCATCCTTCACCGCTTGCCAAGCAATGGGCTGCTCCACCAAACCGGGCGGAGGGGCAACGGTGACCTCGCTGACCACTTCCACCTTCAATTGCTTGTGCAACGATTCAATCGCAAACGTCAGAACTTCGTTCTTGAAGTAATCGGTATGCTGGGCTCGCCAAGTCGGTACGGGCGTAATCGCGACCTTGCAATCATGCAATTGCACCTGAGCAAAGTGCCGCGGCAGCATGCGTAATTGATTGTGGCAGACCGCGACCGAGGAACTGTAGCGGTAGGAAGTCACATGGGTGATCCGGTAACGCAACGGTGTCGTCATGGTTCTACCTGCTCGCCGGTAATCGGCCGAATGGTTGCTGGCACGCGGGCAACACGTCCAGTCAAAGCCAACGATTCGCCGGTGTGAATGAGGTACCGAGCGGTGATGGCATTGGACAACTCGGGCAACTGTTTGATCAACTTTTCCAGCACTTCGATCAATTCCACCCGTCCGCGCCGATTGGTCCGTTCGGCCAACGTGTAAGGATCGGACATGCGAACGGTATGCAATAGATCCAACGCCAAATGCTCGTCCTTCCCCAAGGTGGCCGTCTTGACTGGATCGGGCAAAGTGCGGATCAGCGTACAGACATCTTGCATCTGAAACAGCAAGGAACGTGGATTGGTATCATCGGTCACCAACAAATCAAACGCGGGCCCCGCTTGAATCAATGAGAGATAACGGGTGCGATAGGTCATCAAGCTGTCGGTGACATCGAGCACCGACTCGATCAGGGGGCGTTCGAACTGAACCGGGTGTGTCAACGTCGCGGCGAGCAATTCGGCCGTCTGATAGGCTCGTTCCAAACGTCGCCCGAGCTGCAAAAACCGCCAGCCATGTGTCCGCGTGATGCTCTCGTTAGCTAATCCCGAAAAGGCCAACAGGCCGGTGACAAGCCGATTCAGGACCTCAATCGTCAGCGAGAAACCACCATGGGATTCATCGATCTGCCCGTCGTCACCCAGCACCCACTGCGAGCCGGGCTGCAACACATAGTTGCTGACTTGATCAATGATGCGATACGCATCCAAGGAAATTCGGTCGCGGACCGCAGAGGCCTTTTCCGCCATTGCTGCGATGCTGGAGTGCAAACCAAACGGCTGCTCACGATCAAACAGCGAAGCGGGCAAGCGTTCGTCCAGCGTTGGCATGGCTTCGAACAGGCCATCGATGGAATAATCAGGTTCCAAATGCCCGATCGCCGCCAAGGCGGCAAACAACCGCGGGATCTCGGGCAATTGCGTCGGATCGCTCTCCCCGGCAATCCGCTGCAACGTCGTGCGCAGCAGCCGCGCCGTCGCTTCGGAGCGTTCGACATAACGTCCCAGCCAAAACAGGTTTTCCGCCACGCGACTGGTCAGTTCCGCACCGCTGCGTTGCAAGACGATGCGCTGATCAGGAGCCGGCAAGCGGCTGTAACTGGTATCGACGGGGGTTTCCGAAACGATCCAACAATCCTGTCCCAGTTCGCCACTGACGTGCGATCGATCGAGCATCCCGGCGTGCGGATCGACTCGCACCATGCCACCCGGCAAGACCTCCACTCCGTCGGAAGTCTGCAGATTGAAACTCCGCAACGCCATGTACCAGGGACGCAGCTTGCCTTCGACAAAGACCGGCGTCGTGCTCCGCTTCGGTCGCTGCTGTGCGGCGTAAAGTGTCGGCTGGGCCTGCAACTTACGCGTTAGTTCTTCGCGTTCGGTAGACGACAGCTCGCGCGGATCGATCGGCAACTCGCCACCGCCATTGAATGCCGAACGGATCAGTAGGTCGTCGAGGTTCTTGAGGACGAACCGCAGTTCTTTCTCGCCTCCACACCAATAGGTTGCAATCGTAGGCAGCTTGAGATGCACTCCCAGCAGAAACTTGGCTGCCGCTGGCAAGAACGGCATCAGCGCCGGCATCTGCGCCAACACACTGCCAATCGAATTGGCGACCGCTACCTCGCCGGCGCGCACCGACTGCAGCAAACCGGTCACCCCGGAGGTCGAACGGGGATTCAGCTCCAGCGGATCACATTTGGCATCCGTCACATGTCGCCACAACGTTTCGATGGGCAACAAACCTTCCAGCGTTTTCAAATGCAAACGTTGCCGCCGCATCGCCAGGTCCAATCCCTGCACCAACTCAATCCCCAGATACCGCGCCAGATAGGCATCTTCGAAGTAGCGATGGTCCGATTCTCCAGGCGTCAGGATCGCGATCCGCGGATTGTCTTTGCGTCTCGGGGCCAGCTCGGCCAAGCGATCCCGCACCCTGTCGAAGAACCTTGCCAGTCGCTGCACGTTGTTGTTACGCATCGGCTTGGAGAGCACGCGACTGGTCACGATGCGGTTTTGCAGCAGGTAACCCAGACCGCTCGGCGCACGGGTGCGATCACCCACGATCCACCACGAGCCGTCCTCATTCCGCGCCACATCGGTAGCCGTAAGATGCAGGCGTTGTCCACCTAGCTTTGGCAAGTCGAAATAAGCGCGATCAAACAGCGGGTTCGTCCACAACAGCTCCGGCGGAATCACCCGTTCTTTAATCAGCCGCTGGGCACCGAGCAAATCATCAAGCACCGCTTCGAGCACGACCGTCCGCTCGGACAGCCCATCGGCCAACGTGGCCCAATCGGCTTGTTGCAGCAACAGCGGAATGGTCGACAATTGCCACGGTCGCGATGGCTCCCGCTCTTGGCCGTGAAAGCCGAACGCGATGGCACTTTCCTGTACCGAGGCGTCGACGACCTCGGTGTACTGCTGCAGTTGTTCACTGCCACCACGATCGATGTGCTTGGCGAATTCGCGCCAAGCCGGACGTAACTTGCCCGTCTGATCGTAGCATTCATCGTACGCATCAGGCGGTGATCGGTAAGTGGCAAATGGCAAACACACCGAGGGCACACTACTCATGGTTAAATTATCCAACAGTCCCGCCTAAAAAACTGTTCCCAGCTACTCCTGCGCACCGTGACGCGGCGATCGACCGCCTCACAGCGGCCCGTCCGAACCAATCGGATCTCAGCAAGTCGCAAGTTCGTATCCGCAAACCATAGACCGCTTACCGATTTTCGCCAAGCGACTGCCTGACGAAGCACCAGTCGCAGCCACCGTCCGCGGCACGATGCTCCAACGCGGAACTACGATCCCACATAACGACGGCGCATATCCAACGTAACGGGAAAGGGATTGCCCCCCGGCATTGGCAGCATGGGAGGCAGTCCGATCGTTCCCCCCTGAAGATGCCGCGTGTCAAATCGAGCTGCCCGCCGGGTCTCCGCTTCATTGGCATTGACCGGCCGCACGTCCGAGGCCAATCCCGCTTCATTGGCCACGTGGTAGGTACAGCCTCCAATCGAGCGTTCGGTCCGCCGGTCGACCAGATCAAATCGCAGCGGCGCATCGATGCCGATCGTCGGATGCAAGCACCGCGGTGGCTGCCAAGCTCGATAACGGACGCCCGCAATGTACTCGCCCGTCGTGCCCGTTGGATGCAGAGGCACTTGCAAACCATTGCACAACACGGCATAGCGAATCGGATCGAAACCTTTGACCATCACCTGCAAACGCTCCAAGGAGGAATCGACGTAACGTACCGTGCCGCCTCCCCCCGGCTCCTCGCCCATCACGTACCACGGTTCGATCGCCGCACGCAGTTCCATCCACACATCCTGATAGGTCACTTCGCCAATCCGCGGGAAACGAAATTCGAAATGACTTCCAAACCACTCCTTTTCAAAATGAAAGCCTTGGCGTTTCAGAGTCGCCAACACGTCGTGCAAGTCGCTCCAAACAAAATGCGGTAACAAAAAGCGATCATGCAATGCGGCTCCCCAATGCACCATCGGTTCGCTGTAGGGTTGCTCCCAAAAGGAAGCCACTAAAGCACGCACCAACAACTGCTGCGTGAGGCTCATCCGCGCATGAGGCGGCATTTCAAAGCCGCGCAGTTCCACCAATCCCAGCCTGCCGGTAGGACTATCGGGCGAGAAGAGTTTGTCGATGCAGATCTCCGACCGATGCGTGTTTCCGGTAGTGTCGACCAAGATGTCTCGAAACAGCCGATCCACCATCCACATCGGCACGTTCTCCGATCCAGCAGGCAACTGAGCCCGCGCGATTTCTAATTCGTAGATCGAATCAGGACGCCCTTCGTCCAACCGCGGCGCTTGGCTGGTGGGACCGACAAAACGGCCGCTGAACAAATAGGACAGGGCAGGGTGGTTGTTCCAGAAAGCGGTCAGACTGGACAGCAGATCGGGACGCCGCAAAAAAGGACTCTCCGGCGGACTGGCACCGCCCATCACCACATGGTTTCCGCCTCCGGTACCGGTGTGGTAACCGTCGAGATCAAATTTATTGGTGCCTAAGCGAACCTGACGCGCTTCTTCATACAGCGTTTCGGTCAGCTCCACCAATTCCTCCCAAGAGCCGGAGGGTTGGGTGTTGACTTCGATAACGCCGGGATCGGGAGTGACCTTGAATAGATCCAATCTCGCATCGGGCGGCGGCAGGTAACCTTCCAGCAACACCGGCATCGACAGTTTTTCGCAGGTCTGTTCGATCGCGGAAACCAAGTCGAGATAATCTTCCAAACGTTGCGTAGGCGGCATGAATACATACAGCCGCCCATGCCGCCGTTCGACGCACAACGCGGTGCGCACCACATCCTCGCCGGTCGGCAGATCGTCGTCATCCTCCTCTTGGAGGAACTGCTCATTGACCGGTTGGCCCGCCGGCCCGGCTCGGCCCGCCAAGTCATCGACGGGTGTCGAACGCGTGACCATTTTCTCGTTGCCCTTCAAGTCCGGAGAGGGCAGGGGACCGCGAGGAAACGCCGGGTCGAGAGGGATCGTGTACTGAAAACTCGAGTCCGCGCCGGTGACAGGCAAACTCTCCAGCGGTAACCGCAAACCGATCGGCGAATCGCCCGGCAACAGGTACACCTTCTCCGCTCGTGTGGGCCAACGACCGCCAATCCAACCGGGCCGAGCCTGCCACCACGCACGCCGCAGCGGCAACACGTAACCTACCGGTTCTCGAAGTCCATTCTGGAACGCCCGCACCAACATGGAACGCTCGTTGGGATCGTCCAACCGCGGATCGTCCACCGATACATCCACCGGCAACTGCTGTTCACGCCACAAGTAATGAAAGGTGTCTTCGTAAACGGGAAAGGTCATCTTGGCGCTGATGTTCAGCTCACGAGCCAAGTAGGCGGCAAAACGTTTTGCGTCGGTATGCTGCAAGCCATAGTCCCGGCCTTCGTCGGCCAGCCACTGCGGATCACGCCAAATCGGCTGACCATCGCGTCGCCACATGCAAGTCAATGCCCACCGTGGCAACGACTCGCCGGGATACCATTTGCCTTGGCCGTAATGCAACAGGCCGCCAGGGGCGAACCGCTCTCGCAATCGCAGCAACAACTGGTTGCTCTTGACCCGTTTGTCGACGCCAACGGCATCGGTATTCCATTCCGGTTCTTCGGGACTATCAATTGACACAAACGTCGGCTCACCGCCCATCGTCAGCCGCACGTCGCCGGCATTCAATCGCTCGTCGACTCGCCGCCCCGTTTCCAAAATCGCTTGCCACTGTTCTTCGGTGTAAGGCTTGGTGACGCGTGGATCCTCATGCACTCGCGCCACCGACATCTCGTGATGGAACTCCACCTCACAAGGCTCATGGGCTCCCGTGATCGGCGCCGCCCCGCTATACGACGGCGTGCAGGCCAACGGGATGTGGCCTTCACCGGCAAACAAGCCACTCGTTGCGTCCAGACCGATCCAGCCAGCTCCCGGCAAATAGACTTCCGTCCAAGCGTGCAGGTCACAAAAATCGGCCTCGGGCCCCGAAGGTCCATCCAGGGATTTTTCGTCGGCCGCCAATTGAATCAGATACCCCGACACAAACCGCGCCGCCAAGCCGACGTGCCGCAACGTCTGGACAAATAACCACGCCGAATCGCGGCAGGAACCGCTCGACTTGCGGAGCGTTTCCTCCGGCGTCTGCACCCCCGGTTCCATCCGTACCAAGTAATCGATCTTCTGCTGCAAGCGACTGTTGATGGCCACCAAATAGTCGATCGTGCGCATCTCTTTGGCCGGCAGATTAGCAACCCACTGGTTGAACTTTTCACCACACGGCTCTTGATGAAGATACGGAGCGAGTTGGACACGGGTCTCCGCGTCGTACTCAAAGGGCCAGCGTTCGCCGTGCTCCTCGACAAAGAAATCAAACGGATTGATCACCGTCATCTCGGCAATCAAGTCGACCGTGATCCGCAGATGATCGGCTGGCTTGTTAAAAACATAGCGTGCATTCGGGTTGCCAAAGGGATCCTGCTGCCAGTTTACGAAATGATCGCCGGGCGAAACCTTGCAACTGTAGGCCGTGATCGGCGTGCGCGCGTGGAATGCCGGTCGCAAACGAACCAACTGCGGCCCCAGGTTAACGCTGCGGTCGTAGCGATATTCGGTTTGATGGTGCAGGGCAACGCGAATCGGCATGGTGATTTTTCGAGAGGGTGAGCGAGGGAGATGAGCAATCAGCGGGAAAAAGAGCGGGAAAGAAGAGAGCCAGCGACAGCTCGCCGTCGCCCGCACGAGCGTTAGGAAGCGGAAACCGAACTGCGAGCTTCGGCCATGTCGCGATGAAAAAAGTCAAGCGAAATGGCATCACCCAACTGATTCAGTTCGGTTTGCAACCTATCGATCGCACCATGCATGTTGCCAGCGATCACCTCTTCAGCCGAGGTATGTGCCAGTCGATGACAGAGCGTTTTCAAACGCGCATGGGTATCGCCGGGCGGTAAGTCGGCCGACTCATGAATCTTCCGCACCGACCAGAATGCCGATTGAACACAGTGAATGACGCTGCGAGGAAAGGTCTCGTCGAACAAGAAAAAACGAACCACATCGGGGATCCGCAACACGCGGTACTTTCGCCGATAAGCTTCGATACCGCTGATCGCTTTCAGCAGAGCCGCCCATTGCAAGTCGTCCACGGCGGTCCCGACATCGCTGACCACCGGCAACAGATTAAAATACTTCACATCCAAAATCCGCGACGTCTTGTCGGCACGTTCCAGCATCCGCCCGATGTTGAAAAAATGCCAGCCGTCATCTTGAGGCATCGTGCTGTCCAACACTCCGGACCACTGAATCGCCAACAACCGAACTTCGTTGAGAAAATCGTTCGGCGACTGCAAGGATTCTTGTGCCGCGGCATCTTGCACCCGGTGATAGAACTCGTTGACCTGTTCGAAGACTTCCGAAGACAACGACTCACGGACGCTGCGAGCATTCTCTCGAGCCATCCGCAAGGAGGACAACATCGAGTTGGAATAGCCTTCATCAAAAGCCAGAAAACGCCCCACGTTGGCGTCCGTTGGCTGGCCGTAGCGTGCCTTGAAATAGGCTTCGTCCGCCGTCACGCGAACCAAAGCTTCCCACGGATTGACCAAGTTCTCCGGCTGGTCGAGCGTGAACTCATAAGTGACCTCCAGGAATCTGGCGAGATTTTCCGCTCGCTCGACTTGGCGGCTCATCCAATAGATACATTCAGCGACGCGCGAGAGCATAGTGTTTCGTCGATTCAGTGAGATGCGAGGTTAAGAAAACGGGGCCCGACGCGTTCAGTCTTGCAAGCCGGAACGCTCTCCGCCGGGCTGGGCAACGACCCAGGTATCCTTGCTGCCGCCACCTTGCGACGAGTTGACCACCAGCGAGCCTTTACGCAGGGCGACGCGAGTCAGACCACCGGGCAACACCCAGGCGTCATCGGGTGCCGAACTGAGGATATAAGGTCGCAAATCGACGTGCCGTCCTTCGAGCTTCCCGTCGACCATCGTCGGCACTCGAGACAGTGCCAGCGTCGGTTGTGCAATGTAGTTCCGCGGATTGGCTTGGATGGCTCGCGCGAATTCTTCCTGCTCCAGCTTGGTCGATGCGGGACCGATCAACATGCCATAGCCACCCGATTCGTTAGCCGCTTTGACCACCAACTTGTCGAGGTTTGCCAAAACGTATTTACGATCGCTGTCACGCAGACAAACAAACGTCTCGACATTCGGCAGACGAATATCCTCTTTCAAGTAATAACGAACGATCTCGGGGACGTAAGCATAAATCACCTTGTCGTCGGCGATCCCCGTCCCCGGTGCGTTGGCCAACGCGACATTCCCGGCGCGGTACGCTCGCATCAAACCGGGAACTCCCAACATGCTGTCTTTGCGGAACGCTTCGGGGTCCATGAAGATGTCATCGATCCGGCGATAGATCACGTCGACTTTGCGGAGCCCGCTGGTCGTTCGCATTCGCACGTTATCCTTATCATCAACCAGCAGATCGCGTCCCTCGACCAACTCCACGCCCATTTGCTGAGCCAAGAAGGAATGCTCGTAGTAGGCGCTGTTGTAGACGCCCGGCGTCAACACCACGACCGTCGGATGGTCGTCTGGTTTGGGCGCCATCGCGCACAGCATCTTGTACATTTGATCGGCGTATCCGTTGACCGGTCGCACGCGGGAAGCGGCAAAGACCTGCGGGAAATTGCGTTTCATCACCATCCGGTTCTGCAACACATAGGAGACCCCCGAGGGGCAACGCAGATTGTCTTCAAGCACCAACATGGCACCCGTCGCATCGCGCACCAAGTCGGTCCCCGTGACGTGGCTCCAGACCGCTCGGGGCGGCTTGAGGCCATTGCACGCCGGGAGTAACGTGCCGGCGGTCTCGATCAATTCGCGGGGCACGACCCCATCGCGGAGGATCCGCTGCTCGTTATAAATGTCGTCGAGGAATAGATTCAGCGCGTGAATACGTTGCTTCAATCCGACTTCGATGTGCTGCCACGTCAGCTCATTGACGATGCGCGGCACCACATCAAACGGCATGATCTTCTCAGTGCCTTGCTGATCGCTGTAGACCGTGAAGGTAATTCCCATCCGATACAGCGACTGCTCGATCGATTTTTGGCGACGCATCAGCTCGCCGGGCGGCAACCGATTGATTAGGTCGAGCAACGCCCGAGCATCGGGCCGCGCATGCCCGTTGCTTTCCACCAGTTCGTCATAAAACTGATCGGTCTGGTACTCGGACAACAAGACGGCCGCCTGCGGTACCGAATCCGACGATGGAGACATCGAGGGAACCCCCACCTGCTCGTTGGCGGAAGGGACGGAGGAGACCTGAGTGGACTGCTGAGATTGTGATTTCATGACCTTACAGCGCATGGGCGGAGCGTGGGGGCATGCCGCCTAACAGGCCCGAGCACAGAATAATGCAATCCGATCCGGCTCGTTAACACCGAGACCGCAAAATCTTAGCAAGGGCAAAGCTCGCCCCATTGAGTTCATTCAAGGGTAGAGCTCGAGACAGCCTTTCGAAACCGGCCTATCAGTCACCGGCAACGAAGCGTTGCAGGTGCAAAAGTCAGTCGCAACGGGTGGATAGCCCCCCAGCCCACGTTGGTAAGGAGCAAAAAAGGGTCGGGTTTCTCGCGCCGATCGTGTCCCCCGGGGTGGCTGCCAACGAAGGCGAGCAACCGCACGTTTTCGCCCTTACAAATCGCTTACAAGCATCCGAAATCGCCCAACCCAAGGCTGACGCGGAGGCCAAACTATGGAAGAATAAGCGGTTTACGGGAATTATATCGTGTCTGGCCGGTGTGCAGAGTCTTTGAGATTCCTACACTTTTACTAACCCGTTCCCGACCTCGCTCTCGATATAAACCCTACGAACCAACTTCCCGAGCTCGTGCTGCTGTTAGCCGATGCCGGGATTCGCCGATAATCATGCGGATCATTTTGCCGTGGAAAGCTCTCCCCAATCAGTTAACAATCGCATCGAACAAGTCTCTGGAATCACGGTCCGCCTGGCCGGCGACTCTGGAGACGGCATGCAATTGCTGGGCACTCAGTTAACCAACACCAGCGCGTTGGCTGGCAACGATGTGGCCACATTCCCCGATTTTCCTGCCGAAATCCGCGCGCCTCGAGGCACCCGTGCCGGCGTCAGTGGCTTTCAGGTCCAGTTTGCCTCCGAAGAAATCTTCACGCCCGGCGACACGCTCGATTGCTTGGTGGTGATGAATCCGGCTGCCTTGGTGACCAACTTGTCCGACCTGCGCAAGGGCGGCATTTTGGTCGTCAACGAAGACGGATTTAACGAGAAAGAATTCAAGCTCGCCAAGGTCGACAAAAACCCGCTCGATGATGAGATCCTCGAGTCGACTTATCGCGTCGTGAAGGTCTCGATGACCAAGATGACACGCGACGCAGTCGCCGAACTTGGACTAAGTGTCAAGATCGCCGATCGCTGCAAAAACTTTTTCGCCATGGGCTTGGTCTACTGGCTGTTCGGCCGTTCGCTCGAACCGACGCAGCGGTTCATTCAGGCAAAGTTCGGCAAGAAACCGGAAGTGGCGCAAGCCAATGAGTCGGCGTTACGCGCGGGTTGGGCATTTGGCGAAACGACCGAAGCGTTCGGGATCAGCTACCGCGTGGAAGCGGCCGAACTTGAACCTGGCACCTACAAAAACGTAATGGGCAACCAAGCTTTGGCGTGGGGCCTGCTGGCTGCGGCACATCGCAGCGGCAAAGAACTGTTTTACGGCAGCTATCCCATCACGCCGGCCAGCGACATCCTGCACGAGCTGACGCGTTACAAGAACTTTGGCGTACGAACCTTTCAAGCCGAAGACGAGATCGCGGCGGTCTGCGCAACGATTGGCGCGGCGTTCGGTGGCACGATGGGCGTGACGGCCAGCAGCGGACCGGGAATCGCACTCAAAGCCGAAGGGATGGGTTTGGGCATGATCATGGAACTGCCCATGATCGTCATCAATGTGCAGCGTGGTGGACCAAGCACCGGTCTGCCCACCAAGACTGAGCAGAGCGACTTGCTGCAAGTCCTGTTCGGCCGCAATGGCGAAGCTCCGCTGCCGATCATCGCTCCGGCCAGTCCCGGCGACTGCTTTGAAATCGCACAGGAAGCTTGGCGAATCGCTGTCGAGTGCATGACCCCAGTGGTGATTCTTTCCGATGGCTACATCGCCAACGGTAGCGAACCATGGAAGATCCCCGATGTGTCGGCAATGGAACCGATCGTGGTCCGACATCCCGCAGGGGCGACCGACGCCGACGAGCCCTTCATGCCGTACATGCGGGACGAGAACCTAGCTCGTCCGTGGGCGGTTCCCGGCACGGAAGGTTTGATGCACCGAATCGGTGGCTTGGAAAAGGAAGATGGCTCGGGCAACGTCAGCTACGATCCCGCCAACCACCAACACATGACCAACACCCGCGCAAACAAGGTGGCAATGATCGCCGAGCGGATTCCGGAACAAGCGGTCTTCGGCGAGCCGAGCGGTGACGTGCTGGTCGTCAGTTGGGGCGGAACCTACGGTGCCTGCCACACCGCGGTCAGACGCTGCCAGAAAGCGGGCTTGGCGGTCAGTCACGCCCACGTGCGATATCTGAATCCGTTGCCTCGGAACCTGGGCGAACTGCTGAAGCAGTTCAAAACCGTCCTCGTACCCGAACTCAATATGGGCCAACTGCGCATGCTGTTGCGGCATCAATTCCTGGTTGACTGCGTGGGCGTCAACAAGGTCCAAGGCAAACCGTTTACGGTCACGGAATTAGTCGCCGCGATCCGTGACCAAGCGTGCGTCGGCAAGGACTGCACCATTGTCGATCAAAAACTGCAGATCTGCGTCGGCTGATACCTGCAGCACGACGCAGTTCCTCCCTAAACCATTTTTCAGCTTCCATTTGTCTAGCGATCCAAAATGAATCTTCCGGTTTTAAAAGCAGCCGATTTCGCCAGTGATCAAGATGTCCGTTGGTGCCCCGGCTGCGGCGATTATTCGATCCTCGCTCAAATGAAAAAGGTGCTCCCTAGCCTGGGAGTCCCGCGCGAGAAAATCGTCTTCATCAGTGGCATCGGCTGCAGCAGCCGCTTTCCGTATTACATGAACACCTACGGCATGCACAGCATCCACGGTCGCGCTCCGACGTTTGCGACGGGGCTGAAAACGACGCGGCCCGATCTGATGGTTTGGGTGATCACCGGTGACGGCGATGCGTTGTCGATCGGTGGCAACCATTTCATCCACGCCCTGCGACGTAACTTGGACATCAACATTGTCCTGTTTAACAATCGCATCTACGGGCTGACGAAAGGCCAGTACAGCCCGACCAGCCTGGAAGGGCATGTCACCAAGAGCACGCCGATGGGCTCGATCGATCACCCGCTCAATCCGCTCAGTGTCGCTTTGGCTGCTGAAGCAACCTTCGTCGCCCGTAGTATCGATGCCCACGTCAAGCACCTGGAAGCGACACTGCGACGCGCCGCGGAACATAAGGGGACCTCTTTGGTAGAGGTCTACCAAAACTGCAACGTGTTCAATGATGGCGCGATGGCTTACGCACAGGACCGCAACCAACGGCCCGACAACACCATCGAACTGGAACATGGCAAGCCGCTGATCTTTGGCAAGGAACGCGACAAAGGAATTCGGATGATCGGCAGCCGGTTGGAAATCGTCAACACCGCTGACGTGCCTGCCGATGATCTGTTGATCCACGACGAAAAGGTGCAAGATCCAACGCTGCATTTCATGCTCAGTCGGATGCGGTACCCAGAATTCCCGGAACCGATTGGCGTGTTTCGTGATGTCCAAGGAGTCGCCACCTATGACGACCAGATCAATCAACAGATTGACGCAGCGCGCGCTTCCAAGGGCAATGGCGACCTCCAGTCGCTGCTCAATGCAGGCGACACCTGGGAAGTCGCCTAGTCTTTCGTTTAACCAACGTGACAACTAATCGAGAAGGAACGGATTATGCCTCGCGGTAAAACCTACAGCAGCGTCGATCGGGCGATCGGTGACACACCGATGATTCAGATCAATCGTCTGGCCCCCAGCGGCACAACGATTTTTGCCAAATGCGAATTCTTTCAACCGCTCAACAGCGTGAAAGACCGCATCGGCGTCGCCATGATCGAAGCGGGCGTCCGCGATGGCAAAATCAATCAAGAAACGCACATCATCGAACCGACTAGCGGCAACACGGGCATCGCGTTGGCATTCGTGTGCGCCGCCAAGGGATATAAGCTAACCCTGACGATGCCGGAATCGATGTCGGTCGAACGCCGCGCCTTGCTGCGTGCGATGGGAGCCAACTTGGTGCTCACCCCTGCCGGGGAAGGCATGAAAGGGGCCATCGGCGCAGCAGCCGAGATGGTCGAAAAAACCGAAAACTCCTTCATGCCTCAGCAATTTGAGAACCCCGCCAATCCTGCGATCCACGAAGCCACCACCGGCCCCGAAATCTGGGAGGACAGTGGCCAGCAAATCGATGCCATCGTGGCCGGCGTGGGAACCGGGGGGACGATCACCGGAGTGGCTCGCTACCTAAAGAAACTCAACCCCAACTTCAAAGCCATCGCCGTTGAGCCCAAGCATTCCCCGGTGATCAGTGGTGGCTCGCCTGGCAAGCACCGGATCCAAGGGATTGGTGCCGGTTTTGTCCCCAAAAACCTCGACACCTCGCTAATCGATGATGTGATTCAGGTCGACGACGAGGACGCCTTTGAATACGGCCGACTGCTCGCCAAACAGGAAGGCATCATGGCTGGCATCAGTAGCGGTGCCAACATCTGGGCAGCCAATCAGTTGGCGCAACGCCCTGAATTCCAAGGCAAACGGATCGTGACGATCATGTGCAGCCTCGGCGAACGCTACCTGAGCACACCTCTGTTTGGTGACCTGGGGATTTAAAACCTAATCAGACCAAACTTCGAAATGGACCACAACGGCCGGTATCGCTCTTTCGCGATACCGGCCGTCGTTCGTTACGATGGACTCCACACCGTCGCTAACCTTCCCTATTCTTTAGGTTCCCTCGGCGTTTGATTCTTCCATCAACACCAACTTGCCTGAACAGGTCTCCGAATGCTTCACCATCCCACCTTGCTGCTCAGCTTTCTGCTCGCGTTTATTTCGATTGCATCCCTCGTTCACGGTGACGAAGGCATGTGGTTGTTCAATGACCTGCCGCGGAAGCAACTGAAGAAGAAGTACGACTTCCAACCCTCCGAGCAATGGGCCGAACACCTGCGGCTATCCGCGGTTCGCTTCAACTCCGGCGGCTCGGGCTCTTTCGTCTCGAGCGATGGTTTGGTGCTGACGAATCATCACGTCGCCAGCGATACGCTCTACAAACTTAGCACGCCCGAACGAAACATTATCGAAGAGGGTTTTCTTGCCAAGTCGACCGACGGTGAACTGAAAGCCCCCGACCTGGAACTGAACCAATTGGTTGCGATCGTCGATGTGACCGAACGCGTCAAGGCAGCGGTAACCGACGAACTTTCAGCAGAAGATGCCGCGTCCGCACGACGAGCGGTGATCTCCACGATCGAGAAGGAGTCGCTCGATGAGACAGGCCTGCGCAGCGACGTGATAACGCTCTACGGCGGAGCGAAATACCATCTTTACCGTTACAAGAAATATACCGACGTGCGATTGGTCTGGGCCCCGGAAACCAAAGCCGCCTTCTTTGGGGGAGACGCGGACAACTTCGAATACCCTCGGTACTGTCTCGATGCGACGTTGATGCGGGTTTACGAAGATGGCAAGCCGGCTCAACTGGAACACTTCCTTCACTGGAGCGACCAACCCGTAGCGACCGACGAATTAGTTTTCGTGGCGGGCAACCCTGGTCGCACGCAACGGATTTTTACCGTCGCGGCGTTAAAATTCCTGCGTGATGATCGCCTGCCCTACGTACTCGATTACCTGCGCCGCAAGGAAATCATGCTGCAACAATACGGATTGGAGGGCACGGAACAAAAACGGCGCGCACGCGACGAATTATTTGGAATTCAAAACGCCCGCAAAGCCTACACCGGGATGCTGGCGGGCCTGCAAGACCCCAAGACGATCGGTGCCAAAGCGGAACGCGAAGCGGAACTCTTGGCTGCCGTCGTGCAAACGCCCGATTTAAAGGAATTAGCCGGCGCGTGGGAACAAATCGCTGCGATTCAGATCGAGAAAGTCAAGTTGCTGGGTCAGACGACGGGTTTTCAATCGCGTCTCTATGACATCGCTGAAACGTTGGTCCTGATGTCGGCTGAAGATAAAAAACCGAATGCCGAGCGGTTGCGGGAATTTGGAGAAGCGGGCCGCGAATCACTGCTGCAAGATCTCTTCAGCGAAGCCCCCATCTACAGCGATTTGGAACGGGCCAAGATGAGCGACGAACTGAGCCGGTTTGCCGAACAGCGAGGCGGCGACGACGCTTTGGTGCTACAGGTCTTGGCCGGCAAGAGTCCTCGAGAGCGTGCGGGGGAATTGGTCGCCAAAACGAAGCTTGCCGATGTCGAAGTCCGCAAAGCACTGGCCGAAGGTGGACGGATCGAAACGCTCGCGAGCGAAGATCCGATGATTGATCTGGCGCTGCTAATGGAAGCCGAATACCGCACGCTTCGCAAACGACGTGAAGAACTTGAAGAACAAGAACGACAAGCCTACGCCCAAATCAGCGATGCCCTCAGCGCTATCGAAGGAACAGACTCCTACCCCGATGCTACGTTCACTTTACGATTGGCTTTTGGAACCGTCAAAGGCTACGAACAGAATGGTGAATGGATCGACCCTTGGACGACGTTCTCGGGTGCCTACAAACACGCCGCCGAACATGCTGGACAAGAGGATTTTGATTTACCAAAGAGTTGGCTGGAAGCGAAAGACCAAGTCGACCTGAACCGGCAACTCAACTTCGTGTGTACCGCCGACATCATCGGCGGCAACAGCGGCAGTCCGGTAGTCAATCGTGCGGGGGAGTTGGTCGGTTTAATCTTTGATGGCAATATTCAAAGTTTAACCAGCGATTATCTTTACACTGACCAGCAGGCGCGCGCCGTTTCGGTAGCCGCCGTCGGAATCCGTGAAGCCATTCGCGTGATCTACAACGCCCCCGAACTGGCCGATTCGCTTGGCAAATAAGCAGGCTGGCTGGAATCATCGGGTAAATGAGCCGCCTCGGCGATAGCCGAGGTTCCTGAATACAACCGGGGCTATCGTCCAAACGGCTAAGCAGAGTCCTGCGGAATGATTCCTGCAAACCTGCTTAGCACGGTCCCGAAAGGACTGCGAATCATCTGCCGAAAAGCTAACCCGCTCGACCGAAATGGCAAAAAATGCAGTTCCTGACAGGCTTTCCCATCAGGAACTGCAAAACCTTCATGCTTGCCGACACGGCATCAAGTCGACGTTAGTTCAAAGTTGAACTCATTCGTCCCGTCGGCCACTTCGACTTCGGCAGGATTGAGCGTCAGGTTTTCAGGCACATCTTGCTTAGCCGCGGGCGGTGAAAACTGGTCCTCTTCGGCAACATCCGCCGCCGCAGCTCCCATCTGAAAGCGAACCTTGTGCCTGCCCAAAACCGCGCCCGGCACATTGTGTAAGTAGTAGACTTGATACTTACCTTCAGCATCGGTAATTGCCATGGAAGGCCGGCCGCCCGAAGCAGGCACAAATTCAATACTACCACCTTCCACCGGCTTGTTCTCAAAAGTCACCGTTCCGGTGACCGTGGCCAGTGGCGGGCCAGCTTGCCCACACCCTAAAGCCGCAACCGACAGCAAGGCAAACAACCCCAACACACGATACATCTGTAACATTTAAATCCAACTCCGATACGGTTCTAAAACTTATTTTTAATTTAGCCTGCTGCAAGTGGCCACGCGGATTGACCAGTGCACCGCAAGGGGTCCAGCAAACCGCAATGGCACCTCTGCGTGGCCAACCGCACAGCAGCCACCAACCTTTAACAGCGACGCCTACAGATCTTCACTTATCACGAACCCATCGTCTCGACCGGACATCGCCATGAAGGTGTCATCAAAGTCGATACTGTCCGACGTGAAGCGGACCGAGCCATCTCCCATCACGAACATGGCACCGCCCACATGTGCGGAACGATAACCGTTGTGCAGGGTGCTGGTCCAAGCTTGGGTATAATTTCCCGAATACAAGCTATTGATAGGCCAACGGGGAACCGTGATATTCATCGTCCAGCCTAACCACTCATGAAAACAGGGACCGGCCGCCCAGGCTCCTCCGGGACCGCGTCCGGGACGGGCATCTTGACGAGTGCCATTCGCTTGAAACATATAGTTGGAATGCTCACCCGCCAGGATTGTGTGGCTGGTGCCGTCGGTGACGTTTGCCATTTTCGAACCAAAGAATTCTTCATTCCAGATCGAAATCAAACCGGCATCCTGCATCCAGCCGTAGCCCGTCCAAACATTTCGGTTCCCTCCGTTGCGAGCGCCCGGAGTTTGCCCGGTGCCGGGCGAAAAGAAGTAGCCGACATTGCCGACGTAATCGGGAATCTGAACTTGATAAGTATTCGGAGCCCCCAGCGCTCGCGTGCCCGCGGACGTTGTCTGATTTCGCAACCGTTCCATAGGATTCGATGGGCAGTTGTAACCCGGCACACGCAACTGAGACATCACCTCCCAATTGCGGTTAACCCCCGAGCCATTTCCATTGAAGTCCGTATCGACAAAGGTCATCCTCTGAAAAGCAGGCCCTTGCTCCATCTGGGGAAGGATCATCGTCAGCCAAGAGGCGCCACGCCGATTCGACCCATTGGGGGTGCCGACGTTTCCAGGAAACCGCAGAAACGTGTCGTGGTAGTTATGAACGGCAAGCCCAACCTGTTTGAGATTATTGGAGCACGACATTCGGCGCGCCGCTTCGCGTGCCGCCTGGACAGCCGGCAGTAACAGCCCCACCAAAACACCAATGATGGCAATGACAACCAATAATTCGACCAGCGTAAAAGCATGACGTCCATTGGTTCTTCCCTGTCTGAAATCCCGCATTCCAATTCCTCTTCGACTTAAGATGATAAAAAACAATTAACTGGAACAAGACCCGGATGGTCATGCCCTGATTTCCGAAGATGCAAAGCGGGTACCCAAAGTGGACAACCTACCAACGCCTGCCGGAGGTCAACGGCCTCCGCTTTCCCTCAAGGCGCTGCCAGTTTCCACTAGGGAAACACCCTCGGTGGAATCCCGCCCACAGTTTATTTGCTTATTTTCTTAAATTCACTTCAGAATTACCGCGGCAACCGTCCCGCGAAAACGCGTATGCCTAACGGTTAAGCGATGGGTGCTAATTCTTCGTGCAGGCCAAGCACGCCGCACGAACAGACAAGCCCAAACAAGCCCAATCGGCACCGCAGCACGCCCGAGCACTGCTGGCACA
>CAYZHQ010000004.1:97604-106007 GCA_964477385.1 uncultured Pirellulaceae bacterium
ACAAGCCCAAACAAGCCCAATCGGCACCGCAGCACGCCCGAGCACTGCTGGCACAATGTCGGGATTTCGTTGACTCGGCAGAAGGCGACCACTAGACTAGGCTCAATGACGGGGAGCACTCCATTAGACGTCCCATGAAACAGGGTGGAACGCCATCGCTTTTGTGGCGGGATGTTTTGCCATCTGGTTTTGTTTTGCTCCGCGGCCCTTCCTTCCAGCACTTCCCACCCACACGCCCATCAGGGGCGAAGCTCGTGCGATGCGGTTGTTCCGCGGAACGCGTTGCTTCTGGAGACCGTAGCATGCGGACCCGATTTCCTTGCTGCCTGTTCGGCAACGGCTTCATTTTCCTAGGAATGCTGCTGAGCATTGCGTCGAGTTTTTCGTTCAAAGCCTGCTCTGGCGAAGAACCTCTCGTCACCGCATCGGACCCCGCGATCAGCTTCAGCGCGACGATCGCGCCGATTTTCCAGACGCACTGCTATGGTTGTCATCAAGGTGCCAAGCAACAGGGCGATTACTTGATGACCGACTTCGCCGCGATGTTGTCCGGCGGGGAAACCGGCCAAGCCGCGATCGTGCCAGGCAAGCCTGAGGAGAGCTATCTGCTCGAGCAGATCACACCGATCGATGGCCATGCCGAGATGCCCAAAGGCGAATTGCCACCACTTGCCGAAAGCGAAATCGAACAGATCCGCAAATGGATCGCAGCCGGGGCTCCCAACGATTCCAAAGTCGCCGGACCGGTGTTTAACGCCACCAATCCACCGGTTTATCCTCGTGCTCCGGTGCTGACGTCGGTGGATCTCTCTCCCGACAACACGCTTTGTGCCGTCGCAGGTTTCCACGAAGTGCTCCTCCTCGATGCGGCTTCGGGGGAACGCGTCGGGCGACTGGTCGGGCTCAGCCCACGCGTGAACTCCGTGGCTTTCTCGCCTGACGGAAGCCGGCTTGCCGTTGCCGGCGGATCCCCTGCAACGCGTGGAGAGCTGCAGGTTTGGGACGTGGCAACGAAGACACTGCAGTTATCCCTGCCTGTGACTTATGACAACCTAACCGGGGTTAGCTGGTCGCCTGACGGAAAGCAGATCGCGTTTGCGTGTGCCGATACCACGGTGCGGGCCGTGGATGCGGAAACGGGCCAACAGTTGCTTTATCAAAGTGCCCACGACGACTGGGTTCGTGACACGGTCTACTCCCAAGACGGCTCGCACCTGATTTCGGTTGGCCGCGACATGACGGTCAAGCTGACCGAAGTGGCCACCGAACGCTTTGTCGATAATGTGACTTCGATTACTCCCGGTGCCTTAGCGGGTGGGGTGAACGCGATTGATCGTCACCCGGAACGCGATGAGTTACTTGTCGGCGGTGCCGATGGCATCCCAAAAATCTATCGCATCTTTCGTCAAACGGCTCGCAAAATTGGCGACGATGCCAATCTGGTGCTGCGATTGCCCGCCCTGCAAGGACGGATCTTCAGCGTCGACATCAGCCCCGACGGCTCTCGGCTTGCCGCGGTCGCGACTGTCGATGGCCACAGCGAAGTCCGCGTCTGGCAGTACGATTTAGGCGGCGATCTGCCGGCCGATGTCAAGGCGATCCAAGCCAAGCGAATCAATCAGCGAAAGCCGGCGGAGATTGAAAAACTGAAGCAGTACCTATCCAAGGATGTAAAGCAATTGACCTCGCTGTCGATCGAGGATGCCGCAATCTTCTCGCTCGCCTTTGCCCCCGACAACCGCCTGATGGTGGCCGCTGCCGACGGAACCGTACGAGTGGTGGGCAACGAATCGGGTGCTGTCGAAGCGACTTGGACCGCAGCCCCGGTGACGCCCGACGCAGCGGTAGAACAAGTGGCTCGTTTCGATGCGGCCGCTTGGTCGCAGCTAATGGCCGAACAAGCCGAAGCCCCCGCGAGCGGTAACTTGCCGCCGTTCGCCGATGTCTCTGAACTGCGTATTGAACCGGCCTCCATCGAACTTGACGGTTCCCTGTCCTACAACCAACTGCTGGTGTTCGCGGAACTGAAAAATGGCGCCGTAGTCGATGTCACACGGGGCTGTGAACTCGACGCGCCCGAGTTTGTTGCCTTGGATGAACAAGGCCTCATGCGTCCGGTCCGTCACGGCACCGGCAAGTTGGTCGCCAAACTTGGGGAGCGGACGGCGCATGCGACGGTCACCGCGTCCAATCTGGAGACACCGCGGCCCATCGATTTTGTGCGGGATGTCAATCCGGTCCTCTCGCGGTTGGGCTGTAACCAAGGCACCTGCCATGGCGCGCAAAAGGGGAAGAACGGTTTCAAACTTTCGTTGCGGGGCTATGACCCGATCTTTGATGTTCGCGCACTGTCGGACGACTTAGCTGGACGCCGTCTGAATTCGGTTTCGCCTGACGACAGCCTCATGCTCCGTAAACCGTTGGGATTGGCACCGCATGAAGGAGGCGTGCTGATGCAGCCAGGGGACCCCTACCACGCGGTCCTCCGGCGCTGGATATCCGACGGTGCACAGCTTGACCTGCGTTCCCAAAAAGTCGAACGGATTGAACTGCGGCCCG
Source organism: uncultured Pirellulaceae bacterium (assembly GCA_964477385.1). Lineage (GTDB taxonomy): Bacteria > Planctomycetota > Planctomycetia > Pirellulales > Pirellulaceae > Roseimaritima. The sequence continues at coordinate 100,164 of CAYZHQ010000004.1, forward strand.
AAAACCCAACGGTCCAACAGATCGGTTCGCAGCAGCAAATACGTGTGATCGCGTTCTATCCCGACGGCCAACAGCGTGACGTCACTCGCGAAGCCTTTATCGAGAGCGGTAATAGCGAAGTAGCGACATCGAACCGGACGGCATTGCTGACGGCGCTGCGGCGCGGCGAAGCGCCAATCCTGGCTCGCTACGAGGGTGCTTATGCGGCAACCACGTTGACGGTGATGGGAGACCGCGAGGGGTTCGAATGGCAAACGCCTGAAAGCTGGGGTGCGATCGATGACTTGGTGGCAAAAAAATGGCAGCGAATGAAGTTGCTCCCCAGCGAACTGTGCACCGATGAAGCATTCGTTCGCCGCGTGACTCTGGACCTCACCGGCTTGCCGCCGACGTCCACGGATGTTCGAGAATTCCTTGCTGACGAACGCCCAACCCGCGAGAAACGCCAAGCCCTAACCGAAAAACTGATTGGCAACGAAGCTTTTATCGAATACTGGACCAACAAATGGGCCGACCTGTTGCAAGTGAACCGCAAGTTCCTGGGCACCGAAGGCTCGAAGAAGTTCCGCCAGTGGATCCGTGCGGCAGTCAAAGAGAATCGACCCTATGACCAGTTTGCTCACGAAATCTTGACCGCCTCGGGTTCCAATAATCAGAACCCCGCAGCAGCCTACTTCAAAATCTTGCGCGATCCTGAAACGACGGTGGAGAACACCACGCATCTGTTCCTTGGCATCCGTTTCAACTGTAACAAATGCCATGACCATCCGTTCGAACGTTGGACACAGGACCAGTACTATCAAACGGCCGCCTTCTTTGCTCATGTCGATCTGAAGAAAGATCCCGAAAGCAAAGACCGCAAGATTGGTGGCACAGCCGTCGAAGGGGCAAAACCGCTGTTCGAAGAGGTCTACGACAAGCCCAACGGAGAAGTCCTGCACGGTAGGACGAATAACCCGGTCGAACCGATTTTTCCCTATGAAGCAGAGTTCGAAGTTGCCGAAGACGCCACGCGGCGCGAACGTTTGTCGGCTTGGATGACTTCGCCGAACAACCAATATTTTGCACGCAGTTATGTCAACCGGATTTGGGGTTACCTCACCGGTGTCGGTTTGATTGAACCGATCGACGACATTCGTGCGGGCAATCCTCCGACGAACCCTGAACTGCTTGACTACTTGACCGAGCAGTTCATCGCTAGCAATTTTGATTCGCGGCAACTGATGCGAGAGATCTGCAGCAGTCGCACTTATCAACTCTCGGTGACGCCCAATCGCTGGAATGCGGACGACCAGCAGAACTATGCCCATGCCACGCCGCGACGCCTTCCGGCCGAAGTGCTGTTCGACGCGGTGCATGCCGCCACAGGTTCCCAATCGAATATCCCCGGCGTACCGGCCGGGACGCGTGCGGCCGAACTACCCGACTCGGGTGTGGAATTGGCGGACGGCTTTCTGGCCAACCTCGGTCGTCCGGTGCGAGAAAGTGCCTGCGAGTGCGAACGCTCGACCGACTTGCAGTTGGGATCGGTCATGGCACTGGTCAGCGGGCCGACGATCGGCAGCGCAATTTCCGACGACAAGAACGACCTTGCGACACTGGTTAAGGAATTACCCGATGACCAAGCTCTCGTGGAAGAAGTGTTTTTGAGATTACTCGCTCGCAAGCCGACCGCGGCCGAGTTCGCGACGTTCCAAACCATTCGTGAACAGATCCAATCCGACCACGCTCAACTCGTCGCAACGCTTGCCCAGGCGGAGCAAGCGTGGACCGAGGAACGTGGGAAACGAGAAGCCCGCAGAATGGAAAATATCGCTAGCGTAAAGCAGCAGATGGCTGACCTGCTGAAGTCGCTGCAGCCCGAACTCGACAAGCAGGAGCAGGCGCGTCAGATGGCGATCGAAGTAGCCAAGGCCGACTTGGCCGCCTCGGAAAACCAGACCGAAAAGCGACGCGAGCAATGGCTCACCGAGGCGGCGACGACGACCGAATGGTTCCCGCTTCGTCCCTCCGGCTTGGACGCCTCGAATAAGGCTCAACTGCGTTCGGAAGCGGACCGTGCAATCGTCGCCTCGGGGGTCATGGACAAAGGAACGTACACCATCACCGTGCAGACCCATCTGCCCAAGATCACCGGCTTTCGCCTTGAGACGCTGCCGATCGCTGATCGCCCGGGTGGTGGCCCCGGTTTCCCTGAAAACGGCAACTTTGTGGTGACCGAATTTCAGGTCGCCGCCGCTCCCCTGGAAACTCCGGACCAAGCGACCGCGGTGGCGTTAAAAAATGCGTTGGCGGATTTCTCGCAGAGCAGTTTTGGAGCAGCACAGATGATCGATGGAAAAACCGATGATCAAGGTGGCTGGGCGGTATCTCCGGCAGGTGGCGTGGTGCACTGGGCGACCTTCCAAGCTGCCGAACCGATCGCACATCCACAGGGCACCGTGCTCACCTTTCAAATCCATCAATACCACAACGCCGCCGATCATCGCTTGGCTCGCTTTCGCCTGAGTGCGACAACCGATGGGGGAGAGGTGACGCTGGGGTTACCCGAAAGTCTGGCAGCGACTGCCGCGACGCCCGACGAACAACGCAGCGAGCAACAGCAAACGGCGCTGGCAGCTTACTTTGCAAACATCGACACCGAGATTGCGGCCAAGCGTGAAGCGTTAGCGGTCGCCAGCCGTCCGCTTGCCGAAGACAAACGCATCACGGCCCTGAAACGTCGCTTGGACTCGCTGCAAGTCGAAACGCCTCTCGATGCTCAACTTGTTCAGTTACGCAAAGACCTCGATCAGAGCACCGCACAACTCAACCAGCTTCGACTGACCGCGGTGGAAGACCTCACCTGGGCTTTGATCAACAGCCCAGCCTTCCTGTTCAACCGATAAACCACCTCCTCGTGCTTCGTCCACATCTCCTACCATCCTTAGCAAGAGAGCTCGCTCATGTTGTCATTCAAAGGCTCCTCGGTCGCTCGTGATCTTTGCGATCCTCACCTGACACCCACGCGGCGTGATATCTTGCGGGTCGGTGGTTGCGGTATGTTGGGCCTGTCCCTCGGGTCCATGCTCCGCATGCAGGCTCAAGCCGCAGAAGCCAAAGTCAGCGGTGGGCCGGGGTGGGGCAAAGCGAAAAGCATCATTCTGGTTTACCTTCAAGGCGGACCAAGTCACCTCGATCTGTGGGACCCCAAAGAGAACCTGCCCGACAATGTCAAGAGTGTCTTCTCTCCCATCAGCACCAAACTTCCCGGTGTCAAGTTCACCGAAAATCTGCCCCGGTTGTCTCAGCTCAATGACCGTTTCACGATGATTCGGTCGATGTCTTATACGCCCAACGGTTTGTTCAATCACACCGCGGCGATCTATCAGATGATGACCGGTTATACGACCGACAAGGTCAGCCCGTCGGGTCAGTTGGAACCGCCCAGCCCTAAGGACTTTCCGAATTTTGGCAGCAACTTAATTCGGCTCCGGCCTGTGGATGAACCGATGCTTCCGTTCGTGATGCTGCCGCGACCGCTGCAAGAATCGAATGTGGTCGGCAAAGGGGGCACTGCGGGGTTCTTGGGAAAAGCATTTGATCCCTACACGCTGTACCCCGCCGGGGACGACATGGACATGCAAAAGATGACGCGGATCAAGATCGATGACTTGCAGTTGCGACCCGAAGTTTTCAGCGTGCGACTGCAACGCCGCGCCCGCTTGCGAGATCTGTTGAACCAACAGATGCCCGAGATCAACAAAGCGGTCGAATCCTTCGAACTGGACGAGTACTACGATCGAGCCCTCTCGCTGGTCGTTTCCGGACGTGCCCGAGAAGCCTTTGAATTGTCAGCCGAACCCGAAGCAATCCGTGAAAAATACGGCCAAAACACCTTCGGACAAAGTTGTTTGCTGGCGAGGCGTCTGGTCGAAGCAGGCACGCGCGTGGTGGAAGTGGTGTGGCCCAAAGTCGCCAATAGTGACAACCATTCATGGGACCATCACACGGGTTTAAGCAAACGCATGAAGGACCAATCTGCCCCGATGCTCGACTCCGGCTTGTCGGCACTGATTGAAGATCTTGATGAACGCGGCATGCTGGAAGAAACCTTGGTCGTGGCGGTTGGCGAATTCGGGCGTAGCCCCCAACGGGGCGTCAGCACGAGCGGAAACAACAATAGTGATGACGGGCGTGACCACTGGCCGTACTGTTACACAGCGGTCATGGCCGGTGCGGGAATTCGTCGAGGTTACGTGCATGGCAAGAGCGACAAGACCGCTAGCGCACCGCTGGAGAACCCCGTTCACCCCGGCGAACTTTTGGCGACGATTTACCATAACTTTGGGATCGATCCTGAAACCATCGTCTACAACCACCTCAACCAGCCGCGAGAACTGGTGAAGGCGCAAGCCGTCACGGGATTGTTCTCCTAGCCGCGCTGGCGGCCCCCTGGCCCCACACGCACCGCGCACTCGGCGGTCGGCCACTGCCGAGACTGCCGGCCGACGGGGCTCTCCTGAGAAATCGAGCCTCCATTTCATGGCGAAGGGAGGCTCCAGAAAGCCTGGCGGCCGGCAGTCGCCTCCGCCCGAAAACGCCCCCTCACAGAGCCATAAAGCCCGATGCAGGCAGACAAGCTGCCTTAAGCCCCGCCCTATATGGCTCTCACGCCACCTCGAACGAGCCTTTCCCCCCGGAACTCAAAGGGATCGAACGCCCCGTAAACTTGCAGCCAACGCCCCCCTCGGGTACGCTGAGGCGAATCGGTCTTGTCCTGACGCCATGTTCCCCACGAACTAAAAGTGCGTCCTTTTCCATTCTCGTGTCTCTAGGAATCTTCACATGGTCCACACTTTTCGTAGTCGGCGTGGCTTCACGTTGGTGGAATTATTGGTGGTGATTGCCATCATCGGAGTGCTGGTTGGCTTGTTATTGCCGGCCGTGCAAGCCGCTCGCGAAGCGGCGCGGCGCATGCAATGTGGTAACAACATGAAGCAGATCGGCCTGGGTCTGCACAACTACCATTCGAGCTACCAAATGTTTCCCGCTGGGCAAGGTGGTACGACCGGTCCGGGCAATGAACTGAACAACAGCAACCGCCTGAACTGCATGCTGGTCGGCATCTTGCCTTTTATTGAACAACAGCCTTTGTGGGAGCAAATCAGCAACCCGTTTACGGCCGGTGGTTTCACTTTTTCGCCGATGGGTCCCGTGCCGGCTCGTGACGATGCGCGGGCCGTTGGAGGGGGAGCGGTTTATCGACCTTGGGCAACTCAAGTGAACACCTACCGCTGCCCTAGCGATCCGATTGTGTTTGGCGGCCAAGGCCAAACCAACTACGGCTCCTGTTTTGGGGACGGCATTCGAATGGTCGGCGGTTACTTTGACCGCGGAGAAGCCAATGTACCAAATGACATGGGTGCCAAACGTGGGATGTTCCGCACCTTGCGAACCCTGGCGGGGATCAACTCCAACACCTCGCAATCACGTTTCCGTGATGTGTTGGATGGAACCAGTAACACGGTGATGATTGGAGAACTGGGATTGGCGAACCGCAAACGTGGCATCATCGGATATGCGTACCAGGACCCAACCGGTTTCGATGGCCCGAACGATCCTGCCGCTCAATTGCCCAGCGCCTGTAAAGCGGGACCGCACATTGATCCCAACAAGCCCACTCGATACACCGGGGGTGGCCTGGGAGCCCGCGGTCGTCGCTGGGCAGACGGACATCTCATGCTGACCGGAGTGACCTGCGTGCTGCCTCCGAACTCACCAAGCTGCCGCATTTCGGGTACCGATAACCGCACCGGGATTTTCTCGGTTGCCAGTTACCATAAGGGAGGCGCCCATGTGGTA
>CAYZHQ010000005.1:0-23022 GCA_964477385.1 uncultured Pirellulaceae bacterium
TATTTGAATGTTCATGCCAGTTAATAAGTTGGGAAATGCCGGAATTACCAGAAGTCGAAACGATGCGTCGCGGTGTCGCAGGAGTCGAGGGCCATACGATCGAGGCGGTGCTCCGCTCGCCCTGTCCATTGCGTCCGATCGCCATTTCCCCGCGAATCGATGTGCTCAATCGGCGGGTCGCTGGGCAACGGATTGAGAGAGTATCGCGGCGTGGCAAACGGGTCGTCTTAGAATTGGCCGACCGATCGGTATTGGTGATCGAGCCGCGGATGACGGGGTTGGTGCTGGTGGCCGATCCCCCCAATCAGACACACTTGCGAATTCGGATTGTGTTGAGAGGCGATCAGCATCACGAGCTGCTGTTTTGGGACCGCCGCGGGCTGGGGACGTTCCGCTGGGTGGCCGCCGACCAGGTGGAAAGTGTGCTGGGGCAAGGCCGGTTGGGGGTCGATGCCCTGTGCATCACTGCGGACCAGCTTAGGGAACGTTTGGGCAGTAGTCGCCGCGAGCTGAAAGTGGCTTTGCTCGACCAGAAAGCGGTCGCTGGCATCGGCAATCTGTACGCCGCGGAGATCCTGCATGTGGCGGGCATCGATCCGCGCATTCGATGCGATCAATTGGTCAAATCGCAATGGAATCGGCTGCAAAAAGCGATCGGCGAGGTCTTAAACGAGGCGATTCACTACGAGGGTTCCACCCTGGCCGACGGCACCTATCGGAATGCTTTGAACGATGCGGGGAGTTACCAGAACCACCATCGGGTGTACGATCGCGAGGGAAAACCTTGCTTGCGCTGCGGCGAACAGCCGATTCGGCGGATCGTGCAGGCCCAGCGATCAACCTTTTTCTGTCCAGTTTGTCAGAAAAAACGCGGCAAGCATGCTGCCGTGATGCCGTAGAATGATGCTTGAAACGGATTGCCTTGCCAACCTTTTTTGGGAGCTCACCGAATGCCCTACCCTGCCCGACCATCGGCTCGACGCCCTGCGTTGTCTCGACGTGATGTGACTCGTCGTAAACTCCTCCGCAGTGCGATTCTCGGAGCGGGAGCCTGTGCCTTTGGCGGGCTGGGGGCACGAACTGCGGACGCGGCCGGACGACGCGATCCTCGCTGGCAAGACGCCACGACCAAAGGGCTAGATTGGTTGAGCAAAAATCAATCGTCTCGCGGTCAGTGGAACACCCAAGTCTACCCTACGGCGATGGCGGCCCTGTCAGGGACGGCGCTGATTTCCAGCGGTTCGACCACCACGCAGGGTCCGTATGCACGCGAGATCGCGCGAGCGACCGATTACCTGATCAGCAAATCGCGGCAGAACGGTCTGATCGGTGATCCACAAACCGACAGCCGCTACACCTATGGTCACGGCTTTGCGATGCTGTTCCTCTCGCAAGTGCTGGGCGAAGAGGGCCTAGTCGATCGTCGAGAAGACCTAGTGGAGGTGCTTTCCAAAGCGGTTGAGTTCAGCGGGAATGCTCAAACCCCGGCCGGCGGTTGGGGATACGTTTCGGCACGGGAGGGGAGCAACTTTGACGAGGGCTCCACCACGATCACGCAGGTGCAAGGCCTGCGCGGTTGCCGCAACGCGGGGATTCCGGTGCCGGCGGAGATCATCGATCGCGCCAAGGAATACATCTACACCTGTAAGAACGCCGATGGCGGCATCAGTTACAGCAGTCGCCAAACGGGCAGCAGTCGCCCGGCGATCACCGCAGCGGCGCTTGCCGCGTTATACAATGCGGGCGATTACGAGGGCGAACATGTCCCCGACATGCTGAAGTACTCCAAGGAGAACCTGCACAACATTAACGACACCGCCCGAGCTTTCGGGCATTGGCATTACACCTATTTGTATTACAGCCAAGTCGTTTATCGTCAGGGCGATGAGCTGTGGAACGACTTTCGCGATAAACTTTATGATCGAATCGTCGGTGATCAGCGTCCCGATGGTTATTGGGAAGGCCAAATCCATCCGGTTTACGTGACGGCCTGTAATTTGATCATGCTGCAGCTCGATCGTGGTTTTCTACCGATCTATCAGCGTTAGTCAGGCTTCACGTTTCAGGCTCAGTTGGTGCGGCGTCGTGGCCCGCCACCTTGCGAAAGTTGGGGGCGGCTGGTCAGCATTTTGTAGCCGCCGATGCCGAGCAAATCATCGAGCCGTTCTCGCAGCTCGCTGGTCAATTCAATCTGCATGTTCTTGCTGCGCAGGTGAATCACGTGACCATCGGTAACCTTTACGGCGAACAGCAATTCTTGTTTGCCAGGATAGCCCCGCACGATTTCACGGATCTTGGGCAGTGTCTCTTCGTCGTGTTTATTCTGGTCGATCTGCACGCGAATGCCGCGTGTGTAGCGACCGTCCAGTTCGTCCAGCGGGATCAGTTCATTGATGATCAAGTTGACTTCGTCGCCACCGCCCCGTTTGTCGCACACCGCGCGGGCCATCACGACCGCGTCGGCTTGAACCTTGTCGCCGACCTCGACATATCCGCTGGGCCACAGAATGCAGCGAACGGCTCCCTGCATGTCCTCTAGGTCAAAGTTGGCGTATTTGGTCGGTGCACCCGGTTTGCTGTTTTTCGTATGCGCAATTTTGATCGAGCTGATCATGCCTCCGACCATGACTTCGGCACGGTCTTTCAGCGGTCCCAGTTGGTCGGTCGTGTGGGAGCGGAAGGCGGCGAGTTTGGTTTCGTATTCCGCCAGCGGGTGACTCGACAGATAGAAACCCAGGACTTCCTTTTCGCTGAGCAGTTTTTGTTTTTCGGGCCACTCGGGGACATCAGGCATGGTTTCCGCGACGGTCGGCTGATCTTCTTCGTCTTCAAAGTCGCCGAACAGGCTGGTCTGGCCGCTTTTCTTGTCGGCCAATGCGGCGGCTCCGCTTTGCATTGCCCGTTCCATGACCGCGGCGAGTTGGCTGCGATGGGCTCCGAAGCTGTCCATCGCGCCGGCTTTGATGAGGGTTTCGATCGCCGACTTGTTGCAGGCCGCCGGGTCGACCCGTTCGCAGAAATCGAACAGGTCTTTGTAGGGACCGTTCTTTTCGCGCTCGGCGGCAATTGCAATCCCGGTTGAACCGCCGCAGCCTTTGATGGCCGCGAGCGCAAAGTAGATCTTGCCGTCGAGCACCGAGAAGTCGGCTTTGCTGGAGTTGACGTCGGGATGAACGACTTCGATCTCCATCCGCTCACAGTCTTCCATGTGCTCGACCAGGGGGTCTTTGCGTTTGAAGTTTCGCGAAGAGATGTCGCTGGACAACAACGCGGCCATGAATTCGACCGGATAGTGCGCCTTCAGGTAGGCGGTCTGAAAAGCGATCAGCGCATAAGCCGTGCTGTGCGATTTATTGAAACCGTAGCCAGCGAATTTTTGGATCAGATTCCAGATGTCTTCCGCATCGCTCTTCTTCAGCCCCGACTCGACAGCCCCGACAATGAACTGTTCGAAGTTTTGGTTGATCAGGTCTTCTTTCTTTTTACTGATCGCTTTAATGCAGGTGTACGCTTTGGCCAGCGGGATGCCTCCCAGGCGATTCAGGATGCGCATCACCTGTTCTTGGTAAACCATCACCGAGTTGGTTTCGGCGAGGATTTCCTCGAGCACCGGGTGTTTGTATTCGGGTTGTCGCCGACCATGTTTAATGTCGACATACATGTCGACCATGCCGCCTTCGAGCGGTCCCGGTCGATAGAGGGCCGCGGTGGCGATGATGTCGTGGAACGAGTCGGGTTTCATGCGTTGCAGCAGATCGCGAATACCACCCGACTCCAACTGAAAGACCCCTTTCGTTTCGCCACGTTGCAGCAGTTGATAGGCCTCGCGGTCGTCGAGCGGAAATTTGAGCGGATCGATTTTCTCCCCGGTCGTTTGCTCGACCAATTGGACCGCTCGCGAGAGGATCGTCAGGTTTCGCAGTCCCAAGAAGTCCATCTTCAGCAGACCCGCCGCTTCGACGTCATTCATCGACCACTGCGTGATTATATCCTGCTTGCCGGGCACACGTCCCAGCGGCACGTACTCCGTCAGCGGCTTGTCAGCGATCACAACCGCCGCGGCATGCGTACCGACGTTGCGAGCCAGTCCTTCGATCCGCATTGCCAAGTCAAGCAGTTCGCGGATCTCCGGGTCCTTTTCATAAGTGATCCGCAAATCGTCGCTTTTCTCGAGCGCTTTCTTGATCGTGATCTTCAGTTCGTCGGGAACCATCTCGGTGATTTGGTTGACCCGCGCGAGCGGAATCCCCAGTGCTCGGCCGACATCCTTGATCGCTGCCCGTGCGGCCAACGTACCGAACGTACCGATTTGGCAAACGTTGTCGTGGCCGTATCGCTCCTTGACGTACTGGATGACTTCGCCGCGACGTTCTTTCTCAAAGTCGATGTCGATGTCGGGCGGTTCCAGACGACTTTCATCGAGGAACCGTTCGAACAGCAAGTCATATTCAAGGGGGCAAACATGCGACAGGTACAAGGCATAGCACACGATCGCGCCGACACCGCTACCACGGGCGGTGGCCCAGATTCCGAGGGAGCGAGCGTGCAACACAAAGTCATAATTAATCAGAAAGTAGGTCGGGAAACCGAGTTTCTCGATCACACCAAGTTCACGCTCGAGGCGGGCGATGACTTCTTCGGACAATTCTCCATCAACTAAACGTTTGGAATTATCTTCGTAGCGTTCCTTCAATCCTTTGATGCACAGTTTGCGCAGGTAATCGATGGGCTGAAGATTGTCGGGGCACTCAAAGCCTGGGAAGTAGTGCTTGCCCAGTTCCAGATCGATGTCGACGCGGTCGGCAATTTCCTGGCTGCGCGCGACGGCGTCTTCCATGCCGGGAAATTTTTCGTACATCTGCTCGGGGCTGCGCAGGAAGTACTGATTGCCGTCCATCTTCATGCGTGATTGGTCGGTCCGGAAACGCCCCGTATTAATGCACAGCATGACGTCTTGAGCTTCTGCATCTTCGGGATCGACGTAGTGCGTGTCGCTGGTGGTGACGACTGGCAAGCCCATCCGCTTGGCGATGTCGACCGCGCCCTCGAGTTGCATGCGCTGGATATCGACGCCGTTGTTCATCACCTCGATGTAGTAGCGGTCATCGAACACCTTTTGGAACCAGCCCGCGATGTTTTGGGCCTCTTCGATCGTTTCGGCGGTATCGGTACCCTTCAGCACGGCGCGACTGAATTCGCTGCTGACACATCCCGAGAGGCAGATGATGCCCTCGCTGTGCGCTTTGAGGATTTCCTTGTCGATCCGTGGCTTGAAGTAGAAACCCTCCAGACTGGCCGCCGAGGCCAGCTTGACCAGATTGCGAAAGCCGGTGCGGTTCTGCGCTAGCAGCGTCAGGTGGTAGCTGGCGTCTTTGCTGCTGCCCGCTCCGTCTTTGTCGAAGCGGCTGCCCGGCGCGATGTAAGCTTCGTAACCGATGATCGGATTGATCTGTGCGGCTTTGGCCTTGCGATAGAATTCCAGAGCGCCATGGAGGTTGCCGTGGTCGGTCAGCGCCAGGGCGTTCATGCCGTGGTCTTTGCAGCGACCGATCAGTTTGCCGATGTCGCCAGCGCCATCGAGCAGGCTGTAGTGGCTGTGGCAGTGCAAATGAACGAAGGGCTTGGTATCCATGCGAGGCAATCCTTGATTTCGATCCGCAGGCGATAAAGAAGAAACGCCCTCCGGTTTGTCGACCGTGGTTGGCACTTGTAGCGTGACCGGCCGGAAACATCTTCCACCCACGCTAAGCTATCGGTTTTAAGGCGCGTTGGCGGCCGATGGAAGGCGAGCGACTACCGATTCGTGTTCAAATCCAGGACCAGCCTTCGTTTTCCGCATAATGCCTACGGATTCGCGACGCCGCGGACGAGGGTCGCGAGGCGAGCTTGGAGGTCGAGCAAGCGTTGCCAAGTCGAGAAGTTCACCGCGACACGCTGCGTGGACTCGTCGATGTCCGCCGATTCGATCAGTTTGTGAAGCCGGGCTTGGAGGTATTCCAAAATTTCACAGAACTGTGCCGCTTGGCCGGCGGTCATGTGATCGGGAACTTCGGGTGGCTCAATCAAGCCCAGCAATCCGGCCAGTTGCGGCGGGGTTCCTTCACCGATGTCAAATCCGAGCGAGCCTTCGAATGAAGTGGCGTCGCGATTCAGCGATGAAGAACTGCCGTCGTCACTCTTGCCGTTGATTCTCGCCATCCGCTGTGCGATTTGTTCATCACTGCCGATCAGCATGAGGCTGCGCCCGACCGAGATCAAATCGCCGTACCGCAAGATGCGGAGGTGGGTTTCCTGGCCGTTAACTTTGGTGCCGTTGGTGCTGTCGAGATCGGTCAGTACCAAACGATCGTTGTCTCGCTGCACTTTTAAATGGCATCGGCTGACACGTTCGTCATTCAGTTGAATCGAATTCCCTTCCTCGCGTCCAATCGTCATCGGCACCGTCAAATGACGGTAAACCTTGCCGCGATCGGCGCCGTGAAGGATGGTGATCGTGATTTCTGACATGCAGGGCCCATCTACCAAGTGCGATTAGCAGGTTTCAGCTCCGTGATTCGGGAGATTGCCGGTCGCTACCGCTAAAGCTAGGAATTCCAACAGTATAACGATTGTCGCTGCTCGGATGGTGATAAGCAACGGCGTTCCAAGACGTTCGGTCCGCGTCAACCCCCAAAAAAGGTTCGCCATGGGGTGGATTCCAGGCCACTCTTCCGCCTTCGCTCGGTTTGAATGCTACGGTTGCAAAGGACGTTTTGAAGGGTGTGGGCCATTCCTGACACATCTGCCTGTACGGAAGTCGCGAGAAAACGAATGCAGTACCGCAATGAGATCGGCCGATTTTTCTTCGTTTTCTTGGTTGTTTATCTAACTGGATGCGATCTGTCGGTGCGGCAAGTGGGGTCGGAAGATCCCATCGAGTCGCGTTCAGCGTCCCGTTCGGAAGCCGAGTCGCAATCAGGGGCATCGATTTTCGGTGGGGGGCAAAACCGTGGCATCGAGCGGACGGTTTTATCGGATCTTCATAAACATAATGATTATCGGTTTTCCTTCGAGCTGGAAACGCTCGATGGGCGGAACGTCAGCGACGACAGCTTCAGGGGGCAGGTACTGGTGGTCGATCTGTGGGCGACATGGTGTCCGCCTTGCCGGCAGGAGGTGCCTCATTTTGTCGATCTGCAAGAACGCTATCGTGACCAGGGGTTAGCCGTGCTGGGGCTGAACTACGAACGGACTTTCACCGCCGCGGGAGCCCATCGGGAGATTGCCCAGTTCACTGCCCGCCAGCCGGTGAATTACCCGTTGGCTTTGGGCACTCCGGAGCTTAAATCGCAAGTGCCCGGTTTTCGAGGCTATCCCACGACTCTGTTTATCGATCGTCAGGGGATGGTGCGAGCGACCGTCACGGGAGCTCGCCCGTTGGCCTATCTCGAAACGATGGTCAAGACCTTGCTGTTCGAAGGCAGTCCAGGCGGCAGCAGTTCGGCGGCTCGGCCCTCGAGCGTGGCGGCGGAGCGGGCCGTTGCGGAGCTTGCTCCGGCCATGCCGAAGCCTCAGGGGGCGGCAAAAATTCAACGGAACCCTTACGCGTTATAGGTGTGGGCGAGACACCGAAACGGCAGCTCCGAGAGGCAGGCCATCGGCCCAACCGAATCTCAAAATCCCATATCTTCGCAGCTCCGCGTCCGTTTCCCGTGGCAGGATTCGCTGCGAACCGGTTAGCGGACTTCGCAAATAAAGCATTTCAGATAATCGGTTTCGGGGCACGAAACTCGCATCGGATGATCGGCCGCGGCGCTGCGACTTTCCAAGACAATCACGTCACGCTGGGCCCGCCGTCCCACGTCGACCAGCATGTTGAGAAAGTCGCTGCGGCTGACGCTGCCGCTGCAGCTATTGGTGACCAGGATGCCACCAGGGGGCAAGCGGTCGATCGCCCCGCGATTGAGCTTCGCGTAAGCTCGGATGGCCGCGTCGACTTGTCGGCGTGAGCCAGCGAAACGGGGTGGATCGAGCACCACGGCGTCGAACATCGGCGGATCGCCTTTGGCAAAATAGTCGAAGCAGTCGGCTTTCTCAAAAGTGAATTGCTGCAGGCCATTTCGCTGCGCATTGGCGGCCGCTAATTCCAGAGCTCGGTCGCTGCTGTCCACAGCCGTGATATGTGCCGCACCGCGGGCCGCGGCAACCAAGCCAAACCCGCCGGCGTAGCAGCACATGTCGAGCACCCGGCGTCCGACGAGGTACTTTGCCGCCACGGCATGATTGTCCCGCTGGTCGAGGTAAGCACCGGTCTTTTGGCCGTGCTCCAAGTCGACCGACAACTGAATGCCATTCTGTTCGTACAGAGTCGATTCGCTGGGGGCCTGGCCACGCGCCAGCCCTTCTTGCTGATCGATCCCTTCCTTTTTCGCCGTTTTTGCGTCGGTGCGAAGGAAAATCGCACGCGGCTGCAGGCGGTTTTGGAGGTGGTCCAGCAGGGCTGTCTGCCGCGCCGCGATCGCTCCGGCGGCAATCTGGACGACTAGGCAATCGGCATATTGATCCACGATCAGGCCGCTCAACCCATCGGATTCACTGAACACCAATCGCGCCGCACTGGTGACTCCTTCCACGGTGCCCTGCTCGTTGGGGCTGTCCAAGAAACCGGCCAGTCGGCGTCTGGCAATCGCTTCATCAAGACGCTGGCCGAAGAAGGCGTCGTCTAAGTTCTGGTCTCGGTCCCACGTGTACAGTCGCACGCGGAGCCCGCTGTTGGGGTTGAACAGACCACGCGCCAGCCACGTCCCGTCATGCTGGACCAAGTCGACTTCTTGTCCCAAAGGAAATGTCTCAGCGGTTTCTGCCAGCGACCGTACATGGACCCAAGGGTGCCGCGACAAAAAAGGGAATTGACGCGACGGTTTGACGACGACACTAGGTAAATTCGACACGACGGGATCAGCAGTGGAGACGGGAAATGAATCGCAAGCTGGAGAATCCTAACGCTCCGCAGCCAAGATGCCTACGCCGTCGGTTTGGCGGGAATGTTGCCTCGGCTTGTTTGTCGGATCATAATCGTCGGAGGTGAACGTTTGATTCGCCCGCCGCTCGCGCCGCTTTCTCACCCGCGAGCCCACCCCACCCCCTGCTAACGAAGGCCTGCTCGGATGAAATTGTTTGCTCCTGTTACCCTGTCCGCCCTGTGTGTTTTTGTCTGTCACGTCGATCGTAGTACCGGCGGCGAGTACCTCAACGGAATCAAATGGGAGCAGCCTCCGATTGTAGCGCCGGGTGCGACCGATGATCAGCCGCCCGCCGACGCGGTTGTCTTGTTTGACGGGTCGAGCCTCTCCGGATGGAAGAACGGCGAGAATTGGAAAGTCGAGGATGGGGTCGCTTATTCGGGCAAAGGCCAGATCGTTTCCGAGCAGGAATTCGGCGACTGTCAGGTTCACGTGGAATGGTCCGCCCCTGTGAAGGTCAAAGGCAGCGGGCAAGGTCGGGGCAATAGCGGCATCTTTTTGATGGGGCGCTATGAATTGCAGGTGCTCGATTCGTATGACAACGAAACCTACTACGACGGCCAAGCCGGGGCGATCTATAAACAGAAGCCACCAGCGGCAAACGTGATGCGTAAACCGGGCGAGTGGAACAGCTACGATATCTTTTGGACCGCACCGCGATTCAACGAAGACAAGTCGTTGGCTTCGCCCGCGTACATCACCGTGCTGCACAACGGCGTGCTGATTCATCATCATTTTGAACTCAAAGGCACGACGCCCTTTAATCGGGCGCCGAAGTACGACTTCCACGGACCGACTGGACCGATTGCAATTCAAGACCACGGTAACCCGGTTGCATTTCGCAACATTTGGGTACGCGAATTTCGTCCCGCGCCGGGCGTCCAAGAACGCAAGCCGTTTATGCGTGACGGTAACAAAGAAACGCCGATCGAGGACTAGTGCAACGGTCGCGGGCGTTGTCGATTGACTCGCCGGCCTATGGCACGGAAGCCGCCGTGTTGAAGCAGGTTTGTAGGAATCATTCCACAGAACTCTGCTTAGCCGTTTGGACGCTATCCGGGGCGGAATGCGGGAACCGCGGCTATCGCCAAGGCGGCTCCTTTACCGGATGACTCCTGCCTGCTTAACCGGCGAGCTGGAATCCTTCGAGGACGCTCATTGCTTAAACGCGTTTTTGATAGATTGCCGTCAGCAGCGCTTCGGTGTCTTTGAATTTCTTGCCGCTTTCCAAAGCTTCGTCGATCAGGTGCCTTGCGTCGGCTTCGTTGTGTCCGAGTGCCTGCAGGGCATCGAAGGTGTCGGCCACCACTGTGGCCGATGCATCGATCGTGGCGGCCACGTCGTCGCGTGCGACCATCAATGCGAAACGCGGCATCTTGCGGCGTAGCTTGGCGATGATCCGTTCGCTTGTCGCTGGCCCGACGCCTGGCAGTGCCGAAAGCGCTTTCGCGTCTTGTTGTTCGATCAGGACCGCCAGTTCGTGAACGGGCCGAACCATCGCGCGGAGGGCTTTCTTGACACCCACGCCGTCAACGCTGCAGAACAGATCGAAGAACTGACGCTCCGGTAGCGTTTGAAAACCGATCAGGCGTGGTGTGAGCCGTCCGCCTTGCGCGTTGCCATCGATGTAGTCGAGCGTATGCAGACGAATCACCTGATTGATCTGGGGCTGCAGTTGGCGGCGCGTGTAGTCACCGACCAGCACTTCGTATTCAAACGGCGGAACTTCGATGGCGACCGCTTCTTCGGAGGAAGCGAGCAACTTGCCGGAAATTTTGGTGATCAACGCGTGGAAGCCTTCAGCGGAGGGAAGCGAGAAGTTGGGGCTACAGATTAAAATTCGTCAAGCCGATGCCGATGCGACTTTGATGATGGCCACACAGGGCGATCGCTAACGCGTCGGCGACGTCGGCCGGTTCGGGCAGGGTCGCCAGGTTCAGTTGTATTTTTACGGCAAGTTGAATCTGACCCTTGGGAGCTCGTCCGTTGCCGGTCATCAGTTTCTTGACTTTGGTCGGTTCGAAACTGTTGATTTCAATGCCGGCCTGGCCTGCACACAGACAAATGACTCCCCGTGCATGCCCCATCAAGATGGCTGTGCGCGGGCGTTCGTAATGCGAATAGAGTTGCTCCAAGGCCATCACGTGGGGCTGATGTGCGGTCATTACCTCCGTCAGCCCGTCGTGCAGTTCACGCAGTCGTTCGCCCATCGACGCGCGGGCTTTGGTACGCACCACGCCCGCCTCGATTAACCGCACCGAATGATCGACTGCTTCGATCACCCCATAGCCGGTCGTATTCAAGCCCGGATCGATGCCAAGGATCCGCAGCGGAGCGTTCACTTGGTGCGTTCCCAAGTCGTGCCATCTTTCTTGTCGAGGAGCGCGATGCCGAGAGCGGCTAGCCGATCCCGAATCGCGTCGGAGGTGGCAAAATCTTTGTTCTCACGAGCCGACTTGCGAAGGTCAATCAACAAGGTCATCAGGTTTTCCGCCAGTGCCGCACTCTCGTCATCACCACCAGAGGTCTGGATGGGCGGCCGGCTGAACAACCCGAGGACGCCCGTCAGTTCGCGGAGGACACCGGCACCGGTCATGAGGACCTGGGTCGCTTCGTCAGCCGGATCGGCCGCTTTACCGAGTCCGCTTTGGTCGATGTGCCGATTTAGGGTTCGCAGCAGATCGAACAGAACGCTAATGGCGGAGCCGGTGTTAAAGTCGTCATCCATGGCGGACAAAAATTTGTCGCGCAGTTGAGCCAGTTCCTGCAGGGTTTCGTTCTGCCCAGCGTCGATGGCGCCTTCGGTTCGCCGTCGAGCAGCGGCCAATTCATAAAACGAGTTACCGCTGATTTCTTCCAAGCGAGCAAAGAATCGGTAGAAGGCCTCCAGTGACGTCCCCGCTTCGGCCAAGCCTTCGTCGTCAAATAAAATCGTCGACCGGTAGTGCGTTCGCAGCAAGAAGAACCTCAGGCGTTCGCCGGTCTGTTTGCGGATCAGTTCCGCCAAACCGCCGCCCCCTTTGCTGCGGCTGATTTTGCCTTCGGTCTGTTCCGCAACCGACTCGGTTTGCGCGTCACGGTCGCTCTTGCCGCCGACTTTGCCCTTGTTGCCGGCGCGCATCAAGCCGTTGTGCATCCAGTACTTGACCATCGGTGCGTTGTGGCAGCAACTGCTTTGAGCGCGTTCGTTTTCGTGATGCGGAAACATCAGGTCCAAGCCACCGCCATGAATATCAAACGTCTCGCCGAGAATCTGATGGCTCATCGCCGAGCATTCGATATGCCACCCGGGGCGGCCACGTCCCCAAGGGCTGTCCCAGGCCGGTTCGCCGGCTTTGACCGATTTCCACAACGCGAAGTCGCTGGGGGAACGTTTCCGCGCCGCGGCGCCGCCCCCTTCGCCTTGCTGTTGGTCGGTCGAACGGTTCGACAGTTCGCCGTAGCTGGGGTCTTTGGCGACTTCGAAGAAGACATCGCCGTCCGATGCGTAGGCGTATCCCTGCGATTCGAGCGACTCAATGAAGTGAATAATGCCATCCATGTGGTCGGTCGCACGCGGCATATAGTCGATCTGATTGACCCCCAATTCCTTCAGGTTCGCCATGTAGTCGGCGGTCATCTCGATCGCGATCTGGCTCATCGGCACGCCCCGTTCGCGACTCTTTGCGATCAGTTTGTCATCGACGTCGGTGATGTTAACGACCCAGGTGACGTCGTAGCCGTTGTAGGTCAAATAGCGTTTGATAGTGTCGAAGATGACCGGGCCTACCATGTGACCGATGTGCGCTTCGGCATACACGGTGGGGCCGCACAGGTAGATTCCGACTGCCGGCGGACGCAGCGGTTCGAAGGGTTCCTTGGTCTTGGAAAGCGTGTTGTAAACGCGAATCTCGGGCATCGTGGAACCGGTCGATGGAGTGGTCTGGGAAGCGGTGACGGTACTCATAATGGCAGATTATAGAGGGCAATCGAAATCGGGGCGATGGAAGGCGACAAGCCGCTATTGCGAACGGTGTAGCAAAGCGACGCAGCGGGCCGCAACCGCTTCGGCATGTCCGATCGGTCCGACACCTTCGCCTGTCTTACCTTTTATGCCGACTTGAGCGGGAGAGAGATTTGTGATTTCGCTAACTCGATGCCGCATTTCTTCGATATAAGGGGAGATTTTTGGCTTTTGTGCTAGCACCACGCAATCGAAATTGACCACTTCCCAGCCTTTCGCTCGCACCCGCCGCATCGCCTCGGCAAGGAATTCGCTGCTGTCTCGCCCTCGATTGGCTTCGTCGGTGTCGGGAAACAGACGTCCGATGTCGCCACAATCGCCGGCTCCGAGGATTGCGTCGGTGATCGCGTGCAACAAGACGTCGGCATCGCTGTGTCCGATCGCGTGGACTTCGGCTTCCAAGTCAATGCCGCCGAGTCGCAGCGGACCCCCGTTGCCTAGGCAGTGGGTGTCGAATCCTAGCCCGATGCGAATCAGTGGAGCATGCATGGTTGTCTGGTGTCCTGGAAATGGAGGAAAGTTTAGCGAAAACGAGGGGGACTAACGCAGCGGCCGGTCGCCCACGCCGTCGGTCGATTCGCAGCATCGGGGGCAGGAAAGCGTCCGTCGTCCGGCAATCGAGGACCGTCATTATGCTCGCAACGAGGCCGTGGCGGCAACGCAACCGATTCGCTCGGGGTGGCCATTCTGAAATGGCCGACATGTGGCAGGTTGGAAACCCGTTGGGCTGGCCTACAATCGTGGGCTCTTGCCTTTTTCCTTCGTTGTCATTTCGCAAAAGTCGCCTGCATGCCGATCATTGAGGTTCAAAACCTAACGAAATCGTATCGCGTTTATCAGAAACGAGAGGGCCTGTTGGATAGCGTACGCGGGCTGTTTCGTCGGGAGTATCGCGACGTCCAAGCGGTCCGCGGGATCGATTTGACCGTGGAAGAGGGTGAATTCGTCGCGTTCCTCGGCCCCAACGGCGCAGGCAAGACGACGACGTTGAAGCTGCTCTCCGGGGTGATCAATCCCACAACTGGCAGCGCTTCGGTGATGGGGTTTGTGCCGTGGGAACGCAAGAATGAATATCGCCGTCGCTTTGCACTGGTCATGGGCCAAAAGAATCAACTGTGGTGGGATCTGCCGGCTCAGGAATCCTACCGCCTACATCAGCAAATTTACGGTATCGAGCCCGGTGAGTTCCAGCGTCGACTGAGCGAACTGTCGGAGATGCTCGATGTCGCCAGACTGCTCGGTCAACCGGTGCGCGAGCTGTCGCTTGGCGAGCGGATGAAGATGGAATTGATGGCGGCTTTGTTGCATCGTCCGGACGTACTGTTTCTCGATGAGCCCACGATCGGGTTGGATGTCATCGCTCAGCACAACATTCAGCAGTTTCTGCGGCACTATCAGGAGCAACGCAAGACAACCGTTCTGCTGACCAGCCACTACATGAAAGATGTCGCAGCGCTATGCAAGCGGGTGGTCATCATCGCCGATGGACAGCTCCACTACGACGGATCGCTGTCGGGCATCATCGATAAATTCTCCGGCAGTAAAATCGTGACGTTGCAATTTGTTGAGGATGCACAGCCCGATAACCTATCATTGATCGGCGAGGTCTTGGACACGCATTGGCCCAAGGCGAGGATTCGCATTCCGCGCGCCGAGGTGCCCCATCGGTTGGCACAGGCCTTGCGCGATCATGATGTGGCCGACGTTTCGGTGGAGGATCCACCGTTGGAAGATGTGATCGCCGATCTGTTTAACTCGGTCGGCCAGAAACGCGCAGCGGCGGCCAATGAATCGGTGGTGACGTCATGAGTGCGACTTCGAGGCCCAATCTGTCGGTCGTTCATCGTGTGCAAACTTGGTGGGTCATCCTACGCATTGCACTGGAGGAGCGTTTGGTCTATCGCGGCGATTTCGCCTTGGGGACCCTGATGCGGTTTCTGCCCATTATCACGCAAATTTTTCTGTGGTCGGCAGTCTTCAGCGCGATCAATCAATCGGGCCAGGAAGCAGAGCCCGCCAACATCGGTGGCTATCAATTTCCCGATATGGTGGCGTACTACTTGATCACAATGATCGCCCGAGCCTTTTCCAGCATGCCGGGGTTGGCCAGCGGAGTGGCTCAGCAAATTCGCGAAGGGGAGATCAAACGCTACCTGGTCCAACCGGTCGATCTGATTGGGTTTTTGTTGTTGCAGCGCATCGCGCACAAGTTGGCCTATTACACGATCGCCGTGCTGCCCTTTGCGCTGGTGTTTTTTTTGTGTCGCGATTACTTCGTAAAGGGTTGGCCACCGCCACCGGTATTGTTTGCTTTTGTCGGTTCATTGGTCATGGGGTTTTTGATTGGCTTCTTTTTGGAAGCGGCCATCGGCATGATCGGATTCTGGTTTCTCGAAGTCAGCTCGCTGTTGTTTATCTACATGCTGTTCAGCTTTTTTCTTAGCGGTCACATGTTTCCTCTCACGCTGTTGCCGCCGGAGGTCGAATGGTTTGTGCAGTTGTTGCCGCTGAAGTACCTAGCCTATTTTCCCGCGGCAGTCTTTCTAGGAAAAATCCCGGAGGAGGACTTGCCTGCGGAAATGGCCATCGAGGCGGCTTGGTTGGCGTTCTTTATTGTGCTCTGCCGTTTCATGTATGCACGCGGTGTAAACCGTTACAGCGGTTTTGGCGGCTAACGCAAGCGTTTGCGAAACGGTCATTGAAACCGAAACAGCGAGTGCAGGGCGCGATAGATTCGCTGGGCCAGAGGATGGGTGCCGACAAGGATTCTGGCTCGCCCTTGCTGGTAGTAAGTCAATGGCAAGTCGGTCGCTGCGATGGCAATTCGCACTTGGTAGCGAGTTGGTAAATCGGCCCTGCCCTGCTCCGCCGGTTGAGCTTCTTGCTCGGAGACTTCCAGGACCTTGCCTTCGATCTGCTGGTCCGCAAACGCATCGAGCATCACGGTCACCGGTTGGCCGACACGAACGTATTCGATCTGTTCAGGGGTAATCTGAATCTCTGCGTCGTATTCACCGGGCGTGGCGATGGAACCGAGAAGGACTCCTGTTTCCAAGAAACTGCCAGCATTGTGAGGGGCCATCGGCAGATCGCTCCAGACCGATAGTTGGTCCTTTGAACCAGAAGCAGTGGTGGGTCGCGGGCGGACAAGGATTCCAGTGCTGGGGGCCGTAATGGTCAGCAAGCGATGACGCGTTTCCAGTTTTTCGGCGCGCTGCTGAAGATCTTCAAGGGCCGCTTGCGTGAACGGGATTTGTGCCGCGGCTTCGGGATCGAATGCCTGCGTCCGCTGCAGTTGCTCGAGTAGTAAACGTTGCGATTGCAGACGTCGTTGCGCCTCGGCTCGCTGCCGCTCAAGGTCGGTGTTCTTCAGATTCAGTAGCGGCTCGCCTTGCTGGACGATTTCCCCCGGCAATGTCCCGTGTCCATTGACGGTTGGTGAAGTCTCGATGGGGAGATCGCGTGTGCCACTCATCGTGACGTAGACCGGCGTCGCATCTCGTGGAACAATCATTGTCTCGCCGGTGATGTGATGGGTCACCGGAACAAAGGTCAATCCGCACAACGACGCGGCCAGCAGACCGGTGAACAGCACTTTGCGAGGTCGCAGTTTCTGAAGATTGCCCGGTATGCGGGCCGTTCGGATCCACCGTCCGACTGGCACCAGCACCATGCTCGATACGGTTAGCAGGCACAGCGTCCAACCGATCGACTGCAATCCGTAAGGTCGAAGAAATTTTGTAATGAACCACAGGATGGCCAGCGTGATCATCCAACGATACGCCGTCGCGAATGCTTGATAGATCAACAGCCAGAAGGATTCCCGTGCAGATGGCTGCATCGCGGGATGAACCGGAATGCCCAACAGCCATTTGCCGAGCGTCCGCTTGAAATGGTCACGGCTACGCTGAGCTAAGTTCGGAACATCGCATAGATCCGACAAGATGTAATAGCCATCGTAACGCAGCAATGGGTTGCCGTTAAACAGGATCGTACTAATCGAGCAGACCAGCATCACATTCATTGCCGCCGAATGGATCTGTCCCGGTTCAGAGTACCACCAAAGAAACGTCGCCACGGCTGCTAAGATGCATTCCACGATCATGCCTGCCGCTCCTACCAATGCACGCTGCATTCGATTTGTCAGCATCCAAGAGTCTGACGTGTCGCAATATAAAGCGGGGGTAAACACCAGCAGCATGGGGCCGATCTCATGGCATTCCCCGCCAAAGTGTTTGCAGGCGATGGCATGGCCCAGTTCGTGGCAAATCTTGGTGGCCCCGAGCGTCAACGCCAGCAAGAGCAGTTCGCCGGGCTGAGCCATCTGAGAGAGCGTGGGCAGTTCCGCGAAGTAAGTGTCGGCGTGGACCGCGAATAGGATCAACGCGGCGAAGCAAAACAGTGTCAGCAGGCTTAGCATTTTTGCTGACAGCATCCAACTCACGGCGGGATACAGCCGTCGCAGCAACGGTTCAGGATCGAAGCCTGGAAAGCGTATAAACAACAAGCTTTGCAGTCGGCCTAGCCATTTGTCGCGGACCCGTTTTTCAATCCGCCGGGTGTGAGTCTGAGACTGGCCGACCGCCTGTGAAACAACCAGTTCGCTGCGATGGAAGCGAAACAGCAGGGCTTGGATTTGAGCCAATGAGACCCGCTGCGGTGCAAAGCGTTTTTGGTAAGCCTCTCGGAGCGACTCCAGGTCAACAGCTTGTTTCAGTTGGCTCAGTAGAAACCACTCGTCTTCACGTAGGTTGTGATAGCGCAGGGCAACCGGATCCTTGACGGTGACCCGTTGACCTGCCGCCGCATCGACGCGTCGTGATTCGAGGTCAGGGCGCATCCGGAATGGCAGCGGTTGTCGCCCGACCAGACGAGAAGCGGGGGCGGGGCGGTTCATGCTTTGGCTCGACGAAAGTGAAACAACCCATGGCGGTGAATCGCCTGCATGACGTCACTAAACCAAGAGGCACCGAGCGATCGACGGCCGCAATAGACCTTGGCCCGGACTTCCGCACCGACGCGTCGAGGGTGCTTGACGCCGCGATCGACGGCCACTTCCGCCGGCACAATCATCCGACCTTGCTCGTTTTCCACGGCGGCTTCGGCGATGCGCGTCAGCCGAGCCGTATAGGCTTGTTCCGGTTCGATGGCTAATGCGTATTCCACGTTCAGGGGCGTGGTCTGTTGTTGCCGGGCAATGGCCACTACTCCGACGTCTTCGTCGGCAAGTTCCAGTTCCAGCATCCAGTTGTCACTCGTGTCGGCCACCGTCAACAGTTGATGGCCACGCTGCACCGGTCGCGATCCAATGCGTTGTTGGATATCCCAACTGACGATTTGACCTGCCAGTGGGCAGCGGATTTGAAGTTCCTCGATCTGTTCGGTTAGCAATGCATGTTGCTTTTCCAGGCCATCCAGTTCCACGACCAGTTGTTGCTCTTCTCCTGCCATGGCGTCAAATGGCAACTCACTTCCGCCGCTGTTTCTCGCCGCGGAGCGATTGCGGCTTCCGGACAATCGAGTCGCTCGCACGGCAGCTAAGCGCCTACCGAGGGTTTGGATTTGACTGATCGTCTCCTCAAGTTGCCTCTCCAGTTCGGCGTTTTGCAACGTGATCACCAGGGCGCCGGCATCGACTTGGTCGCCATGCTGAATGTGAATTGTTTGAACCACGCCATCATGAGGAGCAAACAGGTGCTGACGTGTGATCGGTTGCAGGGTGCCTTTCACGACCACGTAGTGTTCGACTTGAATTAGCGAAAAAGCGGCTACGATGCTGATCACTACCAAGCCGATGGCCAAGGCCAGTAAACGTCGGCCTCGTTGAAATAATTTGCCCAGCGTTTGTCTCGCCGACAGCAGGAAGATGCGGTTAGTCTCTTCGGCGTTGCGCATCGCGATTGCAGCATGCGTGGCAAGGACCGTCGCATCGGGAATCGCGGCCAGTCCCTCCTCGGACGTGCCACTGGAAATCCGTTCCAGGACGATCGCGCCCAATGGCCTGCGATCCAAAAGCTTCCGCTCCGCTGCATCCAAATCACCAATCGAGTCCTCTTCGGCGAACAGTGGGATAATCCGCAAGCGGTCGACCGAAGACAGGTCCAAGTAGTCGTCCAATGCGATTTGAAGCTGTGGCGGGAGCTCTTCGCTGCCGGCGTGCTCCAGGATATCGCCCGTCACGGCCACTTTTTTGACCAGCCGTTCCAGGGCTTGGATGCTGTTTGCGCGGCGATGCACCTGAGACGATCCGCTGACTGCCAGTGTTCGGTATTGTCGACCGCGTCGCACCAAGACGGCCACGCGATCAAGGTTCAGTAGCACGCGAGAGTCGTTGGCGATCGTGGACGCGACTTCGCGAGGATGGAGCGACTTGTGGAACTGATTGAACGTCGGGCTCGGAACGGCGGAGGTTTCAGGCCCCTGCGATATCGTGGAAGACTGCTCGAGTCGTTCCGCGATGACTTCGAAGCTGCGTAGCCAAGCGGCTTCACTGTTGAGGTTCCGTGGGCCGGTGAAGAGAGTCAAGATGGTGATGGTTCCACCGGGCGAACGACAGCTTAGCAAGCGACCATCGCGATCGAGCAACGGCATAGCTGGTCGAATGGCTGGTTGCGTGGGACTGCTAGTGAAGCATTGTTGCAACTGCGTTTGTGCTTGGCTGGCTAGGAAGTCTCCTTGCCGCGGTCCACAGACGATCAGTTGTGGGGATCCCTCTTCCCGGATACAAGCCAGCTCCACCGCCGCAATCGCGGCCAGTTCGGCGCCAACCTCCCGCAAGACTTCGGAGCGTGGCTTGCCTTGCGCCTGCAGTCGCAGAATCGTTGCGATCAGACGAATCGGACCACTCGCATCGCGATGATCGGTCGCGGCTTGGTCAGGCAATTCAGGCGAGGATGATGGGGAAGCTGCCAAGGGCGTGGTCTCCGAGGATGCAGAACGTCCCTGCTTAGGTTAGTCAAACGCTCGCCGACGAAGCCTTGCGACTTGGTTCCGAGCGTCAGCTTGGGGCGGGATGTGGGTACCCATAGCGGATGCATCGATTGTGCCGACCACCACCAACCGTGGAGATTCCCTGCCCTGACTGCGGCACGTTTCCGAAGAAGAAGAAAAAGGTGCTGAGAGTCGAACCGTAACGCAAGGATGTGGGGTTTGGTGAACAAGAGGTTTGCGTTGTGTTTTTCCGCGACACTAGGGGTTGCCCTGGTGGTTGTGGGCTGCGCGGCCAAGCCATCTCGCGAAGCGGCTGTGGTAAATTGCCAGCCGCCACTCGCCGTTCCCTGTCGGGCACCTTTGCCGAGTCGCGGAGCGGCGCTCCAAGTCGGTTGGGTGGCGGGCAAATCGGCGCCCGCATCGGTCGCGTCTAGTCCGCGTGCACTCGATGCGTTGCCTACGCAATTCTTGGATCTGACTCGCCAGCAGGTGATTGAGCTGGCGTTGCACGACAGTCGAATTCTTCGCGACTTGGGCGGACGGATTCTGGATGCTCCCCAGTCCGCCATGACTCGTTACGACTACGCATTGCAGCGGAGCGATCCCTTCTATGGGCCGCAAGCCGCATTGTCGCAGTTTGACACGGTGCTGAATAGTTCCGTGATGACTGCCAAGAACGATCGCGTGTTCAATAATATTGTGCTCGGTGGCGGCGCTCAGGAGTTGCTGCAGGATACCGTTTCGCTGCAGGCAGGCCTCTCCCGACGTCTGCCTGGTGGTGGTGTCGTGTCCATCAATCGCCGCATCGACTACGACAGCAACAATCGGGCTGCGAATCTTTTTCCCAGTATCTGGGAGACGCAGTTGGAGGTCGGTGTCCGGCAGCCACTGTTGCGCGGTGCTGGTCGGCGGTTTAACGCCATTGCCGGCCCCAATGCGCAACCTGGATTTGTGTTTTCCAACGGCATCGTGATTGCTCGAATGAATTCAAGTCTCAGTCAGCTTGAATTCGAGCGGGGATTGCAGGATTTCTTGAGTGATGTCGAAGATGCTTACTGGACGCTGCAGTTGGCGTACCGTGAGTACGAAGGTCAGCGGCAAGCTCGGGATGCCGCTTATCAGACTTGGCAGTCGATCAACGCCAAGTACGAAGAACGGCTGGAAGGCGGCGAAGCGGATAAAGAAGCTCAGGCTCGATCAGAATATTTGCTGTATCAGCAGCGTACGTTGGAGGCATTGAACGGCACCCGTAGGCAGACGGGTGTTTATGAATCGGAGCGCCGCCTGAGGTATCTGGTGGGCCTGCCGGCCAGCGATGAGAGGTTGCTTCGTCCGATCGAACAGGTCTCCACGGCACCGGTGGTGTATGACTGGGAAGCGTTGTTGTCGACCGCGCTGCAACGCCGCATCGATCTTCGTCAGCAGGCGCTCCGCGTGCATCAAGAAGAGCTTCGGCTGGTGGCGGCCAAGAACTTCCTGCTGCCTCAGGTGGATTTGATCGGGCGTCACCGGTTACGAGGGTTTGGCAATGATTTGGCAGGAGAGGGCTCAAGGTTCAGCGGGGCGTTCAACGACTTCTATTCGCTGGAACATCAAGAATGGGAGTTCGGGCTGGAGATGCAGGTCGCAGCGGGGCGGCGTCAGGCACGTGCCGCAGTCCAGAACGCGCAACTGAAAGTCCAGCGTGAAAGAGCGGTGTGGGAACAGCAGCAACGCTTGGTTGCCCATGAGTTAAGCGAAGCGGTAGCGCGTGTGGAGGTCTTGCAGGCGGGGATTCACGTTGCCGGAAGCCGGATGGAAGCGGCCGATCAACGGCGGCAAGCAGCCGCGGCTCAATATGCCGCCGGGCACACCACCGTCCACTTATTGCTGGATGCCCAAGAGGACTTTATCGCCGCACAGCAGCGATTTATCGAAACGACCACCGACTACGCCATGGCGTTGAAAAATGTCAGTCTAGCCAGCGGAGCCCTGCTGTCGGACTTGGGGATTCAGTTGGCCGAAGCCGAGCACTTTGTTGATGTGCAGATTGACTGGCAATCGCAGTCTTCTACGGTGCCTGAACGATAAGTTTTCCCTGCATGCCCGGTTTCAGCTTGCCATCTTCGTTGTGAACTTCGGCCCATAGCCGGGCTTGGTTGGTGACGGGGTGTAGCTCCGGTGCAATGAATTGAAGCGTGCCGCTGTATTGTCGTTCCGGATCAGACAGTGGCTGAAAAGTGAGCGCCGAACCGAGCGGCAGCGATGCTGCGTCGGCCTCGCTGATGAAGCATTCGATGCGAAGGCGAGTGAGGTCAATCACCCGCACCAGGGGAGCTCCCGCGGCAACCCATTCACCCGCCGACACGAATCGTTCGGCGACCACTCCGTCGATCGGACTATTGATCGTGTGTAATTCCACTGCCAGCCGAGCGGTCTCAACAGCCGCTTCACGCTGAGCGACGTTGGCACGTCGTACTTCGGCGTCTCGTTCCGACTGTTCGATCTGCAATCGAGCTTGTTCGATCGTAAGTTGCTTTCGTCGCATTTCGGTATCGGACACGCTGCCGGCGAAGCGGTCATTGGCGGCGCGACTCTTTTCCAGTTCTTGCTGCTGGACGGTCAGCGATTTACTTGCGAACCGACGATCGACATCGTTCTCGCTTTCCAGTTGGGCCGAGTGCAGCGCCTGGGTGGCGACGGCAAGTTCGGCGCGGGCACGGCGGTCGTCGAGTTGTGCGATCAATGCGCCGGTTCGAAGGTGCTGTCCCTCGCTGATCGGGAGCAACTGAACGGTTCCTTCGCTGGTCGCGGAGACGGTGAGATTGGTGGAGAGAGTTACCTGAGCATCCAACGTGAGCGGATCATCACCCCAAGCAGACGCGGTCAAGCAGGCAAGCAGGACTGTCGACAGCAGGATGGTTGGCAGAGGAAGAAAGGCGTGGAGAGGAGGCATGCAGAACGTCTCTGTGGAATGGGCCAACGCAAACGAGCAAGCCGGAACCAGCGTAGCGCTCAGGCGATTTAGAACTAAGCAATGAGCGATAAATAATTGTCGGGTACCTTTTGTGCGAGGCACCCGAAGGGTTGTGCGAGGCACCCGAAGGG
>CAYZHQ010000005.1:23122-34835 GCA_964477385.1 uncultured Pirellulaceae bacterium
TTGTGCGAGGCACCCGAAGGGTTGTGCGAGGCACCCGAAGGGCGAGTTCCTCGCAAAAGGTACCCGACACTTTTTGGTCGCACGATCCTACGCCGAAGCTAGTTTCTACGCCGATGCTTTTCCAGCATTTCGGGAAAAGCAAATCACAGTGGCGATTTTTTGGGGCAGAATTAGTGCGAATGTGTTGCATGTTCCAATTATCGGAATTAACGTCGAGACGCGGCTCGGGGGGGCTGTTTGTATCCTCCATTGGGTTTGTCTGATGTTTCGTGATTGGCCTCGCTCTGTTCGCCGGAAAAAAAACTCTTTGCGTGCTCCTGTGTGGGAAGCGGCCGATCTAGAACCTCGCCTCATGCTGGCTGGTGATGTGGCTGCGGCGGTTGCCGAAGCGTTACCGGCTGAAGCGGCGCAAGTTACCGATTCGGCGACCGAGCCGGTTGCGAGAGCCTTGGGGCAAGCCGAGGTGCAGCGAATCGATAGCCCCACGATCGTGTTTGTCGATGCCGGCGTCACCGATTTTGCGGTGCTCGGTGACGGGATCGGGCTGGATGCGGAAGTGGTCATGCTCGACAGCGAACGAGACGGCATTTTGCAAATCACGGAAGTCTTGCGTTCGCGTTCGAACGTTCAGGCCATTCATCTGTTGACGCACGGGCAGTCAGGACGGTTGGAATTGGCCGGTCGTTCGGTCGATCAAAAGAGCTTGCAGCAGCATGCCGAGCAACTGCGAGAGTGGTCGGCAGCGCTCACCGCCGACGCCGATGTCCTTCTTTACGGTTGTCACGTTGGTCAAGGTGGCGAGGGCGACAAGTTCATCCAGCGGTTGGCCCAACTGACGGGCGCCGATGTCGCGGCGTCAAACGATCTGACGGGGCATGCGGCAGAAGGTGGTGATTGGGAACTGGAGCAAAGCACGGGCGAAATTGAATCGCTGTTGCCCTTCTCCGCTGTCGCGCTGCAAGCCTATCAAGAGACGCTGTCCATCTCGATCAGCGCTGCCGGCGCGACGGGTGAAGAGCAGATGCAGTTGCAGATCGACGGGGTGACGGTGCAGACCTGGGACAACATCGGAGGCGATTTTAATAATCGGCAATTCCAGACATTCACCTACGAAGCGGCAACCGGTGTTTCGGCTGACCGAGTCCAAGTCGCCTTTACCAACGACCTGTTTGTTGATGGAGGCACCGATCGAAATTTGCGAATCGATTCGATCACGATCGACGGGCAAACTTTCCAGACCGAACATCCTTCCGTTTTTTCAACCGGAACGTGGCAGCCCGAGGATGGGATCACTCCTGGGTTTCGAGAAAGTGAAATCCTGCATGGCAACGGTGCCTTTCAGTTCGCGGAGCTTGATCGATCGGGATCGTTGATTCGCATTCGTGCCGCTGGGGAAACCGGTGGCGAGAACATGGAGTTGCGAATTGATGGCCAAACGGTTCAGGCGTGGAACAATGTGGCGGGCGATCCCGCACTGCGTCAGTTCGTGACGTATCAATACGAGGCAAATGAAGCGGTCACGGCCGGTCAGATTCAAGTGGTCTTCACGAATGATCTGTTTCAAGAAGGCACGGTCGATCGAAACCTCTATGTCGATAATATTGAAGTCGATGGCGTGCTGTATCAAACCGAGGCTCCGGAGGTCTTTTCGACGGGAACTTGGAAGCCCGAGGACGGGATTCAGCCAGGCTTCCGGGAGAGCGAAACGCTGCATGCAAACGGTTACTTTCAGTTTGCCGGTGAGCAACCGAATCCTGCTCAAACGACCGTGACGATACGAGCCGCTGGCGCGACCAATGAAGAGATCATGGAGTTGCAAGTCGACGGTGTGGTAGTCAACACATGGGAAAATATTGGCGGGAATGATCAAGCCGAACAGTTCGTGGATTACACCTTTCAGGTCGATGGTCAGGTTACCGCTGACCAAATTCGCATCGCGTTCATCAACGACTTCTTCGAGAACGGTATCGACCGCAATCTTCGTGTCGATCAAATCGAACTCAACGGTGTGGTGTTTGAATCGGAAGCCGCGACCGTTTTCTCAACCGGGACTTGGCTGCCTGAGGATGGCATTGTGCCTGGTTTTCGGCAGAGTGAATATCTCAACGGGAACGGCTATTTTCAGTACAACGCAACCGGTTTGAATCCGGGCGTCATCGCACTGGAAACGAGTGTGCTGGCTGTGAATGAAACCGATGGTGCGGTAGCGATTCGCATTCTCCGTACCGGCGGCAGCGATGGACAGGTGACCGTTGACTACAGCACGATTGATGCCACGGCGGTCGCGGCGAGCGACTATCAGAGTCAAGTCGGAACGTTGATCTTTGAAGCCGGTCAGACACAGAAAACCGTGTTGGTGCCGATCGTCAATGATTCCCTTGCGGAAGGAACCGAGAGCTTTAATTTTGCGATCGACAACGTGACCGGCGGAGCGACGTTGCTCGCCCCCAGAACGGCGACAGTGACGATCAACGATGACGATGTCACGCTGCCCGACTACGCAAGCTTCGCCAGCACGGCCGGTTTGACGCTCAATGGAGATGCGAAGCAGGTCGGCAGTCAATTGTTGCTCACCGAAGCGATCGATGCGCAAGAGGGAACGGCTTTCTTCAACGTACCCTTGCCGATCAATGTCGATACCTCGTTTCAGACTCGGTTTCAGTTTCAGTTGACCGGCGGGCAGCAAGCCTTGGGGGCAGACGGTTTCACCTTTGTGTTACAGAATGATCCGCGCGGAGCGACGGCGATCGGACCTGGTGGTGGCGAGTTGTCTTACAGCGGCATCGTCAACAGTCTGGCCGTCGAATTCGACACCTATCAAAACGCGGGAGACATCAATAACAATCATGTTTCGGTGCTTGTCAACGGGGACGTTTCAGCGGGCCTGGAGACCAGGATCCCCCTGTTGGATTTAAATGGCGGTAGCATTCTCAATGCCTGGATCGATTACAGCGGCGCGACCGATCAGTTGGCTGTGTACTTGAGTGATTCCGCCAGCAAGCCTGCCGAGGCGTTGTTGGTGGCGGATGTCGATCTGTCGGCTTTGGTCGGGGAGCAGGCATTTCTGGGATTCACGGCCGGCACCGGAGGTTCCGTCAATGCACATCGTCTGCTCGATTGGGAGTTTTCTCTAGAGCCACCTTCGGCAATCCTGCCTCCGACGCCGGGAACGACACTCGTTTCGGAAACAGTGGTTGCGGGATTGAATCAGCCGACCGACATTGCATGGACCGCAGACGGTCAGAACCTATACATTTCTGAAAAGTCCGGGTTGGTAAAAGTGGTTCGCAACGGCGTCACGCAAAGTACACCGTTCATCGATATCCGGGACCAAGTCAATGGGACGCGCGACCGCGGCTTGCTCGACATCGCCCTGCATCCAGACTTCGAAAACAATCCGTACGTCTATTTGTTGTTCACCTATGATCCGCCCGAAGTGTTCGACAATATTGGGGATCCTTTGGCCGGGCCCGATCAGAAGGGCAATCGAGCCGGACGTTTGGTGCGGGTGACTGCGGATGTAGCGACAAATTACACCACGGCGGTCGCTGGAAGCGAAGTCATTCTGCTAGGTAAAAATAGTACCTGGGAAAACTTCAACGGCTTCGTTAACAGCACGGTCGACTTCAACGAACCACCGGCGGGAATCTTGGCCGATGGTACGAACCTGCAGGACTTTATTTCCAGCGACAGTGAGTCGCATACGATCGCTTCGCTAGCGTTTGCCAACGACGGTAGTCTGTTCGTTTCGATTGGTGACGGAGCGAGTTATAACCGTGTCGATCCTCGTGCGATCC
The DNA here is from genome assembly GCA_964477385.1 of uncultured Pirellulaceae bacterium. GTDB lineage: Bacteria > Planctomycetota > Planctomycetia > Pirellulales > Pirellulaceae > Roseimaritima. Next base: position 26,920 of record CAYZHQ010000005.1, read on the forward strand.
GCGTGCAAGATATCGATAATCTGTCGGGTAAGGTGTTGCGGATCGACCCACTGACGGGCGAGGGATTGGCGGATAATCCGTTCTATAGCGGCGACCCGGATGCCAATCGATCCAAAGTCTACCAGCTAGGGCTGCGCAATCCGTTTCGGATCTCCGTCGATCCAAATTCGGGGCAACTGTATGTGGGCGACGTCGGCTGGACGCGATGGGAAGAGATCAACGCAGGGGGCGCGGGAGCGAACTTTGGCTGGCCTTATTTTGAAGGAGGCAGCGGGACAAGCGAGCGCACCGGCGGGTATCAGAACTTGCCCGAGGCCATTGAGTTCTACAACAGCGGCGCTTCGGTAACGGCAGCGACGTTTGCCTTGAATCATGCGGTCGATGGCATTAACGCCATTGTCTTAGGAGGCGTTTACACGGGCGACGTCTACCCCGAGGAGTTCCAAGGCGATCTGTTTTTCAATGATCTCGGGCAGGGATTGGTTCGCAATGCCAACCTGGATGCCGATGGAAATGTGATCAGCGTGCAGAACTTTGCGACCGGCGCGGGGATTGTGGTGGCGATCGAGCAAGGTCCCGACGGGACGATGCATTATGTCGACTTGGACGACGGGCTGATTGGACGTTGGTACTTCGCGTAGCGTCGGAGTTCTTCGCGTAGCGTCGAGCATCGGGTTTGCCAGACTTGACGGTTTTCCAAGTCCTGCCTACCGTTAGCCTTCGAAGTTTCCCGAATTTGTTGGCTAGTCAACAAGGACTTTTCGCCCCTGGCCGATTTGGCTCTGGCGGTTCATTGCCACCGAGATTGTTCGTGTCGTCCACGCCTTTATCCGACGCTACTGCCCCACTTGCCGTGGATCCGAAGCATCGTCCCCACTACGGACGCGTCTTCTTAACATTTGCGCGAAATAGTTTAGTGCGAGACATGATGTTTCGCACCAACTTCATCTTTCAGTGCATCAGCAGTGTGGCTTGGACGCTGATGAACGTGGGGTTTTACTTGATCATCTTCCAGTTTACGTCTTCGATTGGAGAAGACACTGGCTGGCAGCGATACGAGTTCTTCATGTTCCTGGCCACCACCTGGTTCGTGAACAGTTTGGTGCAGGCGTTTTTCATGCCCAACGCCGAAGAGTTTAGCGAGTTGATACGAACGGGCGGTTTGGATTTTGCTTTACTGAAGCCGATCGATACGCAGTTCTTGATCTCCTTTCGGCGAGTCGACTGGAGCGCGCTGGCGAATTTTTTTGTTGGGGTGGTGTTGTTGGTTTGGAGCATGTGGAACTTGGCCACGCAAGAGGTCGATCCGCGGCACTTTTCGGTGCTGTCGGGAATCCTGTATGTGTTCTACATCTTGTGTGGCGTTCTGATCATGTACAGTTTGATGATCTGTTTGTCGGCGACGAGTATCTGGTTGGGGCGAAACCAGACGCTGTATAACTTTTGGTTTTACATCACCAATTTCAGTCGTTATCCGATGGAGATTTACCAGCGTGGCTGGGGGTGGTCGCTGTGGGGGGTGTTTACGTTTGCGATTCCCGTGTTGGTGGTGGTGAACGTTCCGGCCCGCATTTTGGCTCGTCCTCTGGACCCCCGGGCTTGGTGGGAGTGGCCGCTGGCGTTGTTCGCGATTGTGGCAACGCTGGTCAGTGTTCTGGTAAGTCGCTGGGTGTTTACTCGTGCTTTGGGCAGCTATCGCAGCGCCAGTTCATAGTGGACCTGCCTCGGGGTTCGATGGAACCGGTGGTCGCGATTCGTGTGGTCGGCACATTTTACTCGTGTGGTCAGCACACTTTGCGTCGGCTGTGGCACGATGCCCCGTTGCCGTAACCGCGTCCGCGGCCTACCAATAATGGTATGCCAAGCACAGAACCCTCCCGAACGCGATTCGGTGAATACCGCCAGCAGATCCGCCGACGTCATCGCGGCGACGAGCCTTCCAAGTCCGATAGTCAGGGGGAGCGGCATGCGCGAAAGCTGGGGACGCGTCAACGTGGCTTCTGGGAACTCTTTCGAGCATTCTGGTCGTTGGTGCGCGGGCACCGACTGAAAATCGTGCAAGCGATCCTGTTGATGGGCGTTGGCGTGGGGCTGAGTTTGATTCCCCCGGCGGGGACCAAATTCGCGATCGACAGTGTCTTGACGGATCCTCCCAAGCCCTTGCCAGGGTTTCTGACTCGCTTTCCGTTGCCTGAAACGAAGATGGGGCTGTTGGTGGCGATCGCCGTCGTGGTCACGGTGGTGACATTGCTGGCCACATTCATTCGGCTGTGTAGTCGCTGGTTGGCGACCAAGACGTCCAATCAGACTCAAGTGTCCATCCGCAATGAAGTCTTCGAGCACGCCATTCGGCTGCCTTTGCACCATGTTTATGGAATGAAAAGCGGCGGCGTGGCGAGCTTGATCCGCGAAGATGCGGGGGGCGTCGCCGACTTGATTTTCAGCATGATCTACAACCCCGCCCGCGCGATCATTCAGTTTGTCGGCAGCCTGCTGATTTTGATGTGGGTCGATTGGAAGCTGATGCTCGGCGGTTTGGCGTTGCTGCCCGCGGTCTGGTTGACCCACCGGACGTGGATCGCTCGAGTGCGACCATTGTTTCGCGATATCCGACGTCAGCGGCAGCACATCGATAGCAGTGCAACGGAAACCTTTGGTGGGATTCGCGTCGTGCGCACCTTCGCACGTGCGCGGAGTGAGGCGAGTCGATTCGTTCGTGAAGGCGACTTTATGGTTCGTCAGCAACTGTTCACGTGGTGGTGGACGCGCATCATCGAGATCATTTGGGAGGTCCTCATTCCACTCGCTTCGACCGGCTTGTTGCTCTACGGCGGTTATCAAATCATTCAGAATGAGTTGACGCTTGGCGACCTGATGATGTTTCTGGTTTATCTGACGATGCTGCTCGACCCGCTGGCAACGCTCGCCGGTAGCGCGGTGACATTTCAGAACAACTTGGCAGGTCTTGATCGGATTCTTGATGTGATGGAAATGGAGCAGGAGTTGCCGACGAATCAAGGTGCCGTCGCACTGGAGCGAGCCGAAGTGCGGGGAGCGCTGAGGCTACGGCAGGTCAGCTTTCGTTACCCGGAAACCGAAGCCAACGTCTTGGTGGACGTGAGTCTGGAGATCCAAGCCGGACAGACCGTCGCATTGGTGGGGCGCAGCGGTGCTGGGAAAACAACGCTGACTAATCTGGTGGCTCGGTTTTATGATCCCACTTCCGGAACGATCGAGCTGGATGGGCGAGATTTGCGCGACATTCAACTAGACAGCTATCGGCAGTTGCTGGGAATGGTTGAGCAGGACGTGTTTTTGTTTGATGGTTCGATTCGCGAGAATATCGCTTACGCGCGTCGTGGAGCGAGTGAAGAGGCGGTGCGCGAGGCGGCCGTTGCGGCGGCAGCGGACGAATTCATCCAGCGGTTGCCCGATGGTTACGAAACCTTCATTGGAGAGCGTGGCGTCAAATTGTCAGGCGGGCAGCGGCAACGGTTGGCGATCGCGCGGGCCATTCTGGCAGACCCGAAGATTTTGATTCTCGATGAAGCCACCAGCAACCTAGACAGCGAAAGCGAGCGATTGATTCAGGCGAGCCTCGAGCGGTTGCTGCAGGATCGTACGGCAATCGTGATCGCACACCGCTTGAGCACCATTCGTGACGCCGACCAGATCGTCGTGCTGGACGCGGGCCGTGTTGCCGAAGTCGGTTCGCATGAAGAATTGATGGCTCGCGGAGGCGCGTATCGCGATATGGTGCGGTTGCAGACCAGCGACCAAGCGGGCGAGTCGACTGCGGTCCGCAGCGCGATCTGAGCAATCGCTCGGTTCCGTTTGTGGACGCAGGCTGGCGCGGTTGGAGGTTCGCGTTTGCCCGATCTGTTCATGGATAAACGGGTGGCCCGATTGAACGTAGCCGCTCGATCGTCGATCATACCGACGTTTCCTTTCGATTCGCCCTCTCCTTGCTTTGGCAGGCTTCATCATGCAATTGCGTAGCCCAGCAATTTCCGTTTTCGTCTGTTTGCTTTTTGGTTCGATGGTGGTTGCCGCGGATGGCGATTGGCCACAGTGGCGCGGCCCTCAGCGGGACGGGCACGCCGCTTCGCAGTCGCTGCTGCAGAACTGGCCTGAGGGGGGGCCACGGTTGAAGTGGAGCTTTGACGCAGCGGGTCGTGGATACAGCAGTGCCGCGGTTGCCGACGGCCGGCTGTTCACGATGGGAGCCCGCGATGGGCAGTGCTGGGTGATCTGCTTGGATGCCGCCAAGGGAGAAAAACTTTGGGAAACGTCGATTGGTCGGGATTCCAAAGATGACGACTATCTACACGGTTGGGGTGGTGGGCCCAGGAGCACGCCGACGGTCGATGGGGATTCGCTGTATGCGATTAGCGACGTGGGAGCGTTGGCAAAGCTCGATCTTCAGAACGGAGAGGTACGGTGGTCGGTCGATTTCTTGAGTTTTCCAGGGGCCGAAATCCCCAAATGGGGATTCAGTGAATCCCCTTTGATCGATGGTGATCGCGTGGTGGTGACGCCCGGTGGGGAGAACTTTATGGTGGCGTTGAGCAAGGGAACGGGGGAAAAGGTGTGGAGCAGTCAAGGTCTCAACGAGACAGCGCAGTATGTCTCGATCATGAAGCACACCTTTGCCGACGTGCCGTTCTACACCACCGCCTGCAAGTCGGGCCTCTATGGGTTTCATGCCGAAACGGGTGAACAGTTGTTTCAGACGCCAGTGACGGGAAATGGCGTGGCGGTGATCCCCACCCCGATTCCTGACGGGAAACATCTTTATCACACGTCGGACTATGGCGCGGGCAATGTGCTGATGGAACTACAGGTCGGCGCGGCAGGCGAGTTGTCGGCTCGGCAGGTCTATCATATCGACAACAAGAGCATGCAGAACCATCACGGTGGCGTGGTCCTGGTCGATGGCGTGATCTATGGCTTCACCAAAGCCGATGGTGGGCAGTGGATGGCGCAAGACTTGTTGTCGGGCGACACCTTGTGGTCCAAGAAGCTGCGGGGCAATCGTAGTGGTTCGATCGCTTATGCCGACGGGAGGTTGTACTGCTACAACGATGGCGACGGCAGCCTCTATCTGGTGCAACCGCAGCGTGATGACTGGCAGGCAGTCGGTATGCTGACCCTGCCGCGTCAGACGAGTTTGGATCGTGGGAAGGGAGCGATCTGGGCGCATCCCGTGATTGCTGGGCAAACGCTGTTTGTCCGCGACCAAGATTTGGTCTACGCCTACGATATCGCCCGCTAAGCATCATGCGGATATGGAGTCCGAAGTGACGTTTGTCGGCTAACCTGTCTTGGCGAGCCACCAAGCGAGCCCAAAGATGATGAAGTACTGAGTTAGGTAGCACGTCAGCGGAAACCGCCCCGCCAGAGTTAGCCCCTTCCATTTCCAGTCTGGGTAACGCACGCCCAGGCTTAACAAGCCGATCGCCGGCAACAGGAAATAGAACAGGTATTGGCTGGGGTCCCCGGGGGAGAGCCAACGCAACCAAAATGCGCCGGTGGTTAGGCCTGCAGCGATCAGTAGTGCCGCCTGCAGGCCGCGCTGTCGCAGGATCATTCCCAGGGTAACGAAGCTGATCACCAGCGACGGTGCGTAATCGAACCACTGATCGAGCGGATCGACGGGATAGAGCAGCACCATTCCGACGAACCATGGATAGGCCTTTCCGACCGCACGTAGGACGGTGAAGGCGAGCAGTAAACTGGCCAGGATTTCGAACTTGTCATACAGCGGCCAATAGGCAGCGTTGATGACGACCATTGCGATGGCGATTTGCAGATAGCGATGGCGATTCAAGGGTTTGCCGACGGTGAGGAAGTATCCCATCAGCAGGCAGAACAGTGGCATGCTGAGCCGAGTCCAGAACCGAACGCTGGAGAATTCAATCGAGACGCCCAGCAGGATGCCGACGGCGTGATCGAGCACCATCAACAAAATGGCAGCACCACGAAGCGTGTCGAGGCTGGCATTCCGCTGCGGTGGGAGTGGTTCCCCGGCGGGCGGTTTTCGTCGAGAACTTCGGCGTTTGGCCATAAGGGTTTCAAATTGCGACAGCGGTAAGGCCCAAGTCGGCGTCTCTCAAAGCCACTGCTCTCAATGTTGGCTCCCCGCGTTTGCTCTTTTCAGGGAAGGCGGACGTCTTGAGCAGGGCTTGGTCGGCACAGTAGCAAACGCAGGTAGCCTCGCTGTGGAATTGTTCTTGAATTCTGACGCTGCGGTCCGTTTCGCGCTGGAGTCAAAGCATTTTTTCTCTTCGGCTTGGCGGCTAACCGGAAAAACCGGCAGACTCCCCACGGATATCCTCATTTGCAAGTTCCTGGCATCGGTCTGGGGCGAATTTGTTGCCTAACGTCGGAGCGCCAATTAAGCTCAGGGTGACGAGCCGATAGGTCTTCGCGGCTTGACGGAAGGATCAACGCTACTCTTTCCTCCGATACTTTTTGACAAAGGCAAACCCTCTGATGCGACGACGTCGAATTTTCGCAACCTTCGCTAGTTCCGCCCTGCTTTGGCTGGTTGCCATTAGTCTGTCTTGCCTGACGACCTCGGCCCATGCCAATAACGACGATAATGCCAATCCATTTGCCCAGCCGGTCGCAGGGGTGGAGGTCGATGCTGCGGGGGTTCTCCGTGTCAAGCAATTTGATCCACGTGTCGCTGCGGCTCGGGCCCAAGCGGCTCGCCAAGCCCTGCCAGCTGACCTGCAGCGGCCTTCGCCCCTTCGGAAAGTATCGCTGAACCGACTGGAAGCGGCCGTCGTGGCGGCTGGAAAACCTGATCAGTCGATGCAGGCTCTGGCTGGTTTGACACGCATTGAATATGTGTTTTTCTATCCTGAATCGGGTGATGTGGTGATTGCTGGTCCCGCCGAACCGTTTGTGGAAGACGCATCGGGCCGGATCCGAGGCACCGAGACCGGTCGGCCGGTGATTCTTTTGGAAGACATGGTTACGGCGCTGCGTGCCTACTCGCCGGGGTCTCGACCAACGTCGGTGATCAGCGTTTCGATCGATCCAACCCAAGAGGGTTTGCAGCGTTTGCAGCAGGTTTTGCAGACCGCCCGGCGCGGCCTGCGGCCCTCGGATGCGGATCGTTTAGCGATGTCCCTGAAGAACAATCTTGGTCTTCAAACCGTCACCATTCAAGGCATTCCCACCAACACCCACTTTGCTCAGGTTTTGGTGGAAGCGGATTACCGGATGAAACTGATTGGTATCGGTTTGGAGCGATTGCCGCTTCGACTGGCCAGTTATGTTCAGCGAGCCAATCCGACGCAAATTGCCGCTAATGCCATGGAACGCTGGTATTTCCAGCCCAATTATGAAGGCGTCAAGGTCAGCGAAGATGGACAAGCGATGCAGTTGAGCCAGCACGGCGTCGAGTTGGTGGGGGCGAATGAACGGGTTGGTAACAAGGGCGAACGTGTGGCGGTGAATCGTGGGAACCGTGCCAGCGAAGCCTTCTGCAAGGATTTTACCGAAAACTATGATCGGATTGCTGCGGTGGCTCCGGTTTACGCTCAGATGCGAAACCTGGTCGACGCGGCGATCGCGGCTGCCTACATTCAGCAGCAGGACTTCTACGGCCAATCGGGCTGGGGGATGGACTTCTTCGGCGATGAAGCTCGGTTTGCCGTCGAGGTTCATGAATCGCCCGTCCAGGTCGAAACGGCAGTCAACGCTGTTTGGAAAGGAAATACACTGATGACACCGCTCGGCGGTGGTGTGAACGTCCAGCCACGAACGGCACTCAAGTCTGATCTAAAGCAGGTCGACACCAGCGGCGAGACGGAGAAAAGCCGTCTTACTGCCGGTCCGAAAGGCTTGGCGGCTGGCCAGTGGTGGTGGGACTGAGCGGGCCCTGGGATCCAACGGGCCCTGGG
>CAYZHQ010000005.1:34935-76814 GCA_964477385.1 uncultured Pirellulaceae bacterium
CGGGCCCTGGGATCCAACGGGCCCTGGGGTCCAACGGGCCCTGGACGCCAACGGGTGCCTGGACAGCGCTTAAACAACGCCAATCTTAACAGCTCGGACCGCTGCGTCGGTCCGGTCTGCGGCGTTCAGTTTCCGCAGAATATTCTGAACGTGTTCTTTGACCGTTTCCACGCTAATGCACAGCGATTTGGCAATCTCTTTATTGCTAAGTCCCAGCGCCACGTGTCGCAACACTTGCAATTCCCTGGCGGTAACTGGTAGCGCTTGTCCCGCTTCGCAGATTTTCGTTTGACGCATCGTCTGGCGAATTTGTTGCAACAAGCTATGAGGTGGGGCTTCTTGTTTGGCCGCGACTAGGCGAAGCGAAGCCAGGATCTCCTCCCGAGAGCTTCCTTTCAGCACGTAATCGCCGGCACCGAGTGCCACCGCACGAGCGACGTAGGTGGGATTATCGTACGTGCTCAGCATCACGAATCGCGTTTCGGGCATTTTCTCTCGGATCGCACTCATTGCGAGCAGGCCGTCCGTGCCGGCCATACGGATGTCCATCAGCACTAGGTCCGGCTGCAACGAGGTCGCTTTCTCGAGCGCCTCTTCTGCATCGCCCGCGGTCCCGACGACCGTGATGTCTGCCGCATCGAGCAATGCCGATAAGCCGACGCGAACTACTTCGTGATCATCCACGATTAACAATTTCCAATTCATTTGTACTCACTGGCTCCCGAAAAGCCTTGCTCTTCGGTTCGGATCTGCTTCTCAACCGGGGGAGTTGATTTGGGGTGAATGAACCTGTCAGGCCTATCCCGCAGGGGGGAATCGGCGAACTAGTACCACTACGCGTTTTGACGAGCGGCAAACCGCAACCTAAAACCCCCTAGGGTTAATTTTTTCTCCCTGCAACGCACTTACGATTTTTCCGTTCCCCACTGGTTGGCAGCACGATGCGGGATTCCACAACAATTCTGTTGGTCGACGACGACCGTTACTTGGCAGAGTCGATGGCTCTTTGGCTGGCCGAACAAGGGTTTTCGGTCCAGACAGCTAGCTCCCTCGCCGCGGCACGGGCTGCGCTGGAGCAACAGGACTATGACCTGCTGATCACCGATCTGCGGCTGGACGATGGGGATGGCTTCGATCTGATTGGCTTTACCAAGCGGAAAATGCCCCGCTGTCAGATCTTGGTCGTGACCGGCTATGCCACCCCTGATACGGCGATCGATGCGGTCCGCGCGGGGGCTTTTGATTTGCTAACAAAGCCCCTCATCGATGAAGAGTTGACGCTGGCGATCGACCGGGCGCAGTCGCAGCAAGACATTCAGGCCGAAAATGAATGCCTCAAGCAGCAGTTGGATCAGCGGTTTGGGATGGAGGATATCCTCAGTCAAGATTACCGCATGCTCAAATTATTTGATGTGGTCGATAGCGTGGCCGATGCCCGGGCTTCGGTCTTGGTGACGGGGGAAAATGGGACCGGGAAATCGATGATCGCCCGAGCCATTCACCGGCGTAGTCATCGCCGATCGGGGCCGTTTATCGAAGTTGCCTGCGGTGCCTTGCCCGACAACCTTTTGGAAAGCGAGCTGTTCGGACACGTTGCGGGGGCCTTTACGGGCGCTTCGACCGACAGAGTCGGCAAATTCAAGCTGGCCGACGGTGGCACTTTGTTTCTCGACGAAATCGGTACCGCCAGTCCCGCCATGCAAGTTAAGTTGCTACGCGTCTTGCAGGAATTTCAATTCGAACCGCTCGGTGGCACAAAAACCGAGTCGGTGGATGTGCGCGTTATTTTGGCAACCAATGAAGACCTCACGGCCTGTGTCGAGCGAGGCACCTTTCGGCAAGACTTGTACTACCGAGTGAACGTCGTCAACATCGAACTGCCAGCGTTGCGTCAACGCGTGGGCGACATTCCGCTGTTGGTGCAACATTTCCTTCAGCGTTCCACTGAATCGCTCCATCGAAACGTCGAGGGCTTTGACGCTCAGGCAATGCAGGTGCTGCAACGCTACGCTTGGCCGGGGAATGTTCGCGAACTGGAAAATGTGGTCGAGCGGGCCATTGTGCTGTCTCGCAACAGCATCTTAACGGTCGAAGACTTGCCAGCCGACTTGTTGAAAAACGAGTCGGGGCACCAGCCCATGCGGTCGCATTTTTCCATGCCAGCCGTGGCGGCCGCTCAGCACGTGTCCGACAGCCACGTCACCAGTCTGCGTGAAGCGTTGGAAGAGCCCGAGCGTCAAATCATTCTCGATGCGCTGCGGATGTTTCAATGGAATCGCGCGGCCACCGCCGATGCACTCGAAATCAATCGCACCACCCTGTACAAGAAGATGAAGCGTTTAGGCTTAGACGATCCTCGACTTCAGTACGCCACTTAAGCCGCTTTGTTGCACCAATTTTCCCATACGAAACGGTACTGGTACGTGGTACGGTGCGAGGCCTGCAACTGGCGATGAATGCGTTCCATTCGCTGATGAGCACCCGGAACAAACCAATGAAATTGGACCTGGATGTTATCAAACCGGTGGATTGCACCGCTCTCCAATAGATGCTCCAGCAACTCGTATTCGCCCCCTTCAATATTCAGTTTCAACAAGGCCACTCGGTCGATCTCTCGCTCGGCCATGAACTCCGAAATCGCACGCAACTCGCAAGCCACCGTCTCGCTGGCCGCTTTGAACTGCGAGGTGGCATCGTCTAAGACGCCCAGCTGAATCGGTTGCTGCTGACCGGCCAATCCAAAGCGGTGGACCTCAATACTGGGTTCGTCTTGAAAGCGGGCGGTGATCTGATCGTAGTATTGTGGCAGCGGTTCGAAAACATGGAGCCGGCAGCCGTACCGTTGGTGGATCTCATTTGCCCAGTCGCCCTGATAGCCGCCGACGTCAAACACGATGTCCGCGCGATCAAGCGGATAATCCAGACGCAGCGTGCGATCTCCATCGGCGGCGTTCCAGCCGCGGTAGCTGCGATCGAACTCGGCACAGACTGGCAAACGACCCGGCAGTCCTACCGCTGACATGACCCGATCGGTACGTTTCAGAAGGCTGCGCGTGATTCGGGGGACAAGCTTGAGTCGAGACATCGTGGTGGCTTTGTGGGAAAGGAGTTAGGCGGCTATTCGCCGACCGAGACGACGCAGTGCAAGTTGGACGCGTTGCCGACGCGGCAATAGCTCGACCGGTTGCGGCGGCGCGCCGGACATCCGCTCGCGCAGTAAGCGGACGACTAAGGGAAAGAAGTTATGTTCATCGAGCACCCGCCGACGGGCTTCGCGGACAGCGTCGCGATGGGTGCGGTCAAAGTCCTCCGCAATGGCCTGTTTAATCGTGGCGATGGCGGTCTCCGGTTCAAAGACATCGATTGCGGAGAAACTGTTTGCCGGAAAAAAATCGGTTGCATTTGTCGCTCCGAAATAGAACGCGTAGGCGCTGCCGAGAAAGGCATCGGAGACTTTCTCGGTGACGTAGTTTTTTCGACATTCATTTTCCAACGCCAAGTGAAAGCGGTAAGGAGCCACCGCGTCCCATTTGTCGGCGATCGGCAGATAGCCGCGTCCATAAACATGAAACGCATCGCCCAATTCCGCTTTCAATAAGGCGACGAAGGCTTGACGTTGGCGATGTGCGGGAGTGATCGATTTGGTCGAGATCACCGTGCTGAGAAGGTGCGGCTTGTGAGCCGCGTCGTGGCTGGAGATGGAGTCGTAATCCCAAGTCGATCGATTGTTCGCTTCGCGGTCGACACCGGCATGCCAGGGATGGCCTTGGTGCCATGGAATGTGGCCGCGGTGATCGATTTCGTGACAGGTCAAAACCCACCGAAATTGGTCCAGGAAACCGCGTCGATAGCGACGTATCGCCGGCGGTTCGGCGCTCACAAACACAGTGTTTTCTCGCGGACAGCGGGTCCTCAGCGTTTCAGGAACCTCTTCAAACACGACCCAAGCGTCGCAAGTTTCGACCGGCTCGTTGACCACAAACTCAAAGTCCTCCCAGCGCCCGGCATGGCCGGGAGTTTGCCGCAGCAGCGGCCAAGCCGGAAAGGGAGTCGTAATGAGCACACGTGGCATGGAAAGGACGCTCGGGGATCCAATGGGGCGATGGCGGTTAAATGTGGCTAGTCAGCGCGTGTGGGCAAACCTTAGGCAGCCGTGCGGACGCGCGTCGTACCCAAAGATGCGGCGACACATTCGTCTAACGTGTCGAGCATCCGCTGAAACAAGACGTCATCAAAGGCAGGGTTCAAACCGAGATAAAAGCCGCGTGCGTGAATCTGGTCCGCGCCTCGGTAGGCAGCGGGATCGATCTCGCCAAGGATTTTGGCGGCGGGCTGACGAGCCAGATTACCAGCCACGATCGGTCGCGTTTCAATCCCCTGCTCTTCCAGTCGCGTCGTCAGATCGGCACGTCGGTCATGGAGCGGTCCTGACAGCATGACGGGTAACGCAAACGGACTGGCTGTTCCTGAGGCAGGAACCAGCGGCGTCGCCAAATGCGGGTGCTGATCAACAAAAGATTCAAACCTCGCTGCCAGCGTCGCCCGCCGCGCGTTCATGGCATCCAGCTTCGCAAGCTGGTGGATCCCAAAGGCGGCCTGCAATTCGGTCGGTCGGAGGTTAAAACCCCAGTTGACGAACAGATAGCGTGAGTCGATTTGTGGGCTCGCATCGGCGACTTGATTCTGCAGGCCGCGACTCCAGCCATGAGCCCGCAGGACGCGCAATTCGTCCGCTTGTGCTTCGTCGCGACAGGTCACCATGCCGCCTTCCATCGTCGTCATGTGGTGCGAAAAGAAAAAACTGTAGCTGCCGCCCAGCCCAAAGGTGCCGACGTGTTGATCGCCGTGCTTGGCGCCTAACGCTTCGCAGCAGTCTTCGATCAACAGCAGCCCGTACTCGTCGCAGATCGCACTCAACGCATCCATGGCACAAGGGTTACCCATCAAGTGGACGGCAAACAAGCACTTGGTGCGAGGCGTAATGCGTTTCCTTAAGTCATCCAGATCGACATTCAAAGTCACCGGATCGACATCGACTAATTGGACCTTTAGACCCGCCATGGCGACCGACCAAACTTGCGTCGGCCAGGTGACGACCGGTACCAAGACTTCATCGCCGGGCTGTAAGCGGGGCTGCATCGGATTGACCAGTTGGTACGCCAGCAGCAGATCGGCGGAAGAGCCGCTATTGACCATCACCGCATCGGCGGCACCAACGTACTCCGCAAATTGCTTTTCAAAGGTGCGTGTGCGCTGACCCATCGAAGTCTGGTAATCGACCATGCATTCGATCGCCTCGGTGATCTCGTCAATGCCATAGGTCGGCATGGTCAAGGGAAACCAATAGCGGGGATTGTCGCGGTTCGAGTCTTGCAATGTATCGCCCAGCCAACGCTGCAGTTCTTGGCGAGATTGTGGTTTCATCAGTGGGGCTCGTTAAGCGGGAACTTGCTGGCTGCGATATTCGGCGACGGTACGTCGAATGCCTTCAGCGAGGTCGATTTGAGGTTGAAATCCGAGGGCTTGTAAGCGGGAAATGTCGGTGCACTTGCGCGGCATTCCATCGGGACGCGAAGTGTCCCATTCAATCTGGCCGGTAAAGCCGACCGCTTCGGCAACTTGCTGTGCGAGTTGGGCAATGGAAAGATCGACGCCAGTTCCCAGGTTGATGATCTGGCCCGAATCATCATGCTCAAACAGGAACTGCAACCCGGCGACGACGTCGTCGACATGAATGAATTCCCGCCGGGCGGAGCCAGTGCCCCACAGCGTGATCGATGTGGCGCGAGCATCGTGCGCGTCACAAAATCGCTTGACCAAGGCACTCAGGACATGGCTGCGCTGCAGGTCAAAGTGGTCACCGGTGCCGTAAATGTTGCAGGGCATCGGGAGGACACAGCGGAGTCCAAATTGTTGTTGATAGGCCTGGGCCAGACGAAGGGCGGCAATTTTTGCCAGTGCGTAACCTTCATTGGTCGGTTCCAGCGGGCCGGTCAGCAGCGACTCTTCCCGCATCGGTTGCGGGCAAGCTCTGGGATAAATGCAGGTGCTGCCCAGCAGCAGCAGTTTCTCCACTCCAAAACGTTGGCAAGCGCTTAGCGGATTGACGGCGATCCGGAGGTTCAGGTCCAAAAAGCCCACGGGGTCGCTGACGTTGGCAGCAATCCCGCCTACCTTGGCCGCGAGCAGATAGGCGTAGCGGGGACGAAATTCGGCAAACCAGCGGTCGACGCTGGTGGGATCACATAAGTCGAGATCCGCTCGTCCCGGTGTCAGGACGTTCGTGTAGCCGGTTTCGCGTAAGCGAAGCGCTAAGCGGCTGCCAACCATTCCGCTGGCACCGGTCACTAAGACAGGGTCATCGTGCTGCATGGGAATTCCTTTTCCCTTAAAAAAATAAACGCGGGATGCAGATCATCCGCGAAGCGTGGCTGCTAGGTCAAGATCGTTTGATCGACTCGGCGGTGCAAAAAAAACGCCGATCCGACAGCAGCCGCAGCCCTGCTTGCGGTTCCGTGCGGGGAGCCTGTCTATAGGTCGACAGCGGCCTCATCCCCGGCACGCTGATAACGCAACTGCTGCATGGTTCCGATAATGGCTTCGGACTGAAGCAGGATCGCCCGGTCGAGCTGGTTGGCTTGGCACGCTTGCTCCGCCTGCTGCTGGCAGCGATCGATTTCCACCCAGTCGATTTGCCAATTTTTTTCGGCCGCTGCATCACGAAGGGCTTTGACTGTGCCGCTCAGGCGATCGACGAAATCTTGGGATGGCTTGGCGGAATAACGGCGGTAAGGGCCGCGCCCCTTGGGGCCTTGGAGCAAGGGGCTGCCCGCGGAGCGATTTCCCGAGGCCATGCAATACCAGGCGGTGTACGCTGCCGCGGTGGCACTGATCGCCAGAGCGCCGGCCATCGCTAACCATAAGCCCGAGACGGCTAGCAAGACTGCCGCTAGCAGGCTCGCGGCGATCGTGACCCATAAAAACGGCGGTGCCGGAACCGTGACGCGTTGCCGATGAATCGGAGCACCACTACGGTTGAAATCGGCATCCAGCTGGAGCGTGATGATCGTGATGTTGTCCGGGCCGCCCCGGAGGTTTGCCAAGTCAATTAGAACTTGGGTTGCCTTGTGCGGTGGTAAGCAACCGAGCAACATACCGATTTCTTCATCGGTAACTTGACCGGTCAAGCCATCGCTGCACAGTAAATAGCGGTCGCCCCGAAGTGCCGGCCAGGGCCCTTCCATGTCGATCGCCACTTCGGCGCTCGGTCCCAACGATCGCGTGATGACATTTTTGGGAATCGCACGGCTCAATTCGCTGTTCGGTTGGACGTGCCCGTTGGCCTCCATTTCCCAGACCAAGCTGTGGTCAAAGGTCAGCTGTTCAAACACCTCTCGGCGCAGCCGATAAACGCGACTATCACCCACATGCCCGACCACGACCCCATCGGGTACCAACGCCAACGTGCTGACGGTGGTGCCCATGTTGTGGAATTCAGGATTGCTTTGCCCCTTGAGGTAGACTTCTCGGTTGGCTTCGCTGATCGCCTTTCGCAACGCGTCGACAGTCGATATGGACGAGTTATGGAGGTAATGTTGAGGGATTTTCTCCACAGCCATTTGACTGGCGAGCTCCCCCGCTGCATGAGCCCCCATGCCATCGGCCACGATAAACAGGTGCCCCCGTTTGTTGAAACGAGATTCGGAATCGGCCGTCACCGAAGTTGCCGAATCTTGATTGTTCGCCCGACGCATGCCCACATCGGACTGTATCGCGTGAACGATCGAGGCGTTCCAGTTCTCAGGGTCGGACATGCGTAACGTGGGGCTGCTAGAGGTTTCGATGTTTCAACCGTTTCACAGTCGCATTCCGTTGACAGGCAGACGAGCTTCCGTGGAGGAGTCACTGTCTAGTGTAACGTCTACGACCATGGAATTGTATGTCGGAGGGGCGATTCGCAACCTTCATTATGGAGGCGTTAGCGGCCTCCGTGGACTTTGGTCGAGCCGTCGAATTCGCTCTCGGCGAGGTGCCCGATTGGCGTTCGGCGAACCAGCCAATTCGCTCTAGGCGAGGTCGGGGCCGCTTTGCTACCCTCGCGGAACCGTGCCGGAGGGACGGTTTGGTGTCTGTCGCAAAAGTGGCTGGACGCGAGGTTGAGCACATCGCTGAAGAATTCGATTCGGTCTACTTTCGAAATAGGTCCGCAAAATGGTCGAACAGGGCCGCATGATCGTCATTCCGCAATCACCTGCTCGGAGAGCTTGTGGCGACTTGAGTTGTGGCCATGGCAAAATTTCCATCAAATCGCCCAAGTTTGCCGACGTCACACTGCTGATGGGCGTGCTGGCGATGCTTTCGCTGACGGGGTGTGTCCGACGCCGGTTGACGGTTCGAACCAATCCGCCGGGCGCTGTGGTCTCGGTCGATAATCAAAACATCGGTACCTCGCCGGCGGCCAGCTCGTTTGTCTACTACGGCACCCGAGAACTGCGGATCGAGAAAGATGGTTACCGCACCGAAACGATTCTGCGGACGTTGGATCCTCCCTGGTACGAATATCCCGTCATCGAGTTTATTTCCGAATCGCTGTGGCCTTGGGAGATCCGCGACGAACGGGTCATCGATGTCGAGTTGGTGCCGAAACAAGTCCAACCAATGGAGCAGGTCGTTTCACGAGCCGATCAATTGCGGGGCCAAGCCCGCTCCGGGATCGTCACCGGCTCGGTCGCCACTCCCATCGAACCGCTCGATGTTCCGCCGGCGACCATTCCGATTCCGCCCCCTGCCCCGGCCCCTCCGCCCACCGGTTTGCCGCCGGGTGGCATTCAAGCCATTGTGAATCCTTAGCCGCCCGCTATTTTAAACCCATTCCGCTGGGCCGTTTGTCGAGGGCCCCTTTCAGCCCCAGTTGCCGCGGATCGCGAGCCAACTTGTCGCTGATCACGCGCACGTCATCGAGGATCGGGCGAATCCGCGTTGTCGCCCCTTCCACATTGTCGACAACACGTTTGATTTGCCAGTACAGTTCGTCGTCCTCGATGATGCGCCGCAGCGTCCCGTCGCCTTCATTCAAACGCCGGCTAAACACGCCGACTTCGCGTAACGTGTAATCCAGGTTGGTTAGGTTGGAGGCAAAGCTTTCGGCCAATGCTTCGCTGCGATTGGCAAAGGGCCGTGTAATCTGGTCTAGGTTCTCCGCCGTTTTTTCCGCTTCACGAAACAAGTCCTCCGCCGCCTCGCCGACCCCCGCCAGATTGGTCGCCACCTGCTGGAACTCTTCCAGTGTCGCATCGGCCTTGTCTTCCAACAGTGGCAGACGGAGCACCGATTGCTTGAGCGCCTCTTGAACCGCCCGGTCGCCGACGATAACCCGGATATCGGCCAGCGTGGCTTGCAGCTCCCGAGCGGCCAATTCGGTCTGTTGGGTCAGATCTTTGACCTGCGTTCCGCCGTCGCCAATCGCTTGTCCCACATTGTCAGCCAAACGGCTGACGTTGTTACTCGCTTGGGCGACCGAGTCACCGGCGACTTGCATCGTTGCCAAGGTTTGACGCACCTGATCTTCCATGCCCACGAGCACTGCGAACGGATCGCCGGCAAGTTTACCCTGGCCAATGAAGTCTCCGTCGCTAGCCCGCACCGACGTCAGTTTGCGCTCTTCTGGCTCTAGCTGCTTGTTGGGGGGAGCGCCCGCCTGTCCGTCAAGCAGTTCCAGCAGTTCGCCTTCGGTGCGTCTGACAAATTCCAAATTCGCGTCCCCGGTCACGAACGAGCCGGTGGAAATACGAGGCACGTAAGCCGGCGTTGGCGCGTACTTGGCTTCGATTTCCATTGTCAGTTGGACGCCCCCATCGGGCAGCAGTTGGATGTCGCTAACGCGCCCGATCTTGACGCCGTCCCGCAGGACACGCGTGTTCGCGCTCACCCCTGGCGCGGCGTCAAACATCGCCGTCAATTGCACATTGTTGGAGAGCAATGCTGGAAATGCACCAAACAGAAATGTCAGAATGATGGAGACAGCAACCGCAGCGACCACCATCACTCCGACGCCAAAGCGAAGCCGATTCTCATCCATGATCTTTATCCTTTAGTTCGACGTCATTGTCGAAATTAACTCATTCAGTCGCTCGCCCGCTTCACCACGGACAAACTGGCGAACGCGACGGTCATCCGCATGTTCTAAATCACTTGGCGGGCCATCAAATAAAACTTGACTTTCATGCCGAGCCAACCGTGTTCGGGGGTACAACATCAGCACCCTGTCCGCTACTTTACGCGCCGTATGCATGTCATGAGTCACTACGATGCTCGTCACCGGGTACCGCCGACGAGTCCCTAGGATCAACTCGTTAATCACGTCGCTCATGATCGGATCGAGCCCTGTGGTTGGCTCGTCATAAACCAACAGTTCGGGTTCCATAATCAAGGCACGAGCTAGCCCTACACGTTTGCGCATCCCGCCGGACAGTTCCGCCGGTTTCTTGCGTGCGACTTCCGGCGGTAAACCGACTTCGCCCAATCGTTGCATGACTCGCGGTTCGATCTCTTTTGCCTCGCACACGGCATGCTGTTGCAGCGGAAAAGCAATGTTCTGAAAGATCGACATGCTGTCGAACAAGGCGGCGTTCTGAAACACAAACCCCATCCGCTTGCGAACCGCCGTCAGCGGCTTGTCAGCTAACTTGGCGAGGTTTTGCCCGTCGAACCAAACCTCGCCCCGCGACGGTTTCACCAAGCCCACCAGCGTTTTTAAAAGTACCGTTTTTCCGCAACCACTCTCTCCGATGATCGCCAGGGTCTGGCCTCGAGGAATTGCAATGCTGACGTCACGCAGCACCGCTTGCTTGCCAAACATGACCGTCAATGCGTCGCCATGGACCAGCACATCGGCGGGCTCGCTGGACGAGACAGTGGCGTCGGGTTGAGGAACGTCGGACATAATCGGTAGCGAATCAAAGGTCGGCGGTGAGAAAGTTAATCAGGCGCCATGGGGTGGATCGGCGCACTTGTCACAGGATCGACGCGCCTTCAGGGTAAAACCGGAAGTACATCGCATCGAGCAAAATGTTGAGACACAGGTCGAGCGCCAAAATCAACACGAAGGAATGCACAAAGGAAGCGGTGGCGGCGCGGCCCACTCCATCGGCACCGGCTTGGCAATGAAAGCCGCGGTAGCAACTCACGATCGCGATCGTGCCCCCAAAGAAAAAACTCTTGAAGATGCCGGTGAAAAAATCGAAGCCACTGACGAAGTCGCGCGAGTGCATGAGGTAGGGCGCGTGATCAATCCCCAACACGATCACACTGTAAAAGTAGCCGCCCACAATGCCCATAAAGTCGGCCATCACGGTCAACGCCGGAATTAACAAGATGCAGGCTAGGAACCGTGGAACCACCAGGTAATGAATGGGGTCCGCGCCCATCGTTGTCAACGCGTCAATCTGTTCGGTGACACGCATCGTTCCCAATACGGCCGCCATCGCACTGCCGACCCGGCCCGCCAACATCGTGGCGGCCAACACCGGCCCCAGTTCACGGACCAAGGACATATTGATCACCGCGCCCAACTGGTTTTCCAGCCCGATGGAATGGAACTGATAATAGCTTTGGACGGCCAGCACCATGCCGATGAAGGTGCCCGTCAAAGAGACGACCGGCAGGCTGAGGACTCCCACCTGGTAAAAATTTATCAGCAACGTTCCCTTGGGCGGCAGCCGCGTAAACATCCACACCAGCATCCGCCAAGTGAACATCGCCATGTCCCCCACCAACGTCAGGCCGTCCACGGCGCCGGAACCCCAGTCGATGATCCAGCGGGTCAAGCCGCTCATCGCTTGAGGCGGGCGGGAGGTGTTTTCGTCGGCAACGGTAGCCATGGCGTGAATCGATTCCCCATCAACAAAAAGGTCGGCGTGCGAACTCGCTGACTGTTTGTATCGACTAGGTAAACCTTGCCGCTTGAGCCGACTTTAGCGGAAGCGGGAACGCTTGCGATGCTAGCTAGACCGATTCGCTACGCATCCAAGCTCGCCGCAGTTTCTGGACCGCTCGGTACTTCTCGTGACTGACCTGCTGCGGATGGTCCAGACGCAGCTCGGCGGCGATTTCTTTGTGGGAGTAGCCTTGGCAAAGCAAGTGCAGGATTTTTGCCTGACGGTCCGATAAATCGGCACCCGGCAAGCTCTGCAAGTCTTCTAGCGTCAGGCCACGACGACGACGGTCGCCCACCACTAGATTTCGGGCCGCGGCGTTGCCTTCGAGTGACTGTGGCGTCCGCTGCCGCTTCCAACGTTTGACGATCCGCCAGACGGCACGGTTCAATTCCCGATGGGAGGCCTCTGCTTCACCTGAAACGGCTTGCGACCAGTTGCGTGAGGGGCAGCGGCGCAACATTTCGACAATTAATTGCTGCGTGCTATCAGGCAGTTCGGAGGCTGGCATGCCAGCATTGCGAAAGCTCGTTGCTCCGTAACGCTGGATCTGGTCGACAGCCTGCCATGGGACCGTCAAAGCGTTCGCCTTCGCCGGCTCCGCATGCAGGCCTGCGATGGCGAGCCCGGCAATCAGGCCCAGCAACTTCTGTCGAGGTAAATTCATCTTCGTTACCAATGCGTTTATCGAGTTTGTCGATGCGGTCTCTGTGGGATGTGCCAAACAGCGATTCTTTGCTCTTCGTTGCCAATCCCCATCTTACGGATGCTGTTGGCAACGCCCAAGGCCTCGTTGGTGATTCGCTGCACCGTTGGCCAAGGTCCGCACCGGGCCCAGAGGTGTCTCGGGCACGTGCGACCGTGACCATTTGGTGGTCACGTCACAACCGCTGCAATTGCTACGACCCTTTGCTGGCTTAAATGCTTGCCAAGCCGCCACGGTTTCCGACGATGACAGAAATACAAAGCGGGCGGAGACCGATCTAAAGAAGAGTGTCACCGAGGGGATGGAGCGGATGCGTTTACTGATTTTGTTATTCCTCGTGCTACCTGCGTCGACCAATCTGTGGGGCCACGGTCCATACCTTTCCTTGCCACCGACGCACCCTCGGTTCGACCCCATTCCGCCGCTTGGCAATCGGCTGCCTCCTTCCTATCGTCGGGTTTACAACCGACCCACCTATGTCGGCGGGAAATTGGCTCACGTGCTCGCGCCGACCAGCCAGGAGGCGATGAGTTGGCACGAGCATGTCCACCGGGGCAGTTACCGAAATCATGCAGGCCGAATCGAGCCCTTGTATTTCTACCCCAAGCCTTGGGAAGTGCTGACCGTTGGGCCGCGACCCGCCCCACAGGCGTCCGTTGAATAGGCTTCTGAATGGGCTTTTGAATGGGTTGACCGTGCTGCGGTTATTGCACAGAAAACCGTGGCGAATGCCAAAACGTCTAATCGTTGCGTAAACGTCTCAAACCATTGGGGGATTTGATTCCATGGGCGCTGTCCAGTTAGGGGCTCGAACGATTACCCGTGAGGCTGGCCAACTCGCTTCGCAGGGACTTCATGCCTCGGTGGAGCAAACCAGCCACTGCGCTGGTGCTCTTGTCTAATTGGCTGGCAACCTCGGACAATTTCCGGCCTTCCAGATAATGCATACGAACGGCATCTCGCTGGCCCTCCGGTAGCCTCTCGATCGCGCTTGCCAAATGCAGCACATGCTCTCCGGCAACCGCATGTTGACTGGGGGTCGGGCCCGCTCCCGCCAACCAGCCTTCCAGACGCATCGAGGACTGCTGCAGCCGTTCCTCAATCGAACGTTCACGCCGTACATCGCGTTTGTCGCGATGCATGTCGCGATCGAGGTGAGCAATGTTCCGAGCCAAAATCTGCCTCAGCCAACCCCGCAATTCCGCATCGGTCCCCCCGCGGAAATCGTCAATCGCCTGAACCGCTTGCAACAGCGTTTGCTGAACGATGTCCGACGCGCCCAGCTTGGCCTGGTAGGCTCGCCGCATCTTGACCCTGGCAAGCATTCGCAGGTAGGGCTCGTATTTTGTCAGTTCTTCTGGGTCGCGAAGTGCGTCGCTCATCGGTTTCTCACTCGCCAACAATGGTCCGAAGGGGTAGATTAAAGAGATTGTTCTGCATTTCAAGGTTCCTCCGCAACGGACTGCCGCCGGCGATGGCTCGCGAAACAATCTACCAGCAATCCAAACCGGATGACGAAGATCCCGAAATCAAGGGCGAGAAACTGCCTTCAAACCCGCAAGTTTCGGGTGCGGACGGTCTGCCTGTCGAAGATAATCGCTTGCGTCCGCGGCGGATGTCGGAAATGGTTGGCCAAGGCGATGTCATCGAGCGATTGCGGATCGCGATCGACGCCGCTCGGCAACGGGAGGAACCGCTGGGGCATATCCTCTTTGACGGCCCTCCCGGTCTCGGCAAAACGACGTTTGCAACGGTGATTCCCAACGAGATGGGAACGGTGGTGCAATTTGCCAACGGCGCCGGGCTGAAGGCTCCGAAGGATTTGATCCCTTACCTCACAAACGTCTCCGAAGGGTCGGTGCTGTTTATCGACGAGATCCACCGTTTGCCACGCAGTGTCGAGGAGTACCTCTATACGGCGATGGAGGACTTTCGCATCGATATTGTCCTAGGCGAAGGAGTCAGCGCGCGAACGCTCAATCTTGATTTGCGACCCTTCACAATGATTGGAGCCACGACGCGGGCCGGTATGCTTAGTGGTCCGCTACGTGACCGTTTTCAGATTCGCGAACACCTCGGTTTCTATCCGATCGAAGACCTCTGCGAGATTGTCCGACGCAACTCCACCAAACTGAAAGTTGCCATCGACGAAGAATCGGCGATGGAGGTGGCTCGCCGCAGCCGTGGCGTGCCACGTATCGCCAACAACCGCCTGTTGTGGATCCGCGACTACGCGCAGAGCAAAGCCAGCGGCCGAATCGATCTGGAGACTGCGAATCGGGCGATGGATATGATCGCCGTGGATCGCTTGGGATTGGATAAACAAGATCGTGCCTACCTGCAGACCTTGGTCCGTGTGTTCGCCGGCGGGCCGGCCGGAATCGAAGCCATCGCTCACACGATGAACTGCAGTAGCGATACTCTGGAAGACGAAGTCGAACCGTTTCTGTTGCGTTACGAGTTGATCGTTCGCACCCGTCGCGGTCGCATGGCCACCCCCAAAGCCTACGAGCATCTAAAGTCGGCGTCGTGACGCATCGCCAGCGTTGCTATGGCTGCTACCGACCGCGGGAGTCCTGTTTTTGTAAGGCCATCCCGTCGATCGCCAATCGTACCGAGGTCCTCATCCTGCAACACATGCGGGAACGATTTCACCCATTTAACACCGCGAGAATCGTCCATCGCGCGCTGCGGAACTCGACATTGTTAGTCGACCACAATCATCGTCTCGCCGATGCAGCCGAACGTTTTCCTTTTCGGCCCGGAGCCGGCGTGCTGTATCCTGCGCCCGGTGCCAAGGTCCTGTCTGACTTGCCACCCGAGCAGCAGCCTTCTCAGTTGGTGGTTATCGACGGAACCTGGCACCATGCCAAAACGCTGATGCGTGATATCCCGGCGATCCAGCGGCTGCCGCGCTACTGCTTGCAGCCCAGCGAACCGAGCCGTTACCGGATTCGTCGCGAGCCCACCGAAACGGCACTGTCGACCATCGAAGCGACCACGCAGGCATTGCAAGCGATTGAACCGGAGACGAACGGCTGGCAGGCGTTGCTCGCTGCGTTTGAAACGATGGTCGATCAGCAAATTCAGCAGATGGGAGCCGCCGATCAGCGACGTGTTCTGCAATCGCGACGCGCGTTATCGAATCCAAATTTGCCACGCGTGCTGCTCGACAACGATGCTTCGGTGGTGGTGGCCTACGGAGAGAGTGCTTCCAGCTTTGATCGTGCCAACCGTATGGTCAGTGAGCCGGACATGCGGTTGCCGGTCTTTTGGACGGCCCAGCGTCTAGGTACCAAGCAGGCAATGCGATGCGCGATCGAGCCGGTGGTGCCACTCTCGGCAAGCGTGCTGTCGCATCTGAAATTACGTGAGGCTGATTTTGAAAGGGCCCACTCGGTGGCAGCCTTTCGCGACGCTTGGCAAGCTTTTTTGCGGCCGGGAGATACGCTGGTGGTCTATCACCAGTCGACCGCTCGATTGCTGACCGCTGCCGGTCTGCCCCTGCCACCCTGCTTGACGCTCAAGTCGATTCAGTGGGAATCGATGCGGCCGCGTGGAACGCTGGAAGAATTGCTCCAGCAGATCGGCGTGCCGGTTGCCGATGAGAGAGTCGATGGTCAATGCCGTGCCGATCAGCGACTGGACAACGCGATTCGGCTGATTTGCTTTCTGCAGGCCCGAAATCGGGCGGCACCGTGAAGCGGCCTTTAGGAAAACAATTGCCCGCTCCCGTGAGCTTCGAAAGCGTTTTCGTAGTGCACGATTTTCGTTGGTTGCGGTTGCTCTGCGGGCCACCAAATGGCCACGACATCGAAACGGGAGCGATATTCGAGCAATTTATGCCGTTTCAGAAACCGCAGTGCGGCTCGGGTCAGTCGCTGTTGTTTGGCGTCATCCACGCGATCGGCCGGATGCCCAGGACGCGTGCTCGCCAGCGTTTTGACTTCGACAAAAACAATGGTCCGGCCATCGACGGCGATCAAATCAACTTCGCCAGCACGGTCGCTTTCGCTTTCGGCGATCACTTGAAGACGTTTGCGGCGTAACAAACGGGCGGCCGTCTGTTCGCCTCGTTTTCCCAAGGCTGCCGAGGCATCGACCTTGCCGTAACGCCAGTCTTGGTAATGGCGACTGACGTTACGGAGCAGGTTCTTGATCAACGTTCGACCTAGGTACGACGGCGTTCTTTCAGGCGAACCGCCTTGCCAACGCGATCTCGTAAGAAGTACAGCTTGGCACGTCGCACCACGCTGCTGCGTTTGACTTCGACCTTGGCAACCCGCGGGCTGTGGATGGGAAACTTGCGTTCCACTCCTTCGCCGGCAACAATCCGCCGCACGGTGAACATTTCCCGTGTGCCGGAGCCGCTGCGTGCGATCACGGTGCCCGAGAAGATTTGGATGCGTTCTTTATCGCCTTCCAGAATCTTGGTGTGTACATCGACGGTATCGCCGATATCGAACTGAGGGACTTCGTCTTTCAAACTGGATTTTTCAACCAGTTCCATAATTTTGTGGGACATATCGTTTTCCTGGTTATGGATTCTTAAGTTTATTCGGTTTCGGCATCTCGCGAATCGTTCAGTAGATCTCCGCGACGTTCGGCAGTCCGTGCTCGACTTGCCGCGGATCGCCAAGCAGCAATCCGCTGATGGTCACCTTCAAGCAGCACTTCGGGAACGCTATGTCCGCGGTACTCACGAGGTCGCGTGTACTGCGGAAACTCGAGCATCCGATTTCCACGACTGAATGAGTCATCGAAATGGCTTAATTCGTCGCCAAGGACGCCCGGGATTAAACGGACGACCGCATCGACAACGATCATCGCGGCCACTTCACCACCGTTGAGCACAAAGTCACCGACACTGATCTCTTCGGGTTCAAGGATATCCATCACCCGTTGATCAAAGCCCTCGTATCGGCCGCACAGCAGCATCAGGCGAGGGCTCATGGCAAGGTCTTCGGCCAGACGTTGGTCCAGCTTTTTCCCTTGCGGTGTCAATAGAATTCGTCTGGTCGGTAATTCGCAGTCGCGTTCAACTTCCTCTACACATTCGACCGTGGGTTGGACCTGAATCAACATCCCGGGTCCGCCTCCAAACGGGCGATCATCGATCTTGTGATGCTTTGGATCGTTCGACCAGTTTCGCAAGTCATGTCGATGGATTTCAACTAACCCACGCTGAATCGCCTTATTCAGCAGGCTCTGTGTGAGGTATCCATCAAAGATTGCTGGAAAGAGGGTAACGATGTCAAAACGCATCAGCGAACGATTTCCTACTCAGTCGTTTCGGGCGTCGCTTCCTCGCTGGCCGCTTCTTCGCTACTTGCTTCAGCGGCTTCCTCGGCCACAGGTTCTTCTTTCTTGGCCGGTTTCGGCGGAGCTACAGGAGCAGGAGTCCACTCGTACTGTTTCCGCTTGGAGAGGCGATCGAGGGCCTCTTGTTGTTTTTCAAGGTGCGTGCCGTTCTCACCGTACTTCTTAATCAGCACACCCGCTTTGTCGCTCGGTTGAGCTCCAACGCTGAGCCAGTAGTTGATGCGATCTCCTTTGAGGATTGCCCGTGCGTCGGTCTCAGGGCCCAAGGGATCGTAATGCCCGAGTTCTTCGATCACGCGTCCGTCGCGAGGGGATCGTTGGTCAACCGCACATAGGCGGTAGAAAGGACGGTGAGCGCGTCCCATTTTCTTCAATCGAATACGTACTGCCACAGCTCTATCACTCCAGAGATCTAATCCGTGTCTTTGAAAACTTCACTTTCGTTTAGTCGTCAGATGGCTCTCGCCACCAAGGATCCCGAACCGTTCGGGAATCCAGTAGGAAACACTTCAAAAAGGGGTCAGGATTCTTTTGCCGCGGAGCTTACAGTGAGGTCCGTTCAAAAGAGTCCTGAAGCCTTTTCTATCGTCCACGCCGTTTGCGACGCAATTCTTTCTCTCGCACTTTACGTTGCTTTGCCTTCTCTGCCGGGCTGAGCCGTTTACCGGTGCTCTTTTTAACTTTCATGCTCCCCAGTGGATCGCCAGCCATGCCACCCGCTTGCATCTGACGCATCATTTGAGCGCGATCGGCGGCACTGCCGCCCGCCATCATCTGCATCATCGGCTTCATCTGATCAAACTGTTTGACCAGTTGATTGACCATCGGAGCCTGCACCCCGGCCCCCGCGGCAATTCGCATCCGGCGACTAGCGTCAATCAGTTTTGGATTGCGACGCTCCGCCTTTGTCATGCTGTTGATCAGGCCAATCGTCTGTTTGACGCCCCCGCTGACGTCTTCATTCTCCATCATTTCCTTCATCTGACCCATGCCAGGAATCAGCGACATCATTTTGCCCATCAAGCCTGGCTTGGCAATTTTCTCCATCAGGCCTTTGAAGTCATCCAGCGTCATCTCGCCGGACGCCATCTTTTCTTCGAGTTCCTCGCGCTCCTGGTCATCGACGATCCGGTGGGCTTCGCGGGCAGCAGCCACCATGTCGCCCATCTCGAGGATCCGGCTGGCCATGCCCTCTGGACGGAACGGTTCTAAGGCATCAAAGTGCTCGCCTGTGCCGATGAATTTGATGGGGACGCCGGTGACCTGCTTGACCGACAGCAGTGCCCCGCCGCGAGCATCTCCGTCCAGTTTCGTCATCACCACGCCGTCAAGCTCTAGCTCGGCGTTGAAAGCGCCCGCGCTGTTCACGGCGTCTTGTCCGGTCATGCCGTCAACCACCAGATAGACCTGGTCGGGGCTGACCTTCTTATCGATGCGGCTTAGTTCCGCCATCAATTCCTTGTCAATTGCCAACCGGCCCGCAGTGTCAAGGATGACCACACGTGAGCCATTCGCGGCGGCCTGTTTGACACCTGCCTGACAAACCTTGACCGGATCCTTTTCGTCAGGATTGCTGTAGACCGGCACGCCCAATTGCCGGCCGATCACATGTAGTTGTTCAATTGCTGCGGGGCGCTGCAGGTCGGCAGCTACCAAAGTGGGCGTGATTTTTTGTTCGAGCAGCAACTGCGAGAGCTTGCCGCAGGTCGTCGTCTTGCCCGATCCTTGCAGCCCGCAAAGCATCAGTATCGTACAGCCCGACTCCTTCAGGTGCAGCGATGAATCGACCGGTCCGAGAATCGACACCAGTTCGTCGTAAACGATCCGGATCAGCTCTTCATGCGGCCGCAAACTGAGCAGCACACGTTTTCCCAACGCACGCTCGGTGACGTGCTGCATGAATTCCTGCACGACCGGATAGCTGACATCGGCCTCGAGCATCGCTTGCTCGACCGTTTGCAGCCCTTCGCGCATATTGCTCTCGGTGAGCTTGCCTTTACCACGCAAGCTTTTAAAGGCGGTTTGCAGGCCTTCAGAGAGCGATTCAAACATATTACTGGGTGAATGACGGACGCAGTGGGCTTCCCGATCGCGATCGGGGAATGAAAGCCCCGAATTGTAACCGAAGGGTGCCAATTCTGGAAATGGGGCGGCTGGATAACGCTCGCGAGGCGCCCTTCGCGTTCCCAAGTTGCCGCCTCGGCAAACCTCACGGTTTCCAGAATTTGCGCCCCATGGTGGGATTGTAGTTGGTCCAATTGCCTTCGGTGGCGATGTCGGACTCAATGACCGCCGTCGTAGCGGCGAGTTTGGCGTCGAGGTTGTCGAGGTGATGCAGCGCGATCGCTTCCAGGCTGAGCGGGATCTTCGGGCTGCCGTACTCCAATTGCCCATGATGGCTGAGGATCAGGTGCTCGAGTTGCCAACGCAGGGTATTGGGCATCGGTTCATCTACCGAGTCATCGACGGAGCGGAGTTTTTCGTTCAATATCTGCACTCCGATCACGATATGCCCGACCAATTGCCCGCGGTCGGTGTAGGTGGCCTCGCCGGCGGCGGAGAGTTCCTCGATCTTGCCGAGATCGTGCAGGAAGGCTCCCATGGTGACCAATTCAAAGTCAATGTTGGGGTATTTGGGCTCGATGGCTTTAGCCAAATCGATCAGGTCCATGGTGTGTTGCAGCAAGCCACCCGGGTAGGCGTGGTGATTGCTGACCGCTGCGGGAGCGACTTTCAATCGAGCAACAAAGTCCTCGTCGGCCAGGAAGGCTTCGCCGAGTCGCCGCAGGTGAACGTTCTTGAGGCTTCCTAAAACGGCTCTCAGGCGAACTTCCAGGTCGTCGGCAACGCTGGCGTCGTAGCGATCAAAGTCGGCGATATCGACTTCGCTGACAGGAACCGGCGTGACTTCCGTCAGGATCGCTTGCAAGCCGCCGTTGTACAGTTGTGTGCGTCCCAGGCAGCGGACGTAGTCCCCACGTTCAAAGGATTCGAAGACCTTTTCGTCGGCATTCCACAACATCCCGGTCATGGTGCCGGTGCGATCGGCCAACTTCATCAGGATGTACTTACCACCCTGACGATTCGCCCGCAGTTGTTTGTCCGCTGCACGATAGATCTCGTTCAGCGTTTCCTGTTCGGATAATTCATTTACGAAACGACGAGCCATGGTTTGCCTTTCAGCGATGAAGAGTTGCGGTCGACCGCTATTGCACTCGACGGACCGGTTTTACTCAACCCACCCACGGTCAAGGAGTGTCCCGCTAGGAGACCGCCGATTCGGCTTGCTGACGCTCACTCCAGTACGTGATGTACTGCTCGTGTTGTTTGTTTTCCTCGGTGTCGAATACCGCTTTGCGGAGTTCTTCTCGCTGCTCGACAAACCTGCCGAAGTCACGCGGATCGTCGGGGTGGAAAACGGGGCATGGGCGATCGTAAACAATGGTCGCCCCGTTCGCTCCGTCGGCGTGGTACTGGGACAATCCGATTACGCGATCGGCCACATACAACGCTTCGTTCAGTTCGTGGGTGACAATCAGAATCGTATAGGGAGGATCTTCACCTTTCTCTCGCGCATCGAGGTTCTCCTGATAGAAATGCAGCAACATCATCTGCAATTCCGTGCGGGTCGATTCGTCCAGTGCACCAAATGGTTCGTCAAGCAGCAGGATCTTGGGGCGCATGATCATCGCCTGGGCGATTGCCACAC
Organism: uncultured Pirellulaceae bacterium; assembly: GCA_964477385.1. Lineage (GTDB taxonomy): Bacteria > Planctomycetota > Planctomycetia > Pirellulales > Pirellulaceae > Roseimaritima. Next base: position 56,606 of record CAYZHQ010000005.1, read on the forward strand.
GTTGCCGCATGCCGCCCGACATTTCGTGCGGGTAACTGTGGATCGCTTTCTCGAGTCCCACTTTGCAGAGGAACTCGGAGGCTTGCTGGAGGTGTTGTTCCTTCAGTTTTTGCCACTGAAAGAATTGAAAGGTGCGAAAGGCCATGTTGGTTTGGTCTAGTTTCAAACCAAAGGCCACGTTTTCTTGTGCTGTCAAGAAATCGTAGAGGGCGTAATGTTGGTAAACGATGCCCACGGCGCGCGAGGGCCGCGTGACCCTTTGGCCAGCGGCTCGAATTTCGCCTGCTTTGGGCGGATGCGTCCCCAGGATCGCCCGCAATAGCGTCGACTTGCCGCAACCGCTCGGTCCGACGACAGCCACAATTTGGCCGTCGGAAATTTGCAAATTCAGATTGTTCAGCACCTTGTTTGATCCGAACCAGTGCGAGACCGCGTCGATCGTTAAAGCGTGTGCCACGCTATTCTCCAAACCAGGGGCAGAGTTTGCGGCGGGTGCAGTTCAGCAACCAGTCCAGTCCTAGCCCGCTGGCGCCTAGGATCACCAAGTAGATATAGACCACATCAAAGTTCATGCGTCGCCCTTGGATGCGAATACGGTAACCAAACCCGACGTCCCCAACGACATATTCCGCCGCGATAAGAAAAACCATCGCGGGTCCAATTTGCAGCCGAATCGCTTCGATGACGCGTGGCAAAATCTGTTTCCAGAGCACTTCAAAGATTACCTCCGGGCTGCTTGCGCCCAGACTGTAGGCTTTGTAGACAACGTGGTCGGTGACATCTTTTTTGGCCGCCGAATAGACCGACTGGGCCAACGTAAAGAAGACCGATAGCCCCACCATGGCGACAAACATTTCACCTTCGGTGCCAAACAGCACAAAATAGACCGCCAACATGGCTGTGGGAGGGATTTTGGCGAGGAACAGTACCGGTGGCGCGAACAGGGCTTCCACCCAAGGGTAGGCTCCCATCGCAACCCCAATCACGACCGACAGCACCACGCCCAGTCCCAAGCCAACGGCCAGTCGCCCAAATGTGGCGACGAGGTCTTGCCCAAGCCAGGTTTCCCCTTTGTCGTTCGCCTCCGTGATTTCATGGAAACCTTCCCCGAATTGCAGCAAGCTGGGGACGGTGGTTTGTTTAGGGTTGATGTTCGACTGATGCCGGGCAAGCATCTCGTAGGTGGCAAGCGAAGCCAAGATCGCCACCGTCGAGATGCCGATCTTGGTCGAAAACTGAATCGGCTGACGAATCATGCGTTGCTACTCAGCCTTTACTTTTTCAATGTACGTCGTCACAAAGTTCACTTGTGCCGAGTCATCACCGAAACCCAGTTTGGGCTTGTTGTCAACGATCCCGTGTGACACACAGAAATCGACCACTTGAGGCATCGTTTCATTTTGGAACTTCTCTTTGTTAAACAATTCCATGCCTGCCTCGGGCGTCGAGTAAAACTGGGTTTGCTTGACCACTTCCTGCATGTCCTCGAGATTGAGGCTGCTGAACTTTTCGCCTAACTGAACCAGCGTTTTGTCGCCTAATTCGGGGTCTTCCATTCGCTTGCAGATTTCGTAAAAACAGTCGACGACTGCCGCGGCGAACGCTTCTCCACCTGGCTTGCCCAGCGAATCCTTTCCGATCACCACCATGTCGATAATTTCCTCGGGAATCGTGGACGAGTCAAAGAGCACTTTGGCGCCATCGCGGGTCCGCAATGTTTGCATTACAAACGGATTCCAGACCATGATCGATTCGGTGGCTGCTTGACCGCTCTGCATCGCTTGTGCGGCGGCACCCGGGTCCATGTTTTTGAACGGAAAGTCCTCGATCGTTTTGCCTTGCAGTTCCAAGTTGCGTTCGAAGCAATATTGCGAAACCGACATCTCCAGTCCAAAGGTGGTTTTGCCTTTCAGGTCATCAATGCTGTCCATGCCAACGACGATGCAGGCATCGGCCCCGACGCTCGTGCTGGTCGGCAGGATCGCTACCGAATCGCGTGTCAGCGACGGTGGCAAGGTATCCATATTGGTGATGCAGACGGCATCGGTTTGCGATGATCCGTAAAACAACAAGCAGGTATCATAGTCGGCTTGCTTCAGCACGATGTCGACATTCCATTTGGTTTCGATCTCGCCCATAGCGCCTTCATCGCCATCGATCAGTCCTTGTTCATCGGCGACTCCAAACACAGACCAGGAGGGGTATTCACTCCAAGCGAGTGTGAACGCGGGGGCTGCTGCTCCATCGGCGGAAACATTGGACGTGGTGGTCGATTCCTTGCCGGTGCAACCCGCAAACGCCATGAAGGCACAGAGACCTAGTGATGGAAAGTATTTCATTGTGTGAACTCCTGAGTTAGACGGTTTTGTCACGCTGCTATTGCGACGCAGCGTGACCTGTAAACGAGGGCCGGAATGGTTACTCCGGAAGGCGCGCATCTTGTTGCGGTGCTTCGCTGACGCTGGTCTGTTCGCCTAATCCGATTAAAGCATCGAACTCGTCGTTGGCTTCGCTGGACTGGGCGTACTCCATGAAATCCTCCTCGGCGCGCTTGGTGTCCAAGCCTGCGAGTTCACGGCTGACCCGAGCCTTGGCACCCGCCTTCTGGCGAAGCTCTCGCAATTCTCGCAGTTCTTCACTGGTGCGATCATTGCTCAGCCCGGTCATCATATCGGCAATCTGCTCTTCTTCGCGAGCCGACAGCACATCGGCGACCGCTTCGTGTTTTTCTTCTTTCAGTTTTTCCAGGTCACGCATTAACGATTGAATCTGGGTCTGGTGGCCAGCGACGTTTTTAATCAGATCCTCGAGATCACCCTCGATTTCAATCGCACGTGACTCTTTTTCCTCAAGCGTCGAGCTAAAATCTCGAAAGGCCGATTGGCACTTAAGGTATTCGGGGTCGTTCTTGGTCGCCACCGCGTCACCGGCATGTTTGGCGGCAATTTTTTTGGCTTTCGAAGCTGCGCCCGACTTGAGTTTCTGCAGTCGCTCGATCTCTTCGTTAAGCGATTTCAGCTTATGTTTTTTGGTCTCTTCCTGAGCAACCATTGCACTAATGGCGTCTTTGTATTGGTTCAGCCGAGCTTTCTTGTCGACGATGATCCGGTCGTAGTTTGCGGAGATCACGCCTGGGTTCATGCGGAGTGTTTCGCTGGCTTTGTCCACCCGAAACGTCATCAAGTACCAGACCGCACGAATGTATTTACCAATTGCTGAAAACATAAACGCTTACCTCTCTATTCAAACTCGGATTCGTCGTAAAGCTTCTTCTCTTGGCCGATTTTGGCCATCCGTTCTTCGGTTCGCTGAGCCACCTTGAGGGTTTCGTCCAATTCGTCCCTCAGTTGACTTAGTTCGGATTGGTTGCGCCGGGTCACGAAGGACTGGAACTGTTCGATCGTGATACTGAGGTGATCTCTCGTCTCGATCACTTCACGGATCACTCGCTCTCGTTCGCTTAAAATGTCTTGTTGTGCTTTGCCGGTCAATTTCTGGCTAACTTGGAACAATTCCAGCGAGCGTCTTAACTGTCCGACACTGGCGTTGAAGATCTGTTCGACTTGGCCGATCACGGCGTGGTGCATCGCAACAACGGTTTGTTGGCGACAACTTGCGGTGAACGTGCGGTGCAACTCTCGCAAGTGCCTGAGGACCGTTTCGGTGCGATGGTCTTGGTCGCCGTATAGTCGTCTTTCGAGTTCGTCGAGGGAGTGGTCCTGCTGTTGCTGCCGGCTTTGTAGTAACGCTTCGTAGGCTCGCTTGGTCATGCCTTCCAGGCCCAGTACCAAGCGTGAGGCGAAAAAGCCGACACCTCCCAGGATCCCCATCAGTCCCACGCCGTTGGCTGCCGGGACGCCTCCAACCGCCCAAGAATACATCAATGCACTCAGGCCGATCACAATCGGGACCAGCGTTCCTGGTGAGGCAAACAGGTCGATTAGCACCTTTCGCTTCACTTCTTCCAACGTCATCTCCTTCGACCGCTTCGTCGAATCATTACCTTGTTTGTGTCGCGGGTTCTCCCATCATCGAGGCTCCACCTGGCGGTAGTATAGCGAAGGATCAGTATGGCAACTGTCCCAGGACGAATGAAACACTGGTCGAACCGCTAGGGTCGCCGCCCACGGCTCGAATCCGTTGCGGCGAAATCCCGTGACTGGTGAGGTACGCCTGCACCGATTCGGCGCGTTTTGTAGCAAGTTGCTTGTTTGCTTCCAAATCGCCACGCAGCGAAGCGTTGCCACGGACAATCACGTAGTAAGTCGGCCAGGTGGTCAATTGCTTGACCAGGTCGTCTAGGATCGTTTGGCTGCGGGCATCCAAGCGGTCGGTGCCGCGAGCGAAGACAAGGTTGGGCACCGGCAGTTCCCCCACCGGTTGCAAGCGTTTCCACTGCTCCTCGTTGAGAGGCGGCAAGTCGGTGACTTGCGCGATGGTTTCGCCTTCGGTGCCCGGATGGAAATCACTGTCGGACAGCTTTTTCAATAGCGAGTCGAAGTACAGTTTGTTGGGTTGGCCGTCGGTGGGGTCGCGGGTGATCGCGCCGGTTTTCAGCAGCACTTCGGTAATGTTTTCGATGATATCGGCGAGATGTTGCACCGCATCATTGGGACGCAAGCCAAAGTGAGCAAAGTTCTCTTGCGTGTTTTTCCAGGCGATACCGGAGACCAGTTTTTGGGCCGTGGCGTCATCCATCGAGTCGGCCTCGCCGGCATCGGCTTTGACCAACTGCGTCATTTGTTCAGGCTGTCGATAGTCATACAGAGCCCGGAAGTAGCATTCGACCACATCCTCGGCCACTTGCGGGTTTTTGACCAGGAAGTCACGATCGGCCACCAAGCAATCGACGATGTAACCGGTAAAGCGAGAGCTATCGATGACGACGTGGAGATTGTCATTGGCCAGCATCTTTGACACATACGGTTCCCACAGAACAAACACTTGTCGCGAGTTCTTGTCCGATTTTTGGTAGCGTCGAAAAACATCTTCGGCGTCGGTGGCTTCGACAAAAGGGTCTGTCGATAAACGGTCCATCGCGAAATTGCTCATCACCACCCGCGTCAAGGTTTCGCTGGGACTGTTGGGTGTCAAGACAAACTCGGTAGCCGGATCATTCAGGTCATCCACCACTTTAATGACTGACTTGTAGGCGACCATCGCATCGGCACCGCGTGTCTCATCGATCAACGCCACGATTGTGCCTGGCAAACTGCCATGCTCGGCGGATGTCTTGATCAACGCATCGACGGTGAACGCGGCCATTTGCGTCTTGCCATCCTGGAGATGCTTCAAACGCCCTGTGTAGTCGGCTTGATCATCGACCAGGTTTAACTTGATTTCTCGTTGCCGAAGCAGTTGTGAAAACCGCTTGCTGCGCAATATGGCATAGCCCGAGAAAGAATCGAGCGCTAGGGTGACCTCATGTTTGTATGGCAAGCCCCCGATCGTGTCATGGAGCACCTGCTCCTGCTCTTGGCGGACTTGGGCTTCCTGTTCCTCCTTCATTGCCGGCGAGATCACCAGCCGCCAAACGGTCGCTCCGATACCAAACAGCATCAGCCAAATCAGGCAGACAGCGAGGAACTTGCCTTTATTCACGCGACGCAAACCTTTGTGAAAAATCGTAAACGAATCAGCGACGTCGCATCACGACGGACAGAAAAACGATGACCCCTACGCCGAGGACTAACACGACAAAGCAGCCGAAGCAGTTTGCCAACAACGATACGCCTTTACTAGCGGGACGGCTTTGCGGGGAGCGGGTCGGTGGAGCCCCATTGGGTCCGCTGTTCCCTCCATTGGATTCTAGGGACTTACCCGCTTCAATGGGTTCGTTGTTGGTGTTGCCGTTGGCCAGCGCGGTCAAGGCGGAGGCCGCCACCTCGTCGGGCAGTCCCGCGAGCCACTCAAAGTCGGACTCCGCAGTATCTTGACCAGCGCCATCTCCGCCACTTTCGGCAAACACTTCCGCGACGGCTTGCTGCAACGACGCCGGGTCATCAGCTCTGCGGTACGTCTGCACGGCGGTGGCCAAACTATGGTCACCCTGCATGTCGACGCCGATCACATCCAGCACCAGTCCCCTCGACTTGATATCTGGCAGGTAGCTATCCAACAGGAATTGGTCACTCGCCTCACCATCGGTCACGATCAACAATCGGTAGGTGCCGTAGATCTTCTTGCGGCGTTCTTGCAGTAGTTGGTCAGCCGCCACTTTTAGTGCCGCGCCGAGAGGCGTGCCACCGTTGGCACGGATTCCGGAAATCCGCGGTACGTAAACGGCTTTGTCGACCGGTCCGAACGGAACCACCCAATTTCCCTCGTTGGTCTGCGTGTTGAGGGCCAGGACGCCAACCTCCGCATCGGCCGACAAACCACCCAAGACCGCCAACAACGCTTGCTTGGCGGCTTCCATCTTCATGGTCCGATCCGCCATACGTTCGCTCATCGATCCACTGTCATCGAGCACCACGACCACGCGTTGCTGAGCCCAACCTTCCAGGGTAATGCAGCAGCCGATCAAGCAGGTCAGTAAAGTTACAACGCGAGAACGCATGTTTGATTTCTTTCTGTCAGAGCCAACGAGACGAGCTGTTTCCGTGAACGCGATACCCTAAAAATCAAAGTCAGGAATGGTCTCCGCTTCGACCTTCACGATCCGGAATTCGACCCGCATATTCTGTTTGGCCTCTAGCATGTTCTTCGGTTTGGGAACGAGCGGATCGGCGATGCCCGCACCCACTGGGGTCAGTTGCGAAGGATCGATTTGCACGTTCTGATCTTTGGCAAATTTCAGCAACGCATCGCGCACCTCTTCGGCACGCTTATTGGAAAGGTTCATGGCTGCTTGAACGGTGACACTGGGATCGGGAGTGCCGCCGCTGAACATGCCCTGTTCGATCAGGCTGAGTAAGACGTCGGTCTGCTCCAAGTCGAGCGGTTTGCCTTTGAGGAAATAGCTGTAATTACCGGGAGTGCCGGACTGGCGGATCAGTTGTTTGCTGATGCCTGCCTTCAGCATGTCGAGCAGCGTCTTGGTGGGATCGCTGTGGCCTCGGATCACCACGCGGGCGTTCCCGAATGTAGAGGCTTCTTTGAGGGCCTTGTTAAATTCTGCACCATAGCGATCGGCGGAGAATTCGATTTGGTTGGGTTCAAAATTGATCGTGAAGGAGACAATCGTGTTCTGGTCGAGGTTGTCTCCAAAGAACGAATCCATCGATTCGGCTGCTTCGGAAAACTTTTCAGTCGCTTCCGGCTGGGTGAATTCGATGCCCGCAATTTTTGCGATTTCGGCGTAATCCAATCCAGGAGGCTCAAACCCAAAGCGACCGTCGGCGTAACCCCAGCTCGTCGCCAAGTCGAGGGCGTCGGCCATTTTGGCTTCGAAACCGTTTTGATTCTTCTGGTTGTTGATGTTGTTGAAGAACGCGATTTGTCCTGGCAGGCCGACAAACGAGCAGTCCAGCAGCAACCCGTGGCCGTCGACTTCGATGCTGGGGATCACTTCGGGCCCCAAAATTTCCTGGGCCTGGGTAAGTAACGCCTTGTACTCGGGCGACAATCGTTGGGTCGATTCGAAAGCTTTACGCATCTCCACCACTTCATTGGTCGCCCGCAGGTAACCGGCGACGAACTGCTTGACCGTTTCTCGGTTGGCGTCGTACCAGTCTTTGCGCACCGCATAGACGTCCGCGATGGAGCGGCTCATCTGCTGTGTGCTGTTGATCACGTGCGCTCCTTTGACGGTCCCTTCAGCGCCGGAGCCGACCGAATCGAAGCCACCTGTCAAGCCAAACAGATCGGGTGTGATCACGCAGCAGGCGTCGATCGACGCGTCTTTGCGGAACGCTTCGGCAGCCCCGTTAGGGCCCGTCAGGTCCGCGGTCCAGACAATCGTGACATCCGACTTGGTTAAGCCAGCGGCGTCCAAGGAGTCATACAGTAAACCGACATGCGGGCCGCCTTGTTGGCAGGCGATCCGTTTGCCTTTCAGGTCATTGAGCGTCTTGAGTTGCTCGCGGGCCACGATGTGGTCCCCAGCGCTCCAAGAGAGTTGCATGATGACGACCGGCTTGGTGCGGGGGTCCGAGCCGATCACCTCGCTGGCTTGTCCGAGCATCCGCAGGGTGCCGCGGAGAAACGGCGTTTTGCCACCGAGGTAGTCTTTGACCTGGCTGATGAAGTCGTCGCCGGGTGTTAATTTCAGCTTGAGTTTTTGGTTGTCAAAAATCGAGCCGGTTTGCGTCTCCAGGCCACCATTGGCGTGGAATGTCGCGACGTCCCCTCCCCAAGTAATAAAAGGGACCCGCAGCACGTCCGTTTTTGCGACCGCTTTGACAGGAACCGAGCCTACCAGATCGGAGAATTTTTCTTGCGACGCCGCCTGAGGCGTGTCAGCGAGCAGCAAACCGATTCCGAAAACGGCCAAGATGAACGCTGGATACCAAGTTGCAGTTTGTTTCATCACTGAATTCCTTCTCGCTCGAGCTGGTGAATTTCTTGCTCCCACTTGGCACGTTCGCTGTCGCTGATCGTTGGATCGGGCAGCAAACTGCGGCGGGTGCAATTGACTAGTGCCTGGAGGGTTTGATAGTGCCGCGTGCGCTGGATTGCCGGCGGCAGGTGGTCGCGAATCAGTTCGATCAACTCCGCTTCGTCGGCTGGCCGTTCCGCTTTTAATTGGCTGCGCAGTGAAGCGAAAGCGGCCGCAGAATAGGTGGCGGCCAAGACGTCTCGATCGAGTCGTTCGACAACCTCTTCGTCACCGCCCAAGGGAGTTGCCTGCAGGACCCAACGAATGAAGTCGCGTCGGTCTTCGTCCCGTGGATCGAGAATCGGGATGATCAAGTCACCGACTCGGCCGGGGCGCCGAATGTCGGGGGACAGCAGATGAATTCGCGCCGTCATCAGCAGCCAGATGACTTGACCACGCAGTCGCGGGTCGCTCATCATCGCTTGGATTTTACCAGTCAATCGGCGTTCGGTTTCGTGTGCGCCGGCACCAACGCCGCCAAACTGAGTATCCGCTTCGTCGACAAAGATGACCACCTTTTCCAATGCTTCGAGGACGCGACGAAGCCGTTCAAAGATGACATCGGTTTGGCCAAACCATTGACTGCGAATGCTTTTCAGGACCAACACGGGCATATTGAGTTCCGCCGCGACGGCTTCGAAGATAAACGTCTTGCCGCCGCCGATAGGGCCTGCGACCGCTGCACCGGGCAAAGCCGCTTCACCTTTGCTTTTCAGGCGAGGGATCATCTTTGTGTTTAAGAATTGCTTTAGCTGCGAAAAGCCGACCACGCTGTCGAGACGATGGGACGGCTTTTTGAATTCCACCACATCCTCTCCGAGTTGGCTTTGGATGTAATGCTGCACCATGCGAATCACGTCGGCCGGTTGCATCGCGTGACCACTGTAGGCTGCCTCGACCAGCAACTGCCGCAGCGCGTGCATGGAGAGCCCGGCGCTGAACTCGGCTAGATTGCGTGCCGTGTTCCACAGTTCGGCCTGACGTTGCGACTGTTGCTGAAAGTGTTCGATAAAGTGCAGACGCTGTTCGGTGGTTGGCGACGGGACTTCGACGGACAGCAATTGTGGCAGCCGACCGATGCGCGGATGGATCTGGCTGCGTGATTCCGCCACTAAACAGACCGAATCGCTGCCGTTGACGAATTCGGGATCACCGAACCAATCGCTGACGATGCTGATCCGTCGCATCTGGGTGTCGTTTAACTGCGCAACATCGCCACTGCCGGCTGGCACCAGCATGTCCGCCGCCTCGATCACGATCAGCAAGTTTTCTTTAAGCGTCGAGCGGGAACAGATTGTTAATTGACGGAGGAATTCGAGCGCCTGCGTGGCATTTCCAATCGAGCCCCGGATCAGCGAATCGTATTCTTGCCGACGCTGCTCGAGCTGGTTCTCGCGTCGCTTGAGGTCCCGCAGATTCAGAGAATCGACCTCCATGCCGGTCTTCCAAGCGATCCACGCATCGCGCAGGCGATCGTAGTCTTCAGGGGCCACGCGAATGGGGCCATTGAGCTCATAGACCAAGCGGATCAAGCCCGCGACGCCTGTCTTTTCCTGCGTGAAATGGATCAGCGGGACATAATCGCTGCCGTCCCAGAACAGGTCGTAAATATTGCCGTGCAGGATCACGCAACGCGCTTGCCCGGAGTTAAAGATACGAGCAAGCTGGCTGAAAAACGTATAGGACGGTTCAGTTGCCGGACGCTCGACGGTCATTTCGTCGGACACAGAAGAACACCCAGAGGTTTGAAGAGCCGCTGACACAACGCGCACCTATTATTTGCGTACTTGGCTGGGATGGCAACCGGACGATGCCGAGCAGACCCCCTGCTAAGTTAGGCCTAGAATCAAGCGAGTCGGGGCGCAAAAAGTCAGCGTCCTTTTGGGCGTTAAACTTTAGGGCGGCAAAGCCCTAGGCTTTTCTGGCGACCAGCATGCCCATCTGCACCGGGCTGGCTGGCAGGTAAGAGAATTGAGGTTTGCGAAAACCGGCCGCCATCACCTGCCGTTCGGTTGCAGTGGCTGTCCGCACCGCTCCCTCGTTGGTGCAAAGCTCCAGCTTGAGGCTTTCCATCGCTTCACCCAGCTTGGCGTCGGAGTCGGTTTCAAACAGATCGATCACAATCAACTCACCTCCGGCGTTCAAACTCTCGCGGGCACGTTCCAGCAACTCGCTCCCTTGAGCCAGCGATTCACTGTGCAATCGTTGGGCAATGATGGCCATGTCGAAAGCCGACGAGGGCAGGGAAACCGACAGCGGGTCGCCTTCGATGGTGGAGAATCGCTCCCCCAGTTCGATCGATTGAGCTGTCGATGCAGCGGCTTCGAGTGCGGCCGCATGGTCGACCGCGGTGACCGTGCTGCGGCTGTCGCGGTATGCCATCGCACAGCTCCAGACGGCCGACCCGCAACCGATGTCGACAATCCGTGGGGCGGCGCGATCTTCGCCAATATTAAGCATTTCCGCCGCTTCGATCGCCGTGCGGGTGTGCGTCCATTGCGTTGCGGCGATGGCATTCCGGTACCGCTCGATGTCGGGTGTCGGCGCTTCGTCGGCCGTCAGGGCGGTTTCGAGTCGTTGCCACAATTCATCGCCTAGGTCGGCGTCGTACTGGCACAGCAACCGCGTCACCTGAGCGAGCGCGAAATCATCGCCGTACTTTTCGATCACGCCGGTGGCACGCAGCGCGTCGAGCAGGCGGTGCGCGAGAGCCGGGCGCAGGCCGAGCTGGTCGATTAATTCAGGAGCCGTTTTCTGGCCTGTCGATAAGGCTGCGAATAAACCGACGCGACGAGCGATCCGCAGCAGATGGCTTGCCGCGTTGAGTTGCAGAAGCTGTTGGTATTGCTGCAGAGAGCGGTCTTGTGCGGTCATAGATCGAAGAGTGGAAAGAGCTAAGGAAACAACGAAGGTGACACCGACGCTGGTGTCACCAAGAAAAGGTCAGCGCCCCGAGGTAGCGCATCGCGGGCGTAGCCTAGAATCATGCCGCACGGCGTTAACCGAATTGGATGTCCAGCGCCGCGGCGACTTTGCCGCACCGCTCCATGGTGGCTCGGAATTGAGCGAACTCCAGCGACTGATAGCCATCGCTCACCGCGTTTTCCGGATCGGGGTGGACTTCGATGATCAGGCCATCGGCACCCGCTGCTACCGCGGCGACCGACATGTCGGGGACCATGTAAGTATGGCCCGTGCCGTGGCTGGGGTCGATGATGATTGGGAGGTGCGTCTTGCGATGCAGATAAGGCACGCTGGCCAGCGGCAACGTGAATCGGGTGTGGCTTTCGAAGGTGCGGATGCCTCTTTCGCACAGCATGACGTTTTCGTTGCCTTCATTCAGGATGTACTCCGCGGCGAGCAGGAACTCGTCCATCGTTGCCGACGCACCGCGTTTCAAGAGGACGGCACGATCGACGTTCCCCACCGCCTCGAGCAACCGATAATTCTGCATGTTGCGGGCGCCGATCTGCAGCACGTCGGCGTATTTGGCGACCAGCTCGACATCGTCGGTGCTCATGATTTCGGTAACCACTGCCAAACCGGTTTCTTCTCGCGCGGCGGCCAGCAACTTCAAGCCATCTTCTTTCATGCCTTGGAACGAATAGGGGCTGGTCCGCGGCTTGAAGGCACCGCCCCGCAGCGCCGTCGCTCCTGCCGCTTTGACAGCCCGAGCCGACGCCATTAGTTGTTCCTCACTTTCGACACTACAGGGGCCAGCGATCACTCCGCAGACCCCCGCGCCGGCGCGAAAATCACGCACGGTGATCTGGGAGGGTTCCGGCCGGACTTCGCGGCTGGCCATTTTGTAAGGTGCGATAATGGGCATCACCGACGCGACGCCGGGACCGCTGGCGAGCGAGTCCTTGGTGTCTTCGCGTTTCTCGCCGATGGCGGCGATCACGGTGCGCTCGGTGCCGACGATCACACTCGCTTTCAGGCCAAAGCTGCGAACGCGCTCGACCATGTGATCAATTTGAGCTTGGGTGGCAGTGGTTTCCATGACGACGATCATGCGTGGTTCTCTTAGGGAGCAAAGTGGGGTGGTGGTTGATGCGTACGGGACTGACGCGTACGGGACTGACGCTTAAGGGACTGGGACATTACGAAAAAAGCCCCGAAGGTCGCGGGGACCTGCGGGGCTTGCGTTTGCTGTGTCTTGAGAGCAGAGCGAAACAGCGTTAGCGATGACCGAACGTCACCAGCCCCTCGGGTCCCGAGGGAAACGTAAAACGCCAGTCGTATCGATATCGCGTGCTCATGAGCATCAGTATTATCGCACCGGTGAATTGTTGCAAGTCACCTCCGCAGGCCGGGTGCCAGTCAGCTTACGTTCCCTTGACGCATCGCCAAGCTCCCTCAGACTAGAACGCTTTAAGGCTTTCCAAGGTGCTCGGCATGCTCGCTATCGAAACCAGCTCAAGCCGTCGCATCGGTTTCGCGTGTGCCATCGGTGCTCATACGCTGTGGGGGCTGTTTCCGCTCTACTGGCGTTATCTTCGGCATATGGATTCCGTGGAGTTGGTGGGGCATCGGATCCTCTGGTCGTTTGTACTGCTGTTGGTGCTTGTCCCTTGCCTGCTGTCTGCCAAGCAATTGGGAGGCTGGCCAAAGTTTCGCAAGGCCCTAACCAACCCTCGTTACTGGATGGTGTATACATTGGCCGGCGCGATGATCGCGATTAACTGGCTGGCATTTGTTTATGCGGTGACCAACGATCGCATTCTGGACGCTTCGCTGGGCTATTACATCAACCCGCTGTTGAACGTCTTACTGGGGGTCGCCGTGTTGGGCGAACGGTTGGGCTGGCAACAATGGGTCGCCATCTTGTTGGCCGCGATCGGTGTCGGGGTCATGACCGTCGCCGGTGGCGGATTACCCTGGCCAGCGGTCGCCATGGCGACATCGTTCGCCGTCTATGGTTTGATCAAAAAGAAAGCTCCGTTGCCTGCCCTCGCCGGGTTGCTGCTGGAAACCAGCGTCCTTGTGCTGCCAACTTTGGTTTACCTGAGCTGGTTACACAGCGATGGCCAAGGGGCGTTTGTCAGCGGTACCACCACCACTCGGTTGTTAATGTTGGGAGGTGGCGTCGTTACCGTCGTGCCACTGACGTTATTCGCTCTGGCGACCCAGCGCGTTGCCTTGTCGACCATCGGCGTGTTGCAATATATCGGTCCAACGTTGCAGTTGATCGTCGGAGCGGTTGTCGCTGGCGAGCCGTTTGGAAAATGGCGAATTGTGGGGTTCGCTTTTGTGTGGTGCGGGATCTTGTTGTTTTTGATCAAGCTTCGCGCCGACAACGCGGTCCGTCGCGCGTTGGCGCAGGAAGCTGCTTAGCCGCTTCAAAGCCACTCGAAATGGCTTCGCACCATGCCTCACCTGCCGATCACACCCGCCGCTGCATGGCGATGTCGGAGTTACACCGCCAGCGCAGGGTCTCGTAGACCGTTCTCTTCAAACCCGCGGAGGCGGAGCAGGCAGGCATCGCAGTGGCCGCACGCCTTGCCGCCTGTTTGTGGATCGTAGCACGAATTGGTCTCCGAATAGTCGACGCCTAACGCGAGACCGCGCGCGATGATTTGGGCTTTGGTCAGATCAATCAAGGGCGCGTGGATCCGGATCGCGCCGGGCTGCTCCACCCCGATCTTGGTGGCCAAGTTCGCGGTCCGCTCGAAGGCTGCGATGAATTCGGGACGGCAATCGGGATAGCCGCTGTAATCGAGCGCGTTCACGCCGACGAAGATATCGCGTGCGTTTAACGTTTCGGCCAAGGCTAGTGCGAGCGACAGAAAGACCGTGTTCCGGGCCGGCACGTAGGTCACCGGAATGCCCGCCGCAAGTTGATCCACGGACTCGCTTTTGGGAACCTTGATCGCCGCGTCGGTCAGTGCCGAGCCGCCGAATTGGGCAAGGTTGATGTCGACGATCCGATGCGATGCGGAGCCGATTCGTTGGGCAACCTGCCGAGCACAATCGAGTTCGAATTCGTGTCTCTGGCCATAACGAAAGCTGATCGCATGCGGCGTAAAGCCCTCCGCATGCGCGATCGCCAAGCAGGTCGCACTGTCCAGGCCACCAGAGAGCAAAACCACGGCCGGGCGTGGGGGTGCAGCAGGCATGTCGGAAACCCCATTCAGGTCGGTAGCAAGTCAACAACAGATCGAATGAGTGTTGTCGAGAGCCCGTTGATTGGGAAGCCGCCACGTGCGTTCTGCGCTGCCCTGCCCTGCCCTTTCATTCTGGAGGTCGAGCCTGGCGGATTACTTGGTCGCCGTGTCGAGTTCCTTCAGCGATTTGCCCAGACGCTTCCGTCCACGAGTGGACGATCCGCCAACCCGCTTGGGCTCACTGCTCGATTCTTGATTGCCGTCACGGAGCAGCGCCGCCACGCCGGGATGGAGTTGGTCTTCTTCGGCTGGCGTGCCGAGGGTTTCGATCGCGTCACTAACGCCCAGCAATACCGATTGTCGAACGCCGTCGCGCAACCAAGAGAAAAAGTTCACGTTCATCGTGGGATATGCCTCACAGACGGAGTAAGTCGTTTCGTTCATTCATTAAAACACCGGCAGCCGAACGCCACCCTACGGTGACTGATACGCAACTTTGCCACCGACTGTCTAGGCCGGATCTCGCCGAGCCAAACGCTCCATTCGAAGCGGCCTTCGGCGAGGCAGAGAATGATCTTGAGCCAAACAGGCAAAGTTTTTAGGATTCGCCGGAATCGACGCTCGTCAGACAATGTGGACGAGCCCAAAACCGAACAGAGACTGGTTCAAGGAGGAACCGACATGAACGTGTGGACCCTACATGTGACGATGATGCGATCGGTCGCCGTCTGTCTGGCAGGCCTGTTCGCCGCAAGCCCACTGCTGGCGCAGCAGCCCACCAATGATGTGGTGGCGGTCGTCAATGCCGACCCCATTACTCGTGACCAGTTGGCTCAAGAGGCGGTGCGTCGGCATGGCGAAGAAATCCTTGACGAAATGGTCAACCGCTATTTGATCGTGCAGGCCTGCAAGGCCAAAGGGATCGAAATCACCGGTCAACAAGTCCAAGACGAAGTGATCCGCATCGCGAAAAAGTTTGGCTTGACCACGGAAGCTTACCTGCAACTACTGCAGGAAGAACGCGATTTCTCGCCGCAGCAATACAGCCGTGACGTGGTTTGGCCGATGCTCTCGCTGCGAGCTTTGGTGGCCGATCAAGTGGAGGTCACCGAGGCGGAAATCAGCAAAGCTTTCATCAGTCAATTCGGCGAAGCGGTCAAGTGCCGCATGATCATGGTCGCTGACCGCGCCAAAGCTGAGCAGTTGCATCGTCAAGCAGTCGCCAATCCAAAAGAATTCGGTGCTCTGGCGAAGCATCACAGTGAGGACGAAACCAGTGCCAGCGTGCATGGCTTGATCCCGCCGATCCGTCGCAACACCGGCGATGCCGATTTCGAAGAGCTGGCATTTAGTCTCGCCGACAACGAAATATCCAAAGTGTATCCGTTGGGCGACCAGTGGGTCATCTTGCAAGCTGTCAGGCATCTGCCGCCGACGCCCCCCTCCGCTCAGGCCTTGCCATTGGTCCGTCAGCAAATCAGCGACCGTATTGCCGACGAAAAAGTCCGCGTTGCGGCATCCAAGCTGTTCGGCGAACTGCAGCAAGAAGCCAAAGTGGTGAAGGTGCTTGGGGATGAACAGAAAAGCCAACAGTACCCCGGCGTGGCAGCGATTATTAACGGCCAAAAACTAACCGTTTCGCAAGTCGCCGCCGAATGTCTCGAACGGCACGGAAAATTGGTGCTCGACGGAGAAGTCAATCGCAAGTTGCTGACTCAGGCGTTGCGCAAAGCCAGTCGCAAAGTCGAGTCGACCGACATCGAAGCCGAAGTTCAGCGGGCGGCCGTTTCGTTCGGCTACGTTGACGCGGAAGGCAAGCCCAACGTGGAAGCTTGGATGAAGGCGATGTTGGGTGAAGCCGATCCGAAGGTGCGTGAACTGTATCTCCGCGATTCGGTATGGCCGACCGTCGCTCTGAAGAAACTGGTTGAGGGTCAAGTCGACGTGACCCAAGAAGACCTCCGTAAAGGTTTCGAAGCCAACTATGGGCCTCGCTGCGAGGTCCTGGCGATCGTGCTGGGGGACCAGCGCACCGCACAGAAGGTTTGGGATATGGCACGAGCCAATCCGACCGACCAGTTCTTTGGGGAACTGGCCCATCAGTACTCGATGGAGCCGATGAGCCAAAGCAATTACGGACGCGTGCCACCGCTAGCCCGCCACAACGGGCAGGACACTCTCGAACGCGAAGCTTTCAAGCTGAAGCCGGGTGGCGTGGAAGCGATGAGCGGCATCATCTCCACCGGAGCGGACCGCTGGGTGCTGCTGCGTTGCATCGGGTACACCGAACCGGTCGTGACCGACTTTGAGGCCGTTCGCGAAGAGTTGTCGCAGGATATCTTCGAGAAAAAGCAACGACTGGCGATGGCCGATACGATGGACTCGCTCAAAGAGTCGGCTCAGATCGATAACTTCCTAGCAAAAAGCACCCAATTGGGCAAAGTTCGCCAAGTGTCTGCCACCGAGCGTCGCTAAACGAACCCTGGCCGATCATGATGAACCGCAGCCCGGCTTGCAGGAAACCCCTGCAAGCCGGGTTTTTGTTGGGCTTTTTTTGCCAAAATCGGCTTGGCTACCCCCTGGGCTAAGGGCTGGTTCAGGTGAGACAATACGCTTTACGTAGTGTATGCCTTTTGTTTTTGTCTGTAAGAAATCGGTGAGCGCCCCCGCGGTGCGATGCTTTATGAGCGATGCAATCAATCTTGATGGCCCGGCTATCGATCCACCCAGCGAATCTGGCAGCCCATTGGATCATGAGGCGGAGGCGTTTCCGATCAAAGTCGCAGGTCGTGTCGATCGTCTGCCGCCGTACATGTTTGGCCGGATCAATACGATGCTGTACGAGAAGCGTCGCAACGGAGCCGATGTGATCGACATGGGGATGGGCAACCCCAGTGATCCCCCCGAAGCTTCGGTGATTGCCAAGTTGGCCGAAGCGGCTGCGGATGAACGCAATCATGGTTACAGCAAATCGAACGGAATTGCGAACCTGCGCCGCGAAGTGGCTAGCAAGTACTACCGCAAGTACGGTGTCCGCGTGGATCCCGAGGCGGAGATCATTTCGTGTTTGGGCAGCAAGGAAGGTTTCTCCCACATGTGCTTGGCACTGATGGGGCCCGGCGATACCGCGATCATCCCGTCGCCCTACTTTCCGATCCACATGTATGGCGTGATCCTGGCCTCTGGCAATGTGGTTGCCTTGGATGTTGCCGACCCCGACAAGTTCCTCGCCAACGTCGCTTACACCTGTGAGAACTTGACGCCGCGTCCCAAGGTTTTGATCGTCAACTATCCGCACAATCCTTCGTCGGCAACGATCGATCCTTCGTTCTTCGTCGAGGTGGTTCGATTGGCGCGGAAGTACGAATTCATGGTGCTGCACGATTTTGCCTATGCCGACATTGCGTTCGACGGTTACCAGCCACCGAGCTTTCTGGCGGCCGACGGTGCCATGGAGGTCGGTGTCGAGTTCACGACGATGAGCAAGGGCTACAACATGGCGGGCTGGCGAGTCGGCTTCTGCGCCGGCAACGCGGAGATGATCCGGGCCCTGGGGACGATCAAAGGCTACTACGATTACGGTATGTTCCAAGCGATCCAGATCGCTGCGATCGTCGCCCTGCGGGAAACCGAGGCGGCCGTCGAAGCCCAGTCGTTGGTCTATCAGAAGCGACGCGATACGCTGGTCGATGGGCTGCGCCGATTGGGCTGGAAGGTCACGCTGCCGAAGGCAGGGATGTTCGTGTGGGCCGAAGTCCCCGAGCCGTGGCGATCGGCGATGAGCACGATGGATTTTGCCATGATGCTGCTGGAACAAGGCGATGTCGCGGTCAGCCCGGGCAGCGGTTTCGGTCCCGCCGGAGAAGGCTTTTTGCGGTTGGCCCTAGTCGAAAATGATCAGCGTCTGCGGCAGGCGGTTCGCCAGATCAGTCGCTGCCTGGATAAGGCGACGGCACCCGCGTGAAGCCCGCCTCATGCCGCGGTCTGCGCCGTCAGCGTGCAGGCAGATCAGCCAGGCCAGATTCGCTTACCGGTTGGCTTGCAAAATGTCCAGCACGCGCTGCATGTCGGCGTGCAGCGGAGCGGTGAAAGTTAGTCGCTTGTTCGACTGAGGGTGCTGAATCGTCAGTTGATGCGCGTGTAAGGCTTGACGCTCCAAGACCGTCGGGGCGGGCCCGGTGGCTTTCTGCCGGAGCAGTTGGGACATCGTTAGCGTCGAATGTCCACCATAGAGTTTGTCGCACAGCACGGGCGTGCCGATATGGTCCAAGTGAACGCGGATCTGATGCGTTCGACCGGTCTTGGGTTTTAAACGCACGTAGGTGGCTGTCGGAAACCGCTCGATAACTTCATAGAAAGTCGACGCCGGTTTGCTGGTGGTGTGATTTTCGCGAATGGCCATCTTGTCGCGTTGAAATGGATGGCGTCCGATGGGGGCCTCGACCCGGTCGCGGTCATGGTCGATACGGCCAACCGCCAACGCCAAATATTCCTTCTCGACGGTTCGGTCGGCGAACTGAGCCGCCAAGTGCATGTGCACGGCGTTCGTTTTTGCCACCAGGATCACCCCCGAGGTATCGCGATCGAGTCGATGCACGATGCCGGGCCGCGCGGGACCACCGATGTCGGACAGCGACTGGAAGTGATACGCCAATGCGCTGGTCAGCGTGCCCGACCAATTGCCTCGCGCCGGATGGACGACCATGCCAGCCGGTTTGTTGACGACGACGAAGCCATCGTCTTCATACAAAATGTCGAGTGGGATTTTTTCAGGCAGAGGTCCGTCAGCCACCGGGCTGGGAACCACGAAGCGGATGCGCTGGCCAGGGCGGATGCGAAAACTGGGCCGGACATCACGCCCATCAACCTGTGCGCCTCCCTCGTGAACGGCTTTTCGCAGTTGTTCGCGGCTAAAACCATCGATCGCCGAAGTCAGGAAGATATCGATTCGGGTTCCAGCAACCGATTCAGGAACGATGAACTCCCGCGCTCCGCTAGCAGAGACCGATGGAGGTTGTGGCTTTTCGTCAGCCTGGGGCGAGTCCGAAGTCGGCTCAGCAGGATCAATCACCGACGGTAGGCAACGGTTCAGTGGTTTGTTCGGCCGCTTCAGCAGGCGTTTCGGGCTCAGCAGGCGTTTCGGGCTCAGCAGGCGTTTCGGGCTCAGCAGGCGTCTCTGGCTCGGCAGGCGTTTCGGGCTCAGCAGGCGTTTCGGGCTCAGCAGGCGTTTCTGGCTCGGCAGGCGTTTCTGGCTCGGCAGGCGCTTCTGGCTCAGTAGGCGTTTCTGGCTCAGCAGGCGTTTCGGGCTCAGCAGGCGTTTCTGGCTCAGTAGGCGTTTCTGGCTCAGCAGGCGTTTCGGGCTCAGCAGGCGTTTCGGGCTCAGCAGGCGTTTCTGGCTCAGCAGGCGTTTCTGGCTCAGCAGGCGTTTCGGGCTCAGCAGGCGTTTCGGGCTCAGTAGGCGTTTCTGGCTCAGTAGGCGTTTCTGGCTCAGCAGGCGTTTCTGGCTCGGCAGGCGTTTCTGGCTCGGCAGGCGTTTCTGGCTCGGCAGGCGTTTCTGGCTCGG
>CAYZHQ010000005.1:76914-100011 GCA_964477385.1 uncultured Pirellulaceae bacterium
CAGGCGCTTCTGGTTCGGCAGGCGTTCCGGTTGCCGGAGGCAGGGTCATCGTGGGTTCTGCAGGGGTTTCTTCTGCAGGGGTTTCTTCGGTGACAGTGGCTGGCGGTTCTGCAGCAGGAGTCGTTTCAGGCAACGAAATGTCTGGGCTGTCGGGCACCAAGCTGGTGTCAGGCGTATCAGCCGGTGCCAACGGATCCATCAGTTCGGGTGTCTGTTCGCTGAACCAAGCCAGGAATTCTTGTGTCTCGGGGCGTTGTAGGCTGGCGATGCGTTGTTCGGCAGCGGCCACCATTTCCTCGGATTCGCCGACGGCCACGACCTTTTCATAAGCCGCGATGGCCTCTTCAGCATTGCCGAGCGTCTCCTGGGCGCGTGCTAATCCAAAGGCAGCGCGAGACTGAATTAGCGGATCCTTCAGTTCGGCCAGGACTTGGCGGTAATCGGCAACGGCCGTTTCCAGTTGTTCTACGGACTTTTCTCGCACCGTGAACATGCCATCGATACCCTCTGCCAGCTCGACATCGGCTTTTGCCAGGGTCGCCATCGAGGCAGCTTTGGTGCCGGGGTAATTCTTGCTGACGTTTTCGAGTGCTTCAGGATCCGACTGACCGGCATGGATCAGGTAGGTCAAGGTCGCATCGCTGCGTTGATTCGCAGCTCGACTTTGCAGAAAACCGACCGTTAGCACGCCGCCGACGACGACCACCAAGCCGGTCAAGATGGCCGGTGCGTAGGGTTCCAGCTTCTTGATCCAGGTGCCCAACGCATCGGCTAATTCGTTTTTTTGCAGTTCGTGCCGACGATCGCTATTCATGTGACTGGTCCATCAGCGGAAGTGGGACTGGCTGAAATAGCCAATCCGAAGTCCCTTAGTATAGAAATCACGATGAAAAAGCGTCAATAGTGCGGCCGCGCCTTATGCTGGCACGTTGCCATGTTGCTGGAGGATCGCGAGCACTTCCTTGTGCAGTTTGCCGTTGGTACCCACCGCGTCGGGCCCTCGGCTGGTCGGTTCCCCCGACCAACAGGAGAACTTGCCGCCCGCTTCTTCGATGACCGGGCGAATGGCCGCTACGTCCCAGGCGTTCACTACGGGATCGACCATTACGTCGGCGCGACCTGTGGCGACCAGCAGGTATCCATAGCCGTCACCCCACGAGCGGGAAATCCACGCGGCACGCTCGAGTTCCTTATAGGCCGTTGCAGCGTTTCGGGCATCGAACGAGTCGACTTGAGAGGTCAGGAAAATCGCTTCGGAGAGTTTCTTCCTCGCCGAAACATGGGCCGTCACCCAGTCCTCGCTGCCAGTCGCCCGGTGCCAAGCCCCCTGCCCTTTCGCTGCCGCAACGCACTCGTTGAGCGCTGGGATGTAGATCACTCCAGCCAGCGTTTCGTCGTTGTATTCCAGCGCTAGCAGCGTCGAGTAAAGCGGCACGCCGGAGACAAAAGATTTCGTGCCGTCGATCGGGTCGACGATCCAGCGATAGCCGCTGGTGCCCGGTTGCGTTTCAAATTCTTCTCCCAATACCTCATCTGTCGGAAAGGCCTCGGCGACTTGCTTGCGAACGAGTTGTTCGGCATGTCGGTCGGCCGCCGTCACCGGAGAATCGTCTTGTTTCGATTCCACTGTCAGTTCGGAGTTCCCGAAATAGGCACGTGTGCTATTGCCAGCCGCTTCGGCAATCGGGACCAGTTTGGCCAAGCGGCCTTCGTGAAGTTCGGACCAGTTATCGGGACAACGCATGGTGTTTTAGAGAGCCAAAGAGTAGAGAGGCAGGTGGTTTTGCAAATCGACAGGGTGGGAAGGCGGCAACAGCAGGCGTCGATCCGCCAGCGGTCGCGGGACTGTTTCAGCGATCGCCAGCGGTTGTCTCGACGCTCGGCCTGGGCTTGTCGGGCGTCGTCGGCGGGGAGCTCGGTTCGGGGTCGGGGAAAAACGATTTCCACAGCAGCATGCCGGCACCGAGGACCAGTAGGCTGTCGGCGATATTGAAATTCGGCCATTTCCAACGATCGTTGGCTTGTAGCAAAATCCAGTCGCGGACTCCGCTCCGCCAAGATTCTTGGTAGTCAGGCTGCCACCAGAGGCCCAAGCGATCGTAAAGATTGCCGAGGATCCCCGCCATCACACAGCCCAACGCGATCGTCAGCCACCAATGATGAGCCGCTCGATACCAAAACAGCCAGGTCACAATGCCTAGCCCAGCGAGCACCGACAGGGCGGCAAACAGTAACCCACGGCCAGCCCCCAAGCCGAACACAGCCCCTGGGTTGACCGCCGTTTCAATCCCCACGTAACCGTCGATCAACCACCACACGTCACGCTGTGAAGGAAGCCCGCGCCAGGCAAACATCCACTGCTTGGTCAACAGGTCGAGCGTCGCACCGACAATCGCTAGCAGTCCGAAAACCACGGTGCGGTTGCGAGGGAGCGGTTCGCTGTCCATTGCGGAGAGGGGTCGATTCGATTCAGCTTTGGAGCTTGCTGGCACAATTCACGCAGTAGGCAGTAAAGGGGATGGCAGATAAGCGTTCTTTCGGGATCAGTTTGCCGCAGTCTTCGCACACTCCGTACTGCCCTTGGCCGAGTCGTTCTAAGGCGGCCTCGACTTGATGCAGCGTTTCCTCCTCGCTTTCGACCAGCGAGAGGGTGAATTCTTGGTCGAAGGCGTCGGTTCCCTTGTCTGCCATGTGGGTGGGTACGTGCGATAAGTCGCCGTTTCCATCGTCACCGCCATGCAAGGCGGCGTCGGACATCGATTGCACGTCGCCCCGCAGGCGACTGCGAAGCGCCCGCAGCATTTGCTCAAACGGCTGATAGTCACGAGTCTTTTTCTTTGCCATTTGCTGTTCGAATTGCAAGAATGGATCGGAAACGGAACGATGGTCGCTTCGCAGTGGGAATCGAGTCAGGCGTTTTTTCGCCAATCGTCGCGGTCAAGACACTGTAGGGGGGATTTTTCGTTCCGACAATTGCTGTCGTTGGATTTCACTCAAATGGTTACGACAAAACGAGTTACGCCCCGGAATGCCCGTTTTTGGGTCGAGGCCGATGTCACCGCCGGTCGATCTACTCTGTAGAAAACTCGGGCTTGCACTAGACTGCTGGTTGCGCCGGGGATGGGGAGCCAACATGGTGGCTGCTCCCTCGGTGGCTTGAGATATGGTCATGGTGGCTCCAGAGACGAAACCCAGTGACCCGAGAAATTTGTTCCTGTTAGACGGATCCCAAAGAAATGCTCCAGTCGGCTGACACCTCCGCTCATAATGATATGCAAACCGACCTCGCTTTCCAGCGTTGCATCAATCCTGCCTGCGCAGCGACCTACGAAGCACGCAGCGTCCGGACATCTTGCGATCGATGCGGGGATTTGCTCGATATCGCCTATGAATGGGACCAGGCGGCGGTGCCGACAAAGCTGAGCGATTTTGAGGCGATGTGGAGTCGGCGCTTCGATCCCGTTCGATTTAGCGGCGTCTGGCGTTTTCATGAGTTGCTGCCCTTTTGCAGGCACCAGGAAATTGTCACCGTCGGCGAAGGCCAGACTTTGCTGCAGCAGACCGATGCGGTGGGCAAGTTCGTCGGCTTGAACCAAGGTTGCCTGCACCTTCAATACGAGGGGATGAATCCGTCGGGGAGCTTCAAGGACAATGGAATGTGCGCGGCCTTTACCCACGCCTGCATGATGAATGCCAAGCGCGCCGCCTGCGCAAGTACCGGAAATACCAGTGCTTCGTTGGCGCTGTACTGCAGTGCGACGCAAAAAATGAAAGCGGTCATTTTCATCGGCAGTGGAAAAATCTCCTACGGCAAATTAAGCCAAGCCCTCGATTATGGTGCCCTGACGGTGCAGATCGCCGGGGACTTTGACGACGCCATGATTCGCGTCAAGCAAATCGCCAGCAAACTGGGCATTTACTTGGTCAACAGTGTGAATCCGTTCCGCTTGGAAGGTCAGAAAACGATCATGCTGCGGGTGCTGGAAGCGCTCCGCTGGGAAATTCCCGATTGGATTGTGGTGCCCGGTGGAAACCTCGGGAACAGCAGCGCGTTTGGAAAAGCGTTCGCGGAACTCAAGCAACTGGGGCTGATTGATCGAATCCCACGGTTGGCGGTGATCAACGCCGGTGGTGCCGACACTTTGTACGAATTGTTCGAGCGTCGTGGCGTTCGCTGGAACGGTGGTAACGTCAACATGGATCCAATTCGGGTTTACAACGACCAGATGGACCGCGAGGGTTCCAAAGCCGATACGATCGCCAGCGCGATTGAAATCAATCGACCAGTGAATCTGAAAAAATGCCTGCGGGCCTTGGACGTCATGGATGGCGTGGTCCGGCAAGTCAGCGACCAAGACATCTTGGATGCCAAAGCCCAAGTCGGTGCGGGCGGTTTCGGCTGTGAGCCCGCTTCGGCGGCCAGCGTGGCAGGCGCAAAGCTGTTACGCCGTGAAGGGGTGATCGCTCCGAGTGATCGCGTCGTTTGTGTGCTGACCGGCCACGAGCTGAAAGATCCAACGGCCACGGTGGCGTACCACACTACCGACCAAGACATGTTCAATAAGGTCTTGGCTAGTCGCGGTGTGCAGAAAGCGAGCTATGCCAATCGTGCCATCGCAGTCCCCAACGAACTCGACGACATCATCAAAGCGATTCAGTTGTACTCATAGATACCGCCTCCTGGTGGGACAGCGAGCCTTCGAATCAGCCGTCTCGGCGATAGCCACGGTTCTCGCTTCGGAGCAGCCGTTTTGGCGATAGCTGGCTGTTGATTTATTGCATTTTGACGTTCGTATTGTTTGACCCGCAGCCGGAGGCGAAGGCCAAAGGCGGAACCTGCGCCTTCGGCTGCGGGTCAAACGATTAAATCAACAGGCCGATAGCCACGGTTCTCGCAGCCAGCATCGTGACCCTCCACCAACGGCTGATCCGTGTGCCAAACGTGGCTCATCGTTTCTAGCGTCGCGGTTTCTAGCGTCGCGGTGCGGCGAACTTGATCTTCTCGACCAGTTTCACAATTTGGTCGCCGTCTTTGCGGCCGCTGACGTGCGTGATCGCCGCGATGACGTACTCGTATCGCAGATTAAAGTCGGTGTCGATTTCGACTTCGGGTCCCCCGTCTTCGGCATCCGGGCCCGCTTGATTACCAACCAATTGGGTGATCGTGCCGCGTAGCGTGTCAAAGTTGGTGCCCAAATCGATTTCATTCAGCCGCATGCGGGTGAGATTGCCATCGGTGTCGGCTTCCATCCGCAGTTTGATCGGCACATCGAAGTCATCCATGGTGCTTGCGGAGCTGCCGGCGAGCGGCATCTTGATGCCAAAGTCGCCCTCCAGTTCGACGATTTTAAAGGTCAAGATGAAGAAGATCAGCAGCAGAAAGACGACGTCGATCATGCTGGTCATCGACAGTTCGGTCTTGGTCGCATCTTCTTTGTTTCGGATCTTCATCAGCCCGGTCCTTTTTGTCCAAGGTCTTCTTTGGCTCGTAAGCCAAAGTTGACGAAATCGAGTGCTTGGCAAGCGCGAATGACCTCTTGCACTTCACCGGCCGCGGTGTTGCGGTGAGCCCGAATAATCACGTTCGCATCGCTAGGACCCATTTGCTGGGCCGCTGCGACGGCGAGCTCCATTTTCAATCCACGGGCGAGCGTTTCGGCGGTGTAGTCTTTGCCGCCGAGATAGACCGTGGCGTCCTGCGTGATGTGCAGCACGATCGGAAATTCAAACGGCTGATCGGGCGGCTTGATCAATTGGCTGCTCGGTAGTTTGACCTCGTCGTGCGATTCGGTCTGAGCAAAATTGATCAACACCATGAAGAACGCGATCAATTGAAAGACCATATCGATCATCGGCGTTAGATCGGCTTCGGCGATCTCGGCATTTTCTTTTTTAACGCGCATCGTCTGCTACTTTTTGGCCGTTTGAGGTTGCACGTCTTCGAAGCGGCTCATCAGGTTTTCGCTGCTGACGCCGACTTCCAGCAACAGGCGTGCGACGCGGTTGCGGAGGATGTTGTAGGCTGCCAAAGCGGGGATGGCGATTGCCAGTCCGATCAGCGTGGTGAACAACGCGGTCGAGATCCCTTTGGCCAATTCCGAAGGCTCGGGGGTGCTGCCGCTGGTGGCGATGATTTGAAACGAGCTGATCATTCCATGTACGGTGCCGAACAGCCCGATCATGGGGCTGAGGTTCCCGATCAATGCCATGTAGCTCAGGCGATGTTCCAGCTTCATGCTCTCCTCTTCGCCGACTTCCTGCATCGATTCCAGGGCCCGGTTGTAGCCTTTGGACAGCTTGGCCAAGCCGGCCGAGAGGACTTGTCCGAGCACCGATTCATCGGTCCGAGCCAAGTCGTAAGCCGACTGAAATTCCTTTTCGTTTAACTTCTCTTCGAAGCCATCGACCAACTCTTGCGGCACCAGGTTCTCTCGACGCGAAGCCAAGATGTTCATCACCATCAGCGACACGAGTGTGAAAGAGAGCGCCAGAAAGATCAGCAGATAGCCATAGCCGAGTGACTCGACAATCCAGCCCAGTACCGACGATTCATCGTTGTCCGACTCTCCGTCACCGCCACCATTGGCAGCGGGTTCGCCGGCGGGCGGCTGGGCAGCCGGTTCTGCCGGGGCGGCTGCTGGGGGATCATCGCCGCCCAACTCGTCTTGCGCGAAACTGGACATGGAAAACGTCAGCATGCCGATGGCTACAAAGGCGATGGCAAACAGTTTGACGCGAGAGGGAACGGCGAACATGCCGAGCGGCTGACTCATGGACGAAACTCCGAAAAGGACCGTTGGGGGAGAGTGATCAGGGAAGAGGCGGAATTAGCCACCCCAGCCGGGATAGGTTTGTTGTAAAACTTGTCGCATTTGGTTCGCCCGGTCAGGCTTGCCAACTTGGGGCCATAGTTGCACGAGTGCTTTCAGCGATTCGACATGGGCATCCGCGGTGCCGGAGAACATCAAGTGCGTGTGCAGGTAAGCCCGCACGGCGGCTTCGTTCTGGTCGGCTTTGGCAAACGCCGCCCCACGCGCGTTGTACAGTCGCGCGGCCAGTTCGGTGTCGGTCGCGTCAAGTTCCGCGATCAGGGCTTCGGATTCTTTAATCGCCGGGGCGGTTTGGCCTTGCAGGCCAAGTGCGGCCACGCGTCCCGCTTTGGAGAGTCTTTGCAGGCGAGCAGCCTCAGGAGAGTTCACGCGGGCTCCGATCACCTTGTCAAAACTCGATAACGCTTCGGCAGGTTTGGCTTGTCTGAGGTCCATCAGCCCCGCTAGGTAAGCCGCTTCGATTTTCAGTTCCGGTGCGGCAGCCGATCCCAATGCGCTGTAATACTTCGTCGCTCCCTCATAGCTGCCTTCGGCGACCGCCAAGTCACCCAACAGGCGAGCGGCGTCGAAAAAGTGCCAATTGTCTCCATGCTTTTGAACAAAGTTCAACAGATTGCGTGCCGCTGCGGCGCGATCGCCTTGGCCGATTAACGACAGTTTGGCTTCGGACAGCAAACGGTAGAAGATCAGGTCGGCCGTGATGACATCGCGTCGGATCTTGGTCAGGTCCGCTTTTTTCAGTTCTTCAACCGCTTTGTCAAATTGGTTGTCGAGGGCGAATTCGCGACCGCGTGTCAATTCGGGCGGATCGCCAGCGAACATGATCTTGACGATCGTGTTTCCGGGAATTTTCTGACTCGCCCCACCCGTCCGAATCGTCACGTCATTCTTCGTCATCGATTCAATCGGGCCCGAGATCGGGTTACCGTTGAGCGGGAAGACTCGGTCGTTCTGGGCGGAGGCCGAAGGAGCTGCTAGCGCCAACAGGGCCAGGGCAGCGATAAGGTGGCGGAGATGGTGGATAACAGGCATAGCGTCAGGAGATGAGAACGGGACGGAAGAGGAGCGATCCGGTATCGCAGCACGCGCCGCTGAACTTAGTTTACTTCGTTGATTAGCAATTAGGGGGACTCGAAAGCTTCTAAACCTTTAACGGGATCCCCTATCGCGGTCTGAATATCCCGAACAAGCCGATCAAACTTGGGGCGCCAGTCGTCGCCCCCCATGTCGGGATAGAACACGATCAGGTCTTTCGTGAATTTGATGCCGTCGCGCATCTTGCTTTCGTCGTTCAATGCTTTGCCTTGCAAGAATCGATTGAGGGCCAAGTGGTATCGAGCATTAAAAAAGGCTTCCTTAAATTTGACGTTGTTTCCGGTCCGTTTGCCGATCGTGCCCCAGCCCCAAATCTGGTTCTTGCCTTTGTCATCGGGACGCGAGCCCATGATCGCTAGTTCGTGTGCCTTAGCGGCTCGGCTGGGGGAGTCGGCCGACGCCAGGCCCCACTGTTCGTAGGTCAGCGCGGCTTCTTCTTGGGCGGTCAGCATCGTCGGTTTGACTTTGACTATCTCTTCTAACTCTTTCAGCGACGAAGAGTACTCACCTCGCAGGCGTTCGACGCGAGCCAGCTGGTAGCGGGTCTTCAGTTTGGTCTCTTGGTCGCTTTGGGCGGTGACTGCTTTGTTCAGCATTTCGCTGGCGCTGGTCAGCAATTCGGCCGCTTTGCCTGTTGCCGGGCGGTCTGGGTTAGGCATCGCTCCCTCGCCGATTTGAGCGAACGATTGGCCGACCATCAGCAGCGTGCTGGGATCGTTGTCAGCCGACACCAGCCCGGTCATCAACGTTTCGAAGGCGGTCATCAGTGTCTCTTTTTTCGCCGGCGGAGCCGCTTCGAGTTGTTCGCGAATATCCCGTGCGAGCGACTTGAAGTTATCTGCCATCCGCGACTTGGCTTCTTCGCTGTTGCCAGCAATCGCCTGCATTTGCTTGACAATATCTCCCGCTTTCTTCGTCAGGCCTGCCGTATCGGCGTTCATGCTGGTCATCTGACCGATGATCACCTGCAAGGCCGTCGTGTAGACTTTGAATTGGTAATCTTGATCGCCTTTTCCAGCCAGTTTCAGTGGCCCGAAATTCGGGTTTTCGAGCACCGTCAGGGCTTCGTTTTCTCTTTCTTGTCGGATCAGGACTTTGGCCAAGATCAGCGCGGCGTCTAGTTCACGTTGCGTGACATCAGCAGGTTTGAGCGGTTTCAGGCCTGCTGCGAGATCCTTTTCGGCCACCGGCAACAGTTCAGCCGCCGTGGCGTCTTCCTTGTCGGCTTGCAACCGCAAGAGGTACCGATTCCACATCAGATTGCCCATGACCCGCAGGAAGTAAGCTTTGTCGGGGGCATCGTCTGGGGTGGCATCGAGATGTTTGCGGGCTTCGTCCCAGTCTTCGCGGTTGAGTGCCACGGCGATCAGCGCGCCGCGAGCTCCGGCCACGGCAGGTTCTTCAGGCCAATGTTTTACCAGCAGATTTCCGACCGAACTGAGGCTGGTCAGCACCTCTTCGCGTAGCTCTTCGGGAGCTTCTCGGACGAGCGACTGCAGGGCATTCAGTGCCGTCACGCCGCCACTGAGCCCCAGCGGATCGCCGGGACTGGTGGTCGCCATGAATTCCCCCACCGCAGCCGCTTCGCGGAATCGGCCAAGCCGAAACAGGGTGTAGGTGAGGAAATTACGCGCTTGATTGATCGGGGCGGTGTCGTCGCCAGGGCGAACCAAGGCAAGTCCCTGCTGGAGCAGCAAGGCGGCGGTTTTACGCTGCGTTTGGACATTCTCCTGCACGCTGGCGAGTTCTTGTTCGATGGCCGCTTTGTCCGCATCCGGCTCCTTCATTTTGCTCAGCAACAACTGTTCGGTGAGTGCCAGCGTGTCGCCGGTTTCGATCAGCGTTTTCGCTGCCTCGATCGCTTCGTCCAGCGAATTTGGTCGACTGACGACCGGTTCGTCGGAAGTGGTGTCAACCCCCAGCGTCGCCAACAATTCCGTCGTCTCTTCGGCATGGTCGCCGGGTACCCGTTTGGCGTCATTCAGTAACTGACGCGCCGAGCTGGTCGCATCTTTGCGGTCTTTGGCTTTTTCGGAGTTCTCCGCCCGGACGAGATAGGCCTTGGCCAAAGCCAAGCGAAGTTGCTGGATTTCGTTGGTCCGCCGCTCGTTGGGGCGGGCCTCATCGATCCAAGGCTGTCCCCGTTCGATCGCCGCTTTAAACTGCGGCGGGCTCTCGGCAAGCCGCAACTGCACGGTGCCGGTGGCGGCTTCGATTTTGATCGATCGCAGACGATCATCTTCGACCTGTTCTTGCACTCGCTGGTAACTCTCCAGCGCCGCCTTGCTCTGTCCCAGCATCTGTTGGACTTGGCCCCGATACAGCATCGCCCGCGCTCCGGGCGGGAATCCGCTGTACTTTTCGCTGAATTCTTGCAGTCGCTGGAGTGACGCCTCGAGCAAGTCCTTGCCATCGCGGGCGGGATTGGCAAACGTTTCCGCTGCCAAACGCCGCGTCTGGCCCGCTTGAAGTTGCGCCTGCATGTACTCGCTGCGATACTGTTCGCGTCGCTCGGTGAGGCCTGGGTTTTCGGTTTCATCGATCTGACCGGTCGGCATCTCTTGCAAGGCGACTTTCAGCGTTTCGATGATTTTGTCAAATGTCTTGGCTGCCTCCAAATATTCCGTGCGAGCTCTCTCGCGAACCGCGTCGTCCAACTTGGGGGATCGCGACAAAACCATCGCGTGAATCAGTTGCCGGGTCCCCAGCATCATGCGGGCTTCGGAGACCCGCGGGTGATCCGGCTTTGTCTTGATAAAATCTTGTAGTGCCCGTTCGCCGGCTTCGAAAGCTTCTTCGCGTTCCGCGGCGATGCGAGCGGCACCGGCAGCCTCCAGATGAATCTGAGCCCGTTCGAGGTCGACGGCATCTCGCAGTTCTGAAGAAATGCCGGGATATGAATCCAAGTTGTCCAGGTAACCTAGCGCGACATCATAGTACTGCTCCGCTTTAAGACGCTGTAGGAACAATTCCGCCGGTTCGTCGCCATAGCAGTTGCTGGCTGGCGGGAGTCCCGGCACCCCTGCCGACAGCAGGCAAGTCGCGATGAGGGCAAAGATTAAGGCGGGCCGAGTCGGCAGACGGTAACGCATGGAGGAAAACCTGGAGGAACAGGGAACCTGCAAAGTAGAAGAGAAGAGTCACTTACCCTAGGATAACCGATGGCGACCAGATTTCACACTCAGCCGACCGGAGTCGCCGGAATCGTCTTCCGGCGGTTGCAGTCGTAAGGGCTGGACGAAACCTTCGGCTACCTTCTGTTCTCTTTTACTGGTTGGTTAGCAGCGGCGATGCGCATCCCTTCGGGCTTGAATAATCGTAACCTTTATCGCGACCGGTCGCGGGTGCGACGCGAGGCGACTCAGTCGACGCGTCGTGTCGTGCGGTTGGTGTTGGCTCTAGGGGTGGTGCTGGTTGTGATGCGGCAGGCGGCCGATCCGTCGATCTATCGCCCCTTCTTTCCTGGGGCTGCCGAAGCGCCGGTTCCGGCGGTCGCACCATCGTCGCTGCCAGCGAGCGAATCACGAGCGAGCGGGTCACGAGCGAGCGGGTCACGAGCGAGCGGGTCACGAGCGAGCGGGTCGGCGCGCAACGCCGCGGCACGGCCCGGCGAACCGGTTGCTCCCGCGGCCGATGCGACATCTTCATCTTCTGTAAACGGCCCAGCCCGCTCGGCGGACGACTTGTGGCAAGCAACGGACCAGGAGCGGGATGCGATCGCGTTGCTCGATGAAGCCGCCCGAAAGCGACTCACCGAGCGACTGGGGGCTTGGCGGCGGTCCACGGCAGAGCCAAACACGGATGAAGTCACGGAGCAAACGCCGGCGGAGTTTCTGGCGAGCTTGTACGAGGAGTTCCCGGAGCTGGTCGTGCTAGGCGAGCCGTCAGGTGAGACGATCGCCGTAGCCACCGCACCACAAGGGACGCTGCGACGTTTCCAGGGGGCCCTCGATGCGACGTATCAGCAAGCGGTGACCGATGGAGCGATTTGGCATGCTGGGGATGCGGAAGCTTTTTATCGCTACTTGGAAATGGCCGCCGCCCCAGATTTCAGCGACCAGTTTTTGGCGAGCGACCCGTCGCCACGACACGTGGGGGTGGTGCCGCTGATGCAACAGCCTGATGAGTACTTGGGCCAGACCGTGTGGCTGTACGGAACCGTCGCGCGGTCGGTACCGGTGGCAGCGAAGGCGAACGCGTTCGGAGTCCGCGACTACTGGGAAGTATGGCTGCGACCCGACGATGGGAGCGACCGCGCGGTGGTGTTGTATGCGCCGGATGTGCCGGATGATGTCGCCGCAGTGGGCCCCGAGGGGACTCAGCCTACCGGACCCAAGGTAACGCTGGCCGGCAGGTTTCTCAAGCGTCGGTTGTTTGGTGCCGTGGGCGGCGCGATGGAATCGCCTGTCATCGTGGGCCGCGTTTGGGAGCGACCGCCTGCGGTCGCGACGATCCCCTCACGCGATGCGGGGCGGCCCGTCCCGCTGTCGCTGTTGGTCGCCGTTGCCGCGATTATCGGAGTAGCGGTGTCGGCGCTATTGGTGTGGCGGAACAGCGTTGCGGCGAAGCAGTTGCGTGCCACTCGGCGTGATTCGCAGAGTTTCCCTGTCGCACAGCTCGATGAACTTGTCGGGGTGCGCGATCCTCACGATTCCGCGTCTCACGATTCCGCGTCTCGAGAACCAACTTGAACTCTCCGATGCTGATTCCATGCAGAGCAATTTTCTTCCAAAGCGGAACAAGAGGAAGCCGATGAACGGGGCGGTATGCCAGAGGCGAGTAAGCGTGCGATTGCACCATGCGATGGAAATGCAATGGGCAGGTTTCGTCAGCATCGTGCTCTGCAGTTTCTTGGCCGTGCGGATGGCCCGGGCGGAGTCGGCGCTGGAGTTGCTCAGCGGCTTCGATCAGCGAAGCGTTGTCGAGGCCGCTGATTGGTTGGCTCGGCCGCAAGACCCCGCGGCGATCACGGGTGCGGCGCGGTTGCTGTATCAATTGCGCCGCGCCGGCGTGGAAGCGATCGCTACGCGCGCTACCGCCACCCCGCCGGGCACCGCATGGGTGCCTGGTGACGTGATCGAACTGACCGGACAGGCGACCGCAATCGCTGCGGTGCAAGTTCCCCAAACGCAAGCCGAGGTGTTGGAGTTGCAGCGTGTGTTCCGCTTTGAACTGCGCGATGCCGGGGCCGTTTCGGAGCCTTGTTTTGTGATCACGCCAGAGGTACCGCAGTTCTGGTTGCAGTCTCGCGCTGCGAAAGATTCGCATACCGTGCGGATCGTTGGCATCGTCGTCAGCGTCAATCAAGAGGGCCAGCCCAACGTGTTGGCGACGTCGCGCGTGCAGTGGTATCCCGAGGCCGAAGAGTCCGTGCCGCATGCCGGTTATCGGTTGCTCGCGGAGGTCGGTTTCGACACCGGTCGGCTCGACATCGTGCGCGAACACGACAAGCTACCGCTGGCCGCCGATGAGCCCTTCTTCGAGTTACTCGCCGCCGCCGAGAGCTTGCGGTCGACTGAACAACCGCCGCAGCGCACCGACGTGATCGAACTGCTGCGGAATTCTCCGCAGCACATCGGGCAGTGGTTGCGTCTGCCGGTGGAGACCGCTCGCGTGACCAAGATTGTGCTCGACGAAAACAGCTCCGCGGCGCAGCTAATCGGCCAGAATCATTATTGGCAGATCGATGCCTTTGCGAAGCTGTCTGGACGTGTCGTAATTGAGGTCCCCGCGGGAGATCCCCGTGGCCAGTCGAAGCCGGTCGAATTTGTGAATCGCTATCCGGTATCGCTGGTCGCCGTGCAATTGCCCGAGCCGTTACTAGAGGCGATCGAGCAGCAGGCAGGGCCCGCAGCGGTGGTGGCGATGGTTCGCCGACCGCTGCTGGTCGATGGCGTCTATTTTCGTCAGTGGAGCTACGACAGCGAGTTTGCTCAGTCAAACGATGTCGGCTTGCAGTTTGGCCCGCTGTTGATGGCTTCGCGAATCACCGTCCGCGATACAGGGCCGCCGGTCAACGCCGTCGATTGGCAACTCGTCGTCGCCGGCAGTTTCCTGGCCGGTTTGGCGATCATCGTCGGCATGACTTGGTGGGTCGGGCGTCGCGACCGTAACATTGTCAAAAAGCGTCGGCAGCAGGAAATGGATTTGGAATTCCCGCAGTCTACTTGACCGCTTCGCCACAACGCCCACGATATGCCACAGCGGTGTTGCGACCGCCGCTTGGTCGCGATGTGTGTTTTTAACCAAACGTTCCATTCAAAGGATTCTCGATGTCTCTGCGACGTGCCAAAATCTCCATTGTCGGAGCCGGAAATGTGGGAGCGACGTGTGCGCATTGGTGCGCCGCGGCGGAATTAGGGGATGTCGTATTGCTCGATATCCCGCAAACCGAAGACATGCCGCGCGGTAAGGCGCTCGACTTGATGCAGGCCTCGCCGATCATGGGCTTCGATTCCAACATCGTCGGCACAAACAGCTACGACGATGTGGCCGGTAGTGACGTGATTGTGGTGACCGCGGGAATCCCTCGCAAACCGGGCATGAGTCGCGATGACTTGCTCAGCACCAACGCCCGGATCGTGACCAGCGTTGCCGAAGAAATCAAAGCCTGCAGTCCTGATGCGATCGTGATCGTCGTCAGCAATCCGCTCGATGCAATGGTCCAGCAAATGTGGAAAGTCACCGGCTTTCCGCCCCAACGCGTCTGCGGCCAAGCAGGTGTGCTCGACACCGCTCGCTACCGTACCTTCCTCGCGATGGAACTGGGTGTGAGTGTCGAGGATATCAGCGCACTGCTGATGGGCGGTCACGGCGATACGATGGTTCCCATTCCCAGTTGCACCAGCGTCGGCGGGATCCCCGTGACGCAATTGATCTCCAGCGAACGGTTGGAAGAAATTGTCGATCGGACGCGTAAAGGGGGAGCGGAGATTGTGCAGTTGCTGAAGACCGGCAGTGCTTATTACGCCCCTGCGGCCGCTTGCGCACAGATGGCCGAAGCGATCGTGAAGGACAAGAAACGTGTGCTGCCCGCAGCGGCCTATTGTGACGCTCAGTACGGTGTCGGCGGTTACTACGTCGGTGTGCCCGTAGTGATGGGAAGCGGCGGAATCGAGAAGGTCATCGAGTTGCAGTTGACCGACAGCGAGCAAGCTGATTTCGCTCGCAGTGTTGACGCAGTGAAGTCGTTGGTGGCGACCATGGACGGTTTGTTGGCTTCGTAAAAGTTTCACACTTACCGTTGACATAGCTTGTCGCAGCGCAGTAAATTCGCGTCCAGCAAAACGTTGCCAAACGTCGCTTTGTAATGCTTGCCATTGGTGAGCATTTGCAGGCGACGTGTTGTGCAAACTATCGACTTCGCACCCACTTTGTGGAAGCACCATGTGATAGACACTTCCTTTGCTAGCGTCGACGCTTGGTGGTTGCCCTCTAGGCGATTCTCTTGACGCCCCGCCGTTCGTTTCGATCGGACTTTTCCCCGCACAGCTCCTCTCTGTCTGAACGCGATTATGAACCGACTGCCCTCTTCGCACTCGTGGAATACGAAAACCGAGATCCAGTCATCAGACGGCCGACAGCCAATCTTCAAATCTTTTCTCTCCGATAGCTCCGTCGCTGCTCCGCGAGCCTTCTTCTTGCCTGCTCGTTACGAGAAGAACTACGCTTATCCGTTGCTCGTTTGGCTGCATCAGGATGGCGCCGACGAGCAGCAGATTTCGCAGGTGATGCCGCACGTGAGCGTGCAAAATTACGTCGGCGTTGGAATCCGTGGCACGCGTGCCTGTGATGCCGCGGGGCATCGTTACGATTGGATGCAGACGCCCGCCGGTATCGCTCAGGCCGAGCAAGCGATTATGGACGCGGTCGACAACGCGTCGCAGCGTTATTCGATTAATCCAGAACGTGTTTTTATCGCGGGCTACAAAGCGGGCGGTACGATGGCGCAGCGGATTGCACTGCGGCATCCCGGCCACTTCGCCGGCGTGGTTTCCTTGGGTGGGGGCTTTCCTCGAGGCTGCCGTCCGCTGGCCAATTTACATCAAGTCCGGCAACTGGAGATGCTGCTCGCCTTTGCGACCGACACCAAGTGCTTTTCGATCGATGCGCTGGTCGACGATCTGCGGTTGATGAATGCGGCGCGGATGCGTGTCGAAGTTCAACAATTCGATGCCACGGACGAAATGATGGTTCCTGTCTTGCGGCATGTCGATCAGTGGATGATGAGCCTCGTCACGGGCCAGCAATTGCCGCAATGTGTGCCCGACTGGGATACTCTACCGGTCGAATTCTCTGACAACTAGCGAGCGCGTCGGTCTGTTTGTTCCGCTGCTCGAGGTGGTGCTGCAAGTTGCCGCGGCAGGTCTGCCCGGCGAGGCAGCTGCTCTTTTCTGTTGCAAACATGTTTCCCATCGATCGCAAGAGCGTTACGCTAGAGGGAACAGGCAGCGGGTGAGCCCGTTGCACGGATTGCTTCTCTCGTGCCGCAAACGCCGACCACTATGAGCCCCACACCTGCGTCGTCTTCATCCACTGCCAACGAAACGGCAGCCAAAAAGGTTTTGATCGTCGATGATGACTTCGAAATTGTGGAGTCAATTCGTTACGCGCTGGAGGGCGAAAGCCTGACCGTCGTCGTGGCCCGCGATGGAAACCAAGGCTTGGCGCTTGCGGAACGCGAAAACCCTGATCTGATGATCTTGGACATGATGATGCCCAAACGCAGCGGGTTTTTGGTGCTCGAAAAATTGCGACGTGGACGCGATGAGCCATTGCCGGTGATCATGATTACCGGTAATGAAGGCAGCCGCCATAAAGCTTATGCCGAGTTGCTCGGAGTGAACGAGTACCTACGCAAGCCATTCGCGATGGAAAAATTGATCGAAGCGGTGCATCGGCTGTTAACACCCTAGGTGGAGAACCCATTGTGACAGCCACCGAAACGCAAGTTGCTCGGGTAGCGCGGCGTTGTCTGATGCTGGCCGGCGTGCTGGGTGCCGCCGGCGTGTTGATCGGGGCGTTTGGCGCTCACGGATTGCCCGGATGGTTGGCCGATCGAGGACTCGACGCCGAGCTAATCGAGAAGCGGTTGGCTCAGTTGGATGTCGGCGTTCTCTACCATTTGTTGCACACCGTGGCACTTGCCTCGCTGGCCGCGTCGCTGTTGTGGTTGCCAGTGCGGACCGTGCGAATCGTGGGCGGTCTGTTTGTGCTGGGGATCGTCGTTTTCAGCGGCAGCCTGTATCTGCTGGTAGCACTGAACCAGCCCAAGTGGGGAATGGTGACGCCGATCGGTGGCCTCAGCCTAATCTTTGGCTGGACGTGGTTGGCGATCGCTGCCGGACGCGGTCCAAAAGTGGGCAAGCCAAGCGAAACGAATCGCAGCGAAGCTTAATTCGGACAGCCGCAATACTTGATTCGGGGACGAAGCAGCCCCTTTCGGTGTGGCGCTACCGTTCGCATTCTAACGCGGTCACGTTACAATCTGCCGCAATAGAAGGTTACCCTTTGCACCGCATGCCATGACCGCTGAAAACGCACCCGCATTGCCTTTCCCCAGCTCTTGGGTGCGTCGTCACCTATTGGACATCGAGAGCCTCTCGGCGGAAGAAATCACCACGCTGCTCGATACCGCTCAGCAACTGAAAGATGCCACCGATGGCTGTCGTCGAAAGTTGTCGCTGTTGTCCGGTAAGACCTGTGCCAATCTGTTTTTTGAGAACAGCACACGGACTCGCAATAGCTTCTCCTTAGCAGCCAAACGCTTGGGAGCCGACACGGTCGAGTTCTCCAGTGGTGGCAGCAGTGTTGCTAAGGGCGAAACCTTCGTCGATACCGCGAAGACGATCGAAGCGATGGGAGTCGATTGGGTGGTGGCACGTCACGCCACGCCCGGCACGCCGCATCTGCTCAGTCGCGAGTTGAAGTGCTGTGTGATTAACGCCGGCGACGGACCGCACGAGCATCCGACGCAAGGTCTGCTGGACATGTTGACGATCCGTCAGCACCGGCCCTCGTTTGCTGGTCTGACTGTCGCTTTAGTTGGCGACATCGCACACAGTCGCACCGCACGCAGCAACATCTGGGGGCTGAGAAAGCTGGGCGCCCACGTCATCATTTGTGGACCGGCAACGTTGGTCAGCCGTCGCTGGGAGGAATTAGGATTCGAAGTCGCTCACCGCTTGGACGATATTCTGCCCCGTTGCGATGTCCTGAATCTGTTGCGGGTCCAGTTCGAACGCCAAGCAACGCGTCCCTTTCCGAGTATCCACGAGTACGCTGCATTGTATGCCATGAATGGCGAACGCATGTCACGCAGTAAAGACGATATTTTGATCATGGCTCCTGGTCCGATTAACCGCGGTGTCGAGATCACTCCCGAAGTCGCCGACGGCCCCCATTCGGTCATCTTGGAGCAAGTGACCAACGGGATCGCCGTCCGCATGGCCGCTTTGTGGTTGTCGATCGGGGCGGCACAGCGATCCACGGAGTCGACGGTATGAGCGCTTTATTGATTGAAAATGGACGCTTGGTCGATCCTTCGCAAAATCGTGATTCGGTCGCTCGCCTGTTGATTGTCGATGGCTTGGTGGCGGCCATCGATCCCAGCGACGGGGAAGTTCCTGTCGGCGTCGAACGGATCGACGCTCGCAACCGGGTCGTCGCTCCGGGGTTGGTCGATTTGTCGACCGAGTTGCGTGAACCGGGCCGCGACGAGGACGAAACGATCGCGACCGGTTCGCAGGCAGCTTTGGTCGGTGGCTACACATCGATCCTGTGCAGTTCCAACACACACCCGCCGATCGATTCGCCCGGTGCGGTCGAGTTCGTGCGACAAAAAGCCGCCAAGGCGAGGGCCGCGAATATCTACGTCACCGGCTGCGTCAGTAAAGGCCGCCGCGGCGAAGAGATGGCCGAATTGGGACTGCTGGTGGAAGCGGGCGCGGTCGCCTTCAGCGACTCCCCTGCCCCGTTGGCAAACAGCGCGCTGGTCAAGCGAGCGCTAGAGTACTGCCGGATGTTCGATCGACCGATCTTTGATCGCCCGGAAGTGCCCGAACTGGCGGGTCGCGGAGTGATGCACGAAGGGCGTGAGTCGCTGGTCTTGGGGCTCAATGGGTTACCCACCGAAGCGGAAGATCTGGCGGTCGCTCGCGATGTTCGTCTCGCCGAAGCGACCGGCGGGCGGTTGCACGTCGGACCCGTTAGCACGATGGGAAGTGTCGACCTGATCAGTCGTGTCAAAAGCCGCGGCATTCGAGTTACCGCGTCGGTTTGCCCACACAATTTGGCAATGACCGACGAAGCGCTGCGAAGCTTTGATGCGAGGTTCAAGGTCCATCCGCCATTGCGCAGTGTGCGCCATGTTGAAACCTTGAAACGCGCCGTTGCCGATGGCACGATCGATGCGATTCAAACGGGCCATATGCCGCGAGCTCGTGAGAAAAAGATGGATGATCTCGACCTCGCGCCCTTCGGCATGACGGCGTTGGAAACCACGCTTGCCGCGACGATTACCGCACTGATCGACAGCGGGTTGCTCGATTGGAAAACCTTGATCGAACGGATGTCGACCGCTCCGGCACGCATCGCTGGCCTACCCGCTGGAACGCTCACCAAGGGCGCGCCGGCCGACGTGATCGTGATCGATCCCGATCGCACCTGGGTCGTCGATGAACAGAACTTTTACTCTCGCTGCAACTCCACGCCGTTGGCGGGGGTGCAGTTGAAAGGGCTGGTGACCCATTCGATCGTCAGTGGTGAAGTCCGCTTTCGTCGCCAGCCCGAACTCGAGCACCTCGCCTAAGTCTCGGGCGATTAATCGCGGATGCTGGATCGAGTCAAGCGGACCGAGGAGTCAGGTTACTCGACCGCAAACGCTTCGAGCTCTTCCAGCGAGGCGAACTCGAGGGCGGAAATGTGGGTCGCCGATAACACGACCCGCGGAGCCATGCCGGCGTCAAAAGCTTCTTTCCAACGGGCGGCACAAAGGCACCAGCGATCGCCAGCCTGTAAACCGGGGAATTGGTATTCGGGTACCGGCGTCGAAAGGTCATTACCTCGCGCCCGGCTAAACTGCAGGAAATCGTCGGTCATCACCGCACAAACGACATGCAGACCCACATCGCCCGCTCCCGTTTGGCAGCAGCCGTCACGAAAAAATCCGGTCATGGGATCGGTGCTGCAACTGATCAGTGGTTCGCCGAAGACATTTTTCGGAGTCCGATTTGACATGCTGGTTCGAGGACCTTGGTTCAAAGCTGCGGGGGGACCGGGAAGAGGGCTTCCAAGCCAATAACGTGTCTCTATGGTAACCGCTTACGACCCGCCCTGTCCCCAGGGCAGTGAGGCTTTAGAATAGCCTGCACGGATGTCGACCGAGCGTGGTGCCTATTGTCCGGGAAGTCGATGGTAGGCCAAGGGGCGGACTAGGAGAAGGGAACCAAAATGACGGCGATTACCGAAAACTTAACCGATGCCCAGCGAGAGGCAGTCGAGCACATCCAAGGGCCGATGTTGATCCTCGCCGGTCCCGGTAGCGGCAAGACGCGCGTCGTCACCCATCGGATCGCCAACTTGTTGCACGAAGGGATTCCCGCACACAAAATTGCCGCCCTGACGTTCACTAACAAAGCGGCCGACGAAATGCGGCTTCGGCTCCGCACGATCGCTCCCGGTCAGGATGTTTGGATGGGAACCTTCCACCGCTTTTGTGCGCGGTTGCTGCGTAAGTACGCGACCATGGTCGGGCTGGGGGAAAACTATTCGATCTACGATACCGCCGACAGCAAACAAGCGATGAAGCGTGCCGTCGAAGCTGCCAAAGTGTCGACGTCGCACACGTCGCCCGAGCAAATCGCGTCGGTGATCAGTCGAGCCAAAAATCGCTTGGTCACACCGGAGATGATGCAGGGCCAGTCGTTGCGACACAACGAGACCGTCGCGGCGCGCGTCTATCCGGTCTATCAACAGCAGTTGCTCCTCGCCAACGCGGTCGACTTTGATGACCTGCTGTTTCATGTGGCGCGATTGCTGCGAGAAAACCCCGAGCTCCGCGCCGAACTCGACCAACGGTTTGAATACATCATGGTCGATGAGTATCAGGATACCAATCTCGCCCAATACGCGATCGTCCGTTCGCTATCGATCGATTATCCCAACCTGTCTGTGACGGGCGATCCCGATCAATCGATCTACGGTTGGCGCGGAGCCGACTTGAACAACATCCTTGATTTCGAGAAGGATTACCCGCACGTCAAAACGGTGCGATTGGAAAAAAACTATCGCAGCTCACCCAATATTTTACGTGTCGCCGATCAGTTGATCCGCCACAACACACGCCGCAAGAACAAGGACTTGCTGACCGATCAGAGCGAAGGCGAGCCGGTGGTGTTGCGGATGTATGAAGACGGTTACCGCGAAGCTGACGACATTGCCGATCAGATTACGCTGGCTATCCAGCGCGAAGGCTGTCGGCCACGCGACTTTGCTGTCTTCTGTCGGATGAATGCGCTGACCCGGTCGCTTGAGCACGCGTTTCGATCCCGTGGGTTGCCGTATCAAATCGTCAACGGTGTCGAGTTCTATCAACGCAAAGAGATTAAGGACCTGCTGGCTTACCTACACCTGATCAACAACCCATCGCACGACGTCGCCTTGCTGCGAGTGATCAACACGCCGACGCGCGGCATCGGTGCCAAGACGATCGAGCGGATTCGGGACTTTGCTGATCGAAACGGGACGACCCTCCTCGAGGCGGCTCGCCGGTGTGACGAAATCGATACCTTGCCTGCTCGGTCGGCGTCAAAGGTCAAGCAGTTCGTTGCGATGTTCGATCGCTTGAGCCTCAAAGCCACCGCCGTGCTCGAGGACTTGTTGTTGTACCTGTTGGAAGAAACCACGTACCGCAAGTACTTGGAAAAAACCTCGGTCGATGAACAAGACAACAGCCCGTTGGCAAACGTTGACGAATTGGTAACCGCGGCGGTGGAGTTCGATCGGCAGCATCCGGACGATGGCTCGCTGGAAGCCTTCCTTGAACAGGTGGCGCTTGTTTCAGATACCGACGCTTGGGAAGAATCGACCGACCGGGTCACTCTGATGACGATGCACGCCGCCAAAGGGCTGGAGTTTCGCCGTGTCTTTATCATCGCGGTCGAGGATGATCTGTTGCCGCACTACCGCTGTAAAGAGGATCCGTTCCAAGTCGAGGAAGAACGGCGGTTGCTGTTCGTCGGGATTACCCGCGCCGAAGAACGACTGCAGCTAAGTTGCTGCAAACGTCGCGCGTTCCGGGGTGAGATGCGTCCGGTCGTCGGCAGTCCTTTCTTGATGGAATTGCCCCGCGAAGAAATGCGGTTTGTGGAACCTGAGGATTCGAACCAGTTCTTCGATCCCGGTGACGAATTCGACTATCCGGAAAGCTGGGACATTGCCGATGACCCGATCGTCGACGAAGCGCCGGGCGATGATGACCTGTGCCAATTGCCGCCTGAGGAGCGTGCTGCGACCGATAACAAGAAAAAAGCGGTCGCTTTGCCCGCCGGGCTGACCACCGCAGCCGATCTGCTGAGCGAGCAAGGCAGCCAAGAACGCGTGCCGCTGAATGCGTTTCGCAATGGGATGCTGGTTGCTCACGCCGAATACGGAAACGGACGAATCATTTCGCTGACCGGTCGTGGCCCGAAATGTACCGCCACGGTCGACTTCTTTTCCGGAACCCAACGCTCCTTCCGACTCGCTTTCGCTAACCTCACCCCCGTCGACGAATGAACCTGTGGGGCGAAGTAGACCGGTTTCCCAAGAGCCGATTTGCTGGCGTGATCGTTAAGTGCAATGCTCCCCAAAACCTGATCCATGAGTTATGAAAGTTTACAAGAAAAAGAATGAGTAAGCCGGGTTCGGACAAGATACAGCTTCCTTGATGGGTTTCTTTTTTAGCGGCTGTTTGCCGGGGTTCGATGCGGCTGGGGCTGCGGCGGTGCGCAAGAGGTTGCGAGCGGTTTCGATACGGCCGTGTCACTTGCAGCGCCGGTGCGAGGACTTGTTTTGCCGCCGCGAGCCGAGGTGTGATCGCTAAAGTGGCGATAACGCTTGCCGCTGAAGCTTCTCTTCGCCGCGCGGGCGCAGCAGGCAGGCGAGCGGCCGTGGGATGGCCGGCTGGAAGGCT